>CAWVKK010000084.1:0-20434 GCA_963929865.1 uncultured Eubacteriales bacterium | reverse complement strand
TCTATAGGAGCATAAATCACTATTTTGTTGCCAGAAATATTGAATTTTCAAGGTGCAAAGCCCATTTTAAGTATGGGAAGTCTTAGTCTCTGATTTATAGTACACAAAAACGTCCTGACTTTCAAGTAGTTTTTCCATTTTTATGCTTTTTTTATTTTCCCTCGAATCCCTCGAGCTTTCTTTTTTTGAATTCCTGATAGCGCCCCGCGTCGATCGCATCGCGGATTTCTTCCATTAAATGATTGTAGAAGTACAGATTGTGCAAAACGCAAAGACGCATTCCAAGCATTTCTTTTGCCTTTAGGAGGTGGCGGATATACGCTCTGGTGTGCCGGCGGCATGTTGGGCACTGGCATCCCTCCTCAATCGGTCTGTCGTCGAGCTCATACTTGGCGTTGAAAAGGTTCAGTTTCCCGTGAGAGGTATAGACGTGTCCGTGGCGTCCGTTTCTGCTGGGGTAGACGCAGTCAAAAAAGTCGACTCCTCTCTCCACAGCCTCCAGAATGTTGGCGGGCGTTCCAACCCCCATCAGGTACGTCGGCTTTTCCTTGGGCAGGTGCGGAACCGTCACGTCCAAAATACGGTACATCTCCTCGTGGGATTCGCCGACTGCCAGTCCTCCGACTGCATAGCCGTCCAGATCCATCTGCGCGATTCTCTTTGCCTGTTCAATCCGGATGTCCTCATAGATCGCCCCCTGGTTGATGCCGAACAGCATCTGATGAGGGTTTACCGTGTCAGGCAGTCCGTTCAGGCGCTTCATCTCCTTTTTGCACCGCTCCAGCCATCTCACCGTCCGGTCGACTGATTTCTGCACGTAGCCGCGCTCTGCCTTGCTCGGCGGACACTCGTCAAACGCCATCGCGATCGTGGAGCCTAAATTCGACTGAATCCGCATACTCTCCTCCGGTCCCATAAAGATTTTTTTTCCGTCGATATGCGAGTTGAAGTACACTCCTTCCTCCTGGATTTTGCGCAGCTTTGCGAGGGAAAAGACCTGAAATCCACCGGAATCGGTCAAAATGGGGCGGTCCCAGTCCATAAATTTGTGGAGTCCTCCCAGCTGTCTGATAATGTGATCTCCGGGTCTGACATGGAGATGATACGTGTTGGACAGCTCCACCTGTGTTCCGATTTGCCTTAAATCTTCCGCGGACACTGCGCCTTTGATCGCCGCCACGGTCCCTACATTCATAAAAACAGGCGTCTGAATCACCCCGTGTACCGTGTGAAGCTCGCCCCGTTTTGCGTTTCCGTCTTGTTTTAATAGTCGATACATTGCTTTCTCCATTCCCTTTAAAATTTTCGCAGCATAGACAGTATAACGAAATTGTGTTTATATTTCAATTAGATTTTTCATTATTTTGTTATTTGAATTTTCTTTTTTTCTGTCGTATAATGGTAGGCGTAATTCTGAGATAGATTTTTTTTGACTTCTTTCCACCATGATTTCATTGAAAGAAGACTTTTTTTATTGCACGAAAAAAAGATCAACGCTTTTTAGAAGGAGGACGCAGGTTCGCCTGCAATATCATATGACAAACTTTTATACCCTTGGAATTGATATCGGCTCTACAACCGTTAAAGTTGCGGTTCTTGATTCCGATCAGACCTTATTATTTTCTGATTATGAGCGCCATTACGCCAATATCCAGGAAACGCTCGCCTTGCTTTTGAGAAAAGCCTCCACTCAGCTGGGGGACGTCTGCCTTGCCCCTGTCATCACTGGATCCGGAGGGCTGACTCTGGCAAAGCATCTGGAAATTCCTTTTGTCCAGGAGGTTATCTCCGTCTCCACCGCGCTCCGGCATTACGCCCCGCAGACAGACGTCGCGATTGAGCTTGGCGGTGAGGACGCAAAAATCATTTACTTTGACGGCACAAATATCGAACAGAGAATGAACGGGATCTGCGCCGGGGGGACCGGCTCTTTCATCGACCAGATGGCTTCTCTTCTTCAGACTGACGCCTCGGGGCTTAACGAGTACGCCAAGGATTACAAAGCCGTCTATGCGATCGCGGCGCGGTGCGGCGTGTTTGCAAAGTCGGACATCCAGCCCCTGATCAATGAAGGCGCCACAAAGGAAGATCTCTCGGCTTCCATCTTTCAGGCTGTCGTCAACCAGACAATCAGCGGACTTGCCTGCGGAAAGCCGATCCGCGGCCATGTCGCTTTTCTGGGCGGACCGCTTCATTTTCTCTCGGAATTGAAGCAGGCTTTCATCCGCACGCTCAGGCTTGATGAGGAACACGCGATTTCCCCTGAAAATTCTCATCTGTTTGCCGCCATCGGCTCAGCTATGAATTCCAAAGGGGAGGCGCTCATCTCCATGGCGGATCTCCTCAAAAAGCTCTCCTCGCCCATCCATCTGGAGTTTGAGGTGGCGAGAATGGAGCCTCTGTTCGCGTCCCGCAAAGAGTACGACGCCTTTGTGGAACGCCAAAACCGCTACAACGTGGCGACTGCGGATCTCGACACATACGAGGGAGACTGCTTTCTCGGCATCGACGCCGGTTCGACGACAACAAAGGTCGCTCTCGTCGGGGAGGACGGCTCTCTTCTGTATTCTTTTTACAGCAACAACAACGGAAGCCCTCTCAAGACGACGATCAAAGCGATGCAGGAGATCTATTCCCTCCTGCCCCCGACTGCGAACATCGTCTACTCCTGCTCGACGGGATACGGGGAGGCGCTGATCAAATCCGCCCTGATGCTCGACGAGGGCGAGGTGGAGACCGTATCCCACTACTATGCCGCCGCATTCTTCGACCCGGAGGTCGACTGCATCCTCGACATCGGAGGGCAGGATATGAAGTGCATCAAAATCAAGAATCAGACGGTGGACAGCGTGCAGCTCAATGAAGCCTGCTCTTCCGGCTGCGGCTCTTTCATCGAGACGTTTGCCAAGTCTTTAAATTACACGGTCCAGGATTTTGCCAAGGCAGCTCTCTTTGCCAAGCATCCGATCGATCTTGGAACGCGGTGCACCGTTTTTATGAATTCCAAGGTAAAGCAGGCGCAGAAGGAGGGCGCGGAGGTGTCGGATATCTCCGCCGGGCTTGCCTATTCCGTCATCAAAAACGCGCTGTACAAGGTTCTCAAGGTTTCTGACGCCTCGGAGCTTGGAAAACATATCGTCGTGCAGGGCGGTACGTTTTACAATGACGCCGTTTTGCGCAGCTTTGAAAAAATCGCCGGGTGCGAGGCGATCCGTCCCGATATTGCGGGAATTATGGGGGCGTTCGGCGCTGCTTTGATCGCCCGGGAACGGTATACAAAGGACTCCGAGACCACGATGCTTCCGATCGAAAAGATCAATGCGCTGCAGTTTACGACCCATATGGCAAAGTGCAAGGGCTGCACAAACCAGTGCCGTCTGACCATCAACCGCTTCAGCGGCGGCAGACAATTTATCAGCGGCAACCGCTGCGAGAGAGGTCTTGGAAAGGAGAAGAACAAGGACAATATTCCGAATCTGTTCGAGTTTAAAAATAAGCTTCTCTTTTCCTACACGCCGCTTGACGCCGACCAGGCAGTGCGGGGTGAGGTGGGGATTCCCAGAGTGCTGAATATGTATGAAAACTATCCGTTCTGGTTCCGCTTTTTTACCGACTTAAAATACCGCGTCATTCTCTCTCCGCCTTCCACGCGGAAGATTTATGAGCTCGGAATCGAGTCCATCCCAAGCGAATCCGAGTGCTATCCGGCAAAGCTTGCCCACGGTCATGTCTCCTGGCTCATCCACCAGGGCGTTTCCTTTATCTTTTATCCGTGTGTGCCGTATGAGAGAAACGAATTTCCGGACGCGCAGAACCACTACAACTGTCCGATCGTCACCTCCTATGCGGAGAATATCAAGAACAACATGGAAGAACTGCGCCTTGCGCACATTGATTTCCGCAACCCGTTTCTTGCCCTGACAAGCCTTGAGACCGTGACGTCTGAGCTGATCAAGGTATTCCCGGAGATTCCAAAGGACGAGGTCACTGCCGCCGCGCTGGCAGGCTGGAAAGAGATGGAGCATGTCCGCAATACCATGTATCAAAAGGGTGAGGAGACGCTCGCCTATCTGAAGCAGACAGGCAGACACGGCATTGTGCTTGCCGGAAGACCGTACCACATCGATTCGGAGATCAATCACGGCATTCCGGAGCTGATTACGTCCTACGGCGTCGCTGTCCTGACGGAGGATTCCGTCTCCCACTTAAACCCGCCGGAGCGCCCTCTTCTCGTCATGGATCAGTGGATGTACCACAGCCGCCTCTATGCGGCGGCCAACTTTGTCAAGACTCAGGAAAATCTTGACCTGATCCAGCTGAACTCTTTTGGATGCGGACTTGACGCCGTCACGACCGACGAGGTCAACGATATCTTGTCCAAATCCGGAAAAATTTATACGTGTCTGAAAATCGACGAGGTCAACAACCTCGGTGCCGCGAGAATCCGCGTCCGCTCCCTGCTTGCCGCGATCCGCGTCAGAGAGAGCCGCCACATCACGGCGCATATTGAACCGGCAAACTTCAAGCGCGTCGTCTTTACCGAGGACATGCGCAGAAATTACACAATTTTGTGCCCGCAGATGTCGCCGATTCACTTTTCTTTGCTGGAGGCAGCTTTTTGCTCCTGCGGCTACCGCCTCTCTCTCCTGCCGGAAAATGACCGGCATTCGATCGACATGGGGTTGAAATATGTCAACAACGACGCCTGCTATCCTTCTCTGCTCGTAGTCGGGCAGATCATGGAAGCGCTGCTGTCGGGAAAATATGATTTAGACAAGACAGCCGTCCTGATCTCCCAGACGGGAGGCGGCTGCCGCGCCTCAAACTATATCGGCTTTATCCGGCGTGCGCTCGGCAAAGCGGGCATGGAGCAGATTCCGGTCATTTCCATTAATCTGAGCGGGCTGGAAAAAAATCCGGGCTTTAAAATAACCCCGGCTCTTGTCATAAAGGGGTGCTTCGGCGTCGTATTTGGAGATCTTTTCATGCGCTGTCTCTACCGGATGCGCCCTTATGAGCAGGTCAAAGGTTCTGCCGACCGGCTCCACCGGAAGTGGGAGAAGGTCTGTATGCGCTTCCTCGCCGGGAAAAATCCTTCCTTTATGCAGTTTAAGAGACTTTGCCGCGCTATCGTTCAGGATTTTGATTCCCTGCCGATCACAGATGAGGTCAAGCCGAAGGTCGGGGTTGTAGGAGAGATTCTCGTCAAATTTCTCCCCGCCGCAAACAACCGTCTCGTAGAGCTTTTGGAAGCGGAGGGAGCGCAGGCGGTCGTGCCGGACCTGATGGATTTCCTTTTGTACTGTTTCTACAACACAAACTTTAAATCCGAACATCTGGGGATGAAAAAGTCCTCCTCCTATCTTGGAAATCTGGGAATCAAAGTGATTGAATTTCTGAGAAAGACGGCGGCGAAGGAGCTGACCCGCAGCGAGCATTTTGATCCCCCGGCTAAAATTGAAGATCTCGCCGGGTACGCCAAATCGATTGTGTCTTTGGGCAATCAGACCGGAGAGGGCTGGTTCCTGACGGGCGAAATGCTGGAGCTGATCCACAGCGGGACGAACAATATCGTCTGCACCCAGCCGTTTGGATGCCTTCCAAACCATGTCGTCGGAAAGGGCGTCATCAAAGAGCTGCGCAGACAGTATCCGCTCTCCAATATCGTCGCCATCGATTACGATCCCGGTGCCAGCGAGGTCAACCAGCTAAACCGGATCAAGCTGATGCTCTCCACCGCGCAGAAAAATCTTTCACATGAATCGTAAAGCTTAAAAAAAGAAGATCTCTTCTCCATGGGTCTCCATCCATTTCAAAAGAGATCTTCTTTTTATTTTTTATCTGCATGACTCCTCACCAGACCAGCTCATGCAGATATGTCTCAAAGCAGACGCCGTCATTGCGGTCCGTCCCCTCTCTCACGGCGTCGCGGATCGCTTTTGAGAGAAGGCTGACCGCCTTTTGCGCGCACGTTTTCATCTTCAGATGTCTTACCATGCCGGCGCTTAGGACGGAGGCGAACACATCGCCGGTCCCGGAATAACTGCCTCCATATTTTTCCGTGATCACCCACGACGCTTCCCCCTGCTCCAGAATCAAATTTCCGATTTTTGCGCCTTCCTCTTCTGCAGTCAGGTCAATTCCCGTAATCGCCACCGCCTTTGTCTTATACTGCTTTTGTATCTCCCTTGCCAGGGCTTCTGCTCTTGTGCGGAATTGTGCTCCTTTTTCCCTGAAAAATTCGCTCCATATCTCTTCTAATTCTTCCGGGGCGTACAGCAAAAGCATAGCCTCCGTCAGATTTGGAGTGAGCACATCCGCCTCTCCTGCCAGGATTTTTATATAGGCGTGCAGTTCCTTCGTCAAAAAGCCGTGCGCTCTTCCCCCGTCCCCCATAACAGGGTCAGTCAGGACAAGCGTATCCTTCTGCCGAAACAGGCGCAGAAATTTTAAAATTTTTTCAATCTGTCTCGCCTCTGCGACAAAGCCGGTATAGATTCCGTCCGGAGAGAAATTTCTTTTTTTCCACTCCTCCATAATCGGATCCATATGCTCCGTATAGTCATCGCAGTAGTACGAGTCATATCCCGTCTGATTGCTCAAGATAGCCGTCGGCAGCGGACATGCCTGTACTCCCATCACGGAGATCACAGGAATCGCCGCTGTCAGCGAGCATTTTCCAAGACCAGACAGATCGTTTAGCACTGCTATTTTTTTCAACACTTTCCCCGCTTTCTGTTTGATTTTGCCGCTTGCGTCCTCTCACCGTATATTCTCGATCTGCCAGTCAATCGGAGTCTGCGCGTGCTGAATCAAAAATTGATTCGTCTTGCTGAAAGGTCTGCTCCCGAAAAACCCTCTGTTCGCAGAGAGAGGACTTGGGTGTGCCGATTGCAGGATCAGATGATTAGGGTTGTCAAGCATTGCTTTCTTTTCCTGAGCCGGTCTCCCCCACAGGATAAAGACGATAGGGCGGTTCTGTTCATTTAAGATCCGGATCACCGCGTCGGTAAACGTCTCCCATCCGATCCCTCTGTGTGAGTTTGCCTGATGCGCGCGCACAGTCAGTACGGTATTGAGCATCAGCACGCCTTGTCTCGCCCATTTGACCAGATATCCGTTGTCCGGTATGTCGCATCCGACGTCATACTGAAGCTCTTTGTAGATATTCATCAGGGACGGCGGTATCTCCACATCGGGCTTGACGGAAAAGCAAAGTCCGTGCGCCTGTCCCTCTCCGTGGTAGGGATCCTGCCCTAAAATTACGACTTTCACCTCGTGGAGCGGAGTCAGGGCAAATGCGTTGAAAATATCATCCGGTGCCGGGAAAATCTGGCGGGTCTGATATTCTTTCACAATCGTCTCATATAATTTTTTGTAGTAAGGTTTTCGAAATTCCGGCTTTAACGGTTCCAGCCAGTCGTTGTCAATCTGTGCCACTTTTGTTCCTCCTGTCTGTTTTTCTGTGTCTCTTTACAGCCTTACCGATACCTGCTTTGAGGCAAGATATTGCTTGAGCGTTCTGATTTCCAATTCTTTGTAGTGGAACAAGGAGGCGGCAAGCGCTGCGTCAGCTTTGCCCTGCGTCAGCACGTCGTAAAAATCCTCCATCGTCCCGGCTCCCCCCGACGCGATCACCGGAATCGAGACATGCTCTGCGATTGTCCTTGTCAGTTCCAGATCATACCCTGCTTTTGTCCCGTCGCAGTCCATGCTCGTCAGAAGGATCTCGCCAGCGCCCAGTCTTTGGGCTTTTTCGGCCCATTCAACCGCATCGATCCCGACGTCGATTCTCCCGCCGTTTTTATAGATGTTCCATCCGGATCCGTCCGCTCTTTTCTTCGCGTCGATCGCGACGACGACGCACTGGCTTCCAAACTTGTCTGCCGCGTCGCTGATCAGATTTGGCGTATTGATCGCAGAAGAGTTGATCGAAATCTTGTCGGCCCCCTCGCGCAGGAGTACCCTAAAGTCATCTACTGTGCGGATTCCTCCTCCCACCGTAAACGGGATAAAAACTTTCTCTGCTACCTTCCGCACCATATCGACCACAGTCGCCCTCTGGTCGGAAGAGGCCGTGATATCCAAAAATACAACCTCGTCCGCTCCCGCCTTGTCATAAGCAGCCGCAATCTCAACCGGATCGCCGGCGTCCTGAAGGTTGACAAAGTTGACTCCCTTGACGACTCTTCCATTCTTTACGTCCAGGCAGGGGATAATTCGTTTTGTAAACACGTCAGCACTCCTCCTTTTTTAAAGATACAAAGTTTTTCAAAATTTTCAGTCCCACGTCGCTGCTTTTTTCCGGGTGAAACTGACACGCAAAAATATTTTTCTTTTCTACCGAGGCATGAATCTCCGTCCCGTAAAATGTGGACGCGGTTACCAGGCTGGGGTCGTCTGCTTTTAAATAGTAGGAATGGACAAAGTAGACGTATGCCGGTTCCTGGATTCCCTCAAACAGTCTTCCCTTGTTTGGAAATTTCAGAGAATTCCATCCGATATGGGGAATTTTCAGCCCCTCCCCGCCTGGAATGCGCAGAATTTTACCCGGAAGAAGCTTTAGTCCTTCCACGCCCGGACTCTCTTCGCTCGATTCAAATAAAAGCTGAAGTCCAAGGCAGATTCCAAGAAACGGAATGTGTGCATCCGCTGTTTCGCGGATTACCGCATCGAGCTGATATTTCTTCAGATTTTCCATCGCGTCTGCGAACGATCCTACCCCTGGCAAAATGACATGGTCTGCTTTTCGAATCTCTTCCCTGTCTCTTGTGATGACCGCTGTCTCTCCGATCTTGTTCAGGGCCTTCTCCACGCTTTTTAAATTGCCTGCGTCATAGTCAATGATTGCAACCATCTGTTCCTCCCGTCCTGCGCCAACTGCTAAAGAAGAGCGCCGCATTTTTATTTTTCAGTGTATCACATCTTCCGTTTTCTGACAACGCTCTTATCCCTCCAGCAAAAAGTCCGCCGCATGTTTCGGCACGGAGACGGCTTTTTCTTTTAATTCTTCTGAAATCTGAAACAGCCTGCTGTGGACGCGGACGAACGAGGATTTCTTGTTTAAAAAAGCGGTCTTCTCAAACGGCCACCGGATCACGGTGGGATATTGAAATCCGACTCCCAGCTCCAGAATACATAGTTTCTGATTCATCGTGCAGGAAAGCCATCTTCGATACCGTTCCCAGTCCGGCAGATATCCCTCTTCCAGATACCCTGTGCTCTTGACTGTGTTTGGAACAGCTTCTTTTTGGCAGATCGGGCAGACAGGCTTGGCGATTTCCCCGCCCGTTTTTCCCTCCTCTAATTGCCTCTTGATTCTTGCAATCTCTTTCTTCCCGTCAAAGATATGGTCTTCGCACTGAAGCCGGAAAACGCTTCCGCACGGCACCGCGATCTGTTCTTTGTTTAAGGAAGAGCGGTAAATCAAATCGTCCGTGTTCATCGTCACAATAAAATACAGCTTTCCCTTAAGAAGTCCCGCCAGCTTTTCATAGGCGCGCAGCAGCCGGTTGTCCGCGCCCGCGCTTTCCACCTCAATCGCCGTCTCGTAGTCGTTAAGCCACGCTTCTTCTCCTGCAAAATTTTTTTCCCGCTTCCACGCCATCTCCTGTCCGATTCCCACCAGCACAAACGTGGCGTCCGCAATGTTTTTTTCTACTGTCTGATCCATGTTTCTTCCTTTCCGCTTCGAAAAAGACTCCTTCGGATCAGCTGGAGAAAAAAACAGCAGCCATCTAAAAAGGAGTCTTTTTTTCTGTCTTTATTGTGTTGTCTCTGTCTGAGGCGTCTGTGACGGCGCGCTCTCTTCTTCCGTCTGCGCCTGAGACTGTGTTGTCTGCTGTCCCGAATCTTCCGTTTCTTCCGCCGTCTCCTCAGACCCAGAGATCAAAACGTCCGCAAGAGAATTGTCCTCGAAAAAGGTATTGGCATTGTATAAAAACAAAACATCCGTCACCTTTCTTCCGCTGATGACATTTTCGATATCCTCGTAGTAATAGCGCGGATCAATCATAATGATCTCCCGAAAATAAGGCGTCAGAAACTGGACGAAGGCGTTGGCGTAGGAATCCTTAAAAAGCAGCAGACATCTGGATTCTTCACACGTCGTCGTGATCTCCACCACGGCGTGGTTTCCGCCGAAAAACACCTCGTACTGGTCTTTTTGGTTCAGGCTTTCGCTGTCATACATAGACGCCGTCTTTTTTTGTTCATCCGGATAATATACGACATATTCGTTCGTCACGCCGACAGGGACATAGATCTCGATCGTGTCCTTTGCCTTGCGGTATCCGCTTTTTGAGGCAAGCGTCCCGGAAAACTGGTCTGTCACCGGATAGATCTCATACTCCTTGGCCGGATTTTGAATCAGCAGATCAGACGCCATCGCCTGAAATGCCTCATACGCTCCCCGGCTTGTCCAGTGGTGATCCGTCTTATAGTAAATGCCTTCTCTCCTGGACGCTTTCATCGTCTCTGTGACGTCTAAAAACTTCACCGCCTCTCCCAGCTTCTCTTTTACCCTTCCGATGTCCGCCTCCTGGTCGCGCACCGGCGCATTGTCCGGCATGTAGTCTGTCAGGATATAGGCTGCGTTTGGAATCAGCGTAAAGAAAATGTTCAGATCGGCATGTTTCTTTTGAAATTCCACGACAGCGTTCAGATTTCGTTCCAGGTTGACCTCGTCGGGAGTGCTGAGCGCTTCCATCAGATACTGCTGTTTTCCCAGATAGACGCCGTTGGATTCCTTTTTTCCCAGCAGACGGTCGACCGATAGCTTCAGGCTGATCCACCAGTCCCTCCCGATAAACTGATCTGAGACGTAAGACTCATAGTCGGTCATAAAGCTTCCATCCTTGATCGCTCCCCAGTCCATCTCAGGTTTCTGGCTGAGCATTCTGTTTTCTGTCGGAGAAAATTCCGTATCCTGCTTGATCTCGTTCGCCGCCACGATCACAATCAGCGTCGCAAGCAGCAAAAGCCCGGACAGGATATATTGCCTTTTTATTCTTTTGCGGATTTTTTTTCTTCTTCTCTCTTTTCGTTCGGCATAACGGCTCTGTCTTCCCCGGTATTGTGTCCTTCTTCTGTTTTCCATAAACCGCTCTCCTTCATTTTATGATATCACGCCAAGGTCAGGCAGCGTTTTGACGTCTTGACTCTGTTATCTGTCTTAGAACCTGAAATATAAAAACGGATTATACGTTGCGTTGACAAGATAAGCGGTGGACAAAAGCAGGATTCCACCGTAGAGCAGTACCGAGATTCCGACGCGGTATTTTCCGTTCGAAAATGCGAATGACCGGAAACAGCGGTATGCGGCCGGCGTCGCACAGACCGCGCAGATAATCAGAATCCACAGATTGCTCGTCAGGTAATACTTTGCGCTGGAATCTGCAAACGGCATTCCGTTCAGCCCAAACATTGCGCCCAGATAGCCAAATGCGCTCCCCATGGAAGAGGAGAAGAAAAACACCCATCCAATCATGACAAAAAACATCGTATAGATATGCTTGAAAACATTCGGCATTTTTTCCAGCAACGAGTGAAACACATATTTTTCCAGACAGAGCAAAATTCCATAATACAGTCCCCAGATGATGAAGTTCCACGCTGCCCCGTGCCAGAATCCCGTCAAAATCCAGACAACGAAAAGATTGCGGATACATTTTGGCAGGCTGACCCGGCTGCCTCCCAGCGGAATGTAAACGTAATCCCGGAACCAGGAACTTAAGGAGATATGCCATCTCCTCCAGAACTCCGTAATGCTTTTTGCGATATACGGATAGTCAAAGTTTTTCATAAACTCAAACCCAAACATTTTTCCAAGTCCGATCGCCATGTCGGAGTACCCGCTGAAATCGTAATAGATCTGCATCGTGTAGGCCAGACATCCCACCCATGCCGCCAAAATCGACAGCTCTCCCCTGGGGATCGCGTTGATCGCGTCGAACGCCATTCCGATGTTGTTGGCCAGCAGAACTTTTTTCCCGAGTCCCCGAAGGAACCAGGTCGTCCCCTCCCCGAATTTTGTCAGCGACGTTTTTCTTTTTTTCAGCTGTTTTTCAATATCGGAGTACTGCACGATGGGACCTGCAATCAGCTGCGGGAACATCGTGACGTACAGTCCGAACGAAAGCACGTTTTTCTGCACCTTGACCTCTCCCTTGTATACGTCGATCACGTAGGAGAGCGTCTGGAACGTGTAGAAAGAAATTCCGACCGGAAGCGGCAGTTCCTTGTAGGGGATTGTAAACGGCAGAATAGCATTTAGATTTTCCATGAAAAAACCGTAATATTTAAAAAATCCCAGCAGTCCTAAGTTGACGCCTACCGCCAGCCAGAAACAAAACCGTACTCTTCCTTCTTCCCCTTCGCTGCGGTAGACGTCGATTTCCATACCTGTCAGATAATTAAAGATAATGCTGAACAGCATTAAAAACACATAGATCGGCTCGCCCCACGCGTAAAAAATCAGGCTTACAATGAGCAATACGACATTTTTGCCGGGTCTGGGCATGAGAAAGTAGAGCACCAGGGTGATGGGCAAAAATACGTATAGGAAAAAAATACTACTGAATATCATCGATGCGGTTCCTTTCTTTTTCTGTTGATGTTCTTTTTGCTTTTTTCTTTACAAACTGCCCAGAAATGCTTTCTCCGCTTCCTTTGCATCTGGCGATACCACAAACAGTATGTAGTTTCCTTTTACATTCAAGACAGAATCATTTAACAGCTGGCACTGTTCTACCCCGTAGCCGTCGAAATTTGTCAGCTGCGTCTCTTTTCTGCTCTGAGCGGCGGCGCTCACAGTCTCCGCCTGGCTGGTCTCTTTTACTTTTACAATCAGCAGTTCTTCCACGTCCATATTAAAGGTCGAAATGTACAGTACGGCGCCCTCATAGTCGTTTGCGTTCAGCCCATACAGCCGTTTCATCATTCGGTTGCTTGCCTTTTCCATTCCGGACAGATCCATCGCTGCCGTCACAGCGCTCTCCACTTTGTCAATCGGCGCGCTGCTGCTTGCCTCCCCAAGCATCAGGCTCGCAATAAAGACTATCACGGCAAGAATACACGCATATTTCATTCCTTCCCACATATTGATCATTGTGCGTTCTCTCTGTCTTATCATTCCACTTCCACTCCGTTTACCATATTCATCAGCCAGTATTCATAGAAATCCTTTCTCAGATGGATTCCGTCATCCTCATACAAGTCCGTATGCTCCGCTGCAAGCTGTGTATTATCGATAAATCCGTATCCATCTTCTTCGCAGAAGCTCTGCAGCGCTTCATTGTACTCTTCTATCTGGCTGTACGATGAATTTTCATACAGCGCAAACTCCTGTACCGGAAGGATGGAATTGATGTAAATCTTTACGTTCGGCAGCCTGTCCTTTACCTGTGTCAAGATCGACCTGTATTTATCTATAAATTCAGAAGGTTCTGTGTAATATCCCATCACGTCATTCAGACCATAGCATAAAAACAGATTTTCAGGGTTGATGGTTGCAAGGGTGTCCAGATACTCCACTATCACGTCGATCCGGTCGCCCGGGTTTGCGATGACGCGCTGCGAATCCATCAGCTCGTATTCGGTCAGCCCCACTGTTCTGGAATCTCCCATAATCACAGAGTCATAAAACTGATCCCATACCGACAGCTCTCCGTTTTCCATCGCCTCTTGCCTTTCCTGTTTCTTGATATCTTTGATCTTCTGCTCAATTTCTGCTGTATCCTTTGCCTCCAGGCTTTCTATATAGGCGACTCCCTCTTGCACGCTGTTTGCCTCTGCCCCTGAGACGCTGCTCCCCGCGAGAAAGAGCGCCGCACAGATGATGCAGATCTGCCATTTTTTTCTTTCTCTCATCAATCTTTTGTCATCCCTCCTGTTTCTGTTCCGTAATGTTTAATATTACTTGATAGATATTACATATTCTTTGTATTTTTTTTACAATTGTATTAATTTTCACCTTTTCTCCCTGTTTTTTGACACGGTCTGACACTTTTGTGTCTAAAAAATCAGCTGCGCGCAGAGAAAGACGGCGCAGCCGTCGAAAATCACTCTCTTCTTTCCGATCGCTGCGCCGTCTTTCTCTTCCTATTTTATTTTAATCTCTTTCCTTTTTGTCTCTTATTCCCACAAGTTTGCGTTTCCAAATCTCTCATCCAGACCTGCGCTGAACCATCTTCCGTTCAGTACCTCCGTGATGATCTGAGTTTTTGCCTCCTCAGAGATAGAATCGTCTGCTTCCATCCGGTCGAGGATTTCATCGTACGATGCTCTGTCATATGACATGTAAATCTTCGCGTGTTCCTTGTCTGCATCTAAGATCAGCTGGGAAGGTCCTTCCTCTGCTCCTGTCCATGCCTCCCATGTCACGAGTCCCTCGCCGTTTGGATCTCCTGTCCATAAGAAGTTCGAGATGTAGCCCTGGAATGCCGCTGTCAGCTCCTGAGATCCCGCATACTCGTAAGCGCTTCCGTCCCCTGCCGCAACGCCTGACGGAACGCCTGCCAGGAACGGGATAAAGATACCGTGGGCAGATCCTATCAGTCTGGCCTGCTCTTTGCCTACGATTTCTTCGTCTGTTCCAAAGTCAATGTCACACGTATAGATCGGAGCGTCATACTTGTCGATCATCTTTACAGCCGATTCTTCCGCGTTAAACAGTCCGTACAGCTCGCTTCCGTATTTGAGCGCAAACTGATATTCCGCGCTCTTTTCACCTTCCACCAGGTCTTCTGCGCCTGCAAAGTAAGCGTCTCCTCTTGCAAAGGTGGAAAACTCTGTGGAGCCTGTCAGCATGATCAGAGGAACCTCATTGTACTCTGTCGTCTCAAAGCCTTCCTCAGGGAGAACAACTCCGTCTCCAAACAGATGCGGGAATACGCTCATGCGGATGCCGGCATTTGACATGATGCCTGCCAGGCGTCCTGCGTCCACGCCGTACAGGTATTCTCTTACTTCCTCTTTGTCTGCCTCATCCTCCGAGAGCAGCCATGTGATTGCTTCCTCCTCGCTCTCCTTCATTCCGTCCTCCACGGCAAGCGGAGCGATTGCTCTTGCGATCACTTTCTGGCTGTCTTCTACGTCTGCCACTGTCATGCCGCCGCTAAAAGAGATCGCCTTTTGGAATTTTCCTTCAAAGATCGGCGAGATCAGCATAGCCATCACGTCTCGTCCTCCTGCTGAGAAGCCGGAGACCGTGATGTTGTCCGGATCTGCTCCGAGCGCCTGTGCATTTTCCGCAATCCAGTCGAGCGCTTTTGCGAAGTCTAACATCGTGTAATTTCCGGAATCCTCCAGCGGATCTCCTGTCTGCAGTGCAGGCAGGCAGTTAAAGCCGAGGCATCCCAGACGGTAATTCAGAGAAATCACCATGCAGTTTGCGCTGACTGCCAGCTTTTCCATCGGAAAGTCACTGCTTTTTCCGGTCTGGTTATTTCCGCCGTGGATGTACACAAGAACCGGCAGGTTCGTCTCGTCCGTGTTCGGGCGGTAGATGTCAAGGTTCAGACAGTCTTCATCCCCCGTCACCTCTCCTCTGCCGACCTGAATGCCGATGTTGCCGCTCTGTGTCGCGTCAAAAGTGCCTTCCCAGTCCTCATGATCCTGAGGCGCTTTCCATCTCAGCTCTCCGACCGGAGCCGCTGCATACGGAACTCCCAGCCACACTAACGTCTGATCCTCGTTTGACAAAAATCCCTTAATTTCCCCGTTTTCGATCTGCTGTACCACATCTGCATGGAAGGAAGCCTCCGAAGCCTCTGCCGCTGTCTGCTCGGCGAAAGCTACCGGGGCTGCTGTCGTTGTCAGCGCAAATGCGCATACAAGCAGTGCCGCAATTTTTCTTTTCATTTCCATACCTCCTGTACCTTTTATTTTTTTATCTTATCATGTTTCTTGCCGCCTGCCATCTCTCACTTCTTGTCTTTCCTTGCCATGACTTGACAAAATCTATGTCAAATCTTGCCTTTCTGCCAATATTTGCGATCTCTCTTTTAAATTAGCCTGAAAAATGATAAAATGATGCCAGATTAAACGGTCAAAATCATTTTTTAAGGGAGTTTTGTGATGAAAAAACGGTGGATATTCTCTTTTTTTCTCTGCTTTGCAAGCGCTGTGTTTTTCCTATTTTTCTGCTTTTTTGGTCAGCCGCCGGGGCAGGATCTCTGCGCCACTTATTATGAGAACCGCTTTACCTTTGTCAGCCCGATCGCAAATGCAGGCTACTGGGGCAGCGCCGCATACGGCATGAAGAAAGCAGATCAGCTTCAAAATTCCAACACTAAATTTATCGGGCTTACGCTCCATGCGAAGAGGGGCATGGCACAGGCGATCGCATCCGCTGTCCATTCCAGACCGGACGGTCTTATCACCGTCGGCAGCCATGACGCTGATGTGATCGCTTCTCTGCGCGCCGCCTCGGACGCTGACATTCCAATCGTCCTGATCGATACAGATTCCTCGGAGGTCGAGAGGCTTTGCTACATCGGCACAGACAACTATGAAGCCGGCCGGCTTGCGGGCAGGGATATGACAGATTCTGTCTCAGAGCCTCTTTTTATTGCAGCGATTGTCTCCTCCGCCTCCATGGAAAATCAGATTGAGCGCTTAAGAGGCTTTAAGGATGAGATCGCGCTTCACCCTGACTGCTCTCTCGAGACGGTTTTGGAGACAAATTCCAGTCTCCTTCTGCTCAATGAGCTGGTTCCGCGCGCCCTGAAGGAAAATCCGAAAATTAACGCTATCTTCTGCGCAGAAGGCTATTCTTCCTCCCTGGTCGGGAAAATCCTCTCCGATATGGGACTGGCGTATGATCACATCCGCGTCGTGGCGTTTGACCAGATGGAAGATACGCTGCAGTATGTAAAGTCGGGACAGTATTTTTCCACCATTGTGCAGCAGTCTGATCAGATGGGAGAGATTGCCGTCTCCATATTGAATGACTACCAAAAGGGAATTCTCCCCAAGGACGATATCATCCATACATCAAGCTACAGCATCCGGAAGGATAATTTTAATGCCGTACAAAAATACGAAAGTGAGGGAGTGACATGGCATATTTACAGTGGAGACATTCTGTCAACACCACAGAGGGAAAGCTGAGAAAATTTTTCTGCCAGAACCTCTTTTTTGCATCTGTTTTAACCACGATTACCATTGTTTTCTGTATTTTCTCGGAGACACGCTACGAGCAGCTGAGCACGCAGCAGCTGGAGCTGAACCACTTCTACCTGGAATTTGAAAAGCTCCACTCTTCTCTGTATTCCTACAGCTCTAAAGTGGACAGCACGCTTTCCCCCTCTATCTCTGAGCGCCTCTCCCACCTTCGCAGCTCCATGGATTTTCTGCTGAATCTGAAGATCAGCACAATCTATCAAAGAGACATCGGGGACGTCTCAAACATGCTGGATCTCTACACGTCATATGCCAGGGAAGTTCTTTCCTGCGGCAGCTCCCCTGGTTTTGCCCTCGATCCGTCCTCCTGGATTTTCAGAATCAACAACGCTTTTTACCGCACGCAGACTGTCTATGAGTCCATCAACGCGGAATTCCGCAGTCTGTATTCACAGATTTTAGAATTCTCGCGCATTGCCATGGAGCAGATCCGCTTTCAGCACCGTCTCTTTATCACGCTGATCATCCTTGTCCTTGTCTTTATGGTCCTGGCGGAATTTTTCTATTCGCACCAGCTCTCCCATGCGATCACCGCTCCCATAAAGGAGCTGACCTCCTCCATCCGTGGATTTAATCTGAAAAGGCTTGCCGACTACAAAGCCTTTCACCTCAGCTCCGAGTCAAATTTGGAGATGAATTTTCTCGTCGAAGTCTTCAATATGATGCTGATCACGCTTCAGGATCAGGTAAAAAAAATCCAGGAAAATGCGGATCTCGAGATTGAACTCCACAAAAAGGAGGTCGAAAATCTGCAGATCGCAAATCTTCTGCGCTCCAGCGCGCTCAAATCACTGCAGATGCAGATTAACCCGCATTTCCTTTTCAACACGCTTAATATGATTTCCCAGAACGCTTATCTGGAAGGGGCGGATAAAACCTCGGCGCTTCTCGATTCTACTGCAGTTCTTCTGCGCTACACGCTCGACTTTGCCACAAGGTCCGTTCCTCTCTCAAAGGAAATCGAAGTTCTGGGCATCTATGTCTCTTTGCAGGAACAGCGCTTTGGAGGGCGGATTCGCTTTACCTTTGATCTGGATGAATCCTTTCACCACATCAAAGTCCCCGCTCTGATTTTGCAGCCGCTCGTAGAAAATTCCATCACCCATGGCATCGGCATGTATCTAAAAGATGCGTCTGTGACGATCTGCACACAGTATGACTCCGCCGCAGGCGCCGGTCTGATCCGGATCATCGACAACGGAATCGGTCTGACACAGGAACAGCTTGAAAAAGTGCGCGAGGAGATGAAAAAATCTGACCATGCTGATCAGAAAATCGGTCTGTCTAATGTCTACGCCAGACTCCATATTTTCTTCTACGGAAAAGCATCTATGGAAATCTACAGCATCCCCAATGTGAAAACGGAAGTCGTGCTTTCTCTGCCATGTTCTCTTCCCTGACGCCCTTTCACCGATCACTCACAGGAGGTTTATGATTATGGATAACTACCGTATTTTAATCGCAGATGACGAGCCCATTGAATGTACGGCTCTTGAGCTTCTTTTAAAAAACACCTTTACAAATATTCAAATTCTTCCAAGTGTCTTTAACGGCATCGATCTTGTCGGCAGCATCCGAAAGAACTGTCCAGACGTCGCCATTGTCGATATCAACATGCCCGGTCTGAACGGTCTTGATGCTCTCGACATGATCCGCAGCCGCAATCCTGACATGAAGATTGTCATCCATTCCGCCTACAGCGAATTTGCATATGCAAAAAAAGCGCTCTCTCTGAACGCTTTTGATTATATCGTAAAACCTGTGCAAAAACCTGTCTTTGTGGAAACCATGAAAAAGATCTTTGCCTCTTTAGAGCAGGAAAAAAAGAAAAAAAATTCGGAGGAGCAGATTCATCAGCTTACCGGAGAGGTACATCGTCTCGTGGAACATGATCTGATGTCCTCTATTTTGCTCGGAGTCGTCGGCGATCATACCGCCGACCTATTTTTGCAGTCCCTTCCCAGAGAATACAGCGGAGGATTTTTGGCTGTTCTTCGCTTTGCAGACGGCGCCTCAAGTTTTTGGAATGAAAAGAAGAAAGCGCAGGTCCTCTCTGTATTCCGAAAGGTCTGCCTGTGTCTGGAAAAAATATACCGCGGCGATTTTATTTTGTACCTCATTCCGGGTGAGGGGATCAGCGAGACAAATTATCAGCAGTGGTGCGCCGACCTGTTTCGTATGCTTGACCTTCCTCTTTTGTTTGGAGTCAGTACCTGGAAATTCGCCATCGAAGAGCTTCCTGACGCTTTAAAAGAATGCGGCAGTATTCTGCTCGGAAAACACACGCCCGGCATCTATTTCTTTGAATATGCTGTGCCGGTTTCTGCCCGGGATATTTTTTCCAGCCAAAGAGATATGCTTGCAGAGCTTATTTTAGCCGGCAAGACGGAAGAATGCTGCGATACAGTCCGCTCTCTTTTTCAGAATGCCGCGGCTCATGAGATTCCGCTGATGGCTTTGCAGATCTACTCCGTCTACTTTTTGCTGTTTCTGTGCGAGCAGATTGCGGACCGGTTTTCTTTTTCTTTCTATATTGAAAATTATTTTCAGGTCTCTCTGGGAGAGCTGCGCCTTTGCTCTGACTATGACGCGCTGTGTTCCAAGCTTTGCCTTACCGTCGCTCATCTCAATGACTGTCTCTTAAACTCCGGCAGCAAGGCGGTCGAGTATGTCAATTTGGGACTGCTCTATATGAAAAAAATGTATCGGCGCAATATCTCTCTGGAAGATATCGCAAGCCTTGTTGGAATCAGTTCTTTCTATTTCAGCCGTCTTCTGAAGCAGGAGCTGAACAAGACATTTGTGGAGGTCTTGACGGAAATTCGAATTTCTCAAGCTTTAAAGCTTTTGCGCAACCGAAAAAAGACGATCCGTGAGATTGGGGAGGAAGTCGGATATTTTAACACAACATATTTTTACAAAGTGTTTAAAAAACAAACCGGCATGACCGTCGGAGAAGTGCGCCGTTATCTGTGACCATTTCGTTATGGCGGTCAGGCGGAATTGTAAAATCCGGCAGATCTTGATATCGAAGATCTGCCGGAAGATTTTTGCACAAAAAAAATCCCGTACAGGATATCTCTTCCCTACAGGATTTCTCTCTTCTGTCTATACCTTCAAAACTGCACACAGATCTCTTTCTCTTCTTCTTTTCTTGACTTCCTTTTCCTATCCTCTTTCTCTCTTAACCTTCCTCTTGGTTAAGCCTTCGACCTATTAGTATTAGTCAGCTCCATACATTACTGCACTT
>CAWVKK010000083.1:0-37741 GCA_963929865.1 uncultured Eubacteriales bacterium | reverse complement strand
TCCCCTGGCAAAATATTCAGCGCTCCCTGCCGCGGCAAAGGAGGGCAGCTCCAGGACAAGATCAGCGCCGCACAAAAGCGCCATCCGGGCACGGGTCCATTTGTCCAAAACAGCCGGTTCCCCTCTCTGGACGAAATCACCGCTTAAGAGGACGACAAGAAAATCTGCGTCCGTCTCGCGGCGCGCTTTTGTCAGGTGATAGAGATGACCGTTGTGAAACGGGTTGTATTCAGCGATGATACCAGTTACATTCATACATAAAATCCTCCAAAAAGTACTGGTATCATATCACAGGACAAAAGAAAATACAATCAAAAAACCTGGAAAAAACAGAGAAATGTTTGGAAAAAGATACAAAGCAACAGTTGAAATTCAAAAAACTTAGCAGTATAATGAAAAACAGAAGTATATGTGCTGCATATACCACACAAAAAGCGGAAAAAATGAAAGGAGTCAAAGAATCATGGGATTTATTGACGTAATCAAACAGAGAGCAAAAGACAACAAAAAAACAATTGTACTGCCAGAGACAGAAGACCGCAGAACGTACGAGGCGACCGCCCAGATTTTAAAAGAGGGCATTGCCGACATCATCTTAATTGGAAGTGAAGAGGCAGTCAAAAAAGGAAGCGAAGGACTTGACATTTCCGGAGCGAAGATTGTAGATCCTGCAAAATCAGAAAAGACAGACGCCTATATCGCAAAATTAGTGGAATTAAGACAGAAAAAAGGCATGACACAGGAGCAGGCAAGAGAGATTCTCTTAAACCAGTATCTGTACTACGGCGTTATGATGGTAAAGATGGGAGACGCCGACGGTATGGTATCCGGCGCATGCCACTCTACAGCAGATACGTTAAGACCATGTCTGCAGATTTTAAAGACAAAACCAGGGACAAAGTTAGTTTCCGCATTTTTCCTGATGGTAGTGCCAAACTGTGAATACGGAGCAGACGGAACGTTTATCTTTGCGGACAGCGGATTAAATCAGAATCCAAATCCGGAAGAGCTGGCAGCGATTGCAGAATCTTCAGCAGAATCCTTTGAGCTGTTAGTTCAGAAAGAGCCGATCGTTGCGATGCTGTCCCACTCCACAAAGGGAAGCGCAAAACATGCGGACGTTGACAAAGTTGTAGAGGCAGTAAAGATTGCAAAGGAAAACTATCCAAACCTGAAGGTGGACGGAGAATTCCAGTTAGACGCTGCCATTGTCCCGAGCGTTGCAGCTTCAAAAGCGCCGGGAAGCACGGTAGCCGGAAAAGCAAATGTCCTGATGTTCCCGGATCTCGACGCTGGAAATATTGGATATAAATTAGTTCAAAGACTGGCAAAAGCAGAAGCTTACGGACCAATCACACAGGGAATCGCAAAACCGGTAAACGACCTCTCCAGAGGATGCAGCGCAGAAGATATCGTAGGCGTTGTTGCGATTACTTCCGTACAGTGCCAGGCACAATAATTGTTTTTCACGGAGGAAAAGGAAATGAATGTTTTAGTTATTAACTGTGGAAGCTCTTCCTTAAAATATCAGCTGATCAATTCAGACTCTGAGGAAGTGCTGGCAAAAGGACTGTGCGAGAGAATCGGAATTGACGGAAGACTTGTGTACCAGAAAGAGGGATGCGGCAAGGAAGTGACGGAAGCTGCCATGCCGACTCACAAAGAAGCGATCCAGATGGTGCTGGACGCGCTGACAAACGACAAGACCGGCGCAATCAAGAGCTTAAAAGAGATCGACGCTGTTGGACATAGAGTGGTACACGGCGGAGAGAAATTCGCTTCTTCTGTAGTCATCGACGAGGAAGTGATCAAAGCCGTAGAGGAGTGCAATGATCTGGCGCCGCTGCATAACCCTGCAAACCTGATCGGAATCAACGTCTGCAAAGAGCTGATGCCGGGAGTTCCGATGGTGGCAGTGTTTGACACGGCATTCCATCAGACGATGCCGGCAAGAGCCTACCTGTATGGTCTTCCGATTGAATACTATGAAAAGTACAAAGTAAGAAGATACGGATTCCACGGAACCTCCCACAGCTTTGTGTCAAAACGTACGGTTGAGTTCCTCGGACTGGATCCGGAAAATTCAAAGGTCATCGTGTGCCACTTAGGAAACGGCTCTTCCATCAGCGCTGTGCTGAACGGAAAATGCATCGATACGACGATGGGACTGACTCCGCTTGAAGGCGTCGTGATGGGAACACGCTCCGGAAATATTGACCCTGCCATTATGGAATTTATCGCGAAAAAGGAAAATCTTGACATTCCTGCAATCATGAATATTTTAAACAAAAAATCAGGCTTACAGGGACTTTCCAAGCTCTCAAGCGATTTCCGCGATCTGGACGAGGCAGCCCGCAGCGGAAACAAATACGCAGAGAATGCGATCGAGGTTCTGTGCTACGGAATCGCAAAATTTGTAGGCGGCTATGTGGCAGCGCTCAACGGTGTGGACGCGATCACATTTACGGCGGGAATCGGTGAAAACGCGTGTCCGGTCCGCGAGAAGGTAGTGGGCTATCTGGGATACCTTGGAATCACGCTCGACAAAGAGGCAAACAGCAAGAGAGGGGAAGAGATGGTAATTTCAACTCCGGATTCTAAAGTAAAGGTTTGCGTGATCCCGACAAATGAGGAGCTTGCGATCTGCCGTGAGACAGTAGCGCTTGTAAAATAAGATGTGACCATAAAAATCCTCTGCTCTGCCTGGCAACAGAGGATTTTTTTCGGCAAAAAAGGCGTTTTGGCAGGAGATTTTGGTCAAGGAAAATCCCTTGACATTTATCAAAAAACAGGTTGACAAACAAGTACAATCTATGTATAATAGTGAAAGTGTGAATAGGAGGGCTAAAATGCTGATTAATTTAACGGAAGTTTTAACCAGAGACGGCAAAACAGTGGAATGCGATGCTTGCCTGGAGATGGAAGTATTTCAGTCAAAGCTTGGAAGCTTTCCTATCTGCAGGAAAGAACCGGTCCATTTGAAGATTACAAATACAGGAGACCGCGTCCTGCAAATAGAAGGCAGGGCAGAACTGGAAATGGTTGTGCCTTGTGACCGCTGTTTAGACGACGTTCCCTATCAGATGACATTGGAGATCAGGAAAGAAATCGATATGAAACTGTCAGGGGAAGAACGGATAAAAGCGCTAGATGAACACTGCTATATTGATGGATATAACCTGGATGTGGATAAACTGCTTTATGGTGAGATTTTAGTGAATTGGCCGCTGCGTGTCCTTTGCAAAGAGGACTGCAAAGGAATCTGTAAGGTTTGCGGAGTCAATTTAAACCATGAGACGTGCGAATGCGAACGCACAGATTTAGATCCAAGAATGGCCAAAATCCGAGATATTTTTAGCAAATTTAAGGAGGTGTAAACCATGTCTATCTGTCCAAAAAATAAATCTTCCAAAGGAAGAAGAGACAAGAGAAGAGCAAACTGGAAAATGGCTGCTCCAAACTTGGTAAAATGCAGCAAATGCGGCGAACTGATGATGTCCCACAGAGTATGCAAAAACTGCGGAACATATAACAAAAAAGAAATTGTATCCGTTGACTGATTCAGGGTGCTTGTGAGACCGTTAAAAAACGGTCTCATTTTATACAGATTTTTATTGTCAGAATTTTCTTTAAATTCAGAGCGTTTTTCCAGCAGACATCGAAATTGGACTGCACAGCAGAAAAAATCAGAAAGAAAGACCTCTCTGACGGGGCGGCAGGGCATCCGAAACCATATAAAAATAGATATTGATTTTTAGAATGATGTTTAGTATAGTAGTCTATAGATATACGAGGAGGAATGTGCCATGCAGGAGACAGTAAGAGTGGCAGTTGACGCGATGGGCGGAGACTATGCTCCGGTCGAGATAATCAAAGGGGCGGTCGACGCGGTGAATGCCAGAAAAGATATCAAAGTGATTCTGACAGGAAGGCAAAAAGACATAGAAGATCAGCTGCGGCAATATACTTACTCAAAAGAACAGATAGAAACGGTGTATGCCAGCGAAGTGATCGAAACGGCAGAGCCGCCGGTGAAGGCAATCCGGACAAAGAAAGACTCTTCCATTGTAGTGGGTATGAATCTCGTAAAAAAGGGAGAGGCGGACGCCTTTGTATCAGCAGGCAGCACAGGAGCAATTTTAGTAGGAGGACAGCTGCTTGTCGGCAGGATCAAAGGAGTGGAAAGACCGCCTCTTGCCCCGCTGATTCCGACGGAGAAAGGATTTTCGCTGCTGGTGGACTGCGGAGCCAACGTGGATGCAAGACCGTCTCACCTCGTACAGTTTGCCAAGATGGGTTCGATTTATATGGAACATGTAATCGGCGTAAAAAATCCAAAAGTTGGGATTGTCAACATCGGTGCGGAGGAGGAGAAAGGCAATGCATTAGTCAAAGAGACATTTCCGATGTTAAAGCAGTGCAGTGATATCAACTTTGCCGGCAGTGTGGAGGCGAGAGATATCCCGGCAGGCGTCTGTGATGTGATCGTCTGCGAGGCATTTGTGGGAAATGTAATTTTAAAGCTTTATGAAGGAGTAGGCGCCGCCTTTTTTAAGAAGGTAAAACAGGGGATGATGTCGAGCGCGAGAAGCAAAGTCGGAGGATGGCTGGCAAAGCCGGCGCTGAAGAAAACCCTGGCATCTTTCGACGCAAGCCGGTATGGCGGAGCGCCGCTTTTGGGATTAAACGGACTTGTAGTAAAAGCGCACGGCAGCTCTAAGTCTGTTGAAATTACCAATTCAATTATTCAATGTGTGCAGTTTAAACAACAGCAGATCAACGAAAAAATAAAAGAAAAATTTATGGTGCAGGAAAATTAAGCAAGGAAAGGATTGAAAAGAATGGAATTTGAAAAAATACAGCAGATTATAGCAGAGGTATTGAACGTCAATGCAGATGAGATCACGCCGGAGACAACATTTGTAGATGATCTGGGCGCAGACTCCCTGGATATTTTTCAGATTGTGATGGGAATTGAGGAAGAGTTTGATATCGAAATTCCGACCGAGGAAGTAGAAAAGATCGTGACGGTTGGTGATGCTGTTGAGCAGATTAAGGATGCGTTAAACTAACGGATAGAAGAAACAAGAAACATAAAGCAGGGGGCGCCGCAATCAAAGTAGATACTGCGACTGCCCCTTTTCATATGGATTAAAGAAGGGAAATGAAGATGCAGAATAATTGGTCAATCAAGGAATTGGAAAAAAAGAGCGGATATCAATTTAAAAATTTTGAACTGCTGGAGCAGGCGCTGACACATAGTTCTTTTGCAAACGAGCATAAAATGGCCGGATTAAAAGACAATGAACGGCTGGAATTTTTAGGAGACGCGGTTTTAGAAGTCGTGAGCAGTGAATTTTTGTTTCTGCGCTATCCGCAGATGCCGGAGGGAGATCTGACGAAATTCCGGGCCAGCATTGTATGCGAACCGACCCTGGCGCTTTGCGCCAGAGAGTTAGAGCTTGGAAATTACCTGCGCCTGGGCAAAGGAGAAGAACAGACGGGGGGAAGAAAACGGGATTCGATCGTCTCGGACGCGATGGAAGCGGTGATCGGAGCCATCTATCTGGACGGTGGTTTTGCTAATGCAAAAGAGTTTATCTACCGGTTTATCTTAAAAGATATCAAGCACAAAAAACTCTTTTATGATAGCAAGACTATTTTGCAGGAGATCGTACAGGGAGACTTTAAAGAAGAGGGTATTTCGTATGTGCTTGCCGGAGAAGAGGGACCGGATCACGACAAAAAATTTTATGTTGACGTTCTGATCGGCGACAAAGTGGTTGCCAGAGGAAGCGGACACACGAAAAAGGGAGCGGAACAAGAAGCGGCATACCGCGCGATCATCGCACTGAAAGGAAAAACAGAGGACGAATGTATTTAAAAAGCATCGAGATACAGGGATTTAAATCGTTTGCCAATAAGATTGTTTTCCAGTTTCACAACGGGATTACCGGTATTGTCGGTCCAAACGGAAGCGGAAAAAGCAATGTCGCCGACGCGGTCAGATGGGTTTTGGGAGAGCAAAGCGCCAGACAGCTGCGCGGGGGAAGTATGCAGGACGTGATTTTTGCGGGGACGGAAAACAGAAAGCCGTTAAGCTATGCGTCGGTTGCGATTACGCTGGACAATAAAGACCATATCCTGCCCGTCTCATATGAAGAGGTCACGGTGACGAGGAGGCTGTACCGCTCAGGAGAAAGCGAGTATCTGCTAAATGGAACCATATGCCGGCTAAAAGACGTCAACGAGCTGTTTTACGATACAGGGATTGGAAAAGAAGGCTATTCGATCATCGGGCAGGGACAGATTGACAAAATTTTGAGCGGCAGACCGGAAGAAAGAAGAGAGCTGTTCGACGAGGCGGCGGGAATTGTCAAGTTTAAACGCAGAAAGATGACAGCGCAGAAAAAACTGGAAGAGGAAGAGAAAAATCTGGTCCGTGTACGCGACATTTTAAATGAGCTGAAAAAACAGTTAGGACCGCTGCAGCGCCAGGCGGAGAAGGCGAAAGTGTATCTGGAGCGCAGGGAAAGACTCAAGATTTTCGACGTCAACTTGTTTTTGCTGGAGATGAAAAGAGTGCGCAGACTTTTAAAAGAACTCGAAGAAAAGCAGGAACATGTCAAGGAAGAGATGGATGAGGCAAAAGAAGAGCAGGAGCGCACAAAAGCGGAGTATGAAAGCCTGGAGAAAACGCTGGGGGAATTAAACGCGCAGATAGAAAGCGCAAAAGAACAGGGCAGCCGCTCAGCGCTGGAGCGGCAGAAAATGGAAAACCATATTGCGCTGCTCTGCGAGCAGATCCACTCCATTGAAAAGAATTTTGAGTACTATGAACAGCGCGCCAGGGCGATTGAAGAAAATCTTGTCTCCCATCAGACAAAAAAGGAACAATACTTACAGCAGCTGCAGATGACAAAAGAAGAGAAGGAAAAATGTGAGGCCGAGGAGAGAGAAAATGAGCGGCGAAAACAGCAGACGCTCAAAGAGGCAGAAGAGGCGGGGCAAAAGGTTCAGGAGGGAAAAGACAGGCTGATCGCAATCCTCAATCAGCGCTCCTCCTTCAAGGTTAAAATGCAGCGGTACGATACGATGCTGGAGCAGATCGGCATCCGCAAAGCGGAACTGAGTCAGAGAATTTTAAGACTGCGCAGTGAAGAAGCGGAACAGGAAGAAAAGATACATGATCTGGAGGAGGAAGCCTCCAGGAGGGCACAAGAGGTAAAAAGACTGGAAAAGGAAACGGCGGATCTGGAAGAGGAGGCGCAGCAGGCAAAACAAACTTTGACTGCGCAGATGCAGGAAATGGAAAAGGAGCAGGCACTGTATCACCGGGAAGCCTCCAGACTGGAATCCTTAATTGGAATCACGCAGAGATACGAAGGATACGGAAACAGCATCCGGCGCGTGATGGAACAAAAAGAACAAGAGCCTGGAATCCTTGGCGTTGTGGCAGACTTGATCCGGGTCGACAGAAAATACGAGACGGCGATCGAGACAGCGCTGGGAGCCAGCCTGCAAAATGTAGTGACGAAGGATGAAGAGACAGCGAAGAGGATGATCGGGTACCTGAAAAAAAATCGGGCGGGAAGAGCTACGTTTCTGCCTTTGACAGCGATCAGAGAAAGAGGAGGATTTTCCCCTTCACAGGCGCTGAAGGAACCTGGCGTCATCGGGCTGGCCAGCGAGCTGGTAAAGACGCAGGATGCATACCGGGGAATTGTCTCGTATCTTCTGGGAAAGACGGTAGTGGCGGACCACATCGACCATGCGATTGCGCTGGCAAGAAAATATTCCTATTCTCTGCGCATCGTGACGACCGAGGGAGAATCGTTCAGCCCAGGCGGCTCTATGACAGGCGGCACGTTTAAAAATACCGGAAACCTTCTGGGGAGAAGACGAGAGACGGAGGAACTTTCCGAACACGTTCAGAAACGCAAAAAAGAGCTGGAGCGCATGAATGGAGAAATCGAACAGACAAGGCAAAAAAGGGCAAAGCTGCAAGAAGAAATCACACGGCGCAAAGAAGACCTCCAAAAAGAATACCTGGAGCAGAATACGACGGTCATAAAGTGGAAACAGATGAGAAACAGACAGGCAGAGACAAGAGCAGGATATGCCGGTCTGAAGATGGAAGCTTCTGAGATGGAAGGACAGGTGCTGGAAATCTCGGAGGGAAAAAATCAGATCGCACGTGAGATGGAACAGTCGCACCGCGAAGAAAAAGAGACCGAAAATCAGGTAGAGACGTATCAGAAGATTGAACAGAAAAAAAGAGAGGAACAGGAAAGCTATACCGCCGTGTCGGCTCAGATTGGCATCCGCAAGACGGAACTTCTTCAGAAAAAGGCGTATCTGGAACAAGATCTTGAGCGAATCGCCGATGAGACCGAAGCGCTGGAGAGAGAAAAGAAAACCCTAAAGGAAAAGCAGCTCAGAGAAGGAGAACAACGAGCCCAGAAGGAAGAAGAAATCCTCAGGACAAAGCAGGAGGCCGCACACAGTGAGAAGGACAGACAAGATGCGCTTGCAGCAGCTGAAAAACTGCAGAAGGAAAAAGAAAAGCAGGAGAGCGCATATAAATCCTTCTTTCAAAGGCAGGAAGAGATTTCGGACAAGATCCGAAATTTAGACAAAGAAAGCGTCCGGCTTACTGTGCAGAAAGAAAGGGCGCAGGAATGGAAGGAGAGACAGACAGCGTATCTGTGGGAAGAATATGAGCTGACTCCAAGCCGCGCGGCGCAGTGCCAAAAAGAAGAGCTTCATGACAGCGCACAGATCCGGCAGGAAATTTCACAGCTCAAAAGCGAGATCCGCTCGCTTGGAAGCGTCAACATCAACGCACTCGAAGAATATAAAGAAGTCTCGGAGCGCCACAATTTTTTATATACACAGCATGAAGACCTGACGCGCGCAAAGGAAGCCCTGGAAAATATGATTGCACAGCTCGACGAAGGGATGCGCAGGCAGTTTAAAGAGAAATTTGGTCAGATTCAGTCTGAGTTTAACCGGACATTTCAGCAGCTTTTCGGAGGAGGAAAGGGAACGCTCGAACTGATGGAGGGGGAAGATCTGCTGGAGGCAGGAATTCGGATTATCGCCCAGCCCCCGGGCAAGAAGCTGCAAAATATGATGCAGCTTTCCGGAGGAGAAAAAGCGCTGACGGCGATTGCGCTTCTGTTTGCCATCCAGAATCTGAAGCCCTCTCCGTTCTGCCTTCTGGATGAAATCGAGGCGGCGCTGGACGACTCCAACGTAGGGCGCTATGCGAGGTATCTGCACAAGTTGACAAAAAATACGCAATTTATTATTATTACACATAGGCGAGGGACCATGGAAGCGGCAGACCGGCTGTATGGAATCACGATGCAGGAGAAAGGGGTGTCCGCCCTGGTATCCGTAAATCTGATAGAGGACAAACTGGAAGAATAGGAGGAAAAAAATGGGAGAAAAAAAAGGCTTTTTTAAGCGCCTGGTGGAGGGACTTGCCAAGACAAGGGCAAATATCGTATCTGGCATTGATTCAATCTTCAGTGGGTTTTCCAGCATCGACGATGATTTTTACGATGAAATTGAAGAGATCCTGATTATGGGAGACTTAGGAATCAATGCGACGACCTCCATCATAGAGGATCTGAAAAGAAAAGTAAAAGAGCAAAAAATCAAAGACCCGGCGCAGTGCAAACAGCTGCTGATTGACAGCATCAAGGCAGAGATGAACGTCGGGGAGACGGCATATGAATTTGAAAACAGAAAATCGGTTGTCTTAGTGATCGGAGTCAACGGCGTCGGAAAGACGACAAGCGTTGGAAAGCTTGCCGGAAAATTAAAAGATCAGGGAAAAAAAGTGATCCTTGCCGCAGCCGATACATTCCGCGCCGCAGCCGGAGAACAGCTCTCCGAGTGGGCAAAGCGCGCGGGAGTGGAAATTATCGGGGGACAGGAGGGATCAGACCCGGCTTCTGTCGTCTACGATGCGATTGCGGCCGCAAAGGCAAGACACGCCGATGTGCTGCTGTGCGATACGGCGGGAAGACTTCACAACAAGAAAAATCTGATGGCGGAGCTTGGAAAAATCAACCGGATTTTAGAGAGAGAATATCCGGAGGCGTACCGGGAGACTCTCGTTGTCCTTGACGGCACGACGGGGCAGAACGCTTTAGCTCAGGCAAAAGAATTTAAAGACGTGGCGGATATCACCGGCATCATCCTGACAAAACTGGACGGAACGGCAAAAGGCGGAATCGCAGTGGCGATTCATTCCGAGCTGGGGATACCGGTCAAATACATCGGTGTGGGAGAAAGTATTGACGATCTGCAAAAGTTTAATTCGGATGAATTCGTAAACGCTCTGTTTGACGTAAAGCCGCAGGAATAAAGACAAAAGGAAAGGATGACAAAAATGTTGACATTGGAGAAATTTGAAGAAGCTTCAGAGATTGTGCAGAAGGTGACGCAGAAGACAAAGCTGGTCTACAGCCCGTACTTCAGCGCTCAGACAGGAAACAAGGTATTTCTGAAGCCGGAAAATATGCAGGTGACAGGCGCATATAAGATCCGCGGGGCATACTATAAGATCAGCACGCTCAGCGAAGAAGAAAAGGCGCATGGGCTCATCACCGCGTCGGCGGGAAATCATGCGCAGGGCGTAGCGTACGCCGCAAAAGAATACGGCGTAAAGGCAGTGATCGTGATGCCGACTACGACGCCTCTGATCAAAGTCAACCGGACAAAAAGCTACGGGGCGGAAGTGGTTCTGTACGGAAACGTGTACGATGAAGCGTGCGCATATGCGTATGAGCTGGCACAAAAGGAAGGATATACGTTTATCCACCCATTTGACGACCTGGCGGTCGCAACAGGACAGGGAACCATCGCGATGGAGATCTTTAAAGAGCTTCCGCTTGTCGATTATATTCTCGTGCCGGTAGGCGGGGGAGGACTTGCCACCGGAGTGTCGGCGCTGGCAAAAATGCTCAACCCTAAAATTCAGATTATCGGAGTGGAACCGGCAGGCGCAAACAGCCTTCAGAAATCCTTTGAGGAGGGAAAGGTCGTCACGCTGGAGAGCGTCAGCACGATTGCGGACGGCACTGCGGTAAAAACGCCGGGAGAAAAAATTTTCCCCTATTTGCAGGAAAACCTCGATGACATCATCACAGTCGAGGACGACGAGCTGATTGTCGCATTCTTGGACATGGTGGAAAACCATAAGATGATTGTAGAAAATTCAGGACTCTTGACGGTGGCCGCCCTGAAGCATCTGTCTGTGAGAGGAAAGAAAATTGTTTCCATCCTCAGCGGCGGAAATATGGATGTGATCACAATGGCTTCCGTGGTACAGCACGGACTGATCCAGAGAGACCGGATCTTTACCGTGTCGGTGCTGCTTCCGGACAGACCGGGCGAACTGGTGAGAGTGGCGCAGGTCATCGCGGGAGAGCAGGCGAATGTCATCAAGCTGGACCACAATCAGTTTGTAAGCACAAACCGGAATGCGGCGGTGGAATTAAAGATCACAATGGAGGCATTCGGAACAGAGCATAAGAACAGAATTGTAGAAGCGCTGAAGAAAAACGAATATCGTCCAAAGCTGATTCGTCCGAATTTATAAAGAGAGATCTTGGATACACAGAAATCCTCTGATCTTTTGCGGGTGAAACACTGTGCAAAAGTCAGAGGATTTTTTTTGAAAAATGTAATTGTAAGATTGCACATTTGCTGGTAAAATCATGAGGAGGGTCTGGAACCCTTTTGATACGGTGGGAGGAGAAAGAAGGCGAAAGTGAATTTCTTAAAGAAAAATAAAAAGAGCATTTTGCAGATTCTGTTTTTAGTCTTGCTGTGTATCCTTACATTTTTTCTGCTGCTGAAAGATCAGGAGCTCGGCGGAATTTGGGATTCCATTCAAAAAGCGAAAAAAATGTACCTGTGGACAGGGATCGCTCTGGTTGTGTTCTTCGTCTGCGGAGAATCGTCCATTATCTATTACATGATGCGCTCTCTGAAGATTCATACGCCGTTTTTACACTGTATAAAATATAGCTTTGTAGGCTTTTTCTACTGCTGCATTACTCCGTCGGCAAGCGGAGGACAGCCTGCCCAGATTTATTATATGAGCAAAGAAAAAATTGACGTGTCGATTTCAGCGCTGGTGCTCTTGGTTGTGACGATCGCTTACAAATTTGTGCTGGTCGCGGCAGGAGTTGGCATCATGTTGTTTCACGGCGATCTGATTGCAGATTATATGAAAGAGACAAGCTTTTTCTTTTATCTGGGACTTGCGCTGAACGTCGGCTGCATTGCCCTTATCATGATTTTAGTATTCATGCCGAAGCTGACGAAAAAGATGATGATGGCAGGACATCGGTTCCTGGTAAAGCTTCATCTTCTCAGACAAAAAGAGACAAGAATGGAAAAGCTGTCAAAAGCGATGGATCAATATGCAAAGGCGTCAGACTATTTAAAATCTCACAAAATGGTCATGTGCAATGTCGTACTGATTTCCGTCATACAGAGATTCCTTTTGTTCCTGGTAACGTATCTTGTGTACTGCTCCCTTAATTTGCGCGGGGAAAGCGGAGCAGACATCGTGCTTTTGCAGGCGATGATTTCTGTGGCGGTGGATATGCTGCCTCTGCCGGGAGGAGTCGGCGCCAGTGAAAGCCTGTTTGTCACAATATTTCAGCCGATTTTTGGAAGAGAGGTGTATTCCGGACTGCTTTTGAGCAGAGGGATCAGTTATTACGCGCTGCTTCTGATCAGTGCGGCTGTCGCAATCTATACACATATTACCGTTGCTCGCACAGCTGCGAGAACATGCAGGATGAGGGAAGGGGTCTGAAAGCTTTGTGGATAGGATTTTATAATTTTTCAGTTGTTTTGACGTATCTGGGATTGATCAGCTCGGTCGTTGGAATGACGCAGGCGCTCGAGGGAAAATTCAAGACAGCGATTGCGTGCCTTGTCATTTCAGGAATCTGCGATATGCTGGACGGAAAAGTGGCGAGAGCGATGAAGAGAACGGAAGACGAAAAACAGTTCGGCATCCAGATCGATTCTCTGTGCGACCTGATCTGTTTTGGAGCGTTTCCCGCTTTCTTAGGATATGGACTGGGGCTGAGAGGACTTTGGGGAACAGCCGCAATGTGTCTGTATGTGCTTGCGGCGGTCATCCGTCTAGGATACTTTAACGTCATGGAGGAAAAGAGGCAGAAGGAGACAAGCGAGACGAGAAAGTATTATCAAGGGCTGCCGGTGACGTCGATTGCGATTATCTTTCCGCTGCTCTATCTGATGCGCCCGTATTTCGGCAATGCAGTCTACTTAAGAGTGCTGATCGGCGTGATGGTCATTGTGGCCATACTGTTTGTCAGCAACATTAAGGTCTACAAACCGGGCAATAAGATGGTCGCAGCGCTGATTGGACTGGGAATCCTGATTTTGGCAAAACTGATGCGCATGTATTAGAAAAAATGTCCGCGGAGTGCGCAAGCTGCCCAGCAGCGGAACAATCCGCGGCAACTGTTGGAGGAAAAGGATGAGATATCAGGAACTAGACGGGACATGGAAAGAAGAAGAGAACGTTCAGGATCGGATTTTAAAAAAAATGTACGGAACCATTCCGGGGAGAATGGCGGTCAAGCTCCTGACCTGCCCGAAGGTCTCGCAAGTGTGCGGCAGATTTTTGGACAGCCGCTTTTCCAGATGGATGATACGGCCTTTTATCAGAGCAAACAACATAGATATGGGACAGTACGAAGAAAGACGGTACCGGTCGTACAATGACTTCTTTACAAGAAAGCTTAAGCCGGGGCGGCGCCCATTCGATGAGAGGGAGGAGATTTTATCCAGCCCGTGCGACGGAAAGGTGACGGCTTACCATCTCGGGGAAAATACGCGTTTTTGCGTAAAGCATACCGTCTATTCCCTCGCGGAGATTACGGCGAACAGACGGCTCGCGGAATACTTCCGGGGAGGGGAGGCCGTGGTGATCCGGCTGTCGGTGGACGATTATCACCATTACTGCTATCCGGCTTCCGGATATAAATCGCGCAATTACGTTATTCCGGGAAAGCTTCACACGGTAAATCCGATCGCGGTGGGGACAGTGCCTGTCTATAAACAGAACGCGCGGGAATACTGCCTGATCCGGACAGAGCATTTCGGAACGATTCTTCAGATGGAAATAGGCGCTTTGATGGTTGGAAAAATCTGCAACCTTATGGGAGAGGGAACTGTGGAGAAGGGAGAGGAGAAAGGATATTTTGAGTTTGGCGGATCTACGGTTCTTCTTGTGTTTCAGAGAAACAGCGTGCGATTAAAAGAAAAATTTTTCCAAAATACGGGAAAGAAAGCAGAGACAAAAATACAGATGGGACAGGAGCTGGGAAAAGCTCTCAAAAATTAAAGATGGAAAACGGAGACGAGATAGGTTATAATGAGGGATGCAAAAAAGACAATAGGAGGAATGTAAAGTGAAAGATGTGATAATTTCAGACGCAGTAAAATATATCGGCGTGGATGACAAGACGATTGACTTGTTTGAAAGCCAGTATAAAGTGCCAAATGGCGTTTCGTATAATTCTTATGTCATTTTGGATGAGCAGATTGCAGTTATGGATACGGTGGACAAAAGAGCTGGGAAGCAGTGGATGGAAAACCTGGAAGAGGCTCTTAAGGGACGTACGCCGGACTATCTGATTGTGTCTCATCTGGAACCGGATCACGCCGGAAATATTCAGGCGCTGGCAGAAAAATATCCGCAGATGAAGGTGGTCTCAAGCGCAAAAGCAGCCGCAATGCTGCCGCAGTTTTTTACAGCTGATTTTTCTGAGAGATCGATTGCGGTCAAGGAAGGAGACACCTTAAGCCTCGGCGCTCATACGCTCCACTTTGTCATGGCTCCTATGGTGCACTGGCCGGAAGTCATGGTAGAATACGAGTCGACAGAAAAAATTTTGTTTTCCGCAGACGGATTTGGAAAATTCGGAGCCTTGGATACAGAAGAAGAGTGGACGCCGGAGGCGAGAAGATACTTTATCAATATCGTTGGAAAATATGGAACCCAGGTTCAGAATCTGCTGAAAAAGGCGGCAGGTCTGGACATTCAGACCATTTGCCCGCTCCACGGACCGATCTTAAAAGAAAATCTGTCTTTCTATATCGGGAAATATGCAGTCTGGAGCGGATATGAGCCGGAAGAAGAAGGCGTTGTGGTGGCGTACGCGTCGATCCACGGAAATACGGCGCAGGCAGCGAGAAAGATGGCGGATATTCTCAGAGAAAAAGGACAGAACGTTGTCGTGTATGATCTGGCGAGAGACGACATGGCGGCAGCCGTATCCGACGCCTACCGGTTTGACAAGCTCGTCGTGGCATGCCCGACGTATGACGCGTCGCTGTTCCCGTGCATGGAAGATTTTCTTTACCATCTGAAAATCAAAGCATTCCAGAAGCGCAAAGTAGCGATCATAGAAAATGGATCCTGGGCGCCGATGGCAGGAAAACTGATGAGAGAATACTTTGAAGGAATGAAAAACATCACAATCTGCGATCCGGTTGTGACAATAAAGTCTGCGGTAAAACCGGAGACAGTCAAAGCCATGGAAGAAACGGCAGACGCCCTTTTGGCATAAAAGCGGACAAATCAAGGAGACAAAAGATGAGAGGAAAAAGAAACGTGATAGGATTGGCCGTGCTGTTCGCCGCTTTTACGATACAGGCGGCGGCAGCGCAGGACAATTTGCAGGAGACATCCGGGCAGCCCAACGCCGCGGTTCAAAACGCGACGCAGGCACAGGCGGCATCGCCGCTTGCGATAGAGGTAGAACCGGCACAGATGAAAAAAATAGAAATTCCGCAGGCGCAGTCTGAGGAAGCGATGTTAAAAAGCAAAATACCGGGCGTGACAGTAATGCCGGAAGCGTACCGCAAGACCGAAGAGGGCACGCTGAGCAAATCCCATTCATCCGATACGTATACGCTGGAAGCGCCGGCTGACGGGATCTACCGTCTGGAGCTTGTCAAGACAGAAGATAACCTGGAAGTTTCTCTTTCTCTTTATGAGGAATCCGGTCAGGAGATCGGAGCCAAAATTATCCGGCAGGATGGGGAAAGAATCACGGCGCAGCTCAGGCAGGGCGAGTCTTACCGCGTGGAGACAGCATGGGAAGAAGGAGAGGGCGGCTATGAGCTTACGACTTTTTACCAGACCGGTACAAAGGAGCTGGAAACAGGGATGTGGGCGGCAGACAGCATGGAGTTTTCCGGGCAGCTCCACGTCTACACGATCGCGCCGCCGGCTGACGGATGGTATCGGATTACCGTAAGGCAGCCGGACAAGAAAACAGTTTGTTCGGTTGAAATTTATGATGAGTCCGGAAACCAGGTACAGTCCGTGCAGGGGGCAGAATATTCCGAGTGGATCGAAATGAAGGCGGGCAGCATGTACACCGTGTACGCCAAACAGAAAGAGGCGCTTGGAAATTATCAGATGAGAGTCGAATACGACAGACCTGCAACGGATATCTCAGGCTATCAGCTGGTGGAAGACAGTATGGTCTATGAAGGACAGCGCAATGAATACGAGTTTATTCCGGAAGAAAACGGCAGATACCGCTTTGAGATCGCCCAGGCGCAAAATGGCGCAAAGGTGAAGCTGGAAATCTCCGACAGCCAGGGAACAAAGATAAAAGAAGGAATCTGCGGAGCCGGAGAGGGGCTGGTGCTTGACGGGATAGTCAAAAATGCCGTTTATCACATCAGCATCACCCAGGAAGAAAATACGGGAAGCTATCAGATGAAGATCGGAATGCAGAGAGAAGTGGTCGATTTATCCGGAGCGGACCGGGTAAAGGATCAGATGGAGTTTGAGGATCAGATTAACCGCTACCATTTTGTGCCGGAATGCGACGACAGCTATCTCATTACGGTCGATGGAATGCCGGACGGTGCGAGCATCAATATGACCGTCTTTGACAAGAGTGGGGCGGTTGCGGCGACAGGAGCCGCGCTGCAAAACGGCTCCTACCTTGTCCTGGAGAACGCGAAGGCAGGAGAGACGTATGAGATTCAGACCGCACAGGAGGCGGAACTGTGCGGGTATCAGCTCCTGCTCCAGCAGAGAGTCTCGAAGAAAAAAATCGGGGACTGGGTTAAAAGCGCAATCGAGAGCGGAAGCATGGAAGACTTCTATGCAGAGGCGTCGGCGCAGGAGAGAGAGCTGATCGAAAAGGACAAGGAAGAACAGGCGCTGATCTCGCAGCTTGAGGCGTACTTAAGCGCAGAGGTCACATATGAATTCGGACCGCACTGGCAGCAGCTTACGACCGATACGATCCGGACATGGATTGTGTTTGACGAAGAAAACTTTGCTCTGAGTCTGGATGACGCCCAGATTTCACAGTACGCGGCGCAGCTGGCGCAGACGTACGATACATACGACAAGCCGAGATATTTCCAGACATATGACGGAAGCTACGTGACGGTGTACGGCGGAAGCGGATACGGATGGATGATTGACCAGTACGGGGAGGCGGCTGCCCTGAAGGAGTGGATCACGCAGGGACAAAGAGGAAGCAGAAGCCCTGTCTTCGCACAGGAGGCAGCCAGCTGGGACAACTGCGACCTGGGATATAATTATGTGGAAATTGATCTGACGTATCAATACGTCTGCATGTATATCGGAGGACAGCTCATTGTGGCAAGCCCCTGTGTGTCCGGAGATCTGACGCTGACAGACCGGACAACGCCGGGCGGAACATACACGCTGTACTATAAACAGTCTCCGGCGGTTCTGATCGGACCAGACTATGAGCAGCCTGTGACATACTGGATGCCGTTTAACGGAGGCATCGGGCTGCACGACGCCACATGGCGCGGGGCGTTCGGCGGCGATATCTATGTATCAGACGGATCGCACGGCTGCATCAATCTTCCGCTCGACGCGGCTCAGACGATCTACGAAAATATTTATGCGGGAATGCCGATTATCTGCTATTACCGTTAAAAGAGACCGCAGAAAAAGTTCTGATTGTCAAGAAAAAATACTTGACAGTTGGAACTTTTTCGTATATGATAGCTAAGGTGATGCAGATGGAAAGATTTGTAGAGCAAACGCTGCTGTTTGACTTCTACGGTGAATTATTGACAGAGCATCAGAGAATGATCTATGAGGATGTAGTGTGCAACGATTTATCGTACAGCGAAGTGGCACAGATGCAGGGGATTTCCAGGCAGGGCGTACATGATATGATGAAGCGCTGCAATAAAATTTTATCAGAATATGAAAGCAAGCTGCATCTGGTAGAGAGATTTCTTTCTGTGAAAGAAAAAGTGGAGCAGATCAAACACCTTGCTGAACAGAAGGAAGAAAGAGAGTTTTCTTCCCTGATTTCCGAAATTGAGCAGATCTCCGACGAGATATTGGAGGAATTGTAATACATGGCATTTGAGAGCTTATCAGAAAAATTACAGAATGTCTTTAAAAATTTGAGAAGCAAAGGACGCCTGACAGAGGCGGATGTGAAGACCGCGCTGAAAGAGGTAAAGCTTGCACTTTTAGAGGCCGACGTCAGCTTTAAAGTGGTAAAACAGTTTATCAAATCTGTCCAGGAGCGCGCAATCGGTCAGGATGTCATGAACGGTCTGAACCCCGGACAGATGGTAATCAAGATTGTCAACGAAGAGCTGGTCTCCTTGATGGGATCTGAGACGACAGAGATTGCGCTGAAACCGGGAAATGAGATTACCGTGATCATGATGGCGGGACTCCAGGGAGCAGGAAAGACAACGACAGCCGCAAAGATTGCGGGCAAACTGAAATCAAAGGGAAAACAGCCGATTCTGGCAGCGTGCGACGTCTATCGTCCGGCGGCGATTCAGCAGCTTCAGATTAACGGAGAAAAACAGGGAATAGAAGTTTTCTCTATGGGAGACCGGCAAAAACCGGTGGATATTGCGAAGGCGTCGATCGAACATGCGAAAAAGCAGGGAAAGAACGTCGTTATTTTAGATACGGCGGGACGGCTTCACATCGACGAGAGAATGATGAGCGAGCTGATTGAGATCAAAGAAGCCGTTCATGTAGACCAGACGATCCTGGTTGTCGACGCTATGACAGGTCAGGATGCAGTCAACGTTTCCGAGACCTTTAACGCAAAAGTCGGAATTGACGGCGTTATTTTGACAAAGCTTGACGGAGACACGAGAGGCGGAGCGGCGCTGTCTATCAAAGCGACATGCGGAAAACCGATTCTCTATGTCGGAATGGGAGAAAAGCTTGCGGACCTCGAACAGTTCTATCCGGACCGCATGGCTTCAAGAATTTTGGGAATGGGCGATGTGATGTCGCTGATTGAAAGAGCGCAGGCCAATATCGATGAAGAAAAAGCAAGAAGCATGGAGCAGAAATTAAAAAAAGCTCAGCTTGGCTTTGACGATTATCTGGAAAGTATGCGCCAGATGAAAAATATGGGAGGCATTTCCAGCATTCTGGGAATGATTCCGGGACTGGGCGGAAAGACAAAAGAGATTGAGGCAGCGGTAGACGAAAAGAAAATGGCGATGACGGAGGCGATTATCCTGTCCATGACGCCGAAAGAGCGCTCAAACCCCGATATTTTGAATGTGTCAAGAAAGCGCCGGATAGCAAACGGCGCAGGTGTAGATATCAGCGAGGTCAACAAACTGGTCAAGCAGTTTGAACAGTCTAAAAAGATGATGAAACAGCTCCCGGGACTGATGGGAGGCAAAACAGGTAAAAGAGGTAAGCTAAAACTTCCCTTTTAACATATCATAAATGAAAAAACCTTAAGGAGGTGAAAAAAATGGCAGTAAAAATCAGATTGAGAAGAATGGGACAGAAAAAAGCTCCTTTCTATAGAATCGTGGTGGCAGATTCCAGATCTCCAAGAGATGGAAAATGCATCGATGAAATCGGTACTTACAATCCAAACACAGATCCAAGCGTATTTAAAATCGACGAGGAGGCTGCTAAAAAATGGCTTGCAAACGGTGCTCAGCCAACAGAAGTTGTAGGTAAGCTTTTCAAATTAGCTGGAATCGAAAAATAAGACAGAGGTGAAGCACAGTGAAAGATCTAGTCGAAGTAATTGCAAAGTCTCTTGTTGAAAATCCAGACGAAGTTGTGGTGACACAAAAAGAAAACGGAAAAACAACAGTGATTGAACTGAAAGTGGCTCCGTCTGATATGGGAAAAGTGATTGGAAAGCAGGGAAGAGTTGCCAAGGCAATTCGCTCTGTGGTAAAAGCAGCAGCATCTAAGGATGATAAAAAAATAGTTGTTGACATTTTACAGTGACAATACCCGGTGCCTTTGGACACCGGGATTTTTTTCTTTCACAGGGATTTCCAGAGGACATTCCCGTGAAAAAAGCTCTGCAAGAATGGGTATTTGCGCCAAAGAAAAGGCGGCAGCCGCCTGGCGCGGGAAGAAAAAATGGAGGAAAAAAATGGAGACAATGTTTCAGGTCGGGGTGATTACATCTGCGCACGGATTAAAGGGAGAAGTCAAAGTGTTTCCGACGACAGATGATCCCAGTCGGTTTCAAAAATTAGAGGAAGTAATGCTGGATACCGGCACAGAGCTGATCCGGCTTAAGGTGGAACGCGTTAAATTTTTCAAGCAGTTTGTGATCTTAAAATTCTGCGGATACGATACGATCGACGACGTAGAAAAATGGAAAAAAAAATCGCTCAAGGTGCCAAGAGAACAGGCTGTTCCGCTTGAAAAAAATGAATATTACATTGCGGATCTGCTCGATATGGACGTCTATCTTGAAGACGAAACGCCGTTTGGAATTTTAAAAGATGTTCTGCGAACAGGCGCAAACGACGTCTATGTGATTGAGACAAAAGAAGGGAAGGAAGTTCTTCTCCCGGCGATTAAGGAGTGTATTCTCTGCGTCAACGTAGAAGAAGGACGTATGACGGTTCATGTGATGCCGGGACTGATGTAGAGGAGGAAATCTTTTGAATTATTACGTACTGACCCTGTTCCCGGAAATGATCCGGCAGGCGCTTGGAACAAGCATTATCGGGAGAGCGCTGGAGAACGGAAGCATTTCGCTGGAAGCAATTGACATTCGGGACTACACAGCAAATAAACATAAAAAAGTGGACGATACGCCGTATGGAGGCGGGGCTGGAATGGTGATGCAGGCGCAGCCGGTCTACGACGCATACAAAATGGCGGAGAAAAAAATCGGCTATCGGCCCCGTGTGATTTACCTGACGCCGCAGGGCAGTGTCTTCAGCCAAAAGATGGCTCAGAGCTTTGCAAAAGAGAAAGATCTTGTCTTTTTGTGCGGACATTATGAGGGCGTCGACGAGCGGGTGCTGGAAGAAATTGTGACGGATCATGTCTCGATTGGAGACTATGTTCTGACGGGCGGCGAACTCCCGGCGATGGTCGTGATCGACGCGATCTCAAGGCTGGTTCCCGGCGTCCTAAAAAATGAAGAATCGGCGGAGTTTGAATCGTTTTATGACAATCTCCTGGAATATCCACAGTACAGCAGACCGGAGGAATGGATGGGAAAAAAGGTTCCATCTGTTCTGCTCTCAGGTCATCACGCCAACATTGAAAACTGGAGAAGAGAACAGTCTCTGCGCAGAACGTGCGAGAGAAGACCTGACCTTCTAAGAGAGGCAAGCCTGACAGAAAAAGACAGAAAGTTTCTGGACAATCTGAGAAATAATGCTTGCAAATAAGATCGAAATATGATAGATTAACTATGTTGTGAAAAAAGATGGTCCTCTAATGGCGGAAGCTTTGACCGGACATTAAGAACATCAAAATAATAAGGAGGAACACAATGAACGATATCATCAAAAGCATTGAGGCAACTCAGTTAAAAGCGGAAGTGCCGCAGTTTAAAGTAGGAGACACAGTAAAGGTTTACGGAAAGATCAAAGAGGGAAACCGCGAGAGAATCCAGGTCTTTGAGGGCGTAGTTTTAAAGAAACAGGGCGGAAGCAACAGAGAGACCTTTACGGTGAGAAAAAATTCCAACGGAATCGGCGTAGAGAAAACATGGCCGCTGCATTCCCCGAACGTTGAGAAAGTAGAAGTAGTGAGAACTGGTAAGGTTAGAAGAGCAAAACTGAACTACTTAAGACAGCGTGTTGGTAAGAGTGCGAAAGTAAAAGAGTTGGTAAAATAATCAAAATACTCAGCCGGATCGGAAAGCAAAGGACTTTGAACTTATCAGAGGCGGAGCATACTGTTATCCCGAATAACAGTGCAAAAAATATGGAAAGTGGATCAGGGACATATACGAAAACGTATTTGTCCCTGTTTTCAAATGGGGAAACAAAACGAAAAAGAGTGGGAAAAAGCAGCATAGGAGAAAGTAAGAATGGGAGTGCGTAAAAAAAAGAAAAAACAGCCAAAGGGGCCTTTGGAACAGATCAAATCTGTCCTCCGCTGGATTTTTCAAATCATAGTTGTTGTTTTAATCGCTTATATAGTAGTATTTTTTGGGGGACAATCCAGAACAAATGTGGGGCAGGCGATGGAACCGACGCTGTCAGGAGGAGACCGCGTGCTGCTCAATACGCTGATCTACCGTTTCGGAGGACCAAAACGGGGAGATATCATCTGCTTTAAACCGAACGGAAATGAAAATGCGCAGTCGCTGATCCGCAGAGTGATCGGGCTTCCGGGGGAGACGATTCAGATTGCGGACGGGGTTATCTACATCAATGGAAGAGTGTACACTGAAGAAGAAAATTTTCCGGCTATGACCTCCCCAGGGATTGCAAAAGAAGAGATCGTGCTGGGGGATTCCGAGTATTTTGTTTTGGGAGATAACCGGAACAACAGTGAAGACAGCAGATCGGCAGACATCGGCAGCGTCAGATTGGAAGACATTGAGGGGAAGGTATGGTTTGTAATTGCGCCGCAGAATCGCTTTGGACTGCTGTAGCCAGCTCCAAAAGCTGTTTCCCTGACAGAGAAAAAGGCGGCGCATCAAGAGGAAATGAAAAAAGAGAGGTAAACGAATGAACTATCAATGGTATCCTGGTCATATGACAAAGGCAAGACGGATGATGCAGGAGGATGTCAAGCTGATCGATCTGGTGATCGAGCTGGTCGACGCGAGAATACCGATGAGCAGCCGCAACCCTGACATCGATGAGCTGGCGAAGAATAAGGCGAGAATGCTGCTGCTCAACAAGGCAGATTTGTCGGATGAGAGAGAGAACGCGGCGTGGACCGAGTACTTTCAGAAAAGAGGACTTTTTGTGGTAAAGGTAAACTCCAGGTCAGGCGCAGGCATCAAGAGCGTTCATGCCATGATCCAGGAGGCGTGCAAGGAAAAAATTGAGAGAGACCGGAAGCGCGGAATTGTAAACCGTCCCGTCCGCGCGATGGTGGTCGGAATCCCAAATGTGGGAAAATCCACGTTTATTAACACATTCGCAGGAAAAGCGTGCGCCAAGACGGGAAATAAGCCGGGTGTGACGAAAGGAAAGCAATGGATCCGATTAAATAAAAACGTAGAACTTTTGGATACCCCGGGTATATTATGGCCAAAATTTGAAGATCAAAGCGTCGGGATGAAGCTGGCTATGATCGGATCGATCAAAGATGAGCTTTTAAACGCGGATGAACTTGCGCTGGGACTGATAGACTTTTTGAGGAGGAATTATGAAGGCGCTTTAAAAGAGAGGTATCAGTGCGAAGAAAACAGACAACCCGTCTGCGTCCTTGAAGAAATCGCAAAAAACCGCGGATGCCGCTTAAAAGGAGACGAACTCGACCTGACAAAGGCAGCCGGTCTTTTGATCGACGATTTCAGAAATGGAAGAATCGGAAAAATTACACTTGAATTTCCAGACATAATTGAGTAATATAGAAATGATGACAGAAGAAAGTGGTGAAAATATGAGCAATGGAGAACCAGTAAACCAAATTAAGGAAAACGGGGAGGAAACACCCAGCAGACTGAAAAACGTGGTCAGCACGATCGTGTGGATTTTAGTGATGCTGCTGGCCGTTTTCCTGATTATTGAATTTGTAGGACAGAGAACGCAGGTGAGCGGGCGCTCTATGGAGCCTACGCTGCACGACGGAGACAACTTGATCGTAGACAAGATTTCTTACCGCTTCCGCGACCCGGAACGGTTTGACATTATTGTTTTTCCATACAAATATGAAGATCACACGTACTATATCAAACGCATTATCGGACTTCCAGGCGAGACGGTTCAGATTGTAGACGGAGATATCTATATCGATGGGGAAATACTCGAGGAAAACTACGGAAAAGAAGTGATAGAAAACCCGGGAAGAGCAGCCGAACCGATTGTGCTCGGAGACGATGAATATTTCGTGCTCGGCGATAACCGCAACAACAGCAGCGACAGCCGGGTGGAGAAGGTTGGAAATATTAAGCGCTCCGATATCATCGGAAGAGCGTGGGTGAGAATTTGGCCGTTGGATTCTTTTGGCGTACTGAAGCATCAATGACAGGAGAATCAAATGGAAAAGAGAATTTCAGAGATTAAAAAAGAATTTGAGGAAGCCGGCACAGAAAAGCTTTTGGAGTTGTTCGCAGTCTATGCGGACGACCCAAGAGCGGGTGTTGCCGGCTTAATTCGGCAATACCGGAAAAAACAAGAAGCGCTCCAAAAAGAGCGGATCCGGATTGAAGAGATGAAAAAATATGAACGGCAGTACGGGCATCTCGGATGGATCTGCGGGATCGACGAGGCGGGCAGAGGACCGCTTGCCGGTCCGGTGGCAGCCGGCGCCGTGATCCTGCCGAAAGACTGCGATATCCTGTACATAAATGATTCCAAGAAGCTCTCAGAAAAAAAAAGAGAGGAGCTTTTTGACGTAATCATGGAAAAAGCGGTGGCAGTCGGCGTCGGGATTGTCGGTCCGTCGAGAATCGATGAGATCAATATTCTGCAGGCGACGTATGAGGCGATGCGCCTTGCGCTTGACCAGCTCAAAGTGACGCCGCAGACGCTGCTCAACGACGCTGTCGTCATACCGGATGTGGCGATTCCGCAGGTGCCGATTGTAAAAGGCGACGCGAAGAGCATCTCGATTGCCGCCGCAAGTATTGTGGCAAAGGTGACGAGAGACCGCCTGATGCGTGAATACGACCGTCTGATGCCGGAATACGGTTTTGCCGCTCACAAGGGCTACGGAAGCGCTTCTCATATGGAGGCGATCAGGAAATACGGTCCTTCGCCGATTCACAGGCGCACCTTCTTAAAAAATATTCAGTAGCAGAATGGGGACACAGAAGGGATGTGCGGCTGGAACAGAAAAAACAGACAGAGGAGGAAAAGCAGGACATACGGATGGAACATGGGGAAAACAGACAGAAAAAAAGCCGGAATCGGCGTGAAATTGGAAGCCGCTATGAGTCCATAGCGGCTTCTTATTTAGAAGAGCAAGGATACGAAATCTGCGGGCGCAATTACCGGATCCGGACCGGAGAGATTGACCTGATTGCCATGGAGAAGGGCGTCCTTGTCTTTGTGGAGGTGAAATACCGGTCGGATTTAAAAAAAGGAGACCCCTTAAGCGCTGTGGGAAAGAGCAAGCAGATTCAGATCAGCAGGACAGCGAGGATGTATCTGATGGAGAAAAATATCTCAGACAGTCAGCCGTGCAGATTCGACGTAGTTGGAATTTTGGGAGACAGCGTCACCCTGGTGAGAAATGCGTTTGAGTTTGACGCAGGAAGATAAGAAAGAGGGCAGAAAAGGAGAAAATATGGACAGAGAGATCAAATGGATACGCAAGGAAAGCAGAGGAGGGATGGCGCTCAGAGAGAAAAACAGCGTGCCGTATCTGGTATTTCCGGAATTTGAGCACATACCCGGCGTCATACACGGATTTTCGACCCGTCTAGGCGGCGTCAGCCAGGGAGAGCTTTCCAGCATGAATCTGAGCTTTTCAAGAGAAAGAAACACACAAAATGTTCTGGAGAATTTTAGAAGAATGGGCGATGCGATTGGATTTTCCATCGACCAGCTTGTGCTTTCAGATCAGACTCATACGACAAACGTCAGAGAGGTCACAAAAGAGGACATGGGAAAAGGGATTTTAAGACAGAGAGATTATGAGAACGTCGACGGTCTGGTGACGAATGAACCGGGCGTCGTGCTTGCGACCTTCTATGCAGACTGCGTGCCGTTGTTTTTTGTCGATCCGGTCAGGCGCGCGGTCGGACTAAGCCATTCGGGCTGGAGAGGAACGGCAAACAAGATGGGGCTTGTGACCGTCAGAAAAATGGAGCAGCTGTATCAGAGCAATCCTGCCGACATCCTTGCGGGAATCGGACCTTCGATCTGCCGGGACTGCTATGAAGTCAGCGCAGATGTAATCGAACAGTTTGAAAAAAATTTTGACGGGAGCGTGCAAAGCCGGCTGTATGACAAAAAAGAAAACGGAAAATATCAGCTGGATCTGTGGAGGGCGAATGAAGCCGTTCTTGCGGAGGCGGGAATTTTGCCGGAACATATTTTTGTCACAGACGTGTGTACCTGCTGCAATCCGGAACTGCTCTACTCCCACAGAGCCTCAAAGGGCAAAAGAGGAAATCTCGGAGCGTTTCTCGGGATGACAAAATAGCGCGAAAATAGAAGAAAAAACAGACAAAAAACGTGTTCCGGACATGGGAAAAGGTCCGGAACACGTTTTTTGCCTGAGCGGCTTATTTTGCGATTTTATCTAAAAGGGCATGAATTTTGTCGGTCGGGGACTGTACCCGGCTGATGGAGACGTCATGATTTAAAGAATCGATGATGCTTGCCAAGAATTTTGTCATATCGGCTTCTTCATAGTACGGTCGCTCTAAAAGCTCTTTCGGGCGATAATTTAAGTTTGTGGTCACAACCTTTGTGATATATCCCTTGCTGTAAAACTCGTCAAATTTTTCCAGCCCGTCGGTGAAAAGACCGAATGTCGTGCAGACAAAGACACGCTTTGCCTTGCGGTCTTTCAGCTGTTTTGCCACGTCCAGCATACTTTCTCCGGATGAGATCATATCGTCGATGATGATGACGTCCTTTCCCTCCACAGAATCGCCCAAAAACTCATGCGCAACAATCGGATTTTTGCCGTTGATAATTTTGGAATAATCGCGGCGTTTATAAAACATTCCCATATCGACGCCGAGAATATTGGAAAAATAGACGGCTCTTCCCATCGCGCCCTCATCAGGACTGATGATCATCAGATGATCGTTGTCGAGAGAGAGGTTCGGGACAGACTCCACCAGCGCCTTCAAAAACTGGTAGGTTGGCATAAACGAATCAAATCCGTGCAGAGGAATGGCGTTCTGAACACGCGGGTCATGAGCGTCGAAAGTAATGATGTTGGAGACGCCCATACGGATCAGCTCCTGAAGTCCGAGCGCGCAGTCCAGCGATTCTCTGTCGGTGCGCTTGTGCTGACGCCCTTCATAGAGAAACGGCATCACGACATTGATGCGTCTTGCTTTTCCGGTAGCGGCGGAGATAATCCGCTTTAAATCCTGAAAATGGTTGTCGGGCGACATGTGATTGGTGTATCCGCACACGGTATACGTCAGAGAATAGTTGCATACGTCGACAAGGATGAAGAGATCGGTTCCGCGGATGGAATCTCCGATTTCACCCTTTCCCTCTCCGCTTCCGAAACGCGGGCATCTGCATGGCACCAGATAGGAATCAGCCATATAACCTTGAAACGCTGCGCTGGAATAGTCATGGGAAGGGTTGGTTCTGCGGTAATTGACGATGTGATGATTGACAATGTTCGCAAAATCGCGGCATCCTTCCAGCGCGGCAATTTTTAAAGGACCTACAGGGATTGAGGATTCTAAAGGTTCAAAATTCGGCATATCAGCCCTCCTGAAATTATGTATTTAAAAATTTTATAAACTCAATCTAGTTATATCATTGGAAAATCGCACAGTCAAGAAATTTGTCGAAAAAAGAAGAAGAAATCTGTAGTTGCAATTTAGAAATCCATCAGGTATCATAAATAAGAAAAAAGCAAGTAGTTCATGGGAGGAAGGCATGAAGAAACAGGAGCATAAAATCAGCCGCGTGGCGCCGGGAAGCATCGCGGAGGAACTGGAGATTGAGGCAGGAGACATTCTTTTGGAGATCGACGGGAAGAAGGTGGAGGATATCTTTGACTACCGCTATCTGGTGGAGAGCGAGCAGCTCACCGTGCTGATTCAAAAACGCAATGGGGAAGAATGGGAGCTTGAGATCGAGAAGGAAGAGGATGAAGATCTGGGATTGGAATTTGAAAACGGTCTGATGGACGATTACCGTTCCTGCAGAAATAAATGTATGTTCTGCTTTATCGATCAGCTCCCGAAGGGGATGCGAAAGACGCTTTACTTTAAAGACGACGATTCGAGACTGTCTTATCTGCAGGGCAACTATGTGACGATGACGAATATGAGCGACCACGATATCGAAAAGATCATCCGCTATCGCATGGAACCGATCAACATTTCCTTCCACACGACGAATCCGCAGCTGCGCTGCAAAATGCTGAACAACCGCTTTGCGGGGGAAGCGCTGAAAAGGGCGGACAGGCTGTATGAAGCAGAGATCGAGATGAACGGTCAGATTGTCCTGTGCAGAAATATCAACGACAAAGAAGAGCTGGAACGCACCGTCAGAGACCTCACCAGGTATCTCCCGCATCTAAAAAGCGTCTCCGTCGTTCCGGTAGGGTTAAGCCGCTACCGGGAGGGACTGTATCCGCTTGAGCCGTTTACAAAGCAGGACGCAAAAAATGTGCTGGAACAGATTCACCGCTGGCAGAAACAGATGTATGAGAAACACGGAACGCATTTCATTCATGCGGCGGATGAGTGGTATCTTCTGGCCGGAGAGGAACTGCCGGAAGAAGAGCGGTACGACGGTTACGTACAGCTGGAAAACGGAGTAGGGATGGTCAGATGTCTGCTGGAGGAGGCGCGGCGCGCCCTCTCAGAAAAAGAAGGGGACAACAGAGCGCATACCGTCTCGATTGCGACCGGAAAGCTGGCGGCGCCGTATCTGGAGAGCATCTGCGCACGGATCAAGGAAAAATATCCAAATGTAGAGACGCTGATCTACCCTATTGAAAATAGATTCTTCGGAGAACAGATCACAGTGGCAGGGCTTTTGACGGGAGGAGACTTAAAAGAGCAGCTTAAAGGAAAACGGCTTGGAGAGAGGCTGCTTCTTTCTAGCAATATGTTTAAAAACGGCGAGACCGTTTTTTTGGACGACGTCACGGCTGAGGACCTGGAAAAGGCTTTACAAACAAGCATAAATATTGTACAATCAAGCGGCTGGGATTTTGTAAAAGCAGTATTGCTGGAAGAAAAAAATTCCATTTTGCAAAACAGCAGAAAGGAGAAGCATTATGAGTAAACCGATTGTAGCCATTGTAGGAAGACCGAATGTGGGAAAGTCTACTCTTTTTAATGTTCTTGCAGGACAGAATATATCAATCGTAAAAGACACTCCCGGAGTTACCAGAGACCGCATCTACGCAGATGTGGAGTGGCTGAACCAGAATTTTACCCTGATCGATACAGGAGGCATCGAGCCGGACAGCAAAGACGTGATTCTCTCCCAGATGCGCGAACAGGCGCAGATTGCGATCGACACCGCGGACGTGATCGTGTTTATCACAGACGTCAAGCAGGGGCTGGTGGACGCGGACTCAAAAGTCGCCGATATCCTGCGCCGCTCGAAGAAGCCTGTGGTGCTTGTCGTCAATAAGGTCGACAGCTTTGAAAAAATGATGCCGGACGTCTATGAGTTTTATAACCTCGGAATCGGGGACCCGATTGCCATCTCAGCGGCGTCACGCCTTGGGATCGGGGATATGCTCGACGAAATGGTCCGCCATTTTCCACGGCAGGAAGAGGAGGAAGAGGAGGATGAACGCCCCAGAATCGCCATTGTGGGAAAACCGAATGTGGGCAAATCTTCTATTATTAATAAACTGACCGGAGAAAACCGCGTTATTGTGTCAAACATTGCAGGGACAACGCGCGACGCGATTGACACAGAGGTAAAATGGGAAGGAAGAGAGTATGTCTTTATCGACACGGCAGGACTGCGGCGAAAAAACAAAGTGAAGGAAGAGCTGGAGCGATACAGCATTATCCGGACCGTGACGGCGGTGGAGCGCGCGGATATGGTTTTAGTTGTGATCGACGCGGCGGAGGGCATTACGGAGCAGGATGCAAAGATAGCCGGCATTGCGCACGACAGAGGAAAAGGAATTCTGATTGTCGTCAATAAATGGGACGCTATTGAGAAAAATGACAAGACGATTTATGAGTACACAAATAAAATCCGTGAGACGCTCTCCTTCTTGACATACGCGGAAATTGTTTTTGTATCGGCGCAGACAGGACAAAGACTGCCGAAAATTTTTGAGATGATTGATATGATCATTCAAAACCAGTCGATGCGGATTGCGACGGGCGTACTCAACGAGATTATGGCGGAGGCGGTCGCTTTGCAGCAGCCGCCGTCCGACAAAGGAAAAAGGCTGAAACTTTACTATATCACGCAGGTAGCGGTAAAGCCTCCGACGTTTGTGATTTTTGTCAACGACAAAGAACTGATGCACTTTTCCTACACAAGATATCTGGAAAACAAGATAAGGGATACATTTGGATTTCGGGGGACTTCCCTGAGATTCATTATCCGCGAACGGAAGGAGAAAGAGTAAAAATGGCAGAGCGGTTGATAAGTTTGCTGATCGGTTATGTTTTCGGACTGTTTCAGACGAGCTATATTTATGGAAAGATGCACGGCATCGATATCCGCGAATACGGCAGCGGCAATGCGGGGAGCACCAACATGCTGCGGACGCTTGGAAAAAAGGCTGGTCTGATCACCTTTTTGGGAGACTGCTGCAAATGTATTTTGAGTATTCTGGCAGTGCGCCTGATCTTTGGAGGAAAAAATCCGGAAATTCTGCCGCTTTTGACGTTCTATGCGGCGGCAGGAACAATTTTGGGACACAATTATCCTTTTTACCTGGGATTCCGGGGAGGAAAAGGGATTGCGGCGACGGCAGGGCTGGTGCTGTCCTTTAACTGGATTATGGCGGTGCTGGGAATCATTACCTTTTTTACGGTTTATCTGGTTACGCATTACGTCTCGCTTGCGTCTCTGTGCGTCTATATCGGAATTATGGCGGAGCTTGTCATCCTTGGACAGCTGGGATTTTTCCACATGACGCAGCCCGAGCTGTGGGAGCTGTACGGAGTAGGCGCTTTTTTGACGCTGCTTGCCTTTTATAAGCACCGCGCCAACATCAAAAGGCTGTTAAACAACACAGAAAACAAGACGTATGTATTAAAAAAGAAATAGAATGGGGAGATCAATATGGCAGAGGTAGGAATTATCGGAGCTGGAAGCTGGGGAAGCGCACTCGCAATTCTGCTTGAGAAAAACGGGCATAGCGTAACGCTGCTGGCGCCTACGAAAAACGACAGCCAAATACAGGAGATCCGCACAAGCCGGATTACAAAGCTTCCGGACGTACGGCTTGCGGAAGCGATCTGCATCACAAATCAGTTTCAGACCGCAGTGGAAGGAAAGGACGTCCTGATTCTCGCAGCGCCTTCGCCATATACCCGTTCTATGCTTCAGAAGATGAAGCCTTTTGTGAAGGACAGACAAAAAATTGTGACAGCGGCAAAAGGAATCGAAGAGGGAACCTTATTCAACCAGACTGAAATTATCGAACAGGAGATACCGTGGTCAGACGCAGCCGTGCTGTCCGGACCAAGCCACGCCGAGGAGGTCAGCAGAGGTCTCCCGACAACGTGCGTGGTGGGAGCCAAGACAAAAGAGACAGCGGAATACCTGCAGAATGTGTTTATGAGCCCGGTATTTCGCGTCTACACAAGTCCTGACATGAGAGGGATTGAGCTGAGCGGTTCCATGAAGAACGTCATTGCGCTGGCGGCAGGAACGGCGGACGGTCTGGGATGCGGGGACAACATAAAAGCGGCGCTCATCACGCGCGGCATTGCGGAGATTGCAAGGCTTGGGCAGGCGATGGGATGCCGGATTGAGACGTTTTGGGGCTTAAGCGGAATTGGAGATCTGATTGTGACGTGCGCGAGCAGACACAGCCGCAACAGAAAAGCCGGATATCTGATTGGAAAAGGATATACGGTAGAAGAGGCCATGAGAGAAGTCAACATGATCGTAGAGGGCGTCTACTCTGCAAAGGCGGGAAAGGAACTCTCAGAAAAATATCAGGTGGAGACGCCGATCATCGAGCAGGTCAACCAGGTGCTGTTTGAGAAGAAAGATCCCAAAGAGGTCCTCTCAGAGCTGATGCTGCGCGACAAGAAAATGGAATATGACAGACTGCTCTGGGAGAAATAAAGAATTGACAAAAGTGCAAATCTGAACTATAGTAGTAGGTACAGTGTAGCTTTAATTAAACAAAGCGTCAAAGCGTTGAACAAAAAAAGTAAAGGAGAATGAGGTTATGAAAAAGACAATTTCAATCTTAGCTGCGATGGGTCTGTGCGCATCCGCAATGGCAGGCAGCGTAATGACGGCAAACGCAGAGGAAGAGCAGGTATATAGAATAGGAATCTGCCAGCTGGCAGAACACGTTGCACTGGATCAGGCGTATGAGGGATTTGTGGACGGACTGGCAGAAGCAGGGTATGTAGACGGAGAAAACCTTGTAATCGACTATCAGAACGCACAGGGAGACCAGTCAAACTGCCCGACGATCGCGACGAAACTGGTCAACGATCAGTGCGATCTGATTCTTGCGATTGCAACGCCGGCTGCTCAGGCGTGCGCGAACGCGACAGAGGAGATTCCGATTTTGGTGACAGCCGTTACAGACCCGGCGGAGTCGGGACTGGTGGCGGACAACGAGGCGCCGGGAGCCAACATCAGCGGAACATCTGATCTGACTCCTGTAAAAGAGCAGTTTGATCTGATGATGCAGCTTTTGCCGGATACACAGAGCGTTGCGATTTTGTACTGCTCAAGCGAAATGAACTCGCAGATTCAGGCAGAGCTTGCGATAGAGGCAGCAGAGGAGCTTGGCATTGAGACGATGGAGGCGACGGTTTCCAGCTCCAATGAGATCCAGCAGGTGGTACAGAACCTGATCGGAAAGGTAGACGTGATTTATGCGCCGACTGACAACATGATCGCGGCGGGAATGCAGACAGTATCCTTAGTGGCAAACCCGGCAGGTCTTCCGATTATCTGCGGAGAAGAGGGAATGGTAGAAAACGGCGCTCTTGCGACGAGCGGAATCAATTATTACAACCTTGGAAAACAGACGGCAGCTATGGCAGTGCAGATTCTGACAGGGGAAGCAGAGACAGCGACCATGCCGATTCAGTATCTGGAGGATGTGGACACCGTAATCAACGCAGCTACCGTAGAAGAGCTGGGAATTGAAGTGCCGGAAGAACTGCAGCAGTATGTGGTAGACTTTGAGGCAGAAGCGGCAGCAGAATAAAAAGAAGAAGATCAGGGGGATCGCAAAACGAATCCCCCCTCTTTTTCTGTAAAAAGTAAAGGCGGGAGAAAACATGAATATATTAATGGCAATTTTTGGCGCTGTCTCTCAGGGACTGCTCTGGGGAGTCATGGCGCTTGGCGTGTACATTACTTTTAAAATACTTGACTTTGCAGACATGACATGCGACGGAAGCTTTGCGCTGGGCGGATGCGTCAGCGCGGTGTTCGTGGTGTCGTTCCACTGGAATCCGTATCTGAGCCTGATCGCCGCGTTGGTAGCGGGAGGAATCGCAGGCGGCGTGACGGGACTGCTCCACACGAAGCTGAAAATTCCGGCAATTCTTTCCGGTATTTTGACAATGATCTCTCTCTATTCCATCAACCTGAGAATCATGGGTCAGGCAAACACGCCGATCAACACAAGAATGGAAGGAATTGACACGATTGTAACGATGATTACAGACAGACTTCCAGATGAGATCAGCAAAAGCAGCAATACGAATACGTTTGTCACCGTGATCATCGGCGCTGTGTTCGTCATCGTCTGCATCGCTGTTTTGTACTGGTTTTTCGGGACAGAAAAAGGAAGCGCGCTGCGCGCGACCGGAAACAACGAGGCGATGGTCCGCGCGCTGGGAGTCAACACAAACCGCATGAAAGTGCTGGGACTTGTGATCGGAAACGCTTTAGTAGGACTTTCCGGCGGACTGGTCGTGCAAAGCCAGAAGGTAGCGGACGTCGGCATGGGTCAGGGAACGATTGTGATAGGACTGGCTTCGATCGTCATCGGAGAGGTATTCTTGGGAAGAAAATTAAATTTTGCGGCAAAATTAGGGTTTACGATTTTAGGATCTGTCATCTATCGTATTATTGTGGCTGTGGTTCTTCAGCTGGGACTGGAATCAAGCGACTTGAAAATGCTGACGGCAATTATTGTGGCGCTGGCGCTTTCCGTACCGGTTTTGTCGAAGAAGCATGTGGACTAGGGGGTAGAAAAATGCTGAAGCTTACAGAGGTACATAAAACGTTCAACACAGGAACGATCAACGAAAAAAAAGCATTGAGAGGAGTCAGCCTTCATGTTCATCCGCAGGACTTTATCACGATTATCGGCGGAAACGGAGCTGGAAAATCGACGGTTCTCAATATGATAGCAGGCGTGTATGCGATTGATTCCGGAAGCATTGTGCTGGACGGAAAAGACATCTCCAAACAGCCGGAATATAAGAGGGCAGAGTTTTTAGGGCGCGTCTTTCAAGATCCCATGATGGGAACAGCGGCAGATATGGAAATCCAGGAAAATCTGGCGCTTGCTTTCCGCAGGGGAAAGAAAAGAGGACTGAGCTGGGGCATCACAAAAGAAGAAAAAGAGCTGTATTACGATGCCTTAAAAAAACTGGGGCTTGGGCTGGAGGAGCGCATGACCTCGAAGGTCGGTCTGCTCTCCGGCGGACAAAGACAGGCCCTGACGCTTTTGATGGCTTCCCTGAAAAAGCCGAAGGTGCTGCTGCTCGACGAGCACACGGCGGCTCTGGACCCGAAGACGGCAAAAAAGGTGCTGGATTTGACGGAGGGTATTATCGCAGAACACCAGCTGACGGCGCTGATGGTGACGCATAACATGAAGGATGCGATTCGCCTGGGAAACCGGCTGATTATGATGCATGAGGGAAAAATTATCTATGACGTTTCCGGGGAAGAAAAACAAAATCTTCAGGTGTCAGATCTGCTGCAGAAATTTGAGGAGGTAAGCGGCGGAGAGTTTGCAAATGACCGCATGATGCTTGCATAAAAAGAGACGGTATAAAAGAGAAAGACTGCATCTTTCACAACTCCGAGGCAGAGGAGAGATGAAAGATGCAGTCTTTTTGAAGAGAAAAATAAAAAAAGGGAAATAGATAAATTCGTCTAAATTATTGAAAAAAATACAATAATTTCATGCGAAGGTTGTTGAGAATCTCTATATTCTGTGATATAATGACACTGTATGTAGAAGCAGGCAGACTGACCTGACAAAAATTTAACATATAGATTTGGAAGGAAAGGAGTGATAATAACATGCATCTGATCAAGGATGAGAATGGCAATCTTTGTCCACATTCTCATGAGCATACGCATGAACATCACGGACACGATCATACGCATCACGACTATGAAAATGCAGGCTGTGGTCAATGCGGAGGATGCTCCGCCCAAGAAGGCGAAGGCGGAGAAAAAAAAGAGATTATCGCACTGCTGACATATATGCTGCAGCATAATGAACATCATGCGGCAGAACTGGATCAAATGGCGCAGAGACTGAAACAGTCCGGAATGGATACAGCGGCGGATCAGATTTCAAAAGGAGTTTCGGAATTCCAGAAGGCAAATCTGCATCTGAGCGTAGCGCTCTCCATGGTGAAAGAAGACCAATAGGAGGTGATATGACATGTGTCTTGCGACCGTATACAAAAAAAGCGACGACAGTGTGATTTTTAAGAATGTAAGCCGAATTGACGTAGAAGGAGACAACCTGATTCTCAGAGATATTATGGGTGAGACACGGACGGTCAGGGGAAGCATTCTGATGGTAGACCTCGCCAACAGCATTGTAAAAGTAAACTGTGAGGAATAATCACACCGACAAGATCTAATAGGCGCAAAGCCTCTTAAGATAAGAAAACATATAACAAATGGAGGTAAGTAACAATGAAACTGAGTGAGATTATGAAGCAGAGAACAGCTCTGTCATTCGAGGTGTTCCCGCCAAAGACGGATGCAGGTATGGAAAAACTGCCGGGATGTTTAGATCATCTGTACGAATTCAATCCAGACTATATTTCCTGTACGTACGGAGCAGGCGGAACAAACGTAGGAAAGAATATGGACGTCTGCAAGCTGATCCTGAATGCGGACAATAAGACCGTTCCGGTGACGCATTTTACCTGCGTGGGAAATACAAAAGAAGGCGTGAAAGAGCAGCTGCAGAATTATCTGGATAACGGCATCAATCACGTTCTGGCGCTGCGCGGCGACCTTCCTTATGGATGGACAGGCACAAACGGAGATTTTGCGTATGCGACGGATCTGGTAGCGTTTATCAGAAAAGAATTCGGAGATAAATTTGAAATTGCAGTTGCAGGTTCCCCGGAAGGACATATCACATGCGGAACGCTGGAGGCTGATATCGCGCATCTGAAACAGAAACAGGATTTAGGCGCAGACTATATCATGACACAGCTGACTTACGATATGGAACAGTTTAAATACTGGCTGGACGCAATCCGCAAAGCCGGCATCACTATGCCGGTAGACGTAGGCGTAATGCCGGTTGTCAGCAAAGACGCCGTGATCAACATGTGTCTGTCACGCAACGCCTGCGTAATCCCGCGCAAGCTTGCAGAGGTAATTTCTCACCACTGGTTTGACAAAGATCCGGACGGAAACGAGCTGCCGGCTGTAAAAGAGGCATTCCGTCAGGAAGGAATTGAATATACCGTAAATCAGCTGCACGAATACATGGCTCTTGGCGTAAACGGAATCCATCTGTACGCAATGAATACATGGAAAAATGTAACAGAGATTCTGAATAAATCCGGAATCGTTACAAGAATCTGATTTGACAGTCTGTAAAAAGCAAAAAATTTTGACATCAGCAAAACGCTGAGGACAATCAGGCAATATGGCAGATCCGTCGGTCTGCCATATAGATATCTTTATGGAAAGATACGTCTGTGAGGAAGCAGAGGATTGCGGATCCATATCCGTCTGCTTGACTGGATAAGCGAAACAAAGAGAGAGGTAAGGAGGCGCCGATATGGCATATACAATTGCAGTGGCAGGAAAAGGCGGAGTCGGCAAGACGACGCTTTGCGGTCTGTTGATTCAGTATCTGGCTGAGAAGAAAAAAACGCCGATTCTTGCTGTAGACGCAGATGCGAATTCAAATTTAAATGAAGTTCTTGGAGTAGAAGTCGATATGACGCTCGGGGATATGCGGGAAGAGATCAACCGTGCGGAGAGCAGCAAAGACAGCCCGATCCCGGCAGGAATGTCGAAAGCAGACTATATGGAATTTATGTTCAACCGATGTCTGGTGGAAGACGACGATTTCGACCTGCTGGTGATGGGAAGGACCCAGGGGAAAGGATGCTACTGCTTCGTAAACGGACTGCTGCAGGCACAGATTCAGAAGCTGACGCCCAATTATAAATATGTGGTGGTGGACAATGAAGCTGGG
>CAWVKK010000082.1:0-6869 GCA_963929865.1 uncultured Eubacteriales bacterium | reverse complement strand
AAGGTTCAACTATATCTGAAATGCATTTCTGCAATTCATTCAAAAAACTTTCATTTTAGACTTGACTTTTAATAGTTAGTCTTTCTTGTTTTCCGCTCCCCCGCAGAGCGCCGGCGTTCTCTGCCGCGGAAACTATTTTTGATACTTTTGATTATACCTGCCTTTTTTCCAAACTGAAATGCGATTTTCGATGGTCCATTTGTGAAAAACGCCGCATCTTTTCTCCGTTCTCTCCATCAATCGGATTTGGGCGTCATGTGAAAATTCTTTTCCATATATTGACACTGTGTCGGGATCGTGCTATAGTAGCATAAAGTGACACGCTGTCAGAATACAGTCTGCTCTTTTTCATCGCTGCTGTAAAAATTCTGCCGGACAGGCGGAAGTCTTAAATAAAAAGGATTTATCCTTTGCACAGGTAAGGAGGATTACTATGAACTCAAAAGTTTTTTTTACACGGGAGATCACTCCGGAAGCAGTCGTAAAGCTTTACCATGCTTTAAATATTCAGCTGCCTGGTAAGGTGGCCGTAAAGGTTCACTCCGGAGAAAAAGGAAATCAGAATTTTCTGCGTCCGGAATTCTGGCGTCCTATGGTAGAGGAGGTAAACGGTACTGTCGTAGAGTGCAATACCGCCTACGGAGACGCCTCGGGCGGCGTGCGGGATCACACGCATTCCCACCTGAAGCTGCTGGAGGAACACGGATGGACAAAATACTTTTCTGTTGATCTGATGGACGCCGAGGGACCCGATGTTATCTGGCCGATTCCGAACGGAAAGATACTAAAGGAAAACTATCTGGGCAAAAATATAGAGCATTATGACTCGATGCTGGTGCTGGCCCACTTTAAGGGGCATCCTGCGGGAGGATACGGCGGCGCTCTCAAGCAGCTGTCCATCGGCTGTGCCAGCGCAGAAGGAAAGGCTCTGATTCACAGCGGAGGCAAGACCGCAGACCGCTTTGAGACATGGAAGCAGCACGCCAGCAACGTTGTATTTCCGGAGGCTATGGCTGACGCTGCCGCCAGTGTGGCAGCGCATTTTGAGGGAAAAATTGCCTATATCAATGTGATGAAAAATCTTTCTGTGGACTGTGACTGCTGTGTGGTAGCCGAAGATCCCTGCATGAAGGACATCGGCATATTGGCTTCCCTCGATCCTGTTGCGATTGACCAGGCCTGCATCGATCTCGTTGTCAGCTCCGATGACCCGGGAAAGGAGCATTTCATGGAGCGCGTCAACAGCCGCAATGGTATCCATACGATAGAAGCCGCCGCCGAGCTGGGAGTCGGCTCCAGGGAATATGAATTGATTGAACTGTAAAATACGACTGTAAAGACTGTAAATAAGATAGAAAAAGGAGAACACTATTATGAGCAAAGCATTGATCGCCTACTTTTCTGCCAGCGGCACAACCGCCCATACGGCAAAAGAGATGGCAGCTGCTGCAGGCGCGGATCTGTATGAGATCTGCCCGCAGCAGCCGTACACTTCCGCCGATTTAAACTGGATGGACAAGCACAGCCGCAGCACCTTAGAGATGAATGACCCGTCCTGCCGCCCTGCTGTCAGCGGACCGCTTCCGGATATGGATCAGTATGACACGATCCTGATCGGATTTCCGATCTGGTGGTATGTGGAACCCCGCATCGTCGACACGTTCCTCGAAAGCTGTGATTTTTCAGGCAAGACGCTGATTCCTTTTGCCACCTCCGGCGGCAGCGGCATTTCCAGGGCAGAGCAGAGTTTAAAAGAGCACTGCCCGAACGCGTCCTGGAAAAAAGGACAGCTTTTAAACGGATCAGGCGCTGCCGAGTGGGCAAAGCGCGTGATAAACGGCTGAGATCTGCAAAAACGAAGGGGGGACATGCGATGGAATACAGAATTCACAAAAAAACCGGCGATAAGATCAGCGTCATCGGAATCGGAACAGGACCGGTTTTTGAAGCTTCGGAAAAGGAAGCTGTCAGCGCCCTGACATATGCGCAGGAACACGGCGTCAACTATGTCGATTTCGCGACGGCGGGGGCTCAGACCTTCCGCTACGCGGGGGAGGCGTTCGCACCAGTCCGCAAAGAGATGCTGTATCAGATTCATTTCGGCGCAAACTATGAGGCTGGAGAATACGGGTGGACGACAGACCTTGAGACCGTCAAGCGTCAGATCGACTGGCAGTTAAGAGAGCTGAAAACCGACTACATCGATTACGGCTTTATCCACTGCCTGGATACTGCTTCCGACTGGAAGAGCTACCAGAAAAACGGCGTTCTTGATTATCTGCTCCAGATGAGGCAAAGCGGCGCTGTCCGCCATATCGGGCTGTCTTCACACACTCCCGAGCTTGTCCGGCAGGTGCTGGACACCGGTCTGATTGATCAGCTGATGTTCTCCATCAACGCGGCTTATGACTATCAGCACGGCGAATTTGCCAGAGGCAGCGCCAGCGAGCGCATGGAGCTGTACCGGCGCTGCGAGGCGGAAGGCATCGGGATCTCCGTCATGAAGCCGTATTCCGGAGGACAGCTGCTCCAGGCGGATACCTCTCCGTTCGGTCAGGCGCTGACGCCGTACCAGTGTCTCCAGTACACGCTCGATAAGCCGGGCGTTCTGACCGTTCTTCCGGGCATCCGCAATCTCGGCGACGTAAAGACGGTTCTGGGCTTTTTCGACGCCCCAGAGGAAGAGCGCGACTACTCTGTCATCGCGACGCTGACGCCAAAGGACATCTCAGGAACGTGCGTCTACTGCAGCCACTGCCAGCCATGTCCGGCAGGTCTGAATATCGGGCTGATCAACAAATACTACGATCTGGCTGTGATCGGCGACGCCATGGCGGCGGATCACTATGAAAAGCTTGAAAAAAAAGCGTCCGACTGCATCGCTTGCGGGCACTGCGACCGCAGATGTCCGTTTCATGTCAGCCAGACGCACAGAATGAAGGAAATCGCAGACTATTTTGGAAAATAGAACGCGCTTTCCGACATGCAAAACGCGCTGCGGCGTTTCTCTCTGACTAAGTCTTGGAAACCCCGCAGCGCTTTTTCTGTATGGCTAAAGAATCTTTTCCCTTTTTTTCGAGGCGGCGCTTTTCATCGCCGCTTCCATGATTTTCAGCACAGCCACCGTGTCGGCTGGATTTACGAGCAGCTTTTCCCCCGCTGTAAGCGCCTGATATACATTGTCGTAAAACAGACCATAATTTCCCTCAATCGTCGGAACCCGCTTTTTTTGCATTCCGTTTTCTGTCACAACCGCAAGTATTCCATAGGAGTCCGGATTTTCTTTTCCCCAGTTCTCCCCTCCAGGCTTTGCCCCCTCTGCCAGAGCTTTCTCCTGCACATCCATTCCGTACTTGAGAAAACTGCCTTTTCGTCCGTTTACCATAAAATGAGGTCCCGGCATCGCAACCAATTCCCCTGCCGACAAAATTGCCCGCTTGTCCTTATAATACAAAATCACTTGAAAGTTGTCAAAGCCTGCTGAAGCCTCGCGCTGTCTCCGGACATCGGCATACACCTCTTCAGGCATACCGAACAGCACGTATGCCTGGTCGAGGATGTGGACTCCCAAATCATACAAAATCCCAACGCCTCTGCCGCCCTCAGCCTTCCATCTCTTTTTGCTTGCTCCTGTCACAAACCGGTCATAATGCGCCTCGTAGTCTACAATCTCTCCCAGCGTCCCATCCGCGATCAGCTTCTGAACCGTCCGGAAATCGCCGTCCAGTCTGCGGTTCTGATACACGGAAAACAGGACATGGTTTTTCTCTGCCATACTGCACAGCTCCTGCGCTTCTTCTTTTGTGGCTGCAACCGGCTTTTCCACAATCACGTTTTTTCCAGCCTCTATAGCGCGCTTTGCCATTGGAACGTGAAGCTGATTGGGCGTGGTGATCACGACAAGGTCGATATCGTCTGTCAGTAGCTGTTCATAGCTGCGCACGGTCTCCACATACGGATATCTCTCTTTTGCGCGCTCTGACGTCCGTTCATACACTTTTTTTATCTGAAACCGCCTGTCCGCATCCAAAAACGGGGCGTGAAAGACTTGTCCCGACATTCCGAATCCTGCGATTCCCACTGTGATAATACCGTTTTTCACACATATCCTCCCTTCGTTTTTTAGAAAACGGGAAATGTTTTCCGATCCATCGCAACCCCCGCTGTCTTTGCAATCCTTTCCAAACCGAGCGCTGCGATCGTCACTACGCTTTCTCCGTGTATAAAATCGGTGGCGCTGGCGTCAAAGAGAATATTGCCCTGAGCCGGAAATTCCTCATCCCCTTCCCAGAAGAGGAAGCGCACCGGAATACAGGAAAACGCTTTCAGCTCATATCCTGCGTCTGACCAGGGCAGTTTTTTTCCTCCCAGCTTCTCGCAGCTGTCGCACAATTTTTCTATTCGTCCGCTGAACATTCTGGAAAACGGCTCAACGACTCCTTCCTGAAAGGCCTTGGAAAACGGAGCAGTCCCTCTTAGCTGGTCGAACCGCACCCATTCGTCCCGATAATGTGCAAGAGGGGAGACATATCCAAAGAGGGTGTAGACGTTCAGCTTTTCATAGCAGCTCACCAAACAGCCGTCCTCCAGGGCGGCGATTGTCCCGTCCTGCATGTGGACGCCCAGCTTTCTTCCGAAATGGCGGATCGTCAGCCAATTTCCCTCTTCTTGTAATTCCGGCAGTCTCCTTTTAAGTTCCTCCTGATCCATCCTCAAAAACCGCTCTCTCCACTGCTCGCACCACGTTTCATAATTGTTTATCTGTTCCACATTTGATTTGTCAACCATGTTTTTCTCTCTTTCTGGCAATCGATGTAAATTTTATTTTAACATCATTACTGTAACACCTCATTCTCCACCTGTCAATAGGATTCTTTCTGCCTCCGTCTGCAATCCCCTGCAAATTCCATTTCCCTTTGCCGCCACAGATTGCAAGATGGTGTTTTACGCATTGACAAATACATTCTACAATTGTAGAATATTAATATAAAAAATATGATGAATGTAGAGGTGATCGTTATGAAGAAAAGAATCTGCCGTCTGTCCGATACTCAATTGGAAGTGATGCAGGCGGTCTGGACCTGTACGGCTCCTGCTACCAGAGCAGATATCGAAGATATCCTTTTTCTGACGCATCCGATGGCGATGACGACCTTGCTGACCCTGCTCACCAGACTGACAGAGAAAGGATTTGTCACTGTTGAGCAAAAAAGTCACAAAAATTATTATACACCGTGTATTACTGAGGTTGAATATATTGCCTCCCAAAGCAGAAATTTCTACGAAAAGCTCTGCCGCAGAAATCTTTCCGTTTTTGCAAATGCTCTGTGCGCCAGCGGTCTGAGCAGAGACGAGATCGCTCAGCTTCGAACTCTTCTGGACGAAGACCAATAGGCAGCTATACCGTTTTAGTGCGGCGCTCTGTTGTGACGGGGCATTTTTGCCGCGCTTTGATATTGACAATATCACTTTACACTTTTTTTATAAAATTTTTAAGCTAACTGCTCCAAGTTGTTTTCATTTGATCATGGGCGGAAATCCTCCGCTGGCAGAATAAAGCACGATTCTCCCTTTGGTCGTGCCGCCCTCAGTCTTTTTATCCATAAACCGCATTCAAATGCCGGTGTTTTCAAGGTCAATTTTGCAAGATAAGCAGAATTTCTCTGTTATTCATTCTTCTCCAGATACGCCAGCAAAGGAGCCAAATACTGCTTGTCTGTCCAATCACATTTCCTGCCGGCTGCGCTCATCAATGCTTCTTGCCAAGGTTCATATTCCTGCGGATTTTGCTTTGCTACAACTTTATGCAGCATCTTACACAGCATTCTGTCGCCAAATGTCATACGATCCTCATCCCATGCTCCCCGGCAGTAAAATAAAGGAACATCATGAAGTACTCCTTTAAAATGCAGCTCTTTAATCTGTTGGATTGCTCTCTCATCATAAGGCGATGCGCCAACTGCAAACACCGCTATTTTCCTACCGGACAGACTGCTGATATTTTTCTTCAGAAACTGCAGTCCCGCAATCCCGGAAGCATAAACGCCTCCGCCCAAAACAATTGTATCGAAGCTTTGCAAATAAGAAATCTCTGCCTTTTTTGTTTCAGCAATGGCATAATTTTTCTCCTGCTTAAGCCATTCCGCATACTTTTTAGTTGCTCCGTATTTTGACTGGTATAATATGATGCCCTTACTCATTTTCCTTTATCTCCTTAAGATTATCCTCAATCTGAATAATGGTCTGTATCGCGACCTGCAGCTGTTCCTCGGAAATCCCCGTAAACATCTTCTCCATAATGGCGGACGTTATTTCTTCGTTTTTTGAACAAAACTCTATGCAGTATTCTGTAAGCTGTATGCGCTGTCTTCTTTTATCCTTTTCATCTGCTGAAATGTTGATAAATCCTTTTCTTTCCAATTTCAACAGGATCTGCTTTACATTCTGGTGAGAACTCCCCATGATCTGAGCAAGCTCTTTTACTGTAGGGGGATCCTTGCACATATTAATGCATATGATTGCAAAAAACTGCTTCCAGCTGATTTCCTTCATCGTCCTGTCAGCTACAGCCTGAAATCGATTTTCAAAAGCGCTTAATAATCCCAGAAGAAAATAAGAGGATTCAATGCCGGTGAAATCCACCTTGCCGCTGCTCATAACTTCTTTGATATTCATGTTTCCTCCAATAAGTAATATATTACTTTTAATAAAGGTAACATATTACCTGAATTTTGTCAACAGGAGACAGGAAACATCCTTTTCTCCGGCTGAAAGCCGATTCTCTTCCATGAAGCTGCGCTGCCCTCTCTGCGGAAATTTCCTCGCACCACATCCGGTAAATGTCGTAGCAATCCTTTGAACTAATGGAT
>CAWVKK010000081.1:0-11231 GCA_963929865.1 uncultured Eubacteriales bacterium | reverse complement strand
GTTCAACTATATCTGAAATGCATTTCTGCAATTCATTCAAAAAACTTTCATTTTAGACTTGACTTTTAATAGTTAGTCTTTCTTTTTGCCCAGATCGTCTTATCCAAAGAATCAGGACCGCGTATCCAGGAGATCTCTCAGTTTCTCGCCAAACAGGTTAAAGAGAGCGGCTGCAAGAAAAATAGCCGCGCCCGGTATGAGGACAAGGCGGGTGTCTGTCTGGAGATAATCCTTTCCCGCATTCATCATCGCGCCCCACTCTGCCATCGGGGAGCGCACGCCAAGACCAATATAAGACAGCGCCGCAACCTCCATAATCATCGATGCAATCCCGAGGCTGGCGTTGACTGTCAGGGTTGGGATGACATTGGGCAGAACCTGGCGCGCGATAATCGAGAGATGTGATTCCCCGCACACTCTGGCCGCCTTGATAAACGTCTGGTTTCGGATTCCCATCGTCAGACTGCGGCTCAGTCTCGCATAGCCCGCCCATTCTGCGATGCAGAGCGCAAAAATCGTATTTTCAATCCCGATTCCCATCACGCCTGCGATCGCAATCGCCAGAATCATCTTCGGAAACGCCTGCATGATGCTGATGCACTTGTTTAGGATTGTGTCGGTCACTCCGCCGAAATATCCGCACAAAACGCCGACCAGCGTTCCGACGCACGAAACCGTAAAGACGATCGCAAGACTGGAAAAGATCGAAACCCGCGCCCCGTAGAGAATTCTCGAGAGCATACACCGCCCCATCGCATCGCACCCGAGCGGATACTCTGTGCACGGCTTCAGCAAAGACAGACTCAGCTCCGTCTTATTAGGGTCATGCGGCGCAAGAGCAGGAGCAAAAACTGCCGTTCCAAGCAGAAGCGCGATCAGGATGCACACGGTTAAAAAGGATTTAGAGCCTTTGTTTTTTTCTGTCTTTTTCCTTTTTTTCATCTGCTTTCCTCCTGATTTTTCCGGATCCTGGGGTCGATCAGCGCCGACAGAAGGTCGATCACAAAGTTGACTGCCAAAAAAATGACCGCAGTCCACAGGACAAATCCCTGAATCAGATAGTAATCCTGTGCCGTGACGGCTTCTACCGCCATCTTTCCCAGACCGTTCCATGAAAAAATATTTTCAATCACGGCGGCTCCTCCCAGCATGACGCCCAGATAAATTCCGCACCAGCTTAAGATCGGAATCATACAGTTTTTCAGCACATGAGAAAACAAAATCGTTCTCTTTTTGACTCCCCTTGCCGCGGCGCCTTTTACGTATTCTCTCCCCAGCTGTTCGATGACAACGGCGCGCACCTGTCTCGTAAATTTAGAAGAACACTGGATGACAAACACGCCTGCCGGCAGAACCATTCCCCTCCAGCCCTCTGCCGCGATGACGGAAAACCATCTGAGCTTCAGGCAGAAGAACCATAAGAGCAGCAGGGAAATCAAAAAAGACGGCACCGAAATGCCCAGAAACGAAAAAAAGCGGACGATATTGTCAAGCCAGCCGTCTTTGTGAACGGCACAGCAGATTCCAAGCGGAACCGAGATCAAAATGGTAAAGAGCAGCGAGACCGCCGTCAGCTCAACAGTCGGAACTGCCTTATCTTTCAGTTCCTCTAGGACCGGCTTGCCCGTAATCATAGAATTCCCCAGATCGCCCCGGGCGGCCCGGAGCAGCCAGTCTTTATACTGGACGAGAAACGGACGGTCCAGTCCCATTTTTTCTTCCTGCTCCCGGATGGCTTCCTCGGAAACCATGCCGGCATGTCCGTCTCCTCCGACCAGCCACCTCTGCGCCGGATTTCCCGGAGAGAGGTAGAGGATCAAAAAGGTAATCAGCGTCACTCCGATCAGGAGAAGAATTGTCTGAATCAGGCTTTGCGCGATCCTTTTTGCCGCCTGCCTTCCTCTCATTGTTCACCTCGAATGCGGTTTTCAACAATCATCAGAAATTCCGGCTTGTGTCTGTACTGCATCTGCTCAATCTCCGTGTAAATCTGGGAATTGAGGTTGCAGATCGTGCAGACGTACGCATAATCGTGTTTCAGCCAGAACGCCGCGTCCCAGACCGGTCTGTCGCGGTATGTCATCGGAAGCTTCTCGGCGATCGGGTCAAGCTCCTTTGCCTTGCTGTAAGAAAATCCCTTATGTTCTCTGACATATTCCTGGTATCGCTCGTATTCTTTTTTGCTCTCCTCGCTCAGCAGATGGCTGTTCCAGTTTGCGTCAAAATACTGCAGGCATCCGCCCTCTTTGACTTTGCTCATCCAGTGCATCAGCGTATGCTCCGGATCTGTCAAAGTCCATGTCACGTCTCTTGAGACGACCAGATCAAAGGTTTTATCCGGAAACGGCAGCTCGTCCTCCACCTGGAGAAATTCTATGCTGACTCCGTACTTCTTTGCGTTTTTTCTCGCCTCTGCGAGCATATTTTCATTTCTGTCGACCGCCTTCACACGGTGTCCCGCCATCGCCAGCAAAATGGCAAAAAAGCCGGGACCTGTGCCGACGTCTAAAATGTCGAGGCATTTTTTTCTCGGAGCATGATCCAAAATCAGGTTTTTCCATACCTCCCTCTGCGGTTTTTCCAGCTGCGCCAGGTTCTGCTCGCTGTAGCTGCCGGAGCGCTTTGCCCAGTACTGATCCATTTTCTCTTCCAGCTCGGCTGTTTTATGTCTTTCCATATATTTTTATCCTTTCCTAAGCACATTTTCAGATTAGTTAGATCATATCATACTGTTATTTTTATCACAAGCCACCCTGGGGGATATTTTTTCCGCGCTGCAGTCCTCGCAAAAAAAGAAAAGACATCTGAAATTTCTTTCAAATGTCTTTTCGGATGCCTATCCGATCTGCGTTTTTCCGCTCTTTTTTCCTTACACGACACGTAATCTCTGCCGTTTCCTCAATGGAATCCGTGACATAATACCCCTAGTCTCTTAAAAAATATTTTTATTTTGCTGTAAGTGTCGTTCTTTGCCGGGCGGTCTCTCACGCGCGGATCGGCTGATACCGCTTCGAGTTCAGCACCTTGAGCATGAAGTCGTACGGCGTTGTCTCGCGGTCTGCTTTCTGCCGGAAGGCTGCGCTTGAGCTTCCGCTCGTCATCGCCGCCCCTTTCGTGTCTTTTCTCACCGGAAACTGGCTCTGGAAAGAGTTCACATTGTGGAAGACGACAACCGGCAGCCGGTAGCCTGCGTGCTCATACTCTTCTTTTGCCTCTTCAAACGCTGTCTTTTCCGCGTGCTCCGCGCACTCGTCAAACTCCATATCCGATATGAAATACAGCGTCGACGGCATCTCCTCCTGTTCCAGCCTGTTTTTCTGCGCCGTCCTCAGAATCAGGCGGAACACCGCCTGAATATCGGTGTTTGCCACTTCGTTGAACGATTGAATGTGAGCCATCTTCTCCCACAGATCGTTTCCCCTGATTTCGATCAGGCGCGGGCGTCTTGAGAAGGTGAGAAAGCAGTTGTGAAATCCTCCTTGACTGCGCTCCGCGTAAAACAGAGCCATGGTCTGGGCAATCAGAGCCGGCGTCACACGATCGCGCTCTGTCCAGTACATCGAGCCTGAGCCGTCGGCAACGACCAGTGTGTTTTCCGTCCCGAGATTTTCCCTCTTCGCGTTCCACATGGTGTTGACGAATCTCCTCGTGACGCTTCTCTTGTCAAGCGCTCTCATCGTCCCGTTTTTCCAGGTCAGAGGGCGCGTGATCTCATACGGGAACACTGGAAACGTATTCATCCTGGCCATCCCGGCGTCCACTCTGTCCAGATACTCCGCGAACGTGTCTTTTTTTGCCAGCGCCTTATGGTATTTGAGCATCGCCTTCGCCGGAATCCTTTCATACGGTATCGTCTCCGTCTTCTGAGCAAAATCGCTCTCGATCAGTCCGATCTGGCGGCGCAGCGCCGATAAGCGTCTGCGGTATTCCTTCTGCGACATCCCCAGTTTCTTTGCCATCCTTTTTCCGAGCGCCGCGCTCTTTTTCCCGGAGGTGTTGACGGATGGCATCCACTTTGCCAGAAGAGAAATCTTCGCGCCGTTTCCCTCCGCCATGTTCTCCTCATCCTTTTTCAGCTGTCCGCAGACATAGGCAATCATATCGTCCTCGCAGCTGGTGCCGAGCAGGACAAGCAGGTCGTCAAATCTTCCGTATGTTCCGAAATATCTGATATTTTTTCTGACAGAGTCTGGATAATCGCTGGCAAGCTTTCTCACGATTTTTCGGAAGATCTCTCTCTCTCCCATCCCCATCCAGATATCGCGGATATAGAACAGCAGTTTCATGGCGAGATCCCGGTTTTCCAGATACGCAGGCAGGAAGCACTGTGTATACAGAGACGTCTTCGGCTCGCCGCGCATTCCCCCGATACGGGAAAATGCGTTCAGACATGCGTCCAGTGTGGTCTCGTATGCCGCACACCCGTTTAACGTTTCTGTCCTGCCCGTCTCTTCTCTCAGCAGCTCTCTGATTTTCATCTGCGCTTCCTCCCTTCTTCCTCTCCGGATCTTTTTTCCTCCGCAGTTTCGCGCGGTTTTTTCCGCTGCTTTGGCTGTTGTTTTTCCTTTGCCTTAGCGTGACTTTATCTTACCATAAACGCACTGTTTCGTCTCTTAAAAAAATCTGCGAACCTGCTCTTCTATCTTCTCCCTGATCGCTCTGCGCATGGTTCCCGGCTCCATCACTTCCAGCATCGGTCCCAGGGAGAGAAACCGGCACGTCAGCTCCTGCTCCTGCTCTTGCCGGTAAAACACCTTTACTGTCACCGTCTTTTCCCCCTCCTCTCTCGTCTCCTTCTCAAAATCCGTCATCTGAATCAGGAACCGCTGCAAAGCGCCTCTCTCGTCCTGAATCCGGACTATGGCGCACAGCCGTTCTCTCCGCCTGTGCGCCTGTGCGCACGCATCTGCGATCCGGCGGTCAGGCGCCATTTCCGCCTCCGTCACGCCGCTCATCTTTAAAATAGAAAGCACCGGCTGGCTCTTCGGTCTCTCCTCCAGCGCATACAGAAAAAAGCGGTCCTTTTTCATGGAGTATACCATCTTAAGGGGGAGATACCGTCCCGTCCTTTCCCCCGCGCCGATATTGTGCGGATTCGGTTCCGCGTTCTCCTCTCTGTACGTCAGCACAAGCTCCGCTCTGCGCTGCAGCCCCGCAAGCGCCGTTCTCATCGCGCTCTGGTACCGCTCGCTGCGGTATGGGTCTGAAAGGCTGTCCCGGTCGAAATAGTCGAAATCCTCTCTGCGGTACAGCTCTTTTTCTTCTTTTAATCTCTCTAAAAATTTCTCTCTTAGTTCTTCTGATAAGAGAAAAGCGGTCCGCTCATCCTGAAGCTGTGTCTTCAGCCATCTTCTCTCCAGCGCCGTCGTGGGCGCATACGGCTCATACAGCAGCTTGGAATACCAGATATCATCTTCCCTCTCCAGCAGATTCCACTGTGCTTTTCCCGTGACCGCGGGCAGCAAAAACAGCATACTCTCCTCAAACCCCTCCTCCCGGATCGTCTGCTCGATCACCTCCTTCGTGCAGGGAGTCGCGGCTAAAATCCGCGCCATATTCTGGTAGTAGCGCCCATATAATTCATGAAAAATTTCCATCTGCACCGCCCTCTCTTCTGTGTTTTTGCACGGTATCCTTCTTTTCCTCCGAGCCTGTTTCTGCCTGCGCATCCGCCCCGTAGCACAGTCTCATCGCCTCGAGATCGTCAAAAAATCTTTTGACAAAGCTTTCCTCGCTGCACGCGATCTCGCAGATCTGCCCTAAAAACGTTCTCACCCACGGCATCATCTCCATCACGTCATAGACCTCGATGGAAAATTCCACCCGGTTCTGACCGACTTTTTTGACGCTTCCTCCCCTCGCCTCCGCCTTCATGCTCTGAAATCTCTCTTCCTGCTGCCGCGGCTCGCACTCAATCTGAAAGCGGAGTGCGCACAGTTCTCTCTCCGCCTGCCAGGAAACGCCCCAGATATGGTCTCTGATGGCAAGCGCCGTCTGTCTTCTCTGCTCGTACTCCTCCTGCGGACATAACTCCGCCGCCTTCGCGGTATCGATATAGTCGAGCCGCAGCGCCGTATACTGTTTTCTTTCTCTGTGATACGCCGCAAGATATCTTCTCCCGTTCTGCACGCTGACCATGATGAAAAACGGGAGCGCGCGGTAGTGGGAAACCACGCCCTGCTGATTGGCAAACGTCTTAATCTCCAGCCATCTCTTCTCCCCGATAGCCTCCGTCATGTGCAGCAGCACCTCATCCTCCAGCGTCCATCCGATAAAATAGTGCTCAAAGCAAAACCACCGATTCTCCATCTGCAGAGAATTCTGGATATAGTGTCCCGCCAGAGCCAGCGGCGCTTCCATGGCGTAAAATCCCAAAAACAGCTCCAGCTGCTCTCTGTGCGTCAGAGCAGACCATGTTGACGTCTCCTGCCCGCTCTCCCGCGCTTTTTTCGGCAGCTCTGTCTGCCCGCTGTCAGAGCGAAATTCTTCAAAGAGATCGTCCGATAGAGAGTAGAGCCATTTTCTCTGCTCTTTTTCTCTCAGAAAAACGCCCATGCCGACATATTCTCTCAGCTTTCGCTCCACAAGCTGCACGTCGATTTCCGTCCCGTACTGCTCCGTCAGCCCGTCGCCAAGCTCCTTCAGATCCATCTTCTCCTGATCCTGCAAAAGATCCATCAGATAAAAATGGAGCTGGATATCGTTTGCCGTAAAGCTCTTCGCCTCGTAGCAGCGGTAGAGAGGGTTGGAAAACAATTCCGCGGTGTCCATGGAGATAAAAATCTTCTTTCCTTCCTTTTCGTATGATTCTTTCACATACTCTCCCAGATAGCTGCAGATTCTGCGCTTCTCGTCGTCGTACGTGCGCCCGCTTTTCTTCTGAAACTGAGATCTCTTTCGGTATCCATAGACGAGAAAATCCTGGAGATAGAGGCGGATTTTATTAAATTTTTTGATTACTTCGTGAAACTGCGCCATATGCTCTCCCTGTGGAAATATGATGTAATATTTATCCATCTATAACATTATCACTCCATGTCAGAATATCAAGAATAAATGGAAATGACACCTTCTTTTTTTCTTCTGTGCATGTCCCCGCTCCTGCGATAATGTCTCTTAATCCGATAGATTTCGTCTGTTATCCCTGTTAAATTTAAGTAAAAATGACGATTTTTTTCTTTTTTTCATCTTTAATAAAGCAGAATTGTATAATTTTATCGCAGAATAATTATATTTTTTTGTGATTATTTTTTGTATAATAGATTTCACCAGCGATGAGGTGCGATGCAGCAGCATTGATAGATATCGGCTGTACGGCTGTATTTTCATGTTCTGGATGCGGATAGCTGTCCGTGGTGCTGCTTTTTCAGCTCATCGACTTAATCAATAGGAGGATTTTTTATGAAAAACAAAATCGTAAAAGCGATGCTTGCTATCTCTTTAGTGGCAAGTATGACCGTATCGAGTGCTGTTCCGGCTTTTGCCGCTGCATCTACGGATCCTAACGCAAGCGCAGAAAGAGAAGCTGCAAACGGCGCTATCTCCCAGGCAGCTGCTACAGAAGGTATGGTTCTTCTTGAAAACAATGGTGTTCTTCCGATCTCCAGCGAGCAGGGGACAAAGGTTGCTCTCTTTGGAGCAGGAACTTACGCTACAATCAAAGGCGGTACAGGATCTGGAGACGTTTACTTAAAAGACGGAGCCAACATCAACGTATGGCAGGGCTTTGAAGAGGCTGGCTATGATATCGTAAACACCAGTTTCCTTGAGGCTCAGGAAGCTGACTATGAGACCAAGTCTGCTGAATATTCACAGTCTGGCGGATGGGGCGGTTATGTTCATATGGAATCCGCCTATGAAGAAGCAGATGTAGACGCTGCTGCTGAGCAGACAGACACAGCGATCTACGTTCTGGCACGTAACTCAGGAGAAGGCTCCGACCGCGCTGTCGACAAAGGCGACTACTATCTGACAGATGCAGAAGCTGCAAACTTAAAGATGCTGGGACAGAAATTTGAGAACGTTGTCGTTGTACTCAACGTCGGCGGAATCATCGATACAAACTTCTTCACCGGCAAAGGCGGATACGGAGAAGACGACGAGTGGAACAGAGGAAAGATCGAAGGACTTGACTCTCTCGTATTGATGTCACAGGCTGGACAGAACGGCGGTAGAGCAATCGTGGAAATCTTAAACGGTTCTGTAAATCCATCCGGAAAACTGACAGACACCTGGGCAATCAACTTCACAGATTATCCTTCCAGTGAAACCTTCTCTTACTTAGACGGCGATACACTTGAAGAGTTCTACACAGACGACATTTATGTAGGATATCGTTATTTTGATACATTCGGAAAAGATGTTGCTTATCCATTCGGATATGGTATGTCCTACACGACGTTCTCAATCGATGTACAGGAAGTAACGGCAGACGCTGAGACCATCACCGTTACCGCAAATGTTACAAACACAGGCGATGTAGACGGAAAAGAGGTTGTAGAGGTTTACTTCTCCGCTCCGACAGGAAACATCGACAAACCATATCAGGAGCTTGCAGCATACCAGAAGGTGGCAGTGGCAGCAGGCGCAACAGAGACCGTAACGATCAGCTTTGATACAAAGGATCTCTCCAGCTACGATGAAGCTACCGACGCATATGTGATCGAAAGCGGAGACTACATCATCCGCGTGGGCAACAGCTCCAGAAATACCGTAGAGGCAGCTACCATTACCTTAGATGAAAACGTAGTAACCGAGCAGTGCAGAAATCTGTTAGGTCTGACAAAAGACGCTCTGCAGACAGGCGAATATGACGCAGAAGCCGGCTATGTTCTGAGCAACGAAGTAGAAGAAGTGACAAACGAAGACGGAGAGACCTCTGAGGTTCACACTCCTACCTACGAGCCGGTTGCAGTTGAAATCTTAGACGAGACCTCTGAAGGATACGGCACAGGCATCACTCCTTCCGCTGAAGGCGTTTCTGCTACGGCAGCTGCTCTTTCCATTGCAGCAGCAGACTTCCCAGAGCCAGAAACACACGAATATCAGGAAGGTGTCATCACAACTTATGTAAGCTCTGATGAGACAAAAGATTCCGCAGTATATGCTGCTGGAAAATCTGATACTGACACAGAGAAATTCGAGACTGTAGAAGCAGTTGAAAATCCGACTCTGATGGATGTTGTAAACGGTACTATCACAATGGAACAGCTCGTTGCCGACATGTCCAACGTAGAATTGGCTGACCTCGTAGAGGGCGGTACCTACGACGGAATGACAAGCGGCAATGCAGTTGAGACAGCTGTAATCGGTTCTCAGGCAGACTCCGTATACGGTGCAGCAGGAGAGACGACAAGCAACCTGTACAACACAAGATACATCCCGAACATCGTTATGTCCGACGGACCTGCTGGTATCCGTATCACAAACAGCTATATCAAATATGATCTGGTTGCCAAAGATGCAGCTTTCGATCCGGAACAGACATACTATACGTATCAGTACAGCTGGGCAGGCGCTATCTACAACGAGATCGAGATCGCTGACGAAGCAGCTTACCAGGCTGAACTGGACAAAGGAACAAACCTTTACACAACAACAGGCGATACGTACTATCAGTACTGTACAGCAATGCCGATCGGAACACTTCTCGCTCAGACATGGGATCCGGAAGTTGTTGAGACGGTTGGACGCGCTGTCGCTGTAGAGATGAAAGAATACGGCGTAACCTCATGGCTTGCACCTGGTATGAACATCCACAGAAATCCTCTGTGCGGACGTAACTTTGAGTACTACTCAGAAGATCCGTTGCTGACAGGTCTGACCGCTGCCGCTGAGACAAGAGGAGTTGAGACAAACGAAGACGGCTCTGACTCAGGCGTAGGCGTTACCCTGAAACACTTCGCATTCAACAGCCAGGAAAATTCCCGTATGGGAAGCAACTCTGTTCTGTCCGAGAGAGCAGCAAGAGAAATCTACTTAAAGGGATTTGAAATTGCAGTTGAAGAAGCACAGCCTGATTATATCATGTCCTCTTACAACATGGTAAACGGCTACTCAACATTCGAGCACTACAACCTGCTGACAGAAATCCTGAGAAATGAATGGGCATTCGAAGGATTCGTTATGACTGACTGGTATTCCGTTGGTACTGTATACGGAAAACAGGCTGGCATGAACGTTCAGGCGCTTCTGAACTATGCTGGAAATGACTGCGAGATGCCAGGAAACAACGTTGAAAACGTTCTGACCGCTCTGGAAGACGGCGATATCATGAGACTTGGCGATCTGCAGAGATCTGCAATGGCAATGCTCAATGTAATCAAGAACAGCGAAGTTTTCGAGATCACTCTGGACAGAATCATCGAGAACAGCGATGACGAAGAACTGGTAGCAGAGGCACAGTCTGCAAAAGACATCTTAACTCAGGAAAAAGCAAACAACTAATCACACAATAGCTTGATGCTGTTGGGGCGCTGATTGAAATTCAATCAGCGCCCTTTTTTTCTGACATTTTCCAAAAAGGATTTTTCCTTGACTTTCCCCCTCATTTTTTTGTAAAATAGAAGTAATTTTATACAAATCGATTTTAAAAAAATACATGCTGTCGATCCTGCGCGTATTTTTCGGCAGCATTTCAGTATTGGGGGACGATAGATGAATGTGTTGATTGTGGATGATGAACTGCTCGAGGTGACGGTGATCGAGCAAATGATTGAGCGTGAAAAATTTGGCATTTCTGAAATCTATCATGCCTATCGCATGAAAGAGGCGATCTCTATTCTGTCGCGCTTCCGCGTTTCTATTTTGCTGACGGATATCGAAATGCCCGGCGGAAGCGGTCTCCAGCTCATCGAGTGGACCCGCGCCAAAAAGCTTGAACTCGTGCCGATTCTCTTGAGCTGCCACGCCAAGTTTGAATATGCGCAGCAGGCTTTAGAGCTTCAGGTAAGAGAATATCTCTTAAAGCCGATCCAGAAACAGGATTTGGAAAAAGCCCTCTCATTGGCGATAGATTCCTTAAAGAAGCTTCAGGAAAACAAACAGAATAGAGAATATGCCGGGTATTGGAAAAGCGAAAATCGGGACCGTCAGGAGCGTTCTGAGAGGTCCTCAAGGACGTGCGGCAACCCTTTTGAAAATATGCACGCCCAAAATTTGACGCGTACCTATGATTTAGTAAGAAAAATTCAGCAGTACATCCAGAAAAATCTTGAGAAAGACTTAAACCG
>CAWVKK010000080.1:0-74110 GCA_963929865.1 uncultured Eubacteriales bacterium | reverse complement strand
AAGAAGAACGGCAGCGCGCACAAGCGGCATCTGCGCAGAAAGAAAACAGCGGCGCGCAGAAATTTGAGCGCCGCGCGCGGTATGATCCCGTCCTGAAAAGGTCAGCAGATCCGGATATTCTTTACGGCAAAAGCTTTGATGACGACGCTGTTGAGATGAAGAATATCCAAGGCGAGATGGGAGAGGTCGTAGTGCGCGGTCAGGTGCTGGAGGTAGAGACAAAAGAGATTCGAAATGAAAAGACCATTATCATTTTTCAGCTCTCTGACTTTACCGATACGTTCGTACTCAAGATATTTGTCAGAAACGACCAGACTGCGCAGATGCTCTCTGAGATAAAAAAGGGAGCGTTTTTAAAAGTAAAGGGCATCACAACCATAGACCGCTTTGACAGCCAGCTGACAATCGGCTCTCTGACCGGGATCAAAAAGATACCGGATTTCCGCTCAGAGCGAAACGACACGTATGCCCAGAAGCGTGTGGAACTCCACTGCCATACAAAAATGAGCGATATGGACGGGGTGTCGGATGTAAAAGACATTATAAAGCGCGCGATGAAATGGGGTCATAAGGCGATCGCGATTACCGACCATGGAGTAGTACAGGCTTTTACCGACGCCAATCATGCCGTCTCCGCGGACGATGATTTTAAGATTATCTATGGAACGGAAGCTTATCTGGTGGACGACATGCAGAACCTGGTGGAAAATTCAAAAAATCAAAGCCTGGACGGCAGCTTCGTCGTTTTCGACCTTGAGACGACAGGATTCAGCCCGATCAACAGCCGGATTATCGAGATTGGGGCCGTCCGGGTAGAAAACGCAAAGATCACTGACCGCTTCAGCACATTTGTCAATCCGCAGATTCCCATTCCAATGAGAATTGAAGACGTGACCCACATCAACGACGCGATGGTGATGGACTCAGAGACGATCGAAGAGATTCTGCCCCGATTTTTAAAATTCTGCGAGGGCGCTGTGATGGTAGCGCACAACGCATCGTTTGATATGAGTTTTCTTCTTGAAAACTGCAAAAGACAGGGAATAGACAGAGAATTTACGAGCGTGGATACCGTTGCCTTAGCGCGCGTGCTGATGCCGCAGCTAAACCGCTATAAACTCGACACGGTGGCAAAGGCGCTGCAAGTTCCGCTGAACGGTCATCACCGCGCGGTCAACGACGCAGAGTGTACGGCAGAAATTTTTATAAAATTCATAAAAATGCTGCAGGATCGGGAAATCGGGACGCTCGACGAGGTGAATGAGCTTGGAAAGAGCAGCGAAGAAAAGATAAAAAAACTTCCGACATACCACGCTATTTTGCTTGCCACAAATGATGTGGGAAGAATCAACCTCTACCGCCTGATCTCCTATTCGCATCTGCAGTATTACAACCGAAGACCGCGGATCCCAAAAAGCGAATTTCTCAAAAACAGAGAGGGTCTGCTGATCGGCTCTGCGTGCGAGGCGGGAGAGCTGTACCAGGCTATGCTCAACGACCGTCCGGAACAGGAGATTATGCGGCTTGCGGAGTTTTATGATTACTATGAGATTCAGCCGATCGGAAATAACGCTTTTATGATCAAGAGTGAAAAACATCCGGAGATTGAATCGGAAGAGGACTTAATCCGGATCAACAAAAAAATCGTAAAGCTGGGGGAACAGTTTCAAAAGCTGGTAGTGGCGACATGCGACGTGCATTTTCTGGATCCCGAGGACGAGGTTTACAGGCGGATTATCATGGCGGGGAAAGGGTTCGACGACGCTGATCAGCAGGCGCCGCTGTATCTGCGCACGACAGAGGAGATGCTTAAGGAGTTTTCCTATCTCGGCAGCGATAAGGCAAAAGAGGTCGTGATCACAAATACCCGGAAAATTGCGGATATGTGCGACAGGATTTCCCCGGTGCGCCCGGACAAATGCCCTCCGGTGATCGAAAATTCAGATCAGACGCTAAGGGAGATCTGTTACCACAGAGCGCATGAGCTGTACGGGGAAAACCTGCCCGGAGTGGTAAAAGAGCGGCTTGAGAGAGAGCTGCACTCGATCATCTCAAACGGATTTGCCGTCATGTATATCATTGCCCAGAAGCTGGTGTGGAAATCGAACGAGGACGGATATCTCGTAGGATCGAGAGGATCGGTCGGCTCATCCTTCGTCGCCACAATGGCCGGGATCACAGAGGTCAACCCGCTAAGACCGCACTATTACTGCCCGAACTGCCATTACAGCGACTTCGACTCGGAGCTGGTCAAGCCGTACGCCGGAGGCGCGGGGTGCGATATGCCGGACCGCGACTGCCCGCAGTGCGGAAAGCCTCTGAAAAAAGAAGGATTTGACATTCCATTTGAGACCTTTTTGGGATTTAAGGGCAACAAAGAACCGGATATCGATCTGAATTTTTCAGGAGATTATCAGAGCAAAGCGCATAAATATACAGAAGTTATTTTTGGAGAGGGACAGACATTCCGCGCCGGAACGATCGGCACTCTTGCGGATAAGACGGCGTATGGGTATGTGAAAAATTACTTTGAGGAGCGCGGAGAAAATAAAAGGAGCTGTGAAGTGGCAAGAATCGCGCAGGGGTGTGTCGGCGTGCGCAGAACAACCGGTCAGCATCCGGGAGGTATTATCGTGCTGCCCCACGGCGAAGAGATTTATTCGTTTACGCCGGTACAGCATCCGGCAAATGATATGACAACGGATATTGTGACGACGCATTTTGATTACCATTCGATTGACCACAACCTGTTAAAGCTGGACATTCTCGGTCACGATGATCCGACGATGATCCGAATGCTGGAAGACTTGACAGGAATTGACGCCAAGACCATTCCGCTTGACAACCAGGAAGTGATGTCCTTGTTTTTAAATACATCGGCGCTGAAGATCACGCCGGACGATATCGGAGGATGCCCGCTTGGAGCGCTGGGCATTCCAGAATTCGGCACAGACTTTGTCATTCAGATGCTGGTCGACACAAAGCCGAAATCATTTTCAGACCTGGTCCGCATTTCCGGGCTGTCGCATGGAACGGACGTATGGCTTGGAAACGCCCAGACGCTGATTCAGGAGGGAAAAGCGACGATCTCGACGGCAATCTGCACAAGAGACGATATCATGACGTATCTGATCCAGATGGGGCTGGAGAGCGAGCTGTCGTTTACGATTATGGAGAGCGTCCGGAAAGGAAAGGGCTTAAAACCGGAGTGGGAAGAAGAAATGCTCAGGCATAACGTGCCGGACTGGTATATCTGGTCGTGCAAAAAAATTAAGTATATGTTTCCGAAAGCACACGCAGCCGCTTACGTTATGATGGCCTTCCGCATCGCGTGGTTTAAAATTTTTTATCCGCTTGCTTACTATGCGGCATATTTCAGCATTCGCGCCTCTTCCTTCAGCTATGAGCTGATGTGCCAGGGAAAGGCAAAACTTCTGTATTATATGGAAGATTACAAAAAACGATATGATAAGCTGTCAAAAAAAGAACAGGATACGTATAAAGATATGAAAATTGTGCGGGAGATGTACGCGAGAGGATTTGAATTTTTGCCGATCGATCTGTACCAGGCACAGGCGCGGAGATTCCAGATCATAGACGGCAAACTGATGCCGGCTCTAAGTACCATTGAAGGACTCGGAGACAAAGCGGCAGACGCCGTAGTCGACGCGGCAAAAGAAGGAGCGTTTTTGTCAAAGGACGATTTTAGAGACCGCACAAAGGTCAGCAAGACGGTGATCGATCTGATGACGGACCTTGGAATTCTAAGCGGTCTTCCGGAGTCCAACCAGCTGTCCTTGTTTGACTTTGCGCAATAAAAAATGGATCAGAAAAAGGAGGAAATGTGTGTGAGAATATTTGAGAAATCTACAAAGCTCGACAATGTATGCTATGATGTGCGGGGACCTGTCGTGGAAGAAGCAGACCGTATGGTGGAAAGCGGGATCGACATTTTAAAGCTGAACATCGGAAATCCGGCGCCGTTTGGCTTTTCAGCCCCTGAAGAGATCATTTTGGATATGATGCACAATCTGAGAGACTGTCAGGGATATTCTGACTCGAAAGGCATCTTCTCGGCAAGAAAAGCGATCATGCAGTACTGTCAGCTTAAACAGATACCGGGGGTCGGCATCAACGATATTTATACGGGAAACGGCGTCAGCGAGCTGATTGTGATGGCGATGCAGGGACTGTTAAACGACGGCGATGAAATTTTGCTCCCCTCTCCGGACTATCCGCTTTGGACAGGAGCGGCAAACCTTGCAGGCGGAAAGCCTGTCCACTATATCTGTGATGAGCAGGCAGACTGGTACCCGGATATGGACGATATCCGGAGCAAAATCACAGACAGGACGAAAGGAATCGTGATTATTAACCCGAATAATCCGACAGGAGCGCTCTATCCAAAGGAAGTGCTTCTGGAAATCGCACAGATTGCCAGGGAACATGAGCTGATCATCTTTGCGGATGAAATTTATGACCGCCTTGTCATGGACGGAGAAAAACATGTTTCCATTGCCTCCCTTGCGCCGGATCTGTTCTGCGTTACGATGAACGGGCTGTCGAAATCGCACCGGGTTGCAGGATTCCGCGTGGGATGGATGTGCCTGAGCGGAGACAAGACAAAAGCGAAAGGGTACATTGAAGGATTAAATATGCTCTCTTCCATGCGGCTTTGCTCGAATGTGCCGGCGCAGGCAATCGTGCAGACGGCGCTTGGGGGATATCAAAGCGCGGATGAGCTGCTGCTGCCGGGCGGAAGAATTTATGAGCAGAGAGAGTTCATCTATAAAGCGCTCAACGATATTCCGGGCATTACGGCAGTCAAACCAAAAGCAGCATTTTATATTTTCCCCAAAATTGACACGGAGAGATTTCACATCTATGACGATGAAAAATTTGTGCTGGATTTTTTGAAACAGGAAAAAGTGCTTCTCGTCCACGGAAGAGGATTTAACTGGAAAGAACCCGATCATTTCCGCATCGTGTATCTGCCGAGAATCGAAGATCTGGAAAAAGCGGCGGATAAACTGAGAAATTTCCTGAGCACGTACACACAGAGATAGGAGGAACTTATGCACAAAGCTGCACTGATCTTAGAAGGCGGCGCAAACCGGGGGATTTTTACGGCAGGCGTACTGGATTATCTGATGGAACAGGAATGCTATACCGAGTATGTGGCAGGCGTTTCGATGGGATGCTGCAATGGAATCGATTATGTCTCAAGACAGATCGGCAGGACAAAGGAATGCATTGTCAGACAGAACAGGGAACGGCTGGACCTGCGGGAAATGTGGAAAAAGAAAAGCGTCTTTGACATGGAACGCGTCTTTGAGAGCTACCCAAACCGTGAAATCCCGTTTGACTATGAAACGTATTTTGCATCTCCGATACAGTTTGAAGCGGTCACGACTGACTGCATAGACGGAAAGGCGGCATATCTGACGGAAAAGACAGACCGGGAGCGGCTGATGAAAATCTGCCGCGCTTCGTGCAGCATGCCGATCGTTTCACCCGTTGTGGAACTAGACGGCAGACCTTATCTGGACGGCGGAATCGCAGATTCCATTCCATTAAAGAGAGCGCTGGAGAAGGGATACCGAAAAGTTATCGTGGTGCTGACAAGAAATTACGGATACCGCAAAAGCATATCAAAACGCACGATGCGCTGCTATCAGCTGCTGATGAGGAGATATCCGAACCTTGCGCAGGCGATGTGCCTGCGCGCAGGACGCTACAATAAAACGTTGGAGCAGGTGGAGAAACTGGAAAGACAAGGAAAGATCTTTGTACTCCGTCCTCAGACCGAAGCGATCGGGAGAATGGAACACGATGAGAAAAAGCTGGAAGCCTTTTACCAGGACGGATATGATCAGATGAAACAAAAATATGAAAGCCTGCTTTCCTACATGAGACAGGGACAAAGAAAAGGAGAAACAGATGCTGGAACGATTTTTCCCTGACGAAGAGGCAGATTCCACTTATCAGATCGATTTTGAAAAGCTATACCGGGAGGGATACCGTGGACTGCTCTTTGACATTGACAATACTTTGGTGCCGCACGGAGCCAGAGCAGACGAGAGGGCGGTCGCGCTCTTTAAAAGACTGAAAAGGATTGGATTTTCGTGCTGTCTGATCTCGAACAATAAACGGGAGCGCGTAGAGATGTTCAACCGGGACGTCCAGGTGTGCTTTATTGAGAACGCGCATAAGCCCAGCAGAAAGAATTATGTGCGCGCGATGGAGCTTTTAGGAACCGATCCGGACAATACGGTCTTTATCGGAGACCAGCTCTTTACCGATATTTACGGGGCAAAGAGAGCAGACATCCGGACTATTTTGGTAAAACCGATCCACCCAAAAGAGGAAATTCAGATTGTGCTCAAGAGATATCTGGAGAAAATGGTGCTGCATTTTTACAGAAAGAAGAAAGGAAACAGGACATGAACCATCTTATTTTAATCGGATTTATGGGGAGCGGGAAGACAACGGTGGGAAAAAAACTGTCGGAATCGCTGCACATTCCATTTGTGGACACCGACGAAGAGATTGAAAAGGCGTCCGGGATGAAGATTGCGGATATTTTTTCCAGATATGGAGAACCATATTTTCGGGACTTAGAGACACAAGAAATCAGGAGATTATCGGAGGACGCCCAAAGAAAAGTGATTTCGGCAGGAGGAGGTCTCGCGGCGCAGGAGAGAAACCGGCCGTATTTAAAACAGATGGGAACCGTTGTCTTCCTCCAGGCACGGACAGAAAGCCTCATAGAGAGACTGGCGGGAGACACGGAAAGACCGATGCTGAAGGGGGCAGACCTAAGAGAACGGATTGAGACTTTGATGGAGCAGAGGCGGGAAGCCTACGAAAGAGCGGCAGATCTTTCGGTCTGGACAGACGAAAAAAATATAGAAGAAATTGTAGAGGAAATAAAAAATGGGATATAAAACAGAAAAATTAAAAAAAATCATGCAGGAAAAGAAGGCAGATGCGCTGATTGTGTCGAAAGAGTGCAATATTCGCTACATCAGCAGATTCCGCGGAGAGGGATACCTCTATATCAGCGACAGACGCCAGGCAGTTTTGACAGATTCGCGCTATACAACACAGGCAAAAGAAGAAGCCAGGGAGTTTGAAATTTTGGAAATCAGCAGTACGTGCGGATATGAAGAGCTTTTTCGGCGGCTGATGGAAGAGGACGGCGCCGCAAGAATCGGATTTGAAGATCAGCACATCAGCTATGCGGGATATGAATCCTGGCAGAAAAACATTCCGGGCAGAGAGTGGATCGGGCTTGGAGAAAGCCTGAATCAGCTGCGCATGGTAAAAGAGCCGTGGGAGCTTGAGAGACTGGAAAAGGCAGAGGCGATCGGAGACGCGGCGTTTTCCCATATTTTGACTGTCATAAAGCCAGGGATCACTGAGCTGGAGATCGCCGCTGAACTAGAGTATGCGATGAAGAAAAACGGAGCTTCCGGAACCAGCTTTGACACGATCGTGGCTTCCGGAATCCACAGCGCAATGCCGCACGCCATTCCAAGCGAAAAGAAAGTAGAAAGCGGCGATTTTGTGACAATGGATTTTGGATGCAGATACGACGGCTATTGCTCCGACATGACAAGAACGATTGTGGTCGGGAAAGCCTCCGACAGACAAAAGGAGATATACCGCACCGTACTGGAAGCGCAGCTTGCAGCGCTCGACTTTATAAAAGCAGGATTAAGAGGCAGGGAAGTCGACCAGGTTGCACGCGATGTCATCGCAAAAGCAGGATACGGACAGTATTTCGGACACGGACTGGGACACAGCGTAGGTCTTTTGATCCATGAAGAGCCGCGCCTTTCTCTAAAAGATATGACTGTGCTGGAAGAAAATATGATCGAGACTGTGGAACCTGGAATTTATGTGCCGGGATTTGGGGGAGTGCGCATTGAAGACATGGTTGTTGTGACGAAAGACGGACACCGCAATCTGACGCATTCAAAAAAAGAATTGATTGAACTGTAAAAAAGAGTTGAAAAACTGCTTGTTTTATTATAAAATGGAATAAGTTATGGGAAGCATGTTTCCTGTATGTGCAAAATTTCAGATATTCGGCGGCAGACATACCGCAGGGTACGGCGCAGCCGGGACAGACGGTCTGCCCTCAGAAATCAGAAGAAAAAATACGAAACAGTTACGTAAATTTTAAGGAGGAATATCAGGTATGATATCAGCAGGAGATTTTAGAAACGGCATCACATTGGAAATGGATAATGGAATTTTCCAGATTATTGAGTTCCAGCATGTAAAACCGGGAAAAGGCGCTGCATTTGTGAGAACAAAATTGAAAAATATTATCAATGGTGGTGTGGTAGAAAAAACTTTCCGACCAACAGAAAAATTCCCTCAGGCACGTATCGATAGAGTAGATATGCAGTACTTATATTCAGACGGCGATTTATACCACTTTATGAACGTAGAAACGTTCGACCAGATTGCCCTGAACAAAGACGCAATCGGAGACGCTTTAAAATTTGTCAAAGAAAATGATATGGTAAAGATCTGCTCCCACAATGGAAATGTGTTTGCAGTAGAGCCGCCATTGTTCGTAGAACTGGAGATCAGCCATACAGAACCAGGATTTAAGGGAGATACCGCTCAGGGCGCAACAAAGCCGGCGACTGTTGAGACAGGCGCAACGGTCTATGTGCCTCTGTTTGTTGAGACAGGCGATAAGATTAAGATTGACACAAGAACAGGCGAATATCTGTCCCGCGTTTAATTGACAAAACATAACCCAGCAAGAGAGCCATGATTCTTTCGAGAGAATGATGGCTTTTTTTGTTCCCGAGGGGAGAAGGGAGTTTCTTCTCTCCTGTGAAATACGCAAGAAGAAAGGAGATGAAGAACATTGGGATTTTTAAAACAGCCGAACAATAGGGCGGAAATACAGAGGAAAAAAGAAGAGATCGTAAGCAGAATAAAAGACTGGAATACCCGGTGCGCAGAATTTTTTGAATGGTTTAAAGAAGAGGAGGACACATTTCAAAAGTTTATTTCTCAGGGAGAAAGACAAGAGGCAAATGCGCATCTGATTGAGGGACTGGAAAAGATACTGCCGGGAATTGACGGGAGAATTTCCATCGGAAAGCTGATGTTTCAGGCGAAGGAAAGAGAAGAGGCTTTTTATCTGCTTCCTTCCTTAAATTCCTGTATGCCGGAGACGTTAAAAGAACGGTGGAGCATCCTGCCGCACGGAAAAAGTCCCGATTCTGAGATGACTTTTATCAGGGAAGATAAAAAAGAGTGGAGAGCGGATCTGACAAAGACTCTTGCGGCGATAAAGCCGGCAAAAGAGACAGAGCTGCTTCCTCTTAAACTGTCAGTCTATCTTCCAGATCTGCCGCAGATGAGTGGCGAAGAAAAAAGAGACGCCGCATGGCATATGGGGCGCGCGGCAGCAGGAGAGATGGGCATGTTCTGGTGTATTTCAGAATGCTTTATGGAAGAGAAGGAGACAGCAGACATGTTTCCGATCGAAGAATTGGAGCTGCGCTTAAAGGAAACCATCAGAAAAATGTACGGAGAGCCAAGATTTCCTGAAATTTTTGAGAACAGAACGTATTACAAGCATGAACCGGACCGCAGAAGACAGCTCCCGCGCCTTGACATTTTTGAGGGATATACGGCATGTTCGAAACTGGCGGAAGAATATTTTGAAAAGAGGGAAGAAACCTTCGTCGAATTTTTGAAATACGGCGTGATTCCGATGTACCTGTATGTCCCCATGCAGCAGATGAATGAGGAGATACACAGACAGTTGGAGGAAGAACTCAAAGAGGCGCTTGACGGCGATGAAAAACAAAAAAGCGTGGGAGTCTATCTGGGATTTAGTCTGGGAGAAAAACAGGTGTACTATGATTTTCTCGCCTTTGACAGGATGTCCTGTCTGGAAAAGATTGACCGGATACGCCAGGGATATGAGTTTGATTTTGCATTGTCGGAGTTTCGGGAAACCCTTAAAAAGATGGTTTCCCGAAAAGAAAAAAGATAAAGATATGGGAGAGAGTCATGGAACAGTCAGAAGAAAGCTGTTAAACCCAGCTTTTTTCAGCCGCTCCATCTGCAAGAGCGCATTTTCTTTTTTGGAAAAGGCGCCTGACTGTACCCGATAGATGCCGTCCTGAGAAGATAGGATGGAATCAAAGCCGTGCGCTTTCAGCTCCGCCCTCATCTGTTCCGCATTTTTTTTGTAGCGGAAAGCGCCGGTCTGAACCCGATATAAAATTTCCGCCTCAGATTTTACGGCGGGGGCGATCCCGTCGAGAAACTCCTGCCATGTGTGAGAAGTATCATTATAGACATACGGATTGGGACAGATTTTTCCGACGACGTCGTAATGGCGGATGACATGATCCTGTGAAATTCCGTACCGCTCCATCAACATACGTGTCAGAGAGATCGCGGAAGAGACCGTGGCAGCTTCAAAATACCAGTCGTGATCAGTCGCGTTCATGGTTGCGGTATTTTTTTTGCGCACGCACATCTCGATATTCAAAGTATTGTAGTTGTTTGCAATTCCGTAGTAAGCATGACCCTGCGTGCCCTGAAGACCTCCCCCCACACTCCAGGCAGCGTTGTGATCCTCTACGCTCTGCCAGATTTCTCCGCTGAATCCGACAAAATAATGGGCGGAGGCTCCAACGTCCTGGCTGGCATAATAGCGGGCGTTCTCTTCTGCGCCCCCTAAAGCGCCGACATAGTGAATCACAATAAAATCGATGGAAAAGCCATTTCTTCCATTATAATGGTTGTACGGCGAAATCAGCTTGTGAATTTCCATAAAAAGCTCCTTTTTTATTTATGATATGTAAAGAGAGAAAAAGATTGCATTTGGGATCCAAAAATGTTATAATAAGCAACATCTAATATCGAAAAGATACATTTCACAGTGCACATCGCACATCATTTCCACAAACAAAAACACTGCAGGGAAAAGACTCGAAAAGACAGAGACACTGGACAGAGCAGTTTCCATATGCTGTACTCTTCTGCGAGATCCTGCACAAAATCAGTCTGTCTGGATGCGAGGACGGAAGAAAGGACAAATTTATGGAATACGATGAATTTACACAAAAGGTAGAAGACCAGCTGCGAAAACTGGCAGAGGAGGAAGTTTGCGTAAAACTTCAAAATATTCAGAAGAATAACGGGGTTGTGCTAAGAGGGGTCTCCATCTGGAAAAAAGGAGAGAATATTTCTCCTACGATCTATCTGGATCATTTTTTTGAGAGGTGTCAAGACGGAGAGACCGTAGAGACGATTGCGCGGGAGATCATGGAACTGTATCAGATTTACCGGATTGAAGAGCCGGTTGATCCGGATTTTTACTGCGATTTTTCGAATATATGGGATCACATTGTGTGTAAAGTGATTAATTATGAAAAAAACCGGGAACTATTAAATCAGATTCCACATGTGAGATATCTGGATCTCGCGGTCGTATTTTACTGCAGGATTGAAAACGAACAGATTGGAAGAGGAACCATTTTAATTCACAACAGCCACCTAAAGCTCTGGAAGATCACAAAGCGGGAACTCGAAGAAATTGCCGGGAAAAATACAAAGGATCAGCTGCCGTATGAACTTTTTGATCTGGTGGATATCCTGGAGAGAACGACGCCGGAGGAAGAGCGGGATTTTATGAGAGAATTAAGAGAGCAGGAAGAGACGATGCCGATGTACGTCCTCACAAATAGAGAGAAACGTCTCGGAGCGGTCTGTATGGTATATGACTCTGTCTTAAGCGGGGTCGGAAGAAAGCTTGGAGAGGACTTTTATATTCTTCCAAGCAGTATCCATGAGTGCATTGTGATTCCCAAAAGAGAGGATATTGATCCGCAGGAGCTGAAAATTATGGTCAGAGAAGTCAATGAAACACAGGTACAGCCCGAAGAGGTGCTGTCGGACGAAATTTACCAGTATGAGAGAGAATATCACCGACTGTCCATAGTATTTCAGGAGGAAGACGAATATCCGTTTTTGGAGGCAGAAATTATGACGGAATGGTAGCTTTTTCAGAATAGATTTTTGCGTTTGCCGGATGGGAAATCTCTCCATCCGGCAAACTGGCTGTGCGGGATAGAATAAAAATGACAACAATGATAGAAATATCTGAAAAATGAAAAAATTTGACAAATCTGATGAGATGTGATATCATAATTTTGTCATTTGACAGGACTTCTCAGGGAAGGGCATAGAACCGCCTGGGGGAAAAGAAAATCCGCTGTCTGATACCGCTTACCGGAGAGACAGAAATGGACGCGCCTGTGAGGACAGACGGCCGAAGAAAGATCCATATCAAATTGACGTATGCGCACTCGTAGCTCAGGGGATAGAGCAGTGGTTTCCGGTACCACGTGTCGGGGGTTCGAATCCCTCCGGGTGTGTTTTTCTTTTATCTATTTAAATTTTCAGACAATAGAGAAAGGAAGAAAGGACAAAGCAGAAAAGGAGGTAAACGAAGTGGATAATTTTAGAGAATGGATATCTGATCATCTAAGATATATCCTGCTTGGTTTGGCAGTCGTTCTGGTTCTGGTAGTTGTAATTTTTGCAGCACGTTTGATTACGAATACGGTGGGGGACAGAAATTCGCCGGAGAATGTGCAGGGGACAAATCAGGAACCAGCGACATCAGAGGAAACGCAGACAGATGAGACAGGAGAAGGACAGACAGACGGCGCGCAGGGAACACTGACAGAAAACGATCCGGAGATTTTGGCAATTGTTCAGAAGTATTATAAAGCGCACCAGGAACATGATACCGTGACTTTACAGCAGATTGTAAATCCGTATACAGAGGAGATGGAGAATGAACTGAGCGACGCCTCCATTATAAGCTATAACAATATTGAGACGTATTCGGAGGCAGGACCAAAGGACGGTTCTTACATTGTGTGCGTATACTATGAACAGGAAATTGAGAATTTAGACGCTATGGTGCCGCAGCTGGCTCTTTTGTACCTGCGGACAGACGACGAGGGCTTTCTCTATATCGCCGACCCTAACGAGGATGAAGAGACCACACAGGCGGTGGAAGCTTTTTCAGAGCAGGATGATGTGGCGGCGATTATCAATGAAACAAAGCAAAAGACAATAGAGCTGAGAGACTCGAATGAGGGAGTAAAAAATTGGCTGGAACAGATGGCGTCCTCAGACGGAGAAACGCAGGCACAGACAGATGAGGAAAGCAGCTCGGTCATGTACGTCAATGAAGAGGGCGTCAACGTCCGCGCAGAGGCAAGTACAGACTCCGAGATCCTGACAGTACTCTCGCAGGGAGATGAAGTAACCGTCCTTGGAAATGAAGGAGAAGAGTGGACGAACATCCAGTTCGGAGAAATCACGGGTTACGTTTCCTCGCAGTATCTTTCGGAACAGTAGAAAAAGCAGGGTAGGACAGACGTCCTATCCTGTCTTGCTTTGCGGGAAAGAACATCCGGATTTTGTCCCAGGACAGATGATTTTCAGAAAAGACGAACGTATATTTGAAAAAGTTTGGCACATACTAACAAAAGAAGGAGAGAGGAGCCTCAGATTTTCATCGTGACATCGATAGGAATATAGTGTATAATAAAGAAGTTACGGTAAGCAAAGATACAGGAGGCTGTACATAAATAATATAGAAGAAAGCACGTCTATTACAGAAACATAAGAAGAAATGAGGAACAGATTATGTGTGGTATTTGTGGATTTATCGGAAAAGTTCAAAATCAGGATGAAATTTTAACAAATATGATGAATGTAATCATTCACCGCGGTCCTGACTCAGCAGACAAATATATTACAGAAGAAGCAGCTCTTGGGTTTCGGAGACTGAGCATTATTGATTTGGAAAACGGTTCCCAGCCGATTGTAAACGAGACGGGGCAGATCGCTTTGGTGTTTAACGGGGAAATTTATAATTTCCAGGATTTAAGAAAAGAGCTGGCGGAAAAAGGTCATATTTTTAAGACACATACCGATTCGGAAGTTCTCCTTCACGGCTATGAGGAATGGGGAGAAAAACTGCTGGATCGAGTGCGCGGAATGTTTGCTTTTTTAATCTGGGACAACGAAAAAAAAGAAATTTTTGCAGCGAGAGATTTTTTTGGGATCAAACCGTTTTATTACGCCGTGGTAGACGGCGTCTTCGTATTTGGATCTGAGATAAAAAGCATCCTGGAATACCCGGGATATCAAAAAAGATTAAATGAGACGGCGGTGGAACATTATCTTTCGTTTCAGTATTCTGTGTTAAACGAGACGTTTTTTAAAGGGATTTACAAACTAGATCCAGGGCACTTTCTGCGCTTTGAGAAAGGAAAGGTGTATAAAACACAGTATTTTGACCCCACGCTGGATCCAAGCTTAAAAATGCCGGACGGCGAGCTGATCAAAAAGCTGGATGAGGTGATTCAGAATTCTGTGGACGCCCATATGATTGCGGACGTGGAAGTGGGAGGATTTCTTTCAAGCGGCGTGGATTCCAGTCTTGTCGTCAGCGAGTTTTCTGCGAAGAAGACATTTACGGTCGGCTTTATCAGCGAGACGAGCAAATACAATGAGGCGTCGTATGCAAAAGAACTGGCGGATTATCTCGGACTGGAACATTATTCGAAGCTGATCAGCAGAGAAGAGTACTGGGACGCAGTGCCGAAGGTTATGTATCACCTGGACGAGCCTTCCGGAGACCCGGCCGCCGTCGCCTTGTATTTTGTGGCGCAGGAGGCGGCAAAGAAGGTAAAAGTTGTAACTTCCGGGGAAGGCGCGGATGAATTGTTCGGAGGATACAGGATCTATCTGGAACCGGATTCTCTTAAATATTATCAGATTCTTCCGAAAAGACTGAGAAAAAGAATCGGAGCGTGGGCGGAGAATGCTCCCCATGTAAAAGGAAGAAGCTTTTTGATACGCGGCAGCAAAACGGTGGAAGAGCGGTTTATCGGAAATGCCAACCTGTTTTCTTATGAGGAGAGAAGAAAAATTTTAAAGCATCCGACAGACGCGCCGACGCCGCAGGCTCTTCTGAAGGACTGCTATGCGAAGGCATCCAAGCTCAACGACGCCAGCAAGATGCAGTATATTGACTTAAAGAACTGGCTTCCGGGCGACATTCTGCAAAAAGCGGACAAGATGAGCATGGCGCACTCCCTGGAGCTGAGAGTGCCGTTCCTGGACCGCGAGGTATTTGCCCTGGCAAGAATGCTTCAGCCAAAGGCAAAGCAGAGAAAAGAGAACAGAAAACGTGTGACGAAATACATTTTCCGAAAAGTCGCACAGCTGCATCTGCCGCAGAAAACGTCGGACAAAGAAAAGCTGGGCTTTCCGGTGCCCATCCGGGTATGGCTTGCCGACGACGAGGGATATCAGATGATGAGACGGGAACTGGAGAGCGACACCGCAAAACAATTTTTCCACACAGAGGAGCTGGTAAAGCTGTTGGACGACCATAAATCCGGCAGAGACGACAACAGCAGAAAAATCTGGGTGGTGTATGCATTCCTTGTATGGTACAGGATCTTCTTTGAGGAAAAGAAGACGGCATAGCAAAAAAGAGCGGACCTTATCTGCAAGGTCCGCTTTCCCTATTACAGGGAACTGCGGCCGCGCTCCGGGAAAAAATCCGGCAAGAGCGTGCGGATAAAGGAACACAGCCGGGATGGAAACAGGCATTCACAGCAAAATGAGGGAAAAAGGCGATGGAAATTAAAGAGAAAGGACAGCAAAAAACACAAAGCGGCGGACAGCCTGTCCGTCTCAATAAATTTTTGGCAGAGTCGGGCATCTGCTCGAGAAGAGAAGCCGATCGCATGATTGAGAAGGGGATGGTCACGGTAGACGGGGAAAGAGCAGTACAGGGAATGAAGGTTTTGCCGACGCAGGAAATTCTTGTCCGGGGCAAGAAAGCAGAGCGGGAAAAGGAAATGATTTTGCTTGCGCTCTATAAACCGGTCGGCATTGTCTGCACGACAGAAAAAAAATGGGGAAAAAATAATCTAGATGATTTTTTGAATTATCCGAAGCGCATTTTTTCAATCGGTCGGCTCGATAAAGATTCGGAAGGATTGCTGCTGATGACAAACAACGGAGAAATTTTGAATAAAATTATGCGGGCCGGAAATTATCATGAAAAGGAATACGAAGTGACGGTAAACAAAGAAGTGACGGAAAGCTTTTTGCACAGCATGGCGTCCGGCGTTCCCATCCTCGGGACAGTGACGAGAACATGCAAAACAGAAAAGACGGGAAAAAATACGTTTCGAATCATTCTGACGCAGGGTTTAAACCGCCAGATACGCAGAATGTGCGAAGCGCTGGGGTATCGGGTGACAAAACTTAAAAGAATCCGCATCATGAATATCCGGCTAGGCGATCTAAAACCAGGCGCTTACCGGGAGGTAACGCAAAAAGAAAAGGAAATTTTGTACAGACAGATTCAGACATCTTCCAATCTGCCGGTGTGCATGAGAAAGGAAAGGGCAAAGGAGCATTGAATCAGAGAATCGAAGAGTTAAAGCAGATCATTGCATATCACAGCAATCGATATTACAATTTGGATGACCCGGAGATCACAGACTACGAATATGATCAGCTGATGCTGGAGCTAAAAAAGCTGGAGCAGGAACATCCGGAGGAGATTACGCCGGACTCCCCCACTCAGAAGGTCGGAGGCACGGCAAAAAGAGAGGCAGGAGTTTTAGTGCCGCACCGCGTGCCAATGCTGAGCCTTCAGGACGTATTTTCAAAAGAAGACGTGATGCAGTTTGTGGAAGATATGAAAAAGCAGCTGGAGGATCCGGAATTTGTTGTGGAGACAAAGGTCGACGGACTGTCCCTTGGACTGCGTTATGAGAATGGGGAGCTGAAACTTGCTGTGACAAGGGGAGACGGCATTTTGCAGGGGGAAGATGTGACGGAAAATGCAAAGATGATCTCAGACGTCAGAAAGAAGCTCAAAGACCCTATTCCGTATCTTGAAATCAGGGGAGAAGTGTATATGACGGAAAAGGCATTTGCCGCAGTCAATGAAAAGCAGGAACTGCTTGGGAAAAAGATATTCGCCAATCCAAGGAACTGCGCGGCAGGCACGCTGAGACAGCTTGACAGCAAGGTGACAAAAGAAAGAGGACTGTCTATGCTCGTCTTTAATATACAGGAAGTCCATGGGAGAGAATTCAAAACGCATACGGAAGGATACGACTATCTAAAGAAAAACGGCGTAAAGGTCATAGAACATTATACAGTGTGCAAAACGGCGGAAGAAGTGTGGGACGCGATTGAAAAGATCGGGGAAGAGAGAGGAAACCTTGCCTATGACATCGACGGGGCAGTGGTTAAGCTAAACCGCATAGCAGACCGAGAAATCGTAGGGGAGACCTCTAAGGTTCCAAGATGGGCGGTCGCGTATAAATATCCTCCGGAGGAAAAAGAGACGACGCTTTTCGATATCGAACTGAGTGTGGGGAGAACAGGAAGAATCACACCGACTGCCGTCTTCTCCCCGATCCGTCTGTGCGGCACAACGGTCTCAAGGGCGACGCTTCATAATCAGGACTTTATAGATGAGCTGGATATCAGAATCGGAGATACGATTGTGGTCTACAAGTCGGGAGATATTATTCCAAAAATCAAGCGGGTCGTTAAAGAGAAACGTCCGCAGGGCACGGTGCGCTACCAGATCCCCGGCTGCTGTCCGGTCTGCGGGGCGAAGACGGTAAAAGAGGAGGATACGGCCGATATCCGATGTGCCAGCCCGAACTGCCCGGCACAGCTGGAACGCCATATTATCAACTTTGTCAGCCGGGATGCGATGGATATCAAAGGATTCGGCACCGCATATATCGAAGAGCTGTCCAGACAGGGATATTTAAAAGATATTGCAGATATTTATGATCTGAAGAGACACCGCGCGGAACTGATTGAAAAAGGAATCATAGGAAAAGAAAAGAACACAGATAAGCTGCTCGACATGATTGAACAATCGAAAAAGAACGATCTGTCTAAGCTGCTGACAGGACTTGGAATTTCAAATATCGGCAAAGCGACGGCAAAAGCGCTGTCCAGACATTTTAAAACGATGGAGGCGATCGCGCGCGCAGAACGGGAGGAGCTGACGGAGGTTCCGGATATCGGAGAGATCAGCGCGGAAGCGATCCGGGCTTTCTTTCGGGACGAAAAAAATCAGATTGTCTTAGACAGGCTTAAAGAGGCGGGAGTCAATATGCGTTCAAATGAGATACAAGGAGATGAAAGATTCCGGGGAAAGACATTTGTGATTACAGGAACACTTTTGACGATGAGCAGAAATGAAGCAGCGGAAAGGATAGAAAAATTCGGCGGAAAAGCGGCGGGATCGGTATCGAAAAAGACAGATTATCTGGTTGCGGGAGAACATGCAGGGAGCAAACTGCAAAAAGCGCAGCAGCTTGGCATTTCGGTTCTTTCTGAACAGGAGCTGCTTGAGATGATGAAGTAGGATGGGAGAGTATGAGCGGTAATTTTACAGAAAAGACAACAGAATTAAAGAAAAAAACAGTGGAAAGAGGAAAACAGGGGTTATTTAATGTCGTATACGGAAGAACCGTTGCGGTTATTCTTATTTTAATCGTTCAGATCGGGCTGCTGCTGTGGGGGTATCAGCTTTTGGAGGAGTATCTGATCTATGCGTACGGGATTGCGTCATTTCTGACGGTGTGCCTGGTCGTTGTTATTATCAAAAAGAGGGAAAATCCGGCGTTTATGCTCGCATGGATTGTCCCTATGCTGGTGGTTCCGGTCTTCGGAACGCTTTTGTATCTGTTCTGCGCAATCCAGCCGGACGGCAAAATTCTGCGCAGGCGGTTAGAGGAGATGGACTGGGAGAACAGAAATCTCAGTCAGCAAAAGCCCGCCGTTATGCTCAGACTTAAAGAAGACAACGCCTCGCAGGCGAATCTGGCAAGATATCTGGGAAAAATGGGATTTCCCACATTCCAGAATACATCGGCTCAATATTTTCCGTCAGGCGAGGCAAAATTTGAGGAGATGAAGATTCAGCTCAGAAAAGCAAAATCGTTTATTTTCCTGGAATATTTTATTGTAAATGCGGGATATATGTGGGAGAGCATTCTCGCGATTTTGGAACAGAAGGTAAAAGAGGGCGTGGAGGTGCGCTTTATGTACGACGGGATGTGCTCTATGACGCGCCTGCCCTATCATTATCCGGAGGAAATGGAAAGAAGAGGAATCCACTGCAAAATGTTTTCCCCCGTTCGCCCGGTGCTTTCCACCGTTCAGAACAACAGAGACCACAGAAAAATTTTAGTCATTGACGGGCAGGTGGCATTTACAGGCGGCGTCAATCTGGCAGACGAGTATATCAACCACAAAGAACGGTTCGGTCACTGGAAGGACACGGCGATTATGCTCGAAGGAGAGGCGGTGCGCAGCTTTACGCTGATGTTTTTAAAGATGTGGAACGCGGACAAACGGATTGTCCAGGAAAATTTTGCTCGCTATGTGAATGTGCCCATCACGCACACACCGGAGCCGGGAGACGGATACGTCACGCCGTACAGCGACATGCCGCTCGATGAAGAGATTTTGGGAGAACAGGTATATGTAGATATTCTGTTTACTGCGCAGCGGTATGTACATATCATGACGCCGTATCTGATTTTGGACTATGAGACGCTCCACGCGCTGACGTACGCTGCAAAAAGAGGGGTAGAAGTGATCATCATTATGCCGCATATTCCGGATAAACAGTATGCGTTTATTCTGGCGAAGACTTACTACGAAGAGCTGCTGGAGGCAGGCGTGCAGATTTATGAATATACGCCTGGCTTCGTACACGCAAAAGTGTTTGTCTCAGACGACTGCAAGGCGGTCGTAGGGACAATCAATTTGGATTACAGGAGCTTTTACCTCCATTTTGAGTGCGCAGCGATGCTGTACCGCAACAAAGAAATTCCGAATATTGAAAAGGACTTTCAGGACACCTTAAAAAAATGCCGGAAGGTAATGCCGGGAGACGTCAGAAAAGAAGGACTGATCAATATTATTGCAGGAAGAGTACTCCGCCTGTTCGCACCGCTGATGTAAAGCGAAAGACGGTCAGGATTTTTGCCGGGACTTGTGGATGCAAGTCCCGGATATGTTTTTGTGTCTTTTTTAGACGGACAAGTGTGTTAAAATTTTATTCTTTTCACACAATGTTTGCGTGTGATATAATACAAGGACAGTGAGATTAAGAGAAAAGAGGAGATTAATATGCCAATTAAAATACAGGCGGATCTTCCGGCGAGAGAGATTTTGGAAAATGAAAATATTTTTGTTATGGATGAGACAAGAGCGATCCACCAGGATATTCGCCCGATTCAGATTGTAATTTTAAACCTGATGCCGCTCAAACAGGAGACGGAACTGCAGCTGCTGCGCTCTCTCTCCAACACGCCTCTTCAGGTAGATGTGACATTTCTGCATGTGTGTTCCCATGAATCAAAAAATACTTCTACGAGCCACCTGAATAAATTCTACGTTACGTTTGACGAGATTAAAGACCAGGAGTTTGACGGACTGATCATCACAGGCGCTCCGGTAGAGCAGATGCCGTTTGAGGAAGTCGATTACTGGGAAGAATTAAAAGAAATTATGGACTGGAGCAAGACAAACGTGACGTCAACGATGCATCTTTGCTGGGCAGCACAGGCGGGACTTTACTATCACTTTGGCATTCAGAAGCGGCCTTTGAACAAAAAAATGTTCGGGCTGTTCTGGCATAAAGTGGAAAATCGAAAATATCCGTTAGTGCGGGGATTTGACGACGTGTTTTTGGCGCCGCACTCAAGACATACGGAGACGCCCAGAGAGGAAATCGCAGCATGTAAGGACTTGATTATCCTGGCAGAGTCTGATGAGGCAGGTGTATTTCTTGCCATGACAAAGGACGGCAGACAGATCTTCGTGATGGGTCATCCGGAATACGACCGTGTGACGCTTGACGGAGAATATAAACGCGATCTGGGGAAAGGACTGCCCATCGAGCTGCCGAAAAATTATTATCCGCAGGATAACCCGGAAATTCGCCCGCTGCTGATGTGGAGAGCGCACGCCAACAATTTGTATACAAACTGGCTGAACTACTACGTCTACCAGATCACGCCGTATTCTCTGAACCAGAGAGTGAAAAAATAAGGGCGAATCCGCTTTTTGGCAGACGAGATACAGCGCGCGTCATCGCAGACGCGGCAGAGAAACGGATTAAAAAAAGAGACGGCAAGGCGCCTGTCCGATCTTAGGAGATACTGGCAGCTTGAACGTCTCTTTTTTTAAGTTGAAATTGTACGGGCTGAGTGATAAGATAATACAGATTGCGAAAAAGCTTTCACGATGCCAGGATGACAAGACGGGCGGCATCGCAGAAAACTGAGAAAACCAAGATACAGAGAGGAGAGAGAAAACGGTATCTTTTTGGTGTTTTGCAGGCGGCAAAAAGATGCGGGAGATGAGATGAAGAAAGAAGAATTTTTGCAGGGAGTCCGGCATGGGATACCGATTTGCCTCGGATATTTCTCCGTCTCGTTTGCATTCGGAATGATGGCGGTGATCCAGGGGCTTCCGCTTTGGGCGGCGGTGCTGACGTCCCTGACAAATGTGACGAGCGCCGGGCAGTTTGCCGGCTTAAATCTGATGATCGCCGGCGGGAGCGCTGTGGAACTGATGATGACTACTTTGATTATCAATATCCGGTACTTTTTAATGTCCCTTTCCATTTCCCAGAAAGTAGAAGAAAAAATGACAGGAAAGCAGCGGCTGGCTGTCTCTTTCGGAATTACAGATGAAATTTTTGCAGTGGCGATGCAGCGCCCCAAAGCGCTCAGCGCCTCCTATATGGCAGGGCTGATCAGCACGCCGGTTCTTGGATGGACGCTTGGCACTCTGTGCGGAGGCGCGATTACCACGTTAATGCCGCAGAGACTGACGAACGCTCTGGGGATTGCGCTGTACGGCATGTTTATCGCGATTATCATTCCGCCGGCGAGAAAGAACAAGGCAGTTTTGTTTACCGTTCTGCTCGCGGTGGCGCTAAGCTGCGTCTTTGCGTATGTTCCGATTTTTCAATTCCTGACAGGAGGATGGGGTATTATTGTGATTACGGTTGCAGTCAGCGCTGCCGCAGCATGGCTGTTCCCGATAAAACAAGAACGCAAGGAAGGTGAGACAGAGTGAACACAGGAAAAATTTTGGCATATATCGCGCTCATGGCGGCTGTCACGTATCTGATCCGGATGCTTCCGATGGCGATTTTCAGAAAAAAGATAGAAAATCTGTTTGTCAGATCTTTTTTAAACTATGTACCGTATGCGGTCCTGGCAGCCATGACGTTTCCAGCCATCCTCGACAGTACGGGAACTGCGGCAAGCGCGGCGGCAGGATGCGCGGCAGCGATTGTCCTGGCATATTTTGGCAGAAGCCTGCTGACAGTGGCGATCGGGGCAAGCGTCGTGGTATTTGCAGTACAGATGATGGGGTTTTGAAAATATGGGGTGCCGATAAGGCGCCCTTTCTTGCTTCTGCACAGAAACAACATTTGGAACGTCTGCGCCGGACATCCTGGTATTGAGAAAATAAAGCGTGTGTGATAGACTATAACTCATGAGAGATAAGCGCTGCAGTGAAAGGCGGCGGACAAAAGATACACCCGTTCTTATCAGGGATGCCTGACAGAGGATAGAAAGAAAATATGGGATAGAAATAGGAGGCACATATGATCGTGACAGTAACAATGAATCCGGCAGTGGATCGAACAGTTTGGCTGGATCATTTAGAAAAGGGCGGTTTAAACCGAATTTTAAACAAAAAGACAGATGCAGGCGGAAAAGGCATTAATGTCTCGAAAACCATCCACGCTTTGGGACTGAAAAGTATTGCTACTGGGCTGATCGGAGGAAAAAGCGGCAGAATGATCGAGAAGATGCTCGAGGAGCAGGAGATTGCGACAGACTTTGTCGCAATCAAGGGAAATAACCGGATCAACACGAAGGTAGCGGAAAAAGACGGAACAGTGACGGAGCTAAATGAAGTAGGACCTCATATTTCCAATGATGAATTAGAGGAGCTATGTCTGAAGCTGGAGACATATGCGGACAAAAATACGCTATTTGTCCTTTCCGGGAGTGTCCCAGACGGTGTGCCCGGCGATTTCTATGCGAATGTGATTGAAATGGTACACAGCAAAGGCTCCCGCGTATTTCTGGACGCAGACGGAGAACTGCTCAAAGAGGGCGTACAGGCGAGACCGGATTTCCTGAAGATGAATCAAAAAGAGATGGAAGGACTGGTCGGAAAGAAAATTGCGGACGCAAACGAGGCGGCGAAGCTTGGCGCGGAGCTTTTGGATCTGGGCGTGGGATTTGTGATTATTTCTCTGGGAGCGTCGGGAGCTGTGTTTTTGACGCGTGATTTTTGCGTGAAATGTCCCGGAATGAAGGTTCCCGTCATCTCCACCGTCGGAGCAGGCGACGGAATGGTCGGCGCACTTGCAAGCAGCTGGGAAGAAGGGATCAGCTTTGAAGCGGGAATCCGGCTCGCCATGGCGGTCTCAGCGGCAGCGGTGACGATGGAGGGCACAAAGCCGGCAGACCAGATGATGGTGATGAAGCTGTATCAGAAAGTAAAATTTGAGAGAATCGTCCTGTAAGGATATGATGCGGATGCGCCCGGCACAGATGTGGGCGGAAACTTTGACGCAAAAGCACAGAAGGGAGAGGATAGAATGCGGATGATTTTTATTCGCCATGGAGATCCTGACTATGAGAGGGATTCCCTGACAGAGAAAGGATGGCGGGAAGCAAAGCTGCTTGCCCAAAGAGTCAGCAAGTGGGACATTGAAAAGATCTGCTGCTCGCCGCTTGGAAGAGCAAAGGCGACGGCGTCGTGCTCGCTGGAAAAGCTGGGGAGAGAAGCGGAGATTTATCAGTGGCTTGAGGAATTCCCGGTGAAGATTTTTCGGGAGGATTTGGGAAGATGGAAGGTTCCCTGGGATCTTAAGCCGTCATACTGGACAAAAGAAGCGGCATATTATGACAAAGACAGGTGGACACAGGCGGCGCTTATGAAGACGGCGCCAGTTGAAAAAGCTTATCGGACAATCTGCGGCGGAATCGATCAATTTTTGATGAAATATGGATATGAGCGCTGCGGCGGCTACTATCTCAGAAAAAATCCCATGGAGGAAGATCAGGAAAAAAACATTGTGTTTTTCTGCCACCTGGGAGTGATGCTTGCCATAATCGGTCACTTAATCGGCGCTTCCCCGGCGGTTTTGTGGCACGGATTCTTCGTGGCTCCAACCTCTGTGACAGTGCTTGCCTCAGAGGAGGTAAATCCGGGGGAGGCTTATTTCAGATGTCAGGTATTGGGAGACACGCGGCACCTGCATGAAGGCGGCGAGCCTGTTTCCCAGTCCGGATATTTTACCTCTCCGTTTCAGGGCTAGCAGGGAAAAACAGATAAAAAGAGAGGAGTATGGAGCATATGAAAAAAAGAAGATGGAACAGATGGATCGGCGCAGCCGTTTTGGCTGTATGGAGCTTAAGCGCAGCCGGATATGCAAAGGAGGCGGCAGCTGAGGAAAACGCGGTAAGCGCGGAACGGTCGGAAGAGGAGATTGCGCTTTCCTACGTGAAGCTGCTGGCAGAAGGGGAATATGAAAAGCTGATGACACAATTTGAATACACGGAAGAAATGGAAGCTCTGGCGCAGGACGGCACGCTGCAGAGCAGCTATGAAAGCCTGATGAAGCTTTTAAAGTCCTTAAAGGCGACCAAGACTCCGTTTGTGATGGAACAGTACGGATATAAAACGGTCTGCGTGCCGTGTCAGTTTGAAATCCAGAACCTCAACCTTCAGATTTCTTTCCAGGACGGAAAAATCGCGGGCGTTTTGACAGCCGTTTATCAGGAGGCGCAGGAAGAGGAAGAGACGGCAGAGGAGAAGGGGTATACAGAAAAAGAAATTGTTCTTGCGGCCGGGGATGGAATGGAACTGCCCGGCACTTTGACGCTCCCGGAGGGGGACGGACCATTTCCGGCTGTCGTTTTGGTGCACGGATCCGGTCCTTCCGACCGGGATGAGACGGTTTTGAACAATAAACCGTTTCGCGACATCGCGCAGGGGCTTGCGCAGAGAGGGATTGCCTCGTACCGGTATGATAAGAGGACATATGTCTACCAAAAGGAGGCAGCCTCAGACATAACGCTGACTGTGCGGGAAGAAACGGTAGACGATGCGGTCAGCGCCGTGCAGATGCTGGAAAAGACAGATCAGATTGACGCGGATCAGATTTTTGTGGCAGGACACAGCCTGGGCGGCTACGTAATCCCTATGATTGATCAGGAACTGGAGGAAGGGGAAGCGGCAGGCTATATTTTTTTAGCCGCCCCGGTGAGCGGACTTGCGGACTTGATGAAGCGGCAGTACGACTTTTTGTTCAGTCTTCAGGCAAGCCCTTCCGACGCAGAAAAGCAGCAGAAGGAGCTCATCGACCAAGAGCTGGAAAAATTGGACCGCCTCGACGAGTATGAGGAGGATGAGATGATTATGGGTGCCTATACGGCTTACTGGAAAGACCTGGAAACGTATCAGGCGACGGAAGAGGCAAAAAAAATCACAGAGCCGTGTCTGATTATGCAGGGAGAAGAGGATTATCAGGTTGCGCAAGAGGAATTCGACGCCTGGAAGGAAGCGCTTGACGAAAAGGAAAATGTGCAGTTTGAACTGTTTCCGGGGCTGACCCACCTGTTTATGGAAGGAACAAAGGAAAACGGTCCGGCGGATTATCAGAAGATGCAGCGCGTCTCAGAGAAGGTGATAGATACGATGGCTCAGTTTATAACAGAAGCCGGAGAGGAAGAACAGCATGATTAGCGTAAAAGGCTGGATATCGATTCCGTTTTTAAAAAAATCTGATTTTAAAGGGAGCTATTGCGGTATGAGGTACCGCCTGAGCAAAATCACCGCAGAAGGGGACGATCGGATACAGGCAGAGATCTGGAAAGGACCAAAAGCGTATGATCAGACGCAGGAAGAAAAGGAATCGTGCGCTTTTCCGTTTTCAGACGAGGGAATCGAGCAGGCGCTACAATGGCTGAACCGCAAATATGAAGAGAAGAAGAGCATGTGGGATCAGGTGCGATACTGCTGAACGTTTATGGGCATACATGGTTTGGCGGAGCAGGAAAACTACATGAGAAATATGAGGGGAAAAGATGTTAATCAGAATAGAAGTTTCATTTCAACTGAAATTTTTGGAACGCGTGAAAGGACAGGGGATTCTCCCGCATGCAGAGATCAGAGAAACCTTAGAGCAGCTTGGGGAAATTCAGAAATTAGAGATTGATCAGAAAAAGTGCAAAATTTTATTGGAAACAGAAAAAAAAGAAAAAGAAGTGCGGCAGATCCTGGAGGAGATGGTCAGCACCATGACGGCTCAAAAAAATGAAGTCCGCATTGTGACCGGCAAATATGAACCGCTCTATGAGATTCAAAAAGAGATAGACGCCTTAAGCGGAGCGGCTGAATTTAAGGAACTGACAAGAGAGCTGGTGGGAATTGCGGAACGGATCAAAAAGATGAAGCTGATGAAGATCTATTTTGCACAGAATTATCTGTTTGCCGTCAACGACGGATGCGGACTGAGCACCTATTTAAAACTGATGTGGCGTCTCCTGGAAGTGCTAGGACTGTTTGAAAAAGGTATGGGGGTTACAGAATTAAAGCTGGAGGCTCCGGAATCCATGCTGGATACCGCGCCTTTGAATGCGTGCATCTGTGAAATTAAAGAGAGCAAAAAGGGAATCGTGTCGATCGATATTTCGGACTGGATCACACATGTCACAGAAATGCGCTTTAAGCGGCTTCTGCGGAAAATGAACCAGTGGCAGGACGATTATATTTTTGTATTCCGCGTTCCGTTCCTGGAAAGAAATATTTTAGAGCGCGTAAAAAAGGGGCTGATGGATCTGATGGTGGTCCGCCAGATTTCCATTGTGCCGTTCTCACAGGAAGACTACAAAAAATATCTGGATGAACAGGTAAAACTGTACGGATTTGAGATGGCGGATGACACATGGAGTGTGATTGACGAAAAGATCAATGAGGAAAAAAAGGACGGATATTTTTATGGCTTTAATACGATTCAGAAAATTGTCAATGAGGTAATCTACACAAAGGCAAAAAACGGTTTCCTAAAAGGAACGGACAGCAAGGTGATCCAGAGCGGCGATATTTTGGAGATTCTTCCGGACAGGATGGAACAGTTTGAAAAAACGGGAGAAGAGATGCTCGAAGAGCTGGAAGGGCTTTTGGAAGTAAAAAAGAAAGTAAAAGAAATCATAGCGCTGGCTGAAAACTGGAAATACTGCAAGGAACACGGAAAGGAGCTGGAATATCCGTGTATGCATATGAAGTTTCTGGGGAATCCGGGAACCGGAAAAACCAGCATCGCGCGTATTATGGGAAAAATTTTCTATGAGAAAGGAATCCTGAAAAAAGGAAGCTTTATTGAAATATCAGGCAGGGAGCTGTGCGGAAAATATATCGGGGAGACGGCGCCGAAAACAATGGCGGTATGCCGCGACGCCTACGGATCCGTGCTGTTCATCGACGAAGCGTATGCCCTGTATCAGGGAGAAGGGGAAAAAGGAGACTATGGAAAGGAAGCGCTGCTGACCCTGATGACGGAGATGGAAAATCACCGGGACAATCTGGTCGTGATCTTTGCAGGGTACTCAGAGGAAATCGAAAAGATGCTGGAAGCCAATCCGGGTCTGAGAGACCGAATTCCCCATACCGTTCATTTCCCAAACTATGCAAGAGAGGAACTGTTTCTGATTTTTATGAAGATGGTTCAAAAGGACTTTGAGTATGGAAAACGCTTTGAGGAAAAAGCACGCTCTTTTTTTAAAGGGATTCCGGAAAAAATTTATCGGGACAGAAATTTTGGGAATGTACGGATGGTGAGAAACCTGTACGAGAGAGTCTGGAACAATGCGCTGACAAGACAGCAGTTCAGCGCCAAGAAGGAGTGGAAGGTTTCGGAAAAAGATCTGGAGGCAGCCGTCCACGATGAAGAATTCCAGAAATACTGGTCCTGAAAAAGAAAAAATAGCAGAAAAAAGGAGGCAGGCATATGTGGGAAATACTGCTGGACACGGCAGTAGATACAGTGAGATTGATTCCGTTTTTATTTTTGACGTATCTATTGATGGAATATCTGGAGCATAAGACAGCAAGGAAGGCACAGCAGGCGGTCAGGCGCTCGGGAAGGCTAGGACCCGTCGCAGGCGGCGTGCTGGGAATCGTTCCGCAGTGCGGTTTTTCTGCCGCGGCGTCGGGACTTTACGCAGGAAGAGTGATTTCTCTTGGGACGCTGCTGGCCATTTATCTGTCAACCTCAGATGAGATGCTCCCGATTATGATCTCTGAACAAGTCCCGATTTCTCTGATAGCAAAGATTTTAATTCTAAAAATGATAATCGGCATAGCTGCCGGAATGCTCATAGATCTCTTTGCCGGGAAGAAAACAGAAACAGAAGAGGAGCGCACACATGCATATCATCATCACTGCTGTCAAAAAGGAATCTTTTTGGGCGCAGCGCAGCACACGGCTCAGATTCTCCTGTTTATTTTTTTGATTTCTCTGCTCCTAAACGGAGCGATCGCACTGATCGGTGAAGAGAGGATTGCGCATCTGATGCTGAACCAGCCGGTGATTGGAGAACTGATTGCGGGACTGATCGGACTGATTCCGAACTGCGCTTCCTCTGTCGTGATTACACAGCTGTATTTAGAAGAGATGATCAGCCTGGGCTCTATGATGTCAGGCGTACTGGTAGGAGCAGGGATCGGGCTGCTTGTGCTGTTCCGGTCAGAAAAAAACAAAAAAGAATTTTTAAAAGTAGTAGGTCTGTTATATGGAATCGGAGTTGGAGCCGGTATCCTCATAGAGCTGTTTACCCCTGTTATCATCTGAAGCTGCAAAAAAATTGCTTTTCTACTGGAAATCTTATCCGCGGCATGTTACAATCATGTTACGAAATAATTAAAAGGTGATCAGAATGAACTTATATGAAGCTATTTATGTCAGAAAATCAGTTCGCCACTATAAATTAGAGGAGCTGAGCCCGGAAGCGCTGGAAGAGCTGAGAGCTTTTATCGATCATCTGGAGCCGCTGTTTCCAGAGATTAAAGTAAAGATAGATATTTTAGAAAACATAAAAGAAAAAGAGAAGCTAAAAGGCTTTTTGGTGCCGAACGCTCCGTATTATCTGGCAATCTACTCCGAAAAAAAGGAAAAACATGATTTAAATGCGGGATATATCATGCAGCAGATCAGTCTTTATCTGACGTCGAGAGGAATCGGCAGCTGCTTTGCAGGCATGGCAAAGCCTCCGAAAAAGACAGAAGAAGAGGAACTGCGCTTTGTGATAGGGATGGCGTTTGGAAAGGCAAAAGGAGAGTGCATCCGCCACGATTATGACGCAAAGAGACTGAGCATGAATGAACTGTGCGTGTTCAAGGAACAGCCGAAAACCTGGGTAAAAGAGATTTTGGAAGCGGCGCGGCTGTCTCCTTCCAGCTTTAACAGTCAGCCATGGAGATTTGTCGTCTATGAAAACAGGATTCATGTGTTTTCCAAAAAATCTCCGTCGGCAGGCAAAAGCTGGGGAAAATTCAATGAATTTAATTTTGGCGTTATGCTGGCGAATATCAGCGTTGCGGCGGAAGAAATCTGGGTAGATTTAGATTTGATCAAACTGAACAATATCACGCATAAGACCATCCCGAACAATCAGTATATGATCAGCATTCTGGTAAAATGAATCAATATTTTCAACAATTAAAAAAATAATGGTTGACAAAAAAAAGAATCTATAGTATAGTAACTATTGTACCGAGCAGATGCGGAAATACCACAAGAAATACAATAGTTTGCACGAGTGGCTCAGTGGTGGAGTATCGCCTTGCCAAGGCGAGGGTCGCGGGTTCGAATCCCGTCTCGTGCTTTTGACCAGATATCCGGAAGAATGATATCTGGTTTTTTGTTGCCTGAAAATAAGAGGCGCGACGCCGAAAGCGTTCAGAAAAATTTTCGAAAACTTTTAGAAATAAAAACTATTTTTCGCAAAAAGAATATGATACAATAAAAAAAGTGAAAACATGTAAGAAAGGAAAAAAATGAAGAAAATATTAAAGGCAGCAGGGATAAGCCTGCTGTGCTTTTTTCTGTATATAGTGCTGGGAGCGCTTCTTCCCTTTGGAGCTGTCAAAAACGAAACCGGAAATCTGACAGATGAGATTTCAAGATTTTATGGAGAATCGGAGGAAAAAGAGCGGGCGGCGCTGATAGAAGAAAATGAGGACGCTCTGCTGACGAGACTGTCTATGATAGAAGAGGCGGAGGAGGAAATCATTTTGTCGACATTCGACATCCGAACAGGAAACAGTACGACCGACGTGTTTTCTGCGCTGATTGCGGCCGCCGACAGAGGCGTCGCGGTAAAGATTTATGTCGACGGTCTCTACGGAATGATCCATATGAGAGGAAGAGAACTGTTTGAAGCGGCAGGGTCCCATGAAAATGTGGAAATCCGCTTTTACAATGAGCCGAATCTTTTAAGACCATGGACGATCAACGGCAGAATGCACGACAAATATCTGATAGTAGATGATCACTTCCTTTTGATGGGCGGAAGAAATATGTTCGATTATTTTCTGGGAGAAGGCGATTCCAATGTCAGGGGAAACGATATGGAAGTTTTGATCTGGCAGGAAGACAACGGGAAAGGGACAGGAGCGATCGCACAGGTAAAAGCGTATTTTTCACAGATCTGGAATCAGAAATACAGCAAAGCAGTCTTTGAGGACAAGAGCGGAAAAGGGACGCAACAAGAGCTTGCGCGTCTGCGGAATCATTACATAACCATGAAAAAACAGGAGAAATTTCCTGTATCGGAAAACTGGAAGACCCGGACTGTGGAAATCGAAAACGCCCTCCTTGTCACAAACCCGAATCACATTATGAAAAAAAGTCCGGACGTGTGGTACACGCTGTATGAGCTGATGAGGCAGGCAAAAGAGTCTGTGATTATTCAGACGCCTTACGCCGTCTTTTCAAAAGAAATGTATGAAGGGATTGCGCAGATCGCCAAAAACGTGCCGGAGACAAAGCTTTTGATCAATTCGCGGGCGGCCGGAGACAACGTGGTAGCATCCGCCGACTATACGAAAAACTGGACGCATATTGTACAGACGGGAATGCCGGTCTATGAATACCAGGGAGAACATTCCTGCCACGGAAAATGCATTGTCATTGACGATGAGCTGTCGGTGATCGGCTCCTATAATTTTGACATGAGAAGCACCTACATCGACACGGAGACGATGCTGGTGATCCGCGGGAAAGCGTTTAACGAGACGGTTCGGAAACAGATGGAGAAAATCGGAGAGGAATCGCTGCTGCGCAAACCGGACGGAAGCTACGAGGCGAGAGAGGGAGTACAGGAAAAAAAGCTGGAGAAGGGAACAGACCTTTTTTAACGGGCTGCGTCTTGGGTTTTGCAGCCGTTTCGCTACCTGATTTAAATGAGATGGGAGAGAAGAGATGAAAATAACGGTATTAAATGAAAACCATGTGAATCAAAGAGGGCTGCTGGCAGAACACGGACTGTCTCTTTTGCTGGAGGAAGAAGGAGAACAGTGGCTGTTCGACACGGGACAAAGTGACGTGTACATCAAAAACGCACAGGCGCTGAAGAAAAATCTAAAAGCGCTGAAAGGAATCATAATCAGCCACGGACATTATGACCACTGCGGAGGACTGGCATATTTTGAAGGAAAAGCGCCGGATATCTATATCCGCAAGGAGGCGCTGTGCCGGAAAATGGCGGGTGAGAGAGGAACGGATACTTTTCGGGATATTGGAATTCCATGGGAAATCCAGAGATTTTCCAAAGAGTTTGTGTTTGCACAGGAGATACAAGAAATCAGAGAAAATTGGTTCCTGGTCGGAAAAATGAAAAAGTATCCGGGACTGGAAGAGGAACCGGAGGGATTCTGGCGCGGGACGCCGGACGGGATGGAAAAGGATACGATGGAAGATGAACAGCTCTTGGCGGTCCGGACAAAAAAAGGGATGATTCTGATTGTCGGATGCGCTCATATGGGAATTCTAAACTGCATCGAGCATGTAAAGACAAACTTTCCCGGAGAAAAGATCCGCGGTATTTTCGCAGGTATGCATATGAAAAACGCTTCGGAAGAAAAAATAGACTGGACGATACAGAAATTAAGACAAGAGAAGCTGGAATTTCTGATAGGAGCGCACTGTACAGGACAAAAAGCCGCAGGCAGGATGGCAGCTGCATTTGGAGAGCGATTCCTCTTCTGCGAGACGGGCAGGACGTTTACGTTCGCACCGTGACTGGGGGAGAGCGGAAAAAGAATAGGACTGTGCAAACGCTCTGTTTTCTGCTATACTGAAACAATAATGCCAGGGAAAGACAAGAAGGAGGATAAAATAAAATGGTAAATCCTGTATATGAAAAATTGATGAAATGTTATGAGAGTGTGAAAACGAAACTTCCTTTTGTGCCGAAGGTCGCGCTGGTACTCGGCTCAGGGCTGGGAGATTACGGCGACACTATCCGAATCGAACGGACGCTTGACTATCATGAGATAGAAGGATTTCCGGTCTCTACCGTAGAAGGGCATAGAGGACGGTTTTTATTCGGATATGTGGAGGATGTGCCAGTTGTGATCATGCAGGGCAGGGTCCATTACTATGAAGGATATCCGATCAGCGACGTGGTTCTTCCGACACGCCTGATGAGACTGATGGGCGCGGAGGTATTATTCCTGACAAATGCGGCAGGAGGCGTCAACTTTGACTTCCAGGCCGGCGACTTTATGATGATTACGGATCAGATCAGCAATTTTGTTCCCTCTCCGCTGATCGGACCAAATGAGAAAAAACTCGGAGAGCGCTTTCCGGATATGAGCGAAATCTATGACAAAGATTTACAGCAGGTTATCCGCAATGCTGCGAAAGAATTGGAGATTCCGCTGAAGGAAGGGACATACGTACAGCTCTCAGGACCTAATTTTGAGACGCCGGCAGAAGTGCGCATGTGCCGGATTTTAGGAGGGGACGCCGTCGGCATGAGTACTGCGTGCGAGGCGGTTGCAGCGAACCATATGGGAATGAAAATCTGCGGAATTTCCTGTATCTCAAACCTGGGATGCGGCATGACGGATCAGCCGCTGACGCATATTGAGGTTCAGGAGACAGCCGACCGTGTGGCGCCTCTTTTTAAGCAGCTTGTGACAAAGACGATTGTGGAAATCGACAGACTGCTGCACAAAAGATAGAGACAAAAGAAAGGAGACCGATATGAAAGCGATTTATTTTGACGGCGAAAAGGCGGTATTTCGCGATGATCTCAAAAAGCCGGCACCGGAAAAAAAGGAAAGCCTGATCCGCATTTTGATGAGCGCTGTGTGCAATACAGACAAAGAAATCTTAAAAGGCTACAAGCCGGGATTTAAGGGAGTTATGGGTCATGAGTTCGTGGGAATTGTGGAAGAGTCAGATGATGAGTCTCTGATCGGAAAACGCGTAGTCGGCGAACTCAACGCCGGATGCGGGCAGTGCATTTACTGCCGGACGGGCAGAGAAAAGCACTGTCCCGACAGAAAGGTAATCGGTCTGGAGAAGAAGGACGGCTGCTTTGCAGAGTATATGACGATCCAGACGCATCTGCTCCACGCAGTGCCGTGGGATCTGCCGACGGAGACGGCTATTTTTACAGAACCGCTTGCCGCTGCGCTGGAAATCGCGTCGCAGGTTCATCTTAAGCCGGAGACAAACTGCGCCATTATCGGAGACGGAAGACTCGCCTTTTTGATTGCGCAGGTGGTAGCGCTGACAGGAATCGACTTGACGGTGATCGGACACCATGAAGAAAAGCTGGAGCAGTTTCGCCCTTACGCGAACGTAACTCTGGAGCCGGAGGAGACGTATGAGACCGTGATAGAGGCTTCCGGATCAAAAGAGGGTATTCTGCTCGCGCAGAAGATCGTCAGACATCAGGGCACTATTGTGCTGAAAAGCACTTACGCAGGCGAGGTGTCCATCAACATGAGCGACTTTGTCGTCCATGAGATTACAATCAAGGGAAGCAGATGCGGTCCGTTTGAGCCGGCTCTAAATTTGCTCCGCAAAAAGAGAATTATACTGCCGGAAATCGAACTGTACAGTTTGGAGAGCTTTGAAAAAGCATTTTCATCGAAAGCTTTTAAAGCCGGCTTTGCCATTTCAGAATAGCAGAAAAAAGGAAAGGAGAAGCTACTAGGCAAAATATTCAAAAACAAGTCTTAAAGGTATAAAAACTTGTGAGCAGCATCTGGATTTTTTTCAGAATAAAAAATACACGCTGAAGCAGTAAGCAATGCTTGTGAGAACTTACAATATCTTGGCAGGAGTATATTTGCCTATATTTTGAGTAGCAGATAAAAATGAAAAACAGATTTGGAGCGGAAAATGTGCTTCTCCATGCAGGAGAGCGAAGCGTGCTGATTATTGATCAGACAAAACTCCCCAATACGGTGGAGTATCTGGAATTAAAAACGCTGCGTCAGATGTATGACGCAATCTTTGAATTGAAGGTAAGAGGAGCGCCGGCAATCGGAATCTGCGCGGCGTACTGCTACTACTGCCTTGCCAAGGACAAAGAAGAAAAACCGATGGAACTCTTTGAAAAAGAGATGAGAGAGGAAAAAGAGTATTTAAATTCTTCAAGACCGACAGCCGTCAACTTAAGCTGGGCGCTGAACAGAATGGAAGCGCGTATGCTGGCAAACACCGAAAAACCCGTCAAAGACGTGGTCGCCATCCTAAAAGAAGAGGCGGAAAAAATCCAGCAGGAAGACATTGAGATGTGCAGAAGAATTTCCGAGTACGGACTCTCCCTTCTAAAAGACGGAGACGGTATTTTGACTCACTGCAACGCCGGTCCGCTTGCCACTTCCAAATACGGGACAGCGTTAGGTCCGCTGTTTTTGGGAAAAGAAAAAGGAATGGAGTTCCATGTCTTTGCAGATGAGACAAGACCTCTTCTGCAGGGGGCGCGCCTAACGTCGTATGAACTGCAAAACGGAGGGATCGATGTGACGCTGATCTGCGACAATATGGCAAGTATTGTAATGAAAAACGGATGGGTGCAGGCGTGTCTGGTCGGATGCGACCGTATTGCGGCAAACGGAGATACGGCAAATAAGATTGGGACAAGCGGTGTCGCGATCCTTGCAAAGCATTACGGAATTCCGTTTTATGTATTAGGACCGACTTCCACGATTGATCTGTCGTGCAAGACGGGGGAAGAGATCGTAATTGAACAGCGCAGCCCGGAAGAGATTAAAAGCAAATTTTATAAGGAAGCGATGGCTTTGCGCGATGTCAAATGCTATAATCCAGCGTTTGACGTCACAGATCATTCTCTGATCAGCGCGATCGTGACGGAACACGGAATCTGCCGCGCGCCGTATGAGGAAAGCCTCGCGAAAGCAAAAAAGAAAGATTGCTTTACAGATTAGAGGAATCGTAGTACAATAAAAGTGTTCGTACAAGGGTTTTCCCTGCATTGATGTGTGCTTTTTTGGGCACAGAAAAGGAGGATAACATTCATGAAGAAGAAATTGGTAAGCGTGTTGTTGTGCGCATCTATGGTGGCGGTAATGGCAGCAGGCTGCGGAAGCAAAAAGGATGAGGCAGAAGACACGGAGGCTGCAACTGTACAGGAAAACGAAGAAGAGACAACGAAGTCCGCAGAAGGACTGAGAATTGCGATTGTCAGCAGCCCTTCAGGAGTCGATGACGGAAGCTTTAATCAGAACAATTATGAAGGAATTTTAAGCTTTATTGAATCTCACCCGGAAGCAACCGTACAGGCTGTAAGAGAAGAGACGGGAGACACAGCCGCAGCTATTCAGGCGGTAGCGGATATTGTGGCAGATTATGATGTGATTGTATGCTGCGGATTCCAGTTCGCAGGCATTGGAACAATCGCACAGGACAACCCGGATGTGAAATTTATCCTGGTTGACTCAAATCCGACGGATGCAGAGGGAACGGAAATTGAGGTTGAAAACGTATACGCCATGACATTTGCAGAGCAGGAGAGCGGATTCTTTGCAGGCATTGCGGCAGCGCTTGAGACAAAGACAAACAAAGTAGCGGTCGTAAACGGAATCGCATATCCTTCAAATGTAAATTATCAGTATGGATTTGAATCCGGCGTCAACTATGCAAACACACAGTACGGAACAGCCGTAGAGGTTGTGGAGCTGCCGTCCTATGCGGGAATCGATGTGACAAGCACAGATGTCGGAGGCAACTATATCGGAAGCTTTGCAGATGAATCGACAGGAAAAATTGTCGGAACGGACCTGATTTCACAGGGCGCAGACGTTTTATTTGTAGCAGCAGGTGATTCCGGAAACGGCGTGTTTACAGCAGCAAAAGAAGCGCAGGCAGCCGGAACGGATGTAAAGGTAATCGGATGCGACGTAGACCAGTATGACGACGGCGTAAACGGCGACCAGAATATTATCCTGACTTCCGTACTGAAGGTGATGGACGCGAATGTGGAAAAACAGCTGACTGCGATCGTAGACGGAACATTTGAAGGCGGAAACGCAGTGCTCCAGGCAGACACCGATTCGACAGGGTATGTAAAAGAGGAAGGAAGACAACAGCTTTCTGAAGATACAGTGGCAAAACTGGATGAGGTTTATCCATTAGTGAAGGACGGAACCATCGTGCCGGCTTCCAACTTTAACGGATATACGCCGGAAGATTTTCCAGGGCTGAATTAATACAGAGAATAAGGGCTGTCTCAAAACAAAGAAATTGCAGTTTGGCTTGTTTTGTGACAGCCCTTTCTTTTCACTTCATAAAAATGGACGGTCTGAAAAAAAGATAAGAGAAAAACCTGCGCTGAGAAACAAGTATCAGGAAAATAAGGAGAGAAGATATGCAGGAAGAATATATTGTGGAGATGAGGCATATCACCAAGCGTTTCCCCGGAATTGTCGCAAACAGCGATGTGTCGATTCAGATAAAAAAAGGAGAGATCTATGCGCTTTTAGGGGAAAACGGAGCAGGCAAATCGACTTTGATGAGTATGCTCTTCGGTATGTATGAACCGGATGAGGGTGAAATTTATATTCATGGAAAAAAGGAACGGATTTCCTCTCCGACATATGCTACAAAACTGAGTATTGGAATGGTGCATCAGCATTTTAAACTGGTGCAGGATTATACGATTGCAGAAAATATTATTATGGGAATCGAACCCCAGAAAAAATTTTTAGGGGTGCTTCCCTATGTCGACCGAAAAGGAGCCAACCAAAAAATTGCGGAGCTTTCCAGAAAATATGGGCTGGAAGTAGATCCGACGAAAAAAATCAGCGAGATCAACGTCTCAATCCAGCAGCGCGTAGAAATTTTAAAAATGCTGTACCGGGAAGCGGAGATTTTGATCTTTGACGAGCCCACAGCTGTCCTTACGCCGCAGGAGATTGAATTTCTGCTGGAAATTATCAGAGGACTCAGAGACAACGGAAAAACGATTATTCTAATCACGCATAAACTGGAAGAGATCAAAAAAGTGGCGGACCGCTGCGCGATTTTGTGCAGAGGAAAGCTGATCGATGTTCTGGATGTGAAGACGACTTCCACAAAGCAGATGGCAAACTTGATGGTCGGACGGGAAGTGACCTTTGAAGTGGAAAAGAAAGAGCCGGATTTTAAAGAGACGGTGCTGCAGGTGGAAAATCTTTGTGTGGAAAATGAAAACCATTTTCAGGTTGTAAAAAATGTCTCTTTTTCAATTCGTGCGGGAGAAATTTTGGCGATCGCCGGAGTATCCGGAAACGGGCAGGTAGAGATTGCGGATGCCATTGTAGGACTCCTCCCAGCGTCGAGCGGTCGGATTTTGTTAAATGGAAAAGAAATTACCCATGAAAGTATCCGAAAGAGGACACTGGAGGGAATTGCGTATATACCGGAAGACAGACAGAGATACGGTCTGGTTCTGGATTTTACTTTAGAGGACAATATGGTCTTAAAAAATTATTTCCAGGAGCCGTTTTCAAAAAAAGGAATTCTAAGACAGGACGAATTTTCAAAGTACAGCGAAAAATTAATTGAAAAATATGATGTGCGAAGCGGACAGGGAAATAAAACGATTGTGCGTTCGATGAGCGGCGGAAATCAGCAGAAGGCAATTATCGCACGCGAGACGGAGATGGACTTTCCGCTGCTGATTTTTGTACAGCCGACACGCGGACTTGATATCGGAGCAATTGAAAAGATCCATAAACAAATGATAGAAGAAAGAGATAAAGGAAAAGCAATCCTTTTGATTTCTCTGGAATTAGATGAAATCATGAACTGTGCAGATACGATTGCCGTTATTTATAACGGAGAGATTCAAAAGATTGCAGACGCAAAATCTCTGACGACGAATGAAGTCGGAGAATTTATGATGGGGGTAAAACAGCATGAAGAAAAATAATTTATTGAGCAATGACAAAACTGCTCCGATTGTCGTTCCTCTGTTTGCAGTTCTGATCGGATTACTCGTCGGCGCGGTGATTATGCTCTTTTTAGGATACAATCCGCTTACCGCGTATATGAATCTGCTGCAGGGATGCGGGCTGCTGCCGAAGCCGTCCTACGCGGGATTTAAAAGTATGCTCACCGATTTCACCAGCTTTTTAAACGCCCTGACCCCGATGATTTTCGCAGCTCTTGCGGTTGCGGTTGCATTTAAGGCAGGTCTGTTTAATATCGGCGTTTCCGGTCAGATGCTGACGGCAGGATTTATAACGACTGTGGTGGTGGGCTACAGCAGTCTGGGAGCAGGAATCGCAAAGCCTCTGGCGCTTGTGATCGGTATCGCAGTGGGAGCAGTTGTCGGCGGAATCATTGGATTTTTGAAATATAAGTTCAATATCAATGAAGTCGTCTCCTCCATTATGATCAACTATATCGCGCAGTACATCATCAGTTTTTTCATCAAGACGCAGTATGTCAACCCGATCTCCAGACAGTCCCAGACGGTCAGCCAGGAATCGCGCTGGTCGATGATGAACACAGAGATCGGAAATTTAAAGATTGATCTGCCGCTTGCTTTTCCCATCGCGGTGATCGTGGCGGTGCTGATCTATTTTCTGATTAAAAAGACGACAGTCGGATACGAGATTAAAACGGTGGGAGCGAGCACAACGGCTGCAAAATATGCGGGAATTAAAGTGGGAAAAACCATGGTGCTTTCGATGGTCATCTCAGGAGGTCTTGCAGGTCTTGCCGGAATTACGTATTATATGGGATATTACGGATCGATCCAGCCGGGCGTTCTGCCGAGCATGGGATTTGATTCGATTGCGGTTTCTCTCTTGGGAAACAGCAATCCGCTTGGGATTCTGCTGTCTTCCTTTATGATCACGCTGATCAGCAAGGGAAGCACGTACATGAGTTCCACATCCGGCGTGGAGTCGGAAATCGTATCGGTAATCACAGGAATTATCCTGCTGTTCAGCGCGTGCGGGGCTTACATCCGCTACGTAGCAAAACGCAGAAAGGAGGACAAATAAATGAATACGATTTTTATTGACGGTCTTTCTTTTGCACTGCCGCTGTTTATCATGGCAATTGGAGGCATCTATTCAGAGAGAAGCGGCATCACCAATCTGGCCCTGGAAGGTCTGCAGGGAGTCGGGGCCTTCACGGGAGCGCTGGCGGCTATTTTTATGATGCAGTGGGTTGGAAACAGCTCGCAGATTCCCTTCTATGTAGCGCTGCTCTTCGCAATGCTGGGCGGCATGGTGTATGCGCTGCTCCATGCGCTGCTGTGCATTAAATTTAAGGCGAACCAGGTAATCAGCGGCGTTGTGATCAATATTTTGGGAATGGCTCTGACTGCTTTCCTGACAAAGGCAATCAACAAGGGCGTGTTCGGGGCAACCTCTGACAGATTCGTCCTGGGAGTCTCCAAACGGATCACCATTCCGGGACTGTCGGAAATTCCGGTGATAGGAGGAATTTTTCAGCAGATTTATCCGTTTGAATTTATCATCATTGTGGTGGCGTTTATCGCGTGGTATGTCATGTACCAGACCCGCTTCGGACTGCACTTAAGAGCGTGCGGCGACAATCCTCACGCAGTCGACGCAGCCGGAATCAATGTAGGAAGGGTCCGCCTCGTTGCAGTGATGATCTCCGGCGCGCTTTCCGGACTGGCAGGAATCTGTTTTGCGTATTCGATTTCAGCAAACTTTTCCTCAAGCATCTATGTCGGATACGGATACCTGGCAATTGCGGCGATGATTTTTGGAAACTGGAAAATTCTTCCTACGCTCGGGGCGGTCCTGATTTTCGGTTTTGCAAGATCAGGCGGATATTTCCTCGTAAAACAGCTGGAAATGCCGAGCAGCTATTCGGATCTTGTGATGACGCTTCCCTATGTGATGACGCTGCTGCTGCTGATTTTCTTCTCAAAGCATAATCAGGCTCCGAGAGCGCTGGGAGAAATCTACGACAAAGGCAAACGATGACGGCAGGGTCAAGACAGACCAACCCTGGCGTGAACGATAGACGATTAGGAGGAATCAGGCAGACGATGAAGACACGTTTCTATAACATTAAGATTTTGACGAAAGGTCCCAAGTTTGAGATCCTGGAAGGGGAAGTCTGGGTAGAAGGCAATCGGATTTCCTATGTGGGAAACCCAAAGGAAAAAACAGAAGCCTTTGACCGGGAGATAGACGGAAAAGGGAATCTGCTGATGCCCGGATTTAAAAACGCGCATACGCATTCTGCGATGACGTTTCTGCGCTCCTATGCGGACGACCTTCCTCTTTTGGACTGGCTGAACAGGCAGGTGTTTCCGATGGAGGCAAAGCTGACGCCGGATGATGTCTATGAGCTGTCAAAGCTTGCCATCCTGGAATATCTGACGAGCGGCATTACATCGAATTTTGACATGTATCTGACGCCGGACACCATCGCGCAGGCGTCTGTGGATATGGGATTCCGGACCGTCATGGTCGGAGGAGTGAATAACTTCTCACAGTCGGTTCAGGAACTGGAGCGGTGGTATGAAAAGTATAACCATTTTCATGAGCTGATCCGGTTTGAGCTGGGCTTCCACGCAGAATACACGACGTCGGAAGAACTGCTCAAAGAGCTGGCAGCGCTTGCGCAGCAGAGCAAGGCTCCTGTGTATACCCATATGGCGGAGACAGAAGAAGAGACGAAAGGGTGCATAGAGCGGCACGGCACGACCCCGGCAGTCTATCTGGACAGCCTTGGGATGTTTGAATACGGAGGCGGAGGATATCACTGCGTATGGGTCAACGAGGAGGATATGAACATCTTCCGCAAAAGAGGAATGTCCGTTGTGACAAACCCCGGATCCAACACAAAGCTTGCAAGCGGAATCGCGCCGATCAGAGAAATGATGGAGATGGGAATCAATATCGGAATCGGAACGGACGGTCCGGCAAGCAATAACTGTCTGGATATGTTCCGGGAGATGTTTTTGACGACAGGACTGGCAAAATTAAGGGAGAGAGACGCCTCAAGCGTCGACGCCGATCAGGTTCTGTTTATGGCCACGGCAGGCAGCGCGAAGGCGATGCGCCTTTTCGACTGCGACACGATCGAGCAGGGAAAGCTTGCGGATCTGATCTTGATTGATCTGCACCAGCCTAACATGCAGCCGATCCACAACATATCAAAAAATATCGTGTACAGCGGAAGCAAACAAAACGTTGCGATGACGATGGTAAACGGAACGATTCTGTATCAGAACGGAGAGTTTTTTGTCGGCGAGGATCCGGAAAAAATTTATGAGAAGGCGAATCAGATTGCCAAAAGATGTAAGGAGCGCTGAACAAAAAAAGATCAAATAGACAGAGGAGTGATAATATGGGGAATAGAGTGTTTGGCGGAGCGCTGTTCGCAGGCGTTGTGGGAATGTGCATTGTCCTGACGGCTGCCGTCAGTACGGACGCCTCCGTCTCCACAATGGCATATAACGTCTCATTTTTGGGAGTCATGATTGTGATCTGTATTGCGGCCGTAGCCGGGGGACTGATACGCATGGGAAAAATAAGCGCTTCTCTCAGCACGGCGGCGGAAAAGCTTGAACAGGTCAAGGAAGAAAACCAGGAAGAAAAGAAAAACCGGTTTCAGAGCCTTGGAAGAATTTTTTCCTACAGGGGACTGAAGGAAAAAATGGAAAAATTCCTGCACGACTGGTATCGAAGCAAAGTGGGGCTGTGCGATGTGGAAGACTACATCAATGCAGATGAGATCGATGAGATGGCGAAAAAGAGAATGCTGGAGATGGTTCCGGACATTCTGACAAGCATGGGAATTTTGGGAACTTTTGTGGGACTCGTATGGGGACTGCGCGATTTTGAACCCCTGAACTATGACACCATGACGTCTTCTGTAGTATCGCTGGTCGACGGAATCAAGGTGGCGTTTCTGACTTCCATCTATGGACTGTCGCTTTCACTTGCCTACTCGTACTGCATGAAGACGGAATATTCGAAGCTGATGCACGCTCTGCAGGACTTTCTGGATATGTTCCACAGACAGGTTGCGCCCTCGGCGGAGGCAGAGTCAAGAAACGCGCTGGTGGCCTATCAGCAGGAACAGACAAAAATGCTTCAGAATATGGCGCAGGAATTTTCCCAGCAGCTGGTAAAAAGTTTTGAGACAACAATTACTCCGGCATTTCAGAAAATGAACAAGTCTCTGGACGTGATGCTCTCAACCGTTGCGAGAAGCCAGGAAGACGTCATCAATGAGATGGTAGACAAATTCCTAAAGCAGCTGCGGGAATCGTTTCATGTGGAATTTTCCGGATTTAACGCAGCTGTGGAGGAGATGGCAGGCTCCCAGAAGAGAAATGTCATGTACACGGAAAAGCTGTTTCAGCAGCTGAGTGTAGAGCTGAACAATGCGTTCTTAAAGGAAGACCATTCCATGAGACAGATTGTCAAAGAGATGGCAGAGATTCAAAAACAGTATACGCAGGGATTCAATGAAACCATGCAGAAAAACGAAGAGCTTGCAAGAATCCAGACGCAGAGCTGCCAGCATACTGTCGCCTATATGCAGGAGGCGGAAGAAAAATCTGCGAAATTCTGGGTAGCGTGCAATCAGACCATGCAGAAATATCTCGACGCTGCCGCAAAAGCCTTTGGGGAGATTGAGGAAGTCGGAAAGACAAACGTGGATCTGCTAAAGGGATATGAAGAGTCCCAAAAAGATCTGCTTGGAAGTCTGGAAGCTTTAAAAGAGGAGTTTGTGGACAGAGAAGGAAAGGTATATGAGGTGTTTAAAGAGCTGTACAAGGCGAACGAGAAGCTGATACAGAATTATAACCAGAGAGTCGGAGAATTCGTGGACGCTCAGAATATGATCTTTACCGTTCTGAGAAACATGGAGGACCTGCTCAGCCAGATCGAAGTCTCCGGAGCGGGAGAACATGTCCAGCTTCACAAAGAGACGGCTGCGGCAAAAGAGCAGACTGATAAGGGAAATCTGGAGGCGATCAGACATCTGGAAGAAGTGCTGGAAGAAGAAGGAGAGAGACAGAGAGAATTGCTGGGCAATTTAAACAGCATCATGAGAGAATTTACAAGAACGCTTCAAAAGAGCGGAAAATTTTCTCTTTTTAAATCTCATGACAAATAGAAAAAGCAGAAAGGAATGGTGGTATGTCAAAGCGGAAAGAATCAAGCGGTTTTAATGTGTGGCGTTCCTATTCCGATATGATGGCCGGGCTTTTAATGCTGTTTGTTCTGATTATGTGCGTATCCTTATTCCAGGCACAGAAAAGCTACGATGAAAAGCTTGCGGAGCAGGAAGAAAGAGCGGCGATGCAGGCGCAGTATACGAGCCAGCTCGATGAGCAGAGAACGACCGTGGAAGAACAGCAGACGCTTTTGCAGGATCAGGAGGAACAGCTCAGCGCCCAGCAGCAGCTGCTGGATGAGCAGGCGGAAAAACTGGCTGCCCAGCAGGCGACGCTGGAGGAACAGCAGGAAAAAATTACGACTCAGCAGGCAACGCTGGAGAGCCAGGAGCAGGAGCTTGCCAGCCAGCGCACGACGCTCGCCCAGCAGGAGGAACAGCTTGCACAGCAAAAGACAGATCTTGCCGAGCAGCAAAGCGCCCTGGAGGAACAGGCGGCGCAGGTTCAGGAAAAACAGGAACAGCTCGACAGAATTGTCGGAGTGAAGGCAGAAGTCATCGAGGAGCTGCGCAACGAGTTCACGGGTCACAATATCAGTGTGGATATCGATGAACAGACCGGAGCGCTGCTGCTGGACGCCAATGTTATGTTTGACTATGACGATACGGCGCTCCTGGAGGAAGGAGAAGAGGTTTTAAGCCAGATTCTTCCGATCTACTGTCAGGTTTTGCTGGGTGAGAAATATCGTGACAATGTGGCTGAGATTATCATTGACGGCTATACCGATACCCACGGAGATTATGATTATAACCTGGAGCTTTCCCAGAGGCGTTCTCTTGCGGTGGCACAGTATCTGCTCTCCATCGACGAAGAATTTTTGGACAGCGAACAGATCGCGCTGCTTCAGGAAAAACTGACGGTGAACGGTCACTCAATGAGCGATCCGGTTTTAAACGAAGACGGAAGCGTCAACATGGAAGCGTCCAGGCGTGTGGAGGTGAAATTCCGGCTGAAAGACGAAGAAATGATTTCAGAAATGCTAAGAATTGTATCAGAAGAGTAGAGAAAAAGAGGCGGAGAAAATGAAGAAAAAAGTATGGCGGATATTGCTGACGGCAGGAATTTTGCTGGCGGGGGCGGGATGCCTGCCAAGCCAGCAAAAGGCAGAGGCGGCACAGGTAAGTCAGGTTCAAAATGGTTTTGGCACAGAAAACGGTTATACGGTGTACTGGGAAAACGGGCGCAAAGTAAAAAAACAGTTTGTGACAGTCGGAGCAGAGACATGGTATTTTGACGAGAACGGACATATGGTGACCGGATATGCCAAAATCAACGGAAAGTCCTACTATTTCCGGAGAGAGGGAAGCGAGCGCTACGGCGCGATGGTGAGAAGCCGTTTTATGAAGCTTGGAAACAACACCTTGTATTTTTCAAAGACAGGGGACGCTATCGTGAACAAAGTGGTCAAGATCGGATCTGCCTACTATGCCTTTAACGAAAGGGGATACCGGCAGCACGATACATTCTGGGATTACAACGGCGGAACGTATTACCTGGGAAGCGACGGAAAGGCGTATACGGGCGGTCTCTACAACATCAACGGCAAACTGTATTGTTTTGCCTCTTACGGAAGATGCTATAAAAATATCGTAAAGACAGTCGGATCCAACACGTATTATTTTAACGCAAAGGGACAGGCGGAAAGAGGTCTGCGCTCCTATAAAGGAGAGCGCTATTATATCTGCCAGAATTATACGCTTTTAAAAAGCCGCTGGAAGGTAATCAACGGCAAAACCTTCTACTTCCTGCGGACAGGAAAGGCGGCAAAAGGCGTCACCGCGATCGCAGGGAAAAAATATCTGTTTCAAAGCGACGGAGTCCGTGTCAGCGGAGCCGGATTTAAGACATTAAACGGAAAGAAATACCTGCTGAATTCGCAGTCAGCCGTCTTGACGGGATGGCAGACGTACGGAGGGAACACGTATTATTTTGCCTCAGACGGGACTATGGCAGTCAGCCGGTTTATGACGCGAAACGGAAAGAAATATTATCTGACTTCAAAAGGAGCCATGGCAAAGGGATGGGTAGTTCTCGGGGAAGACCGGTACTATTTCCTGATAGACGGATCCATGGCGACAAACCGGGTTCTGGGGAGCGACTATGTCGGAGCGGACGGAAAATCATACTGCTATAAGATGCTCGCGGCGATCAACGACGAGAGAGAAAAAAGGGGAATCGCCCCGCTGAAAATGAACAAATATCTCCTAAATGGAGCGGCGGTCCGCGCGCCGGAGCTGAAAACGCTGTTTGACCACACAAGACCAAACGGTCAGATGTGCTTTACCGCAATCAAGAGCGGATATTCATATGCGCAGGCGGGAGAGAATATTGCGCAGGGCAGATCAGCTCTGCCAAACGTCGAACAGATTGTCAATATGTGGATGAATTCGAGCGGACATCGCCAGAATATTCTGACTTCAAGCTACAAGGATACCGGAATCGGTCTTGCGTATGCAAACGGAACCTGGTATTGGGTGCAGATGTTCGGAACGCCGTGGATTGCATAGACCAGGCTTCCAAACAATAATGGCATACGGTACACATGCCACAAATCATAAGATAACGAAAAAAAGGAATGCTGCAAAGAGATCACAACGTCAAAGGCAGCGTTTCTTTTTTGCAGCCAAAATGTTATAAATTTGACCATGAAGGAAAGGAAAATGGATATGACAAAACAGGCAACGTACGATGCAAGCAGCATTTCTGTTTTAGAAGGACTAGAAGCGGTCCGGAAACGACCGGGCATGTATATCGGCAGTGTTTCCAGAAAAGGACTGAATCATTTAATTTATGAAATTGTAGATAATTCTGTGGATGAGCATCTTGCCGGTTTCTGCGATCAGATAAAAGTGACACTGGAAAAAGACGGCTCAGCCACAGTTGAGGACAACGGGAGAGGAATTCCGGTCGGTATGCACGAAAAAGGAATTTCAGCGGAGCGGCTCGTTTTTACTACACTCCACGCAGGAGGAAAGTTTGACCATTCTGCCTATAAGACCAGCGGAGGGCTCCACGGGGTGGGCTCTTCGGTGGTCAACGCTTTGTCAAAAAGACTGGAAATCTGGGTCAGCAGAGAAGGAGGCATCCACTACGACCGCTATGAGAGAGGCGTTCCCACGCTGAAGCTGGAGAACGGTCTTCTGCCTGTTGTGGCGAAGACAAAAAAGACGGGAACAAAAATCAATTTTCTGCCTGACCCGGAAATTTTTGAAAAGACGTCATTTTCTGCCACAGAAGTAAAGAGCAGACTGCATGAGACCGCATATTTAAATCCGCAGCTGACGATCGTGTTTTGCGACAGAAGGGAAGGCAGGCAAGAGGAGACCGTTTTCCATGAGCCGGATGGAATTATCGGATTTATCAAAGATCTGAACAAGAAAAAAGAAGCGCTCCACGACCCGGTGTACCTAAAAGGAGAGAGCGAAGGCATTACGGTAGAATGCGCTTTTCAGTATGTCAATGAATTTCACGAGAATGTGCTGGGATTTTGCAACAATATTTATAATGCGGAAGGGGGCACGCATCTGACCGGATTTAAGACGGTCTTTACGACGGTAATGAACAGTTACGCCAGAGAACTGGGCATTTTAAAAGAAAAAGACGCAAACTTTACCGGCGCGGATATCCGAAACGGTCTGACGGCGGTCGTCTCCGTCAAACATCCGGATCCGCGCTTTGAAGGACAGACAAAGACAAAGCTGGACAATCAGGACGCTGCGAAAGCTACAAGCAAGATAGTGGGGGAAGAGGCGGTGCGCTATTTTGACCGCAATCTGGAAACTCTCAAAATTGTTATCGGATGTGCCGAGAAAGCGGCAAAAATCAGGAAGACGGAAGAAAAAGCAAAGACGAACATGCTGACGAAGCAAAAATACTCGTTTGACTCCAACGGAAAGCTGGCAAACTGCGAGAGCCGCGATGCATCTGTGTGCGAAATCTTTATCGTGGAAGGGGATTCCGCAGGCGGATCGGCAAAGACGGCAAGAGACAGGAACTTTCAGGCTATTTTGCCGATCCGCGGAAAAATTTTAAATGTAGAAAAGGCCAGCATAGACAAAATTCTTGCAAATGCCGAAATTAAGACGATGATCAATGCGTTTGGATGCGGATTTTCCGAGGGATATGGAAACGATTTTGATATCGCGAAGCTGCGCTACGACAAGATTATTATCATGGCGGACGCCGACGTGGACGGGGCGCATATCTGTACGCTGCTTCTGACCTTGTTTTACCGTTTCATGCCGGATTTGATCTACGAAGGACATGTCTATATTGCCATGCCTCCTCTTTACAAAGTGATGCCGGCGCGCGGCAAAGAGGAGTATCTCTATGACGACAGAGCGCTGGAAAAATACAGAAAGTCACATAAGGGAAGCTTCACACTCCAAAGATACAAAGGATTAGGGGAAATGGATCCGCAGCAGCTTTGGGAGACGACGCTGGACCCGAAAACGAGGATTTTAAAGCGTGTCGAGATCGAAGACGCAAGAATTGCATCGGATGTGACAGAAATGCTGATGGGGACAGACGTTCCGCCGAGAAAAGCATTTATCTATGAACACGCGAACGATGCAGAACTAGATGTGTAAAGGAGCAGGCGAATGGAAGAACAGATTTTAAGAACGGAATATGCAGATATCATGCAGAAGTCTTACATTGACTATGCAATGAGCGTCATTGTATCAAGAGCGCTTCCCGATGTCAGAGACGGATTAAAGCCCGTACAGAGGAGAACCCTGTATGATATGTATGAGCTTGGAATAAAATATGATAAGCCGTACCGCAAATGTGCCAGAATCGTAGGAGATACGATGGGAAAATATCATCCTCACGGGGACAGCTCCATCTATGAGGCGCTTGTCGTGATGGCGCAGGATTTTAAAAAAGAGATGCCTCTGGTGGACGGACATGGAAATTTTGGCTCCATCGAGGGGGACGGCGCGGCAGCGATGCGCTACACGGAGGCGCGGCTTCAGAAGGTGACGCAGGAGGTTTTCTTAAAGGACTTAGACCAGGACGTGGTAGACTTTATCCCGAATTTTGACGCGACGGGAAAAGAGCCGGAGGTACTCCCTGCCAGAGTCCCGAATTTGCTCGTCAACGGTTCAGAAGGGATCGCGGTGGGCATGGCGACAAGCATTCCGCCCCACAATCTGGGCGAAGTGTTAGACGCGGTCAAAGCGGCGGTCAAAAACAGAGATATTACGACAGAAGAACTGATGAAGTATGTGCAGGGTCCTGATTTTCCAACCGGGGGAATCGTGATCAATAAAGATGAACTTAAGGAGATCTATGAGCGGGGAACCGGAAAAATCCGACTCAGGGGAAAAGTGGAAATCGAGCAGGCAAAAGGCGGAAAACAGAGAATTGTCATCACACAGATTCCTTATACGATGATGGGAGCCAACATCGGTAAATTTTTAAATGACGTGGCAACTCTGGCTGAGACAAAAAAAGTACCGGAGATCACCGATATCTCCAATCAGTCTTCAAAGGATGGAATCCGGATTGTGCTGGAGCTGAAAAAAGACGCAGACGCTCAGAATATAGTCAATCTGCTGTATAAGAAAACACGCCTTGAGGATACCTTCAGCGTCAATATGCTTGCGGTGTGCGGCGGAAAGCCGGAAACAATGGGGTTAAAAGAAGTGATTGACCACCATGTAGAATTTCAGTTTGAAATCACCAGCAGAAAATATAAAACCCTGCTTCAAAAAGAGCTGGACAAAAAAGAAATTCAGGAAGGACTGATCAAGGCATACGATCTGATTGACCTGATTATTGAAATTTTAAGAGGAAGCAAAAACCAAAAACAGGTAAAGGAATGCCTTGTCCGCGGAAACACGCAGGGGATTGCATTCCGGCGAAAAACTGCGCAAAAAGAGGCGGCGCGCCTTTGCTTTACAGAAAAGCAGGCGGACGCTATTTTGGAAATGAGGCTGTATAAGCTGATCGGGCTGGAGATTGAAGCGCTGGAAAAAGAATACCGCAAGACCCTGAAGAATATTGAGACGTATGAAGAAATTCTAAATGATTACGGTGCGATGGCGAAGGTAATCTTAAAGGATATTGAAAATCTCAAAAGAGAATATAGCGTGCCGCGCAAGACTGCAGTGGAAAATGCGCAGGAGGCTGTGTATGAAGAGAAAAAAGCAGAGCCGATAGAAGTCGTTTTTTTGATGGACCGGTTCGGATACGCCAGAGTGATTGACTCCTCTGTGTATGAGAGAAACAAAGAAGCTGCGGATAAAGAAAACAAATATGTGATTCCTTGCAAAAATACGGACAAGATCTGTATCTTTACCGATCAGGGAAAAGAACACTTTATAAAAATATGCGATCTGCCGTTTGGAAAATTCCGGGATAAAGGAATTCCGATTGACAATGTGTGCAATTATGACAGCACAGAAGAAACAATCCTCTATATAGAAAAACTCGAGACAGTCCGAAAGGCAAAGATTCTGTTCGCGACACAGCGCGCTATGGTGAAAGTGACAGAGGGGAGCGAATTCGAGGCGAGCAAGCGCATGGTGGCGGCGACGAAGACAGCGCCTGAGGACAGATTGATCTGTGTGGCCGCCCTGGAGGAAGAGTCTGATATCGTGCTGCAGTCAAAGGAGGGATATTTCCTGCGGTTTTCAGCCGGCGAAATCCCTGTCAAAAAAAAGGCGGCTTTTGGCGTGCGGGCAATGAAATTGGCGGCAAAAGATGAGTTGGAGCATGTCTATATGTTCAACCCCGAACAGCAGGAAGACCCGGTCGCTTTATGGGGAGAGAGGGAAATACATCTTAAAAGACTCAAAACGGCAAAAAGGGACGCAAAGGGGACAAAGCCAAGATAGGTCTGGACGGCGCATGTCCGTGAAACAACCCTGGTCCCGGGAAATTGGGGCTTGCAATCAAATACAAAGCATGATATAATACGGATGATTAAGTGTACATGTTACTGATGCAGACGAGAGTGGACAATTGTCCACTCTCGTTTGCGCATACCAGCAAAACAAGAAAAATAGAACAAAGAGAGGCGGATTGGATGACAAAGAAAGAGATATATGAGCAGAAGACAGAAGAGATCCTGAACCCTATGATTGAGAAAAACGGGTTTGAGCTAGTTGATGTGGAATATGTCAAAGAAGGAGGCAACTGGTACTTAAGAGCCTATATTGACAAGCCGGGAGGAATTACCGTAGACGACTGTGAGGTTATCAGCAGAGAACTGAGCGATAAGCTAGACGAGGAAGACTTTGTAGAGGAAGCTTATATATTGGAGGTCAGTTCGCCGGGACTTGGAAGACCTCTTAAAAAAGAGAGAGATTTCGCACGCAGTCTGGGAGAAGAAATCGAGGTGCGCACTTATCGCGCTGTCAACCGGCAGAAAGAATTTAGAGGTATCTTAACCGCATATGATAAAGACAGCATTACGATTGAACTGGAAACGGAAGAAAAAATGACGTTCGCAAGAGCTGACATTGCTCTGGTCAGGCTTGCCTTCGACTTTTAATTAAAGGAGGAAATATGAAATCATGAACAATGAATTATTAGAGGCTTTGAATATTCTGGAAAAGGAAAAAGATATCAGTAAAGATACTTTGCTGGAGGCGATTGAGCAGTCGCTGATTCAGGCCTGTAAAAACCACTTTGGAAAGTCGGACAATGTAAAAGTATTTATTGATCCGGAGACATGCGACTTTGGCGTTTATGCAGAAAAAACGGTCGTAGAGAAAGTGGAAGATGAAATTATGGAAATCAGCCTTGCAAACGCAAAGATGATGGATACCAAATATGAGCTGGGCGACATTGTGAACGTAGAAATCAAGTCAAAAGAATTTGGAAGAATTGCGACGCAGAATGCCAAGAACGTTATTCTCCAGAAAATACGCGAGGAAGAGCGGAAAGTTCTGTTTAAACAGTACTACGAAAAGGAAAAAGACGTCGTCACCGGCATCGTGCAGCGCTATGTCGGAAAAAATGTCAGCATTAATCTGGGAAAAGTAGACGCCATGCTGAACGAGAACGAGCAGGCAAAGGGCGAAAAGTTTTATCCGACGGAGCGGATCAAAGTGTATGTCCTTGAAGTAAAGGATACGCCAAAGGGACCGAAGATTCTCGTCTCAAGAACACATCCGGAGCTGGTAAAAAGGCTGTTTGAGGCGGAGGTGACAGAAGTAAAAGACGGAATTGTCGAGATTAAAAGCATTGCGAGAGAGGCAGGCAGCCGGACAAAGATAGCAGTCTGGTCTCACAATCCGGATGTCGACCCGGTAGGCGCGTGCGTTGGACCGAACGGGTCAAGAGTCAATACGATTGTCAACGAGCTGCGCGGCGAAAAAATCGACGTCATTAACTGGAGCGATAATTCTGCACTGCTCATTGAAAATGCTTTAAGCCCCGCAAAGGTGATCTCGGTCATCGCCGAAGTCTCCGACGACGGAGAGAAGACGGCGAAAGTAATCGTGCCGGATTATCAGCTGTCCCTTGCTATCGGAAAAGAAGGACAAAACGCAAGACTTGCCGCAAAACTGACGGGATTTAAGATTGATATCAAGAGCGAGACGCAGGCGAGAGAAAGCGGAGAATTTGACCATCTGACCGAGGAAGGATATTACGAAGAGATGATCGAAGAAGAGGAAGAGCAGCCGGAAGACTTAAAGGAAGACGATATCACACTGGAAGAATAAGGAGACAGCATGAATCAGGGAAAAAAATTGCCGATGCGAAAATGCACCGGATGCCAGGAGATGAAAAACAAAAAAGAGATGATGCGGATTCTCAAGACGCCGGAAGGCGAGATTGTGATCGACCTGACAGGCAGAAAAAACGGCAGAGGTGCATATTTGTGTTTCTCAAAAGAGTGTTTTGAAAAAGCAATCAAGAATAAGGGATTAGAGCGTTCGTTAAAAACTCCTATTCCTCCGTCTGTATATGAAAGCTTAAAAGAGGAGATTGAGAAAATTGAAGCGAGATAAAGTATTGTCTCTGATCGGGCTGGCTACAAAAGCGGGGAAAATCACAAGCGGAGAATTCTCCACAGAGAAGTCGGTAAAGACCGGAAAAGCAAATCTTGTGATTGTCTCAGAAGAGGCATCAGAAAATACCAGAAAGAAATTTCGGAATATGTGTGAATTTTATCATGTGCCGATTTATTTCTATGGAACAAAGGACGACTTGGGAAAGGCTATGGGTCAGGAGTTTCGCGCCTCGCTTGCTGTGCAGGACGCAGGACTTGGAAAAGCCATAGAAAAGGTACTCCACGAAACCAGCTGATGGAGGTGTGAGGGTATATGACCGGTAAGGTAAGAATTCATGAGTTAGCAAAAGAATTAAAGATAGACAGTAAGGAAATCATAAATTTTTTATTAGAAAAGGAAATTAGAGTAAAGAGCCATATGAGTACGATTGAAGATAAGAATGTAGAAATGATAAAAAATGAATTAGAGAAAAAAGAAGGAGCCGCCAATGCTCCCAAGAAGAGAAACATTACCCAGGTATTCCGCCCGCAGAACAGCCGCGGCGGCGCGGGGGCAGGACGCCAGGGCGGAAGAGGTCAGGGATCCGGCGGTCAAAGAAATCAAAACGGTCAAGGCAGCCAGGGCGGCAGAAGCCAGGGGCAGAATAATCAGGGAGGCCGAAACCAGAACCGCCAGGGCGGAAGAACACAGGAGCAAAACAATCAGGAGAACAGAACGCCGAACGAGCAAAGAGGCAGAAGCTTTGGGGCAAACAGACCGCAGGGCGGCCGTCCGCAGGGTGGCAGACCCCAGGGAAACAGAATGCAGGGAGAACAAGGCGGCAGAATGCAGGGCGGCAGAAGCCAGGGAGAGCAGAGCGCCAGAATGCAGGGCGGCAGAAGCCAGGGAGGACAGGGAAGAGCCATCTCGATCCCAAAAGCGCCCGTTGTGGAAGATCGTCCGATTACAAAAGAATCGAGAATGAAAAACGACAGAGACAAACGGTATGACAGAGAGAAAGAAAGAGAAAGAGAGCGAGACAAAGAAAAAGGATTCGGGCGTCCAACCAGCGCAAAGACCTCTGGAAAAAACAGCGCAAGAAATATGCAGAAGACCTCGCCCAAGCAGCAAAAGCCTGTTCAGCAGCAGCCGGCTGAAAAAGAGGATACGATTAAAACGATTGTGCTTCCAGAAAAGCTGACGATCAAAGAGCTTGCCGACAAAATGAAAATACAGCCGTCAGCCATCGTCAAAAAGCTGTTTTTGGAAGGCGTGATGGTGACGGTCAACCAGGAGATCGATTATGACAAGGCAGAAGAGATCGCCCTGGAATTCAACTGCATCGCAGAGCCGGAAGAAAAGATCAATGTTTTGGAGGAGCTTCTAAAAGATGAAGAGGACGAGGAGAGCACCCTTGTTCCAAGACCGCCGGTCATCTGTGTAATGGGTCATGTCGATCATGGAAAAACTTCCCTTTTGGATGCGATCCGAAACACGCACGTCATTGACAAGGAAGCAGGCGGCATTACGCAGCATATCGGCGCGTACGTTGTCTCGGTTGACGGACAGAAGATCACGTTTTTGGACACACCGGGACATGAGGCGTTTACCGCAATGCGTATGCGCGGGGCGAACTCGACGGATATTGCGATTTTGGTTGTCGCGGCGGACGACGGCGTGATGCCGCAGACAGTAGAGGCGATCAACCACGCAAAAGCAGCGGGAATTGAAATCATTGTCGCCGTCAATAAGATCGATAAACCAAGCGCCAATGTAGAACGCGTCAAACAGGAATTGTCGGAATACGGTCTGATTCCGGAAGACTGGGGCGGAAGCACCGTGTATGTTCCGGTATCCGCAAAGACACAGGAAGGAATCGATCAGCTGCTCGAAATGATTTTGCTGACCGCAGAAGTGAGTGAATTAAAAGCAAATCCGAAGAGAAAAGCAAGAGGTCTTGTCATCGAGGCTCAGCTGGACAAGGGAAAAGGACCGGTTGCGACGGTATTGGTACAAAAGGGAACACTCCACGTCGGGGATCCGATTGCGGCAGGCTCCTGTTATGGAAAAGTACGCGCCATGATGGATCACAACGGAAGAAGAGTCAAAGAGGCAGGTCCCTCTACGCCGGTTGAGATCCTTGGACTGAGCGACGTGCCAAACGCAGGAGAAATTTTTGTCTCGCCGGAAAATGAAAAAGAGGCGCGCAATTTTGCCGAGACGTTTATCAACGAAGGGCGTGAAAAACTTCTGGAAGAGACAAAATCAAAAATGTCTCTGGATGATCTGTTTAACCAGATTCAGGCAGGAAATCTGAAAGAACTTAACATCATCGTAAAGGCAGATGTGCAAGGTTCTGTGGAAGCGGTAAGCCAGAGCCTTTTAAAGCTGTCGAATGAAGAAGTCGTTGTAAAAATTATTCACGGAGGCGTCGGCGCAATCACAGAATCAGACGTCAGTCTTGCCTCCGCATCGAACGCGATCATCATCGGATTCAATGTAAGACCGGACGCGACGGCAAAGGCGACAGCAGAGAGAGAAGGCGTAGACGTCAGACTTTACCGCGTGATCTACGATGCTATCGCAGATGTTGAATCCGCGATGAAAGGAATGCTGGAGCCGATCTATGAGGAAAAAATCATCGGTCACGCAGAAGTGCGCCAGATCTTTAAAGCATCCGGAATCGGAAATATTGCCGGCTCCTATGTGCTGGACGGCGTGATTCAAAGAGGCTGCAAAGTTCGCGTATTCCGGGAAAAGGAACAGATTTTTGAAGGAGCCCTTGCTTCCCTGAAACGCGGCAAGGATGACGTAAAAGAAGTCAGAAGCGGATTTGAATGCGGTATGGTATTTGAAAAATTCAACGATATTAAAGAGCTTGATCAGGTGGAAGCTTATATAATGGTAGAAGTTCCAAGATAGAAAATGGGGTTGAGACTATGAGAAAAAACAGCATTAAAAATACCCGGATCAATGGGGAGGTCATGCGCGAGCTGTGCAGCATTATCCGCAGCGAGATCAAGGATCCGAGAATTCACCCGATGACCTCGGTCGTATCGGTGGAAGTGGCGCCGGATTTAAAGACATGCAAAGCGTATATCAGCGTGCTGGGAGACGAAGAAGCACAAAAAAATACCATTGCAGGTTTAAAGAGCGCGGAAGGATATATCCGCAGACAGCTGGCGCAGACGATCAATCTGCGCAACACGCCGGAAATCCATTTTATTTTAGATCAGTCTATTGAATACGGGGTGGCAATGTCAAAACTGATTGATACGGTAAACAAAAATTTGTCTTCACAAGAAAAGGATGAGGAGAATGAATAAAATCAACGCAGAGATGGAAGGCGTTTCGACCATTGCAATCGCCGGACACATCCGGCCAGACGGAGACTGTGTGGGCTCGTGCCTGGGACTGGCGCAGTATTTGCGAGAAAATTTCCCGCAGCTGGCAGAAGTGACCGTTTATCTCGAAGAAATTCCAAGCTCTTACCAATTTTTAAAAGGAGCTGACAAGATCTGCGCTTCCTGCGAAGAGAAAAAAACGTACGATCTTTTCATCGCGCTGGACAGCGGTGACAAAGAACGCCTTGGAAAAGCGCAGCGCTATTTTGACACGGCGAAAAAGACAGTATGTATTGACCACCATATCAGCAATCCGGGGTATGCCGGGGTCAATTATATTGTGCCGGATGCAAGCTCTACGTCAGAAGTCATCTTCGATATGATAGAGCAGGAGAAGATCTCAAAAGAAGTGGCGGAGGCTTTATATATGGGAATCGCGCATGATACCGGCATCTTTCAGTATTCATGCACTTCTCCCAAAACGATGCGGACGGCGGCTGTGCTGATGGAGAAAGGGATCGACTTCAGCCGGATTGTCGATGAGACCTTTAACTATAAGACGTACGTACAAAAACAGATTTTAGGAAGAGCACTGCTGGAAAGTATTATGCTGCTGGACGGAAAATGCATTGTCAGCGCTATCCGACAGAAAGAATTAGAATTTTACAACGTAAAGCCAAGCGATTTAGAGGGAATCGTCAGCCAGCTGAGAACGACAAAAGGCGTAGAGGTTGCGATTTTCCTGTATGAAAGCAATATTCAGGAATACAGAGTAAGCATGCGTTCCAACGGAGCCGTAGATGTCAGCAAAGTCGCCTGCTATTTCGGAGGAGGCGGTCATGTGCGGGCAGCAGGGTGCACGATGCAGGGATCTGTCTACGATGTGCTGAATAATCTGACCGGTCAGATTGAAAGACAATTATATCAAGCGCAGGAGAAAGACGAGTGATTCACGGAATAATCAATGTATATAAGGAAAAAGGCTATACCTCCCACGATGTGGTGGCAAAGCTGCGCGGAATTTTAAGGCAGAAAAAAATCGGACATACGGGGACGCTCGATCCGGACGCCGAGGGAGTGCTTCCCGTATGTCTCGGCAGAGCGACAAAGATCTGCGATCTGCTGACACAGGAAAAGAAAACGTACCGTGCAGTCATGCTCCTTGGAACAGAGACAGATACGCAGGACCTGTCCGGAAGTGTTTTAAGACGGCAGGAAGTGACAGCCACAGAAGAAGAGGTAAAAAACGCAATACAGTCTTTTAAGGGGATATACAGCCAGATTCCGCCGATGTATTCCGCTTTGAAAGTCAATGGAAAAAAGCTGTATGAGCTTGCCAGAGAAGGAAAAGAGATCGAGAGAAAACCTCGAAACGTGACAATTTTTGATATTACGGCAGAAAAAGTCGAACTTCCGAGAGCCGTGATAACCGTTCAGTGCTCAAAGGGAACGTATATCCGCACGCTTTGCCATGACATCGGGGCAAAGCTGCAGTGCGGAGGATGTATGGAGCAGCTTGTGCGGACAGAAGTGGGAAGATTTTCCATTGAGAAAAGCGTCTCGATTGCGGAAATTGAAAAGAGAGCAAGAGAAGGAAGACTCCAGGAGATTGTGACTGCGGTGGATCAGATGTTTGAACAGCTCCGCACAGCTACGGTAAAGAAAATGTATCAGAAATTACTTGAAAATGGAAATCCATTTGTGCTAGGATATCAGAGAGAGAAAACGGAATTCCAGGATCAGGAACAGGTACGCGTATACGGCGAAGAAGGAACATTCTACGGAATTTATCGCTTTGAGGAAAAAAGAAAGGGATTTTGGCCGGTGAAAATATTTTTTGGACCGGAATAGACAACGTGAACGCACGCCGGTGCAAGAAGGCAAGGGCATTGTTAAATTTCACAGAGTGGATGGAGGAGCTTATGGAATACATTCAGGGGACGACAGAATTTTTTATTCCGGAACATACAGCAGTGACGCTCGGAAAGTTTGACGGAGTGCATAAAGGACACCAAAAATTGATTCATCAAATTTTAAATTTGAGAAAAGATGGTCTAAAAAGTGTAGTCTTTACAACGAATCCGGGAAAGAAACAGCTGCTGCTGACGGAAGAGGAACAAAGAGACATTCTTTTTAGACAGGGTGCGGACTATGTCATTCGATGCCCTTTTATTCCTCAGATTTCACATATGGAACCGGAAGCGTTTATTGACCGGATTTTAATCGGGCAGCTTCATGCAAAGAAAATTGTGGTGGGAACGGATTTCCGCTTTGGCTATCAGCGCAGAGGAGACTGCAATCTGCTGATCAATCTTCAGGAGAAATACGGATATCAGGTTATCGTGATGCAGAAAGAAAAAAGAGGCAGCCGTGACATCAGCAGCACCTATATCCGGGAAGAGCTGGAAAAGGGAGATATGGCTCTGGTGAATGAACTGCTCGGCTACCCTTTTCCGATAATGGGAGAGGTAAGCCATGGAAGAAAAGTGGGCAGAACGCTCGGAATGCCGACGGCAAATCTGATTCCTCCCGACGAAAAGCTGCTTCCCCCGAATGGCGTCTATATTTCTAAAACGGCAGTCGATGGAAGAGAATATACCGGAATCACAAATATTGGATACAAACCGACAGTGGGAAAAACGGCATTTCGGGGAGCAGAAACATATCTGTTCCATTTTGAACAGGATTTATATGGAAAAAGAATTGAGGTTCAGCTGTACCAATACGTCCGTCCTGAAAAGAAATTTCAGTCTTTAGAAGAATTGACAGAAAGAATAAAGGTGGATATTTCTTTGGGAAAGGAGTATTTTCATGAATAATATTATGTGGATTATCTGTGTGACCTTTATTATCATTGGAGCGATACTTCTAACGGCGGGCTTTCTGTGCAGAAATTACTGCCAGATGAAAGAAGAATACAGGGGTCACACGACTGGGATTGTGGAAGCATTGATTCCGGATACGCCCGATGAAGAAGGAATCCGCCAGGGAATCCACGACTATTATTACCCTCTGATTGCCTTTTACGCCGAAGGGCTGCTCTATAAACAGCGCTATCCAAAAGGGAATAATCCGGCTGACTATTCTGTCAACCAGATGGTAGAGATTGCTTATGACATAGAAAAGCCGTATCATTTTAAGATTGCGGAGAGTACGCCGATCCAGAAAATGTCTCAGGTTTTGTATTATCTGGGAATGGGATTCTGTGTTCTGGCAATCCTGACGTTCTTCCTCTTTTATTTCTTAAGATGATTCCGGTGTCAAAAAGCCATTGCTTTAAAATGACTTTTTGACACCGGAATCATCAGAAAGAGAGAAAAATTTGGATCGCAAAAATGTAAAATTACAGCTTTACATCAAGAGGGAAATGTGTTATAGTTATGCAGTATGAGTCAGCCGATATTCAGAGATAAGGACACTCCGACCTATGTCTTAGTATCAGGCGTTTCAGTAAATAGGAGGAAGAACCATGATTTCGAAAGAAAAGAAAACAGCAATTATCAACGAATATGCAAGAAAACCGGGCGATACAGGATCACCGGAAGTTCAGATCGCAATTTTGACAGCAAGAATTCAGGAACTGACAGATCACTTAAAGGAAAATCCGAAGGATCACCACTCCAGAAGAGGTCTGCTGAAAATGGTAGGTCAAAGAAGAGGTCTGCTTGCCTACTTAAAGAAAACTGATCTGGAAGGATACCGTACTTTAATTGCAAAATTAGGAATCAGAAAATAAAAAGAGGGGGCGGAGGAATCCGTCCCTGTATTTTTTAAGGCGCACAAAATTTTAGCCGCAATATTTTACCATGCAGAGTACATCCCGAGACCACTGAAAAGCAGACCTGAAAACAGATCTGTTTTTCAGTTGTTTCGGATCGGCTCTGTATAGAAAAAAAGGAGAAAAAATATGTATAAAAGTTTTTCAATGGAATTAGCAGGAAGAACTCTGACCGTTGACGTGGGAAGAGTGGCTGCACAGGCAAATGGAGCAGCTTTCATGCACTATGGAGATACGACCGTGCTGTCTACGGCGACCGCCTCCGACAAACCGAGAGAAGGCGTTGACTTTTTCCCGCTGAGCGTGGAATACGAGGAAAAGCTGTATGCGGTCGGAAAAATCCCGGGGGGATTTAACAAAAGGGAAGGAAAAGCGTCAGAAAATGCTATTTTGACTTCCCGTGTGATCGACCGCCCGATGAGACCGCTTTTCCCGAAGGATTACAGAAATGATGTGACGCTGAACAACCTGGTTATGTCGGTAGATCCGGACTGCAGCCCGGAGCTGACTGCGATGCTGGGATCGGCAATCGCGACTGCGATTTCAGATATCCCGTTTGACGGACCGACGTCAAGCACTCAGGTCGGAATGGTGAATGGAGAATTTGTTTTTAACCCGACAGCTGCCCAGAAAGCGGCGTCCGATCTGCAGCTGACGGTTGCCTCCACGAGAGACAAAGTCATCATGATTGAGGCAGGGGCAAATGAGATCCCGGAAGCCAAAATGATTGAGGCGATTTTTGCCGCACATGAAGTGAATCAGCAGGTCATCCGGTTTATCGACCAGATTGTGGCAGAGTGCGGAAAGCCAAAACATGAATATATGAGCTGCGCCGTGCCGGAAGAGCTGATGGAAGAAATCAAAAAGATGGTGACGCCTGAAGAGATGGAAGAAGCCGTCTTTACAGATGAGAAACAGAAACGGGAAGAAAACATTAAGGCGATTAAAGAAAAGCTGGAAGAGACATTTGCAGAAAAGGAAGACTGGGTTGCTCTGCTTGACGAAGCTCTCTACCAATATCAGAAAAAGACAGTGCGCAAAATGATTTTAAAGGATCATAAACGTCCGGACGGAAGAGAAATCACACAGATCCGTCCGCTTGCCGCAGAAGTAGATTTAATTCCAAGAGTACATGGATCCGCCATGTTTACGAGAGGACAGACCCAGATCTGCACCGTTACGACACTGGCGCCATTGTCAGAGTCACAGAAAATCGATGGATTAGATGTAGAAGAGACCTCAAAGAGATATATGCACCATTACAATTTCCCGTCGTATTCTGTCGGGGAGACGAAACCTTCAAGAGGACCTGGAAGAAGGGAGATCGGACATGGAGCGCTTGCGGAGAGAGCTTTGGTTCCCGTTTTGCCAAGCGAAGAGGAATTTCCGTACGCAATCCGCACCGTTTCCGAGACATTCGAATCAAATGGCTCTACGTCCCAGGCGAGTATCTGTGCCTCCAGCATGTCGCTGATGGCCGCAGGCGTGCCGATCAAGAAACCGGTTGCAGGAATCTCATGCGGACTTGTGACAGGGGAGACAGATGAGGACTATATTGTGCTCACCGATATTCAGGGACTGGAGGATTTCTTCGGCGATATGGATTTCAAAGTGGCAGGCACAAGAGAAGGAATCACTGCAATTCAGATGGATATCAAGATCCACGGACTGACGCGCCCGATCATCGAGGAGGCGATTGCCAGAACGAGAGAGGCAAGAATGTACATTTTAGACCATGTCATGGATCCGGTTATCTCAAAGCCGAGAGAACATGTCGGAAAATATGCGCCGAAGATTATCCAGATTCAGATTGATCCTCAGAAAATTGGAGATGTTGTAGGACAAAGAGGCAAGACGATCAACGCCATCATAGATGAAACGGGTGTGAAGATTGATATCACGGATGACGGAGCAGTTTCCATCTGCGGAATCGATCAGGCTTCGATGGACAAGGCCGCAGAGCTGATCAGGATTATTGTGTCCGACTTTGAAGAAGGAAAGATCTACAGCGGAAAAGTTGTCAACATTAAAGAATTTGGAGCGTTTTTGGAGTTTGCGCCGGGAAAAGAGGGAATGGTACACATTTCCAAAATTTCAAAAGAGAGAATTAACCGTGTAGAAGACGTCCTGACTTTGGGAGACAGAGTGAAGGTTGTATGCCTCGGAAAAGATAAGCTGGGAAGAATCAGCTTCAGCATGAAGGACGTAGACAAAAATAAATAATTAGAGCATGGAAAAGAAATTGTATTGACAAGCTTTCGGTTTTGTACTATTCTATTAGCAAATAGTGCAAAAAAAGGTTTGAAAGGCCATTCTGAATCTGTTCCTGAACAGCAGGCAGTACAGGAAAATACAGGACATCGTCAGAACAGAGAGAAGACAGAATGATACACAAAGGCAAGATCTTGAAAAGAAAATGTGAGACGATGACTGGAAACGAATAAAAAAAGATATTTTCTGATCTTGTAACGAACCGTCTCGAGGAACCGCTTGAGACGGTTTTTAATCGGCAGCAAAGAAAAGCAGACAAGGCTTTCAACACTTTGTACCGCGGATTGTTTTGTGGTCAGGACGATCCTAAAATAAGAAGACCATAAAATTTTTATTATTAAGGAGTGGGTAGGATGAGAAAGAAAGTGGTAATGGCGACTCTGTGCATCACACTGAGCGCAATGGCTCTGTCAGGATGCGGCGGATCCGACGACGAACCGGAGACAGAAGTACAGACGGAAGTCCAAACAGAAGAGGAAACGGAAGAAGAGACCGAAGAGGAAACTGAGGAGGAAGCAACGGAAGAAGAGACTGAGGAAGAGGCAGCAGAGGAAGCAAGTGCAGCAGACGCAACGCTGGCAGACGCAACGCTGGCAGACGCAACTTCTCCAGAGGCGACACCGTCAGAGGCAGAGAAAGAATTACCAGAAGCAACCTTAGCGGAAGCAACGCCGTCAGAGGTCGAGGAAGAAGCACCAGAGGCGACTTCACCGGATGCAACGCCGTCAGAAGCAGAGGAAGAAGTGCCGGACGCAACACAGGCAGATGCGACTCCAGCAGACGCAACGCCGTCAGAACCGGTAGAATACACATCTCCTGATGGATATTTTCATCTTACACTGCCAGATGACAGCTGGGAAGAACTGGTTATAGAGGAAGGCGTTCAGATCTATCTGTATTCGGGAGATGAGTCTGCGATCGTTATCTCACACGGCTTGCAGGCCGGATTGGGAGAGATGATGATGATTGACGCAAATCCGGACACAGAAGAAGAATTTGACGAGCTGCTGCAAGAGCAGATCGCATCTCAGACCGACGGCATCGATGTGGAATTATTGGGATATACAAAAGAAATCGGTGAAGACAGAGCATTTGTGGCTGCCTATATGGAAAATACATATGAGGAACAGCCGACTTTCTACAACATGAGCTATATGACAGCAAGCGAAAACGAGGGATATGTGCTGGAAGCCGTTTCTTATGGAGACAGAGAGACAGCAGATCAGATATATGAAGCGATTCTGAGCTTCGAATTCGAGCCTCAGGAATTGCCAGCTACTCCTGCAGACGCGACAGCACCGGAGGCAACAGAAGCAGAAGCAACGGAGGAAGAGACCGAAGAGGAAACTGAGGAAGCAACAGAAGAAGAGACCGAAGAGGAAACCGAGGAAGCAACAGAGGAAGAGACTGAAGAGGAAACCGAGGAAGTAACAGAAGAAGAGACCGAAGAGGAAACTGAGAAAGTAACAGAAGAAGAGACCGAAGAAGAAACTGAGGAAGTAGCAGAAGAAGAAACAGAAAAAGAAGAAGAGACCGAAGCATCAGATCGAGTTGTATATGAGGCAGAGGACGGCTCCTTCACAATGACACTTCCGGATGACTCCTGGGAAGAAGACACACAAGAAGATTGCGTTGTATTTACTTCCGGCGATAACACCCTCTCAGTGGAAGAGATTGAAGTGAGAACAGCAAAGAGTGAAATGGAAGCGTATCCGGATTCCCGCGAAGAGTTTGAAGAGACAACAGGATGGGATGTCGTGAGATATCAGAATGAAAGCATTGGCGACTGGGAGTTAGTCAGCGTTTGCTGGACAGAAGGAGCTGCAAAAGATTACAGCATTGTATATTATCTGAAAAGCGGCGATACCGCCTATGTATTAAACGGTACGGCAGACAATGAGACAGATGCGGAAGCTGTCTACAGAGCTGCTTTAAGCTTCAAAAGTCTGGAGAAATAATTAAAAAGATAACAGATAAAAAAGAGCCTCTGAAAGATCACATAAAAGGATCAGGAGGCTCTTTTTTTCAAGAGAAGACTTATGCTTCTATGCTTCGTCGAACTGCCACAGCTGAGCGGAAGCGGCTTGACGTTTCGGAAAAGGCGTGATACCATAACTCTACTGTCTTACAGAAAGAAAAAGAAGGGAAGCAGATCAGATGCGATTTCATAATATTACAAAGGATGATATGTTAAACGGCGATGGACTTAGAGTTGTGCTTTGGGTATCAGGATGCAGCCATTGCTGTCCGGGATGTCAAAACCAAATGACATGGGATCCCAACACCGGTCTACTTTTTGACCAGAAAGCAAAGAGCGAGATCATGGAAGAATTAAAAAAAGATTATATCTCGGGAATTACATTCAGCGGCGGAGATCCTCTCCATCCTCAAAATCTTTTAGAAGTGACAGCGCTGGCAAAGGAAATAAAAAAACATTACCCGGAAAAAACGATCTGGCTTTATACGGGAGCAGTGTGGGAAGAAATTAAAAATTTAGAAATTATAAAATATCTGGATGTTTTGGTAGATGGAGAGTTTGTAAAAAATATGGCAGATAAGACCCTCCACTGGAAAGGGAGCGCAAATCAGCGGGTGATTGATGTGCCGCAAACTTTAAGGGAACAGAACATCGTACTGCATGAAAGGTGAAAAAATGGAAAAAATTCAGATTCTGTATCACAGCAAAGAAATAGAGAAAATAGAGAAAATTTCAAAAGGAGATTGGATTGACCTGCGCGCGGCTGAAGAGGTACATTTGAAAAAGGGAGAATTTGCTTTGATTTCTCTGGGAATTTCAATGAAACTGCCGGATGGATATGAAGCGCATATTGCTCCGAGAAGCTCAACCTTTAAAAATTTTGGACTGATTCAGACAAATGGAGTCGGTATTGTAGACGGAAGCTACTGTTCGGAGCGCGACGTCTATAAAATGCCGGTGCTTGCCGTGCGGGATACGGTTGTCCATATCAACGACAGAATTTGCCAGTTTCGGATTGTAAAGAATCAGCCGGAAATTTTCTTTGAAGAGGTTGCGCATTTAGAAGGGGAGATGAGAGGAGGATTCGGCAGCACAGGAAAACAGTAAAAAAAGATTGACAAATATTGTGGAAGCGCATATACTTACCTTGAAAATAGTTTGATAATCAAAATAATTTTAAAGTAGGTATTTGCGACGATGAAGATAATAGGAACCGGGAGTGCGCTTCCGAAAAAAACAGTAACGAATGATGAGATTGCGGAGATCGTTGAGACAAGCGATGAATGGATCAGAGAAAGAACCGGCATTTTGGAGAGAAGGATTGCGGTTGAAGAGACCACAACGTCGATGGCTGTGGAGGCCGGAAGAAAAGCGTTAGAAAATGGAAACATTGCCCCGGAAAGCATCGACCTTCTGATTGTCTCTACTTTTACACCGGATCGAAGCCTGCCGAATACGGCGTGCGCCGTGCAGGGAGAACTTGGATGCCGCGCAGCGGCGGCTTTTGAGATGAACGTGGCGTGTTCAGGATTTTTATTTGCTTTGAATACGGCATTTGCCTATTTTTCACTCGGTATTTATAAAAGGGCTCTGATTATCGGAGCAGAGACGGTTTCGAAAACGATTGACTGGACGGACAGAAGCAGCTGCATTTTATTTGGAGACGGGGCCGGAGCGGCAGTGGTAGAAGCCGATAAGGAAAGACCGTATATTTTTGTCCAGCATTCTGACGGAAAAAAGGGAGAGGTTCTGACGTGCTCCTGCCACAGGGAGAGCAACAGGTGGAGCATGGCTGAGGACCGAAAAGAAAAATTATGGATGGACGGTCAGGAGGTATTTAAGTTTGCTGTCAGAAAAGTGCCGGAATGTATAGAAGAAGTTCTAGCGGCAGCACAGACGACGGCAGACGAAATTGACTGGTTTTTGCTGCATCAGGCAAATCAGAGAATCATCCGGTCTGTGGCGAAGCGGATTGGAGCGGATGAAAAGAGATTTCCCGTCAATTTGCAGCATTACGGAAACACATCTGCCGCGAGTATTCCGATTCTGCTGGACGAATGGAACCGGCTCGGACAATTAAAGAGAGGAAATAAGATTATGTTATCAGGTTTTGGAGCAGGACTGACATGGGGAGCAGCGCTGATGACGTTTTAGGCAGGACAAGCTCCCGCAGCTGACAGGAATTTTACCGGCGGCTGCGGGAACTTTTTTGTGAAGAATCTGTGACATCGGTTGTATGAAAAAAAAGAAAGTGATATAATAGCAAAAAATTTAGAAGGAAGATGAACAATGGCAGAAAAGAAAAAGGGATGGATATTGGCCCAGAAATTTACATGGGTTTATCTGGCGGTGATGGGCGGTATCTTCCCGCTATTTTATCAGAATGGTTTTTTTAATATTTTGATTTCCAAATATGCATTTTTTGGAATTGCAACAGGAATTTATGCGGCTGGAATGCTTATTATTTACCTGACGTGCCTTAAGGATGAAGCGTGCAGAAGACGGCTTTTTTCTTTGTCTGCGGCAGATAAATGGATGCTGTTTTTTTTAGCGTGCTGTCTGATTTCCCAGATTTTTACAGACTATAAAGACATTGCATGGACAGGCTCCGAAGGAAGATACAACGGACTGCTTGCGATGATTCTGTATGGACTTGTATATTTTATGGTATCGAGAGGATACTGCAGAAACAAAGCTGTGGCATGGATTTTTGTGGCAGGAGGCGGCGCTGTCAATATGCTGGCAATCTTGAATCATTTTGAGATTGACCCTCTCCATATCCAGTTGATTTTATCGGAAGAACAGCAGTCGATGTTCATCTCAACAGTTGGAAATATCAACATTTTTTCAGGGTTTGCCAGCATGTATGTCAGTATGGCGTTTGCGCTTTTTTGCACTGCAAAGGAGAGAAGCCTTCAGATCGGAGGAGCTGCGGCAGTTGTGATTGGCATGGCAGGTCTGATTGCAGGAAACAGCGACAGCGGATTTTTAGGAATCATTGCAGTATGCTTCTTTTTTCTTGTACTCTTCCATATTCAAAAACGATTTCTGCGCAGATGGGTTTACGGAATGCTCCTTATTTTTGCGTCTTCCGGACTGATGGGGCTGCTTCAGATCGCGGCGGGCGACCATGCGATCGCCTATAAAGGCGGATTTGCTCAAATGTTTGCCAACGAAAAATTTTTGATTGTAGCGGCTGCTTTAGGAATCTGCTATCCGCTGGTCTTAAAAGCAATGAAATTTTTAAGGGAGAAACGCTTCAGCAAAAAACAGCTTTTGGGCATCGTGCTTTCTTTGATGGCGCTTTGCACGGCCGCTGTAGTGTGGGCAAACAGAAAAGAAATTTTTACTTTCTTAAAGCAGGGAGATTTCTTGAAGTTTAATGACGAGTGGGGTACGTACCGCGGCTTTATCTGGAAAAGATGCTTTTGGATTTATCTGGATCTCCCCTTCATACAGAAAATTTTCGGATGCGGGCTGGATACGATTCGCTCTATGATGAATTTATTCTACAGAGACGATATGGTATATATCGCGGGAAAAATTTATGACAATGCCCACAATGAATATTTACAGTATCTTGTCACAATCGGGTTTGCAGGGGTGAGCGCGTACATAGGGCTGCTGATACAGAGTATGCGCACGGCGCTTAAGCGTTCCAGGGATTGTGCGATCTTTCTTGTGCTGTTCGCAGGAACTCTCTCTTATGCAGTGCAGTCTACGGTCAATATCAGTCAGAGCATTATTACATTCTTTTTATTTTTATGGCTGGGTCTGATTGAAGGGGAACGAAGAAAGGAAAGTATTTTTTAAGAATTGTTTAGAAAAATTTTCTTGTTTCTGTGTACAAAAAGACTTACGATAGGAAACATAAGCAGTATCATTTAGAAAGAAGGATTTCTATGAAACAGTATAAAGTAGTTTTTGTAAGCAAAACAGGAAATACAAAAAAAGTGGCGATGGCGATCTATGATGGGATTGACGCTCAATGGAAGGACATTGTAGACCTGGAAGAGGAACCGCGCTGCGCCGCAGACGCAGACGTATATTTTATTGGATTCTGGGTAAACCGCGGAAGCGCGAGCCTGGATATTCTGGAATACTTAGGAGAATTAGAAGGAAAAAAGATTGCTTTATTTGGAACGTGCGGCTTTAAAAACGATGAGGCGTACCAAAAGAAAATAGAACAGCAGGTAACCGCATGGATTCCGGAAAACTCTGAGTACCTGGGATGTTTTTTCTGCCAGGGAAAAATGGGAGCGTCTGTCAGAAAGAAATATGAACAGATGCGGGAAGACCCCAAGATGGAGAAAATAGCGGAACAGATGATACGAAATTACGACGAGGCGCTGCTCCATCCGGATCATACCGATCTTGAGAGAGCTTATCAGTTTGCAAAAGAAATCTCGGAGAAAATAGAATCGTAAAATCTGAGATTCTGCTGGTAAAAGAAAAAAGAGAATGTTAAAATAGATAGGAATTTATTTTCGTACAGGAGGAATCAAGATGGAAAAAATAAGAATTGGGATTGTGGGATATGGAAACGTTGGACGCGGAGTAGAAGCAGCAATCACACAGAATCCGGATATGGAGCTTGCAGGCGTATTTACGAGAAGGGATCCCAAAAGTCTGACAATTAAGACGAAAGAGGCGGGCGTTTACCGCATAGAAGAGGCAGAGAAAATGAAAGATCAGATTGATGTGATGATTCTGTGCGGAGGATCTGCCACAGATCTTCCGGTTATGGGACCGGAATTTGCGGCAAACTTTAACACGATTGACAGCTTTGACACCCATGCCCGCATTCCGGAATATTTTGCATCTATGGATTGCAAGGCAAAGGAAGGACATCATATCAGTATCATTTCGGTCGGATGGGATCCCGGTATGTTTTCGATCAACCGCGCCTTCGCAGAGGCAGTTCTTCCATCTGGAAGCACGTATACGTTCTGGGGAAAAGGAGTCAGCCAGGGACATTCTGACGCCATCCGCCGCGTTCCAGGCGTGAAAAACGGCATTCAGTATACGGTGCCGATTGACGAAGCGGTGGAGGAAGTGAGAAAGGGGACAGAACCGAAGCTGACGGCAAGGCAGAAGCATTTAAGAGAATGCTATGTCGTTCCGGAGGAAGGGGCAGATTTAAAGGCAATCGAAGAGGCGATTAAGACTATGCCGAATTATTTTGCAGATTATGACACCACGGTAACTTTTATCACAGAAGAAGAGTTAAAAGAAAAACACAGTGCGATGCCTCACGGAGGATTTGTGATCCGCAGCGGAAAGACTGCGGGAGATCAGACACAGGTGATCGAATATTCTTTAAAGCTAAATTCAAATCCGGAGTTTACGGCAAGTATCCTTGCGGCATATGCAAGAGCGGCATACCGCATGAAAAAAGAGGGCATGGAAGGGGCGAAAACTGTTTTCGACGTCGCACCGGCGCTGTTATCCTTAAAGAATCCAGAGGAACTTAGAAAAGAGCTGCTGTAAGGAATAATATTTTGAACGCTCCCGCCCCTATCAGGCGGCGGGAGTATGCCGCAGAAGACGGAAAAAGAGACAGAAATCAGAAAAGAGCTGCCGCAATAGACAGGAGAAAAAGAAAAAGCGATAGAAATATGCGAAAGAAGTCTCGCAGGAAGCTGCGCGGGATGAAAAGCGAAGCGGACGCGGATGCACAGATAGTGGAAGCGAAAGGTGCCACGGAAAAACAGATATTCTGACGGAACGGTAAAATTACTGTTCCGCAGAATGGTACAGATCAGGGCGCAGCTCAGTCATAATTTCCAGATCATTTCTCTCAAATGCGTCAATATTTTCCTGCACCGTATCGTATTTTGCGCGATATACACGGATATCGGCGCTGTTTACGAGAGAAGCGGTATGTCTGGCGCAATGCTTTGTCACGAGAACATGCACCTGCTGATCGGCTAAAATCTGAGTTGCGGTGATATCAGCCCGCTTGATTGTCTCGTCAAACTGATTCCATAAAAATTGATATTCTTTTGTCTTTAAATCATACAAAAGAAAATAAGGGGCATGGCTGTAAGATTTGCATACTGTGGAATCAATCCGGTTTTCGTCTACTGGAATTGCGATTTTCATAGATGAACCCTCCTCAATTTCAGACTAAAATAGAAATAGTAAAACAGCTTGAGATTGTGTGTATCCGATTTCACGGCACATGTATCAAGGAATAAGAATAGTATACACTTTTTTTGACAAGTGTCAATATTGATGTGTCAGAAAATGACGAATCAGAGGCGATGAAAAAACTTATGCGCAGAATCTGGGGGAGAAGCGGAAGCTATATAGGAGTTTTTGCCTGCGCATACCGTGTAAAACGAAAGCTTCTGCAGCAAGGAAGCGGCTACAGAAACAAAAATCCCGCGGCTTTCACCTCGCGGAGCGCTATTATAAAGAGAGAAAAGCAGAAAGGAGAACAAGGTGAATCAGGAAGAGAAAAAAAATATAGCTGTCACAGCTCTGATTATAGGCGGATTTGTCAATTTTTTGGGATGTATCCATATCGTGCCCTCAATTGTCGTGAATATTACATTTGTGTGTATTTTACTGCTGGCGCTGATTATCATGATTCGAGGCATGACAGGCAAAGGACAGCAGAAGACGAATCTGTTTGCAAAGGAGAACGCACTGCTTAGGTCTGCCTCCGTATTCTGGCTGGTGACCTATTTTTTAAGCATTTTGGCGTGATAAAAAATGATCTGCGCTTGACTGGCGTATGCCGGAAAAGGGCAGATCATTTTTTTACCATTTTTTCAACGATTAAGGCGGTCCAAACGGGAGGAAAGCCTTTGGAGAGGCTCCTCGATCCATTTTTGAATGATCATGGCAACGCCAAGACTGACAAAAAAGACGGCAAAGAAGACCTTTGACGGAGTGGCAAATGGAGCGTATGGAATTAAAAAAAAGTGGATCAGATAAATGCCGTAGCTGAGTCTTCCGATCGATACAAAAACAGGAAGCTTTAAAAGCCTTGACACGATCCCGTCAGGATTGGCGAGAATCAAGACCAGAAAAACGCCGCTGCCCGCCGCGCACAAAAGAGGCCGATTCCAGCCTATGTAATAGGAGGAAAGAGAGGGGTCAATCTTTTGCAGAAAGAAAGCAGAACTGAAAACGCAAAATCCGATAAAAGCTATGCAGACCAGATCAGCAGCCAGCTTTGCGGCAGTTGCTTTTATGCAGGGAATATTCCAGGATTTCAAAAAATAGGCAAACGCCATACCAGCTAAAAAAAGCCCGATGCGAAAACTCTGCTCCTTTCCGTTTCCCATCAGATAAAAGACACGCGCCGTAAAATACTTCTGAAAGAGACAGGAGGCAGCCAGCAAAAGAAATCCCAGACAGAAATTGCCAAGTCTGCACTTTTTCTTTAAAAAAAATAAAAGCAGAACGAGAAAAGGCGCAAAAAAATAGAACAGAACTTCCTGCTGCAAAAACCATAGATGACCTTGACAGTTAAAAAACAAAAGATTTCCAAGCAGATTTTCCGAAGAACCGGTAACCCAGTAGACACTGAGCAAGACCAGATAATACGGAGGAATCAGCCTCAGAAAACGTTTCAGATAAAAAATAAGAATGGAAGAAACGGAACAAAAACGTTCTTCCCCGTCCTGCGTCCACGGAACAGCAAGCAAAAATCCGCTGAGGGCAAAAAAAAGAGCGACGCCCAGACCTCCCTGTCCGGTCATCCCAAAAGCATACGTATGGCTGGCGACGACCAGAAAGATGGCAAATGCGCGAAAACCGTCTAATTGGTCAAACCTTGTAGTTTTCATAATCAAAACTCCTTCAAAATCATAATTTTATCACACACTTTTTATCATACCGCACAAAGAGCAGATTTGTCTATGGAATTTTTAAAGCAGGACATTTTTTAGGAAGCGTAAGAGCAGCAAAAAAGATGCTGAGACAAAAGAGCTTGTATCAGCATCTGGATAAAAAGGATTTATGTAAAACGCAGGTGAGCATTTCGGAAGACAACAAACAAAAGTCCAAAATGCTTTTTTGATGGAAAATTCCATCACTGCCAAAAGCTGCATCATGGCATAGAGGTAAAATTGGAGGTGCTTTGGCAGCCAGGCGGCTTGCGGATTCCCGCCTGTATGTTGGCAAATTTGTTTTGCTTGTCTATAACGATAAAAGATAAGTGTGGTCGATTTGTGATCAAAAAGGAAAGAAATTATGAAAAAATGATAGAATTTTAATAAATTGAGAGCGAAAAAAGTTTTTTAAGAACACGGCGGCATGTGCAGCAGAATAAAAAAGCTGTATTGCTGACCGAGATCAGCAATACAGCGGTGAAAGAAAATGGTTATCTTGGTCGAGGTCTTCCCGGAGGCGGAGGGGGAGCAGGTCTGTCGGACGGCGGAGGACATGGGGGACATGGAGGACACGGAGGCGGCGGAGGACACGGTCTTTGAGGTCTTCTTGGAGGTGGCGTCCGAAATCCGGGGAAATTAGGAGGAAAAATAAAACTCATAGCGGTCACATCCTTTCTCTGCTATTTTTGCAGGCGGCTTTGCAAGGATTGTCAAAGCTGGGGTTAAACGCATAAAAATTTTTGGAATCCAGCTGATCCTGCACAGAGCGGAGCGCTTCGCCAAACCTTTGATAGTGTACAATTTCACGCGCCCGGAGAAAACGGATAGGATCTGCCACATCCGGATCTTTTACAAGGCGGAGAATATTGTCATACGTTGTGCGCGCTTTTTGCTCGGCGGCAAGATCTTCATTCAGATCGGTAATCGGATCACCTTTAGACTGAAATTCACAGGCATTAAAAGGAATTCCTCCTGCCGCCTGCGGCCAGATTCCAACGGTATGGTCAACATAGTAAGGCGCAAATCCTGAAGCTTCAATTTCTTCCATTGTTAAATTTCTGGTCAGCTGGTGGACAATCGTAGAAACCATTTCCAGATGAGCTAATTCTTCGGTGCCGATATCAGTTAAAACTCCCATACAAGTACGGTTTGGCATAGCAAAACGCTGAGAAAGATAGCGCATGGATGCGCCCATTTCACCGTCAGGACCGCCATATTGACTGAGAATGATCTGTGCAATCTTAGCATTCGGCGTTTTAATATTTATCGGATACTGTAATCTTTTTTCATATCTCCACATAGATTAATAGCAACCTCCTTCCCAAGGCCAGGGCTGTTCGATCCATTCCCAGGAGCGGCTGGCATTGTCCTGCGCTGCGTCGACGGTCAGCGGTCCGTACTGTGCGGAATAGTAACGGAGCGCTTCCGCTCTTTTGGCCGCATTGTCATGATAAAAAGACAGGGCGTCCTGGTCATCCGGATGGGTGTCCAGATAGAGCAAAATGTCATCGACGGCAAAGCTGACCTGATTGATATACTGCATGAGCTGAGCGCGGGAAAGATTTTGAAAAGGACAAGAGCAGGAGACAGAGCAGCTGGGGCTGCCCGGCTGTGCCGCTGAATTTCGCTGACATCCGCAGTTTATGGAACTTTTTTGAAAGGAGCGCAGATTATTGCAGTTCATACACATTTTCCTCCTTTCCCTTTTCCGCAGAATGGAAGACAAAGACTTGGAAAAATGGTTCCCATCTGAATCGCCCTGCAAAGCTCAAAAGGCTGTTCAAAGGATTGGATTGGAATATATGCCATAGCAGGCGGAAGACTGGACAGTTTCATCTGACCGAAGGAAACAGCACAGTCACAGCTGCAGTTTTGCGAAGTATTCATTATAAACTCCTTAACAAGAATTTATTATATGGTATGTTTTGAGAGAAAATGATGTGAAAGAAAATTTTATTTTTCGCCGTCACCAGACTATACAGCCTGCATATGAAAATATCAGACCAAAAAAGTAGAAAAAGTAGAAAAAAAAGTCGGAAA
>CAWVKK010000079.1:0-42530 GCA_963929865.1 uncultured Eubacteriales bacterium | reverse complement strand
TTTACATCCGCTGTATCAGCAGATGGTAATGAAGAATGATTGACTTTCGTTTATTGTTATCCTTAGTAAATATTGTATACTCCCTCGGTTGGTAAATGAATCATAATATCGGATTATTTATACCTTTTATTTTGTTCTCTTATTCCGGAGAAATTTTATTCGGCTTTATCTTATGCCGAATAAAATATTATCAGATGTACAAGCCGTCTGTTCTAGTTGTTAAGCTTTCCACTGTATCTCCTTTAATGGCTACATGATTTGTAACTGTTCGATAAAAGTATCCCGGAGTTACTGTAATATAAAATCCATTGTAGGCATAATAAGTATTATATTCTGAATGATAATCATATGCAACTGTCTCCCAGTTTCCATTTACTAATCTCTGTAAATGGACATCTACTCTCAGTTCATCAGCTGTTCGATAGCCAATCGTACTACCCGAAATATATACTACATTATTTCCCTTATCTGATATGTATGAACTACCATTAGATAAATAATAGCCTCTTGATGATCCTTCTTCTCTTGCAACTCCCGTAGATTCTTTATTGTCAGTAAGTGTAGAGCCATCTACTACTGTTCCTAATAAATCTTTCCACTCTTCTGCTGCTAAAGAGGTCATACTCACACTCATTATACTTATTATTACTAAAACAGACGCTAAAAGTTTTTTTATTAATTTCATTATAAAACCTCTCTTTAATCATCATCCCTCATTACAATTATAAAAACGATCTTTTTTATTTAATTTGTCGCACTAATACAAAAAAGTAATACTCTGTATAATCTTTGTAAATTCTTTCTCCGTAATAGGTCCTTGCAAAACATAATAATCATTTTTTCCTTCCAATTGTGCCGCATAATTGTTATCATCAATTTTCCAAATATTTACTTTCTCATTGCTAATTCGGGACGAAATCTTATTGACTACCACCCCATCAAATTCTTGAACATATTTACTATTAGAATCTTTACTTTGCATTAAAATACTAAATATACTTTCCTGATATTCATAGAACATAAGTGCTCTTTTATCTTCATTTTCAATTTTATAATTTAAAAACTCCATCCCTTCCGGGCGGTATACCATTTCTATCGGCTGGATTCCCAGCTCGTCCCGTATCGTTTCCATTGCTTGCTCTTCGGAAGCTGTCTCTGCTTCTCCGTTTTCTTCGTCTTCTACGTTCATCGTAATTCTCAGCTGACTGTCTCCGACGATCTCATTCCATAGTGCAACCATATATCTCCGGTTTGCTCCGCTTGTCATGCTGACTCCAAACAGGCAGATCGCTACGCATGCGACAATCGCGGCTCTTTTCATGAAGATGGTTCTTTTGTTGATCTTTTTTATCTTTCTTCCAATACTCAAAGCTTCACGATCTTCTTGTGAAAGCATATCATAAATATTAGGAACGTCGGGTTCAGGCTTTTTGTTCCACTCGCCTTGCTCTTTCAATTCCTTTACAATGTTTGTAAAGAGCTCGTCCGATGGTCTTAAATCCTTTGTATCCGGATTTTCATTTAGTTCTTTCTCATACTGCTCATATGGCTTTTTCATAGACCAGACCAGCATTTGACCGATATCATCGTCCCGGTCGATTTCCTGGTTGTTGTCCTGAATCGTATTCGTCCTTTTCTTTTCTTCCATTTTTGCCTTTCCTAAAGTCTCTTCTTGACTTTTCATTATAAGAGTATACACTGTTAATATATTATTAATTTTGGAGGATAAACATGAAACGAATTATTCTTACAGGCGGCGGAACCGCGGGTCACGTTACCCCTAATATTGCGCTTCTCCCTCGTCTGAAAGAGCTCGGGTATGATATTCATTACATCGGCTCTTATGACGGAATTGAAAAAAAATTGATTGAGGAGCTTCATATTCCCTATTATGGAATCTCTTCCGGAAAATTAAGACGCTATTTCGATGTGAAGAACTTTACCGATCCTTTTAAGGTTTTAAAAGGCTATGGGCAGGCAAAGAAGCTGATGAAGACCTTAAAGCCGGATGTCGTGTTTTCAAAAGGCGGTTTTGTCTCCGTGCCGGTTGTGCTTGCCGCCAAGCATCGTCACATTCCCGTCATCATTCACGAATCCGACATGACTCCGGGTCTCGCAAACAGGCTGGCTCTTCCTTCTGCGACAAAGGTGTGCTGTAATTTTCCTGAAACCATTTCTCATCTTCCAGAAGGCAAAGCTGTTCTGACCGGTTCGCCGATCCGTCAGGAGCTTCTGAAAGGGAACAGGGAGGCAGCGCTGAAATTTTGCGGCTTTTCTTCCGAAAAGCCGGTCCTGCTTGTTATTGGAGGAAGCCTTGGAGCAGTTGCCGTCAACAATGCGATCCGGGGCGTCCTTCCAGATCTTTTAAAAGATTTTCAAGTGATTCATTTATGCGGAAAAGGAAAACTGGATGCTTCTCTAAATGGCACTGAAGGATATGTACAGTATGAATATATTCAAGATGAGCTCGCTGACCTTTTTGCTCTGGCCGATATCTGTGTTTCCAGAGCAGGAGCCAATGCAATCTGCGAACTGCTCGCTCTGCGCAAGCCGGCACTGCTTATTCCGCTGTCTGCAAATGCCAGCCGCGGAGACCAGATTCTCAATGCAGATTCCTTTAAGCGTCAGGGATTCTGCGAAGTCTTAAAGGAAGAAGAATTGACTCCTTCTCTCCTTGTGGACACGGTTCAGAAGCTTTATCAAAACCGGCAGACCTACATTCACGCAATGGAAAACAGCAGGCAGAGCGACGGTATCTCTGCCGTCATCAAGCTGATCAACGATGCCTCCGGGCTGACTGTGTGACCGATTCCCCTGCGGCAGGCAGGGGAATTATTTTTCAAACTCTTTCAGGTATTCCCGATAGACCTTTTCGTATCTTTTTCGGATATAGCTCTTCGCACGATACATTTTGGAATACAGTATGCTCACCGAAATTCCAAGCTCTTCTGCTATTTCTTCTATAGAGCGCTCTTCCATGTAGATTCCTGATATAATCCGATACCAGGATCTGTTTTTCCGTTTCAGATCATGCAGAATTTCACTCGATAATTCTTTTTCCGCCATGTTTTTCATGATCTTCTCAATGGTCTCCTCAGAATCTTCCGCGGACGGCTTTTCGTCTTTCACATCCAGGAGCAGTCTCTCGTTTCTTGTGCTTGCCTTTTTGTAGTAGTCGATCACCCAGCGCTTCGCTGTCAGCAGCAGCCAGGTTTTGTCGCATCCCGGAACGATTTTGTCCATGTGAATAAAATACATCATAAAAACATGCTGACACATCTCTTCTGCCAGATTGAAATCAGAAGTCATATCGTACAGAGACTTTATGAGCAGTGGACTGTATTTCTTATAGATTTCCTCAAACCGCTTTTGCTTTTCTTCCCCGTGTTTCATTGGAATGTCAGACATCATCGCCCAAATCCGGCGAGAATTTCGGCTTTATCCTCCTCAGTCAAAGTTCCCGGAGTCCAGCCTACGTTCACGCTGTCATTTTTGTAGCGCGGAATCAGATGGATATGAAAATGAAATACTGTCTGGCCTGCGCATGTTCCATTGTTCTGGACCAGATTGAATCCGTCGCATTTGAGGATCTCTGTCAGCTTAGCGGCCATCTTTTTTGCGAGGACAAGAGCCTTTGAAGCAGCTTCATCGGAAAGTTCGTACAGATTTGCAAAGTGTTCCTTCGGCAGAATAAGCGCATGTCCCTTTGAGGCCGGTCCTAAATCTAAGATCACTCGAAAATCTTCATCTTCATAAAGGGTTGCGGACGGGATGTCCCCGTTTGCAATTTTACAGAAAATACAATCTTGATTTTTCATTTTGTTCTCCTCCACTTTAATCGTTCTTCATATGTAAAATTTATATTATTATACACCTATTTTGTCTAATTATGTCAACAATATTTATTTGATCTTTTCATTTTCGAATGATACACTAAAGAAAAAATCTTACCATTATTTTCAGAAGAAAGGATTACCTTATGTTAACCGAAAAAGATATCGAAACCATACGTCTGATTTGCCGGAAAAACCCCGATTTCTCTTCTATTATGGAAAAGCTAAAAGAATACCATCGATTTTCTATCTCCCAGATTTCGCATGAAGTCCGCAATCCTGTCACTCTCATCAGCAGCTCTTTGCAGATCATAGAGCAGCAGCATCCGGAGGTCAAAACGTTTCCGTTCTGGAAGGAAACCATGGAGGACCTTGCTTTTCTAAAAATTCTGCTTGATGAGCTTTCTTCTTTTAATAACGGAGATATCCTCCATCCGGAACCGAAAAAGCTTCAGGACTGGATTCCCAATTTTTTTGCTTCTGTCAAAAACTCTTCTGCCTGTTCGAATCTTCGCCTTGAGATGAATCCCGATCTTCCGGCCGTCGCATGGGACTTTGTAAAAATCCGGCAGGTACTGAATAATCTTCTTAGAAACAGCCTGGAAGCTTCTTCTGATAGCAGTGAAATTCTCTTCCGGGTTTCCGCCGACGGTCCTTTCATTGAAATGTCCGTCTTAGACCACGGCTGCGGGATTCCCTCTTCGATCTCTCCGACTTTGTTCGAGCCTTTCCATACAACAAAAAGCAACGGAACAGGTCTGGGACTTGCGATCTGCAAGCGCATTGTCGAATCTCATCACGGGATCATCCGCATTTGCTCTGAGTCGAAAAAAGGGACTACGGTCACTGTCCGTATTCCCCAAAATCCTTTTCCTTCCTGTGAATAATGATTTTTCTGCAAAGCAGAAACGCCAGCGCAATTCCGCCGATTAAACCGCCTATATGTGCACTGTTGTCTACCCCTGACGCGGTAAACCCCTGAAACAGCATTAAAAACACGATAAACAGCATTCTTCTGCCAAATGATTCGCCCATTCTCTCCCGATTCCGCAAAACAAGAAAAAGCAGTGCACCGATGACGGCGAAGATAGCGCCTGATGCTCCCGCCGAAAGCGCATAATCATGCGTTCTCATTTCTACCGCCATAGAGAGCAGATTTCCAATCAGTCCGCCTCCCAGATAGATCACGCAGTATCTCCATTTCCCAACCAGCCGTTCCAGCAAGTCTCCCAGAAACAAAAGACATATCATATTGTTTCCCAGATGCTCGATTCCAAAATGGAGAAACATGCTTGTGACCAGGCGATAATACTGTCCGTCCAGGATGAAGGGCGTGTAGCTCGCTCCTTCCACATAGAACCAGTCCTGCTGCCGTGTCAGCTCCATAATCACAAAAATAAGAATATTGACAGCGATCAAGCTCAAATTCAGTTTTTGTCTCGATCTCAAAAAGCCTTTTAATTCTGTTATCATTTTTTGTCTTTTTCCATTCTGTTTTCTGAAATTATATCTCACTTTTTTCCCAGATGCAATGAAAATTTTCATCCCGGCGCTTTCTAAAGCCGGAAATTTTGCGGGCTGTCTCTTTTTTTATGTTCCGCCCGTCCTTGTTTTTTGACTCAGGCGAAAGACGGAAGAGCTTTTTGGCTTTTTGTCAGCGAAAAGAGCCGCCGCACTCGTCTGTGCGGCAACCCTCTGTGTGTGCTAAAAGCTAAATTTTTCTTTTGTCTCAAGGAGCAATTAGTTTACGCTTTCCTTTGTGATGGTTGAATATGTAACCAGTTTGTCTGCAAACAATTCTGAGTAAGAACCATTGTGGATCTCCTGCAGTCCTGCGATTTCTCCAGGAGTTGCGATAGAAGTATCAACATAGTTTGCCATATGATCGCCAAATTCATTTGATCTCATAATGCCGTTCAGAATCGTGATTGCAGAATCCTGAAGATCGCCGAGCGCCATCTGAGGTTCTTCTGTGTTGATCTGTCCGCTGAAGCTTGCATCTTCTACTACGTTGCCGTCTTCATCTGTCTCCGGCAGGATCGAAGCCTGTGAACCGCCCATGATCCAGTCATTTCCTGCGTGCATGATGTTTGCCCACATATTCAGTCCTAATTCTTCGTTCGGCTGTGCTCTGTTTGCTGCGCCGTAATCGCTCATGATCAGTCCGTCGAAATCCCACTCGTTCTTGCAGATATCTGTACACAGATCATAGCTGTTTACGGTGTATTCTCCGTTAACCTTGTTGTAAGAGGTCATGATTGCCATAGGAGCTGCGCCCTTGACTGCAATCTCAAAGCCTTTCAGATAAATTTCACGGAATGCTCTCTCAGATACTACGTCGTTTACATAGTTTCTTCCGTTCTCGTTGTTGTTTCCTGCAAAGTGTTTGATGGTAACGCCGACGCCGTCGTTGCTCTGCAGACCAAGGATAAAGTTGAGCGCTGTGTAGCCAGTAACAACCGGATCCTCTGAATAGTATTCAAAGTTACGTCCGCAAAGAGGTGTTCTGTGGATGTTCATACCAGGTCCAAGAAGATAGGTCACGCCCATCTCTTCCATCTCTTCGCCGTAAGCGGTGCCAACACGCTCCAGAAGCTCTGTGTTCCATGTCTGAGCCAGCATACAGCCTACCGGCCATGCCGTGCAGTACTGATAGAACTGTGTATCTGGCAGCGTCTCGATTTCTGCTTCTTTCTCAATGGAAGTTCCGTCTTCGGATACTACAACGTCAGATACTACATTATATAAGGTAGTAACACCCTCTTTTGTGATACGTGCGCCTGCAGGTCCGTCCGGCAGGTTTACGCTTGGGATTAACAGAGTGTTGTAGTATCTTCCTGTCGATGCCCATACGGTACCCTGTACATAATTTGCAAGGTATCCGATAGAAGATCCGCCGTCAACTGCGTCTTCGCCTTCACCGAATGTGAAGTCTCCAACCTGATTGTCGCGTGCATACTGAACGCCGTAAACCGGGTCCGCGTCAACGCCGTTTACGATGTAGGACAGCTCTTCCACGCTCAGCCCTGCAACAAACTGTTCCATTGTGCAGTTTCCGTTGTATACGTCAAGAAGCGTATAGTCCGGATTTGTCGTCACTGCCTCGAAGGTCTCTTCTACTTTGTCGGTAGCCCATCCGCCGTTTGCCACATATTTTGCGGAATCTGTGTTTTCATCATTCTCACTGTAGTAGGTGACAACGCTCTCATCGTCTGCCTCTGACGCATTGTTTACTGTGACAAAGTCTGCGCTTGCCAGGCTGATGCGCTCTGCCGCTTCGATCTCTGCTGCTTCTGTCTCGTAAGAATATGGCGTAACTCCCTCGTTGGAAAGTTTTCCTGCTTCAAACTGCTCTACCTTGTCCTCTTCCATTGTCAGCTGGTTGCTCAGCTGCTCTGTGATGGTATCTGCATCGAGAGAGAGAACGGCTGCAACCTTTGTATTTCTGGAGCTGTTTCCTACACGGATCACATAGTCTCCGTCTTCCATAACGTAAGCAGCTTTTGCTTCGTCGTAAGAAGACATTTCGTTTGTCTTAAATGTGATCGTCAGCGTCTGGCTCTGTCCCGGAGCAAGCGTATCTGTCTTTGCATAAGCTGCCAGTTCCTGATACGGTTTTTCCAGCTCTCCGTCCGGGGCTGAGAAGTAAATCTGTACAACTTCTTTTCCTGAATAGGTATCTCCTGTGTTGGTAACGTTTACTTCTACGGTGACATTTTCTGCGTCTGCTGTCACGGATACCGGCTGTACGTCAAATGTCGTGTAGGACAGACCATATCCGAATTCAAATGCAGGATCTACATTGAAGGTATCAAAGTAGCGGTATCCTACATAGATATCATCATAGTAATATTCATCATACGGATTGCGGGAATTTTCCGGATCATAGTTCTCGCCCAACGTTGCGCTGGATGGATAATCCATGAAATCTACCGGCCATGTATCTACTAATTTACCGGATGGGCTTACTTCACCTGTCAGGACATTGGCAAGCGCTGTTCCGCCGTACATACCGCCCTGAGACATCAGAAGAACCGCGCTGATTCCCGGGATTTCATCGATAAATTTCGTGTCGATTACATTTGCTGTATTTAAGATGACAACGACATTTTCATAGAACTGGGTCAATGTCTCCAGATTCTTTCTTTCCATCTCACTTAAATTGTAGTCGCCGTCATTTTCTGCTGCCGCACGGTCGGATCCTTCTCCTGATACGCGTGAAATAACGTAGAATGCGCAGTCGACATCCTGCTGTGACAGGCTCTGTGCGTCTGTGATCTCTACTTCATTTCCGGTATATACCTGATTGAAGAAAGAAGTTGCAACATTAATATAAGGTGTGCTCTCTGTCAGCTCTCCTGCCTGAGCTTTTGCCCAGTCTTCAATGTACGGATCGAGATAGCTCTGATTGATAATATTATATACCTCTTTTAATCCGTCATATACATTGACCACACTTCTCTGGTTTACATCTCCAGAACCTGTTCCGCCTTTGATTGTGCAGACGGAGCCGCTTCCGTACAGAGCAACCTTGGAACCGGAACGAACCGGAAGAACACCATTGTTTTTTAACAGCACCATTCCCTCCTGTGCTGCTTCTACAGCGAGTTCACTGCTTCTGATTTCGCGTTCGCTTACTTCATTGGATGTTGTCCATGCAAAAGAAGTAACGGAGCTTCCCAGAACCATAGAACCTGCAAGAGTAGCGGTCAGCAATCTCTTCGCCCATTTTTTGTTTACATTCATTTCAAATCCCCCATTCTCTAAATTTTTCATTCGAAACGCCGGATTTTACAATCTGCCGTTTCGCTGTCCTCTGTATGATAACGCAGGCGAAAAATGTTCGCTATCACAATGGTGCATTTTCACTATAACAATTGTATTTTTCTGTCATTTTATTATATATTTTTTTGTGTTTTCCGGATTTATTTTTATTTTCCTGCAAAATTTTATGATTTTTTCCTGTTTTTTTCGCTGTATTTATCTTTTTTTTACATTTTTTGTGCAGAAAAAATTCAGCGCAGTTTCCCGGGCGTTGTATTTTCATACCGTTTAAATGCGCGGTTCATCGTAACGGTATTCGTATATCCAACCTGCTCTGCGATTTCCTTTAAATTCATCTGTCCCTTTGCCAGCAGTTTTTTGGCCGCGTCGATACGGAGACGGTGAATATACTCCAGATACGTGATTCCTGTAGCCTGCTTAAATGCCTTTGAGAAAGCGGACGGCAGCATCCCGGCGGTCTGCGCCACAGCGCTTGCCGACAGCTCCGGATCTTTATAATGTCCCTCGATATAAGACATGGCCAAGCGAAGATGAGCGTCCGGATCCTTTGACGTCTCTTCTATTCCTTCCAGACCGCCTAAAATTTCTTCTGCCTGTCTTTGCAGTCCGGATACAGAATAAACGCTGTTTAACTTCTGCCACTCTTGTGAGTGTTCCAGACAGACCTCTTTGTTTTCCTTTTGTGCCAAATCTCTGTAGCGTTCCAGGGCGCGAACCAGACTGATGGCTGCAAATGCTGCTTCTATCGAAATATGTCCGGAAAAGTGCTGTGTCGCAGAGGCGATCTGCACACAGATTGCCGAAACTATCTTTTTTGCCGTGCCAAACTCTCCGTTTTCCACAGCCTCTGTCATATTCTGAATGCGCCGGGTCAGTTCTTCTTCTTCTTTTCCCTTTTTATTTTCCCGGATAAACGTATCATAGTCGAGCAGCACATCGTATTGTCCTGACCAGTCCATATCGTGGAGCAGCTCCAGAATCTGATTGTATGCCTTGGGCAAATCTTCCAGGCGGTAAAACGGGCTGCTTATCAAGACGGAAGTCGTCGCCTCTTCTCCGTCTTCATTGTGTTTTCGCACCTGATTGAGGCGATCTGCCGCTTCTCTCCAGCTGTCTTTTGAGACCTTTAAAACGCCCGTCAGCATACGCTCATCCTTCAGGAAGAAATGCGGTATGTGCTGAAATTCCTGCTCATACCGTCTGCTCTGAGCATCGATATCCTTATAATTTTCGAGAATCCCCTGAGCATTTGTGTACGGCTGAAAGTTTTCCATTCTTACTGCCGCAAGCAGGAGTACCTCATTTTCTTTTGCGTTGTCCACTCCTCTTTCCTGACACGCCGCAAAAAAGGTCTCATTGATCTTGCTCTGACCTTTGATTGCGCGCAGCAGGTAAAAATCATAGAATTGTTTCTTCTGGGTATCCAGCTGGCTCTGATAGGACCGCGTTTTTTCTTCGAGTTCTCTGATAATCTTTTCAATAAAGGTGATCTCATCTTCTTTTTCTGTCTGTCCCTGCCGGAATACGGAAAGGCGCTCAAGCATTTTTTGAACAGGATAGTAGATCAGCTTCGACAGAAAAAAAAGCGCACGGTATCCCCAAAATCCAGATCATCAAAAAGATGGGGATCAGTTTTTGAACAGAGACTATCCCGTACGTCGCGACAGGCACAAAGGCGAGCTGATGCAGCATGCCGTCGAGCATGGAAATATGATATTGGTAATAATCCGTCTGTCCGATGGTCTCTGTGCAGACATCGGGCAAGGTTTGCAGCTCTTTCCATGTATAAGGGCACTCAAAAATCTCTGTCTTTTCATGTGCATACGTGATAGCCTGGTTGCTTTCTGTCAGCAGCATAATCTGAGAACCGTCGGGGAGCTGGCTCGTCTTTAGGATATCTGCTATGTCGGAATCCTTCATCCCCATAATCAGCACCATATCTTTTGCCGGTTTATTCGCTATCATCAGTCTTGCGAAATCCATGCCGCTGTCCCATATCGTATCGACCAGAATCGATTCCTCCACATTTAAGAGCCGGTCCCATGATTCCTTGTCCATATCAATTCTTTCAAGCACATCATATCTGTCTGTAAAGGCAATCTGAGATATTACGTCCAGAAGCATCCCGCTCTTTGGAAGATACACAAACTCCAGCTGTCTATACGGCCGGGTCGCATTCCAGTTATAAATCCCAAGGATCTGTCTAAGCGTCTCGCCCGTCAGAGCATCGCCGTCCGAAACTGACGGCTGCGCAGCAAGCTGTGACAGATCGCTGTTTTGAGAAAGCTTTTCTCCCATAACCTCAAAGTCGCGGATAAAAGCTTCCACATTAACGACCTGATCCACCAAAATTTTTCCGTGGCTTTCCTGAAGGTTTCTCGTTATATTTTCATTGGCGCGCATCACAGAAAACAACACTGCAAAACAGGCAATGGATATCACAGCAAACAATAAGATCTGGATGCGCAGCAGAATCCTTGGATATCTCCCTGCGCCAGAATTGATTCCGATTTTCACTCCACTCATCTCCTCTGTTCTTTCTCCGTCCTATTATTGCATTTTCCCAGATGCATGTCAAGTTATACAACTTTTTCGTTTTTTATCCTTATTTTTAGAATAAATTGTTCCTTTTCGGAAAAATCTGTTTGTCTGATATAGGTATAAATTTACATTTTTTTCTTGTAATTCTCCATCTTTTTCAATATTTTTACTTATAGCGTCCAGCCTTTCGAAAACTGTTTCTTTTCTTTTTTCTTCTGCTCTGATATGGTGACAGTATCAATCGGCATTCCCGTTCACAGGCGGAATGTCCAGAAAGGAGGAAGCTCTATTACAATGAAAAAGTCGATTCTGATTTCGGTTTTGGCAGCTTTGCTGTTTGCCTCTTCTGTCTCCTGCGCTGCAGCATATGCTTCCAAATCCTTCCCCCATCAGAAAGCATCGGATGCCGCCAAATCCGATCCTGCCACTTCAGCAGACGCAACGCCGGGCGACGCGACGCCGGGAAGCGCTACTCCGAGTGACGCCGCCCAGGAAACTGCCTCCTGGCAGCTGTGTGCTCCGGATGAAATCACCGTCTATGTCGACGGCAGCGTTTCCTTTGAAGTATCGGTTCTCGACGCCAATAGAAAAGAAGTTGCGCTGGATCCTGAGCGGCAGCGTCTGACAGCGGAATGCGACGGTTCAACAGCGCGCGCGGAAGTAGAGGGACAGACTGTCTATCTGATCGGCGTGCAGAACGGCACAACAGACCTCATTCTATATCTTCAGGAAAAAAATGAGGAGGGCGAATTTGAAGAGGTGTCTGTCCAGACGGACGGTCACAAGACAGCTGTAAGCGCCGTTGTTGCCGTAACCGCCAACTAAAACGCAGCATGTTTTTAATCTCAGCATGAACTTATGGAGGTGACTTATGAAAATGAAGAAAAAAATCACAGTCTCTTTTCTGACCTGCGCAATGACGCTTTCTGCTCTTGCGCTTCCCGCTTATGCGGAAGATGCGGCAGCCGGTTCTGAAATTGTTCAGGCAGACATCGAGGCAAGAAGCAAAGAAATTATTGAAGTGGACGGTCTGCAGTTTAAAGATCTTAACAGCAATGGAACTCTTGATGTCTATGAAGACTGGCGTCAGGATACGGAAGACCGTATTACCGATCTTCTGTCCCAGATGACTCTTGAAGAAAAGGTGGCTCTCTTGTTCCACTGTATGACAGCAGGTCAGTTTTCTCCGACTTATCCGATGGATGATCAGTTTCTCTATGAACAGGACTGCCCGTTTGAGGCTGACATTCTGGATGGACGGTATACAGAGGGTTACTCAGTCTGGTATTATGTCAACGAATACAATATCACACATTTTCTTGACGACGCGACCGGCACACCTCAAGAACTCAGCGAATATCACAACAAAGCTCAGCAGATTGCCGAGGAGAGCCGTCTCGGCATTCCGATTACTTTCTCTGCAAACCGGGAATACAACGCCTGGGGAAGCTACATTGATATGCCGCACACTGCTTTCGGCACGACAAATGATCTTGAGCTTTCCCAGCAGCTTTGGGAAATGTACAGCCAGGAGATGAAAGCTATCGGCTATCACCTCACTTTGAATCCTTACGGAGTAGAGCTTGGCAGCTGGTATGGAGAAGATCCGTCTTATCTCGCCGAACTGACTGCCGCGGAAGTAGAGTCGATGCAGAGTACAGGCTTGGCTGTCTGTGTAAAACACTTTATCGCGCGCGGAAATCCTGGCTTGTCATTTGGCAACGCCCGCAGTGTCGCTCAGCTGTATGAAAACTGGATGGTTCCATGGCAGGCTGCTGTCGACGCAGGCTGCGACTGGATTATGACAAATACCGGAACCGGTCTGAGCAATACGGTTCGTGTCGACTATGACAAAGAAAGTATGGATTATCTGCGCAATGTACTTGGATTTGACGGCGTCGTTGTGACAGACTGGGGTCCTGTAGGACGCGGAAGTATGGAAGGAATCACGGCGGACGGTATCGATCTTTCTACCTTAAGCCTGGGAGAACTCTATACCATGATGCTGGAAAACGGAGTCGATCAGTTTGGAGCTGTCTCCGTTCAGCCTGGTGAAGATACCAGCGCTCCGCGCGATATCTCTAACTGGCCTGATGCGATTGTAAACGCTGTCAATGACGGAACATGCTCGATCGATCTCGTTGAGCGCTCCGCGCGCCGCATTCTGCGCACAAAATTTGAGCAGGGACTGTTTGAAAATCCTTATGTCGACGTCGACGCAGCTTTGGAATTAATCTGCAGCGAAGAGTATATCGCTTCTCCTTGGGAAATCACAAACAATGAAGAGCTTGACCGCGCCCGCAATCCTGAGATTGTAGAGTTAGACCACAGGCTCCAGGCAGAATCGACTGTTCTTGTTAAAAATGACAACAATCTTCTGCCGCTCGCAGACGGTGTCTGTGTCTATGTAACCGGCGACGTGGAGACAACGATTCCTCTTGATCAGGATGCTATCGCAGAATACGGCTCTGTATCCGATTCTATAGAAGAAGCTGATGTAGTTATGATCCGCTGCAGCTCTGTCACGGAAGAGATTGAACAGACCGTTCAAAACGCAAAAGATGCCGGAAAACAGATTATCTTTGCGGCAGATACCCTGGAGCCGAACGCATGGATGGTAGACAGCTGCGACGCTGTGCTGTATATGACGTATCATTGTCCGCCTGACCATGGTTCTTCTCTTAATACGATTCTGCGCGTCACAGAGCCGTGGATCTTAAGCGATATGCTTTTCGGACGTATGGAGCCGTCCGGCATGATGGTAAAGGAAGTGGCAAGAAGCGAAGAGCAGTATAACGAACAGTGGAATGATCTCGCAAACGATACGGGAGCTTCCGTAAAAGACCGTCTCATTCTGATGGAACTGGTGCGCATGGATCCTTCCGTCAAGCTTCCTAACTACTTCGGCGATCCGCTTCTTTGCTATGAATACGGTATGCGCTACGGCGAAGAAGCAAATATGGTATACGACACCTTGGTTGTTCCTCAGACTGTGAAAGCCGGCGAATCCTTCACTGCATCCTGCGTCCTGCGCAATGACGGGGCAGACGGATATACGTACGCTCAACTTTGCGTTGACGAATCCCCTGTTGATTCTGTGTTCATGGCTGTCAACGGCGGAGAGTTCCGCGTCGTAGAGCTGAGCTGTACTTTAAGCGATCCGGGCACTTATACGGTAACGTTTGGAAACCTCAGCGCGTCGGTAACTGCAGAATAGACCTTTTCCTGGAAGATGTACTCCCTGCGCGGAGTACATCTTTTTTTGTGTTCCGTCATCAGGAAGGACCGCGGATCACAAACCGGTATCTGAGTACGCCAAATACCACCTCATCATTTTGGCACAGCCTGCGCCTTTCATTGACTTCCAGCCGCTCTCCGTTTACAAAGGTTCCGTTTGTAGAGTTTAAGTCTGTCAGATATACGTCCTCTGCGCTCTGTTCTATTCTGGCATGTACGCGGCTGATATGTTCTTCCTCCAGAATGATGTCGGCATAGCTGCGCATTTTTCCGATAATCATGCCGGACTGTCTAAGCGCAATGTCCGGCGCTTGTTCTTTGTCCTGGCTGACCAGCTCATATTGGACTTTTCTTTCTCCGCTGTCTAAAATTACCGTCTCCCCAAACGGCAGCAGTTCCGTCTCCTCCTGGCTTTCATCTTCTGTCCGTTCTGTCTGTGCTTTTTTCTCCCTGCTCTCTTGTTCTTCCTTTTTTTCCTTTCTCCCTTTGCTCTTCCTTCTTTTGTTTTTGTCTTCTCTTTTATTTTTTAAAAAGGAAATTGTATATGCGGCCAAAGCGATGCCAACTGCCAGCACGCCTCCAAATTTCGTCAGATCCCACTCCAGGTACACAGCGAGCGCCATAGCGCCTGCCGTCAGACCGGCAATCCCCGCTGCGCTTCCGGCATATATCGCCCGCGTTTTCCATTTTGTTTTGTCAATGTGCCGTTTTTCTTTTTCTCTTTTTTCTTCTGTTTCTGCCTCAGCGCTTCTTCTGTCTTCTTCCCCGTGCGTTCTGTCCTGCCCTCTCTTCTTTTGCTCCTTTCTCGGCTGCATATCGCGGTACGCCAGCTCCATAATCTGATCGGCGCTTCCGCTCTCCTGCATAGCCTGCCGGTAAACCTCATATCCCAGCATCACTGCCTCCTCCTGACCGTGATCAAGCTTTTTCAGAATATATTCTGTAAAACTCTGAAATGCTTTTTGGAAGTTTCCTTTTTTTCCCGGAACGTAGCACAGAAATACTTCTCTCGACTCGCTGTCCATATAAAGATGAGCGGCGTCCAGCAAAAAATTATTTTCGTCCAGCAGATATCCCGCCGCGCTCTCGAGCCCTCTTCGGATTCCTTTTAAAAATTGTCTGATATCCTCATATTGAATCGGGCTTCTCTCAAAAATCTGTTCGATCGGCTGCTTTGACGTTGTATCATAATAGAGAGAAATGCTGCCGTTCATCTTTCTGATCTCACATTTTAAAAGCCCCGGAATCTGATTATACGTAATCATCTTGATCGAATATTCATTTTCCTGAAAATTTTCTTCCATTTCCAGAATGAGATAGCTGTGACACCGGTCTCTTTTGTACGATTCTTTCATCCGCTGTCTCCTCTTTTCCTACAGGCGTTCTGCCGGCATATTTCCCGGATTTTTTTTGCGCCGCCTGCCCAGGAATTTTCTTCTTGCGCCTGCCACTCCAGCCCTCCTTTTAAAAGCAGCTCGGACAGCAGTCCCGGAATATACGCCTGTGCGTTTCCCAGAGCAGTCACCTGGTCTTCGTCATATAAAAATTTGAGGGAAAGTCTTGCCGTCCCAAGCCCTAATTCCTGCAGCGCCTTTTGTCCTTGCCGATACTCTTTCATTGTCATATTCTGTATAAAAACGCCCTCCGATGCCCCTCCTTGCAGGACGGCGCGTTCATACAGCGCCGTCAAAAGCCAGAGAATCCCAAAAAGAATCGGAATCAGAATTCCCATAAGCATCGCAGTCTCCACCGTATAGCTTGCCTTCCATGTTCTTGTGCGTTTTCTTTTTTTTCTCATTCTGTCATCCTCCCATCACCGTCAAAATTCCATGGACCGCCGCCAGAAACGGAAGAAAGGGGAGCGTCGTCTTTGGAGATATTTTTTTGAACAATAATCCTGCTGCTGAGAAGAGGAATATAAGCTGGAAAGATATCATCCATAAAATTGCATTGTCTGTGATCCCAAGATATAAAGCGGTAACGCTCCACATCATGGCGTCTCCATATCCGACTGCCTGCTGTGTCATTTTGCACACCGCCAGAAATATGGCGCTTCCTGCCGCCCATAGTCCCCACTGCATCCCGGACCAGTTTGTCCCCAGAGCGTACAAAATTCCTCCCGCTCCCGCTGTGACCGGCAGCCACCCTGGAATCTGCCTCCATTTACAGTCAAAGACAGCGGCGATTATCAAAACCGGCAGTGTGATCCATTTTCCCATTGTGAGTACCTGTTCTTTCTCTTTTTGTTTTGTCTCCCTGTTTCAGCAGCATCTTGAGCATGGTCTTAGTCCGTCGAGTTCAGCCGCCGGAATTTCTAAAATGCTCCGTTTCAGTCCGCTGCACTGAAGCGAGCCGTGGTAGCGGTTTCCAAAATCCGTGATGTAGACCGTTCCGCTTCCCCCGCCGCACAATTCGCAGGCATGGTATTTTTCTCCGCCTTCATTTCTCAATTTTTCTAACTGACTGTCCGGTACAGAGCGGACCGACAGCCGAATATGGGTACATTCCGGATCGGTGTGATAGACTTCTCCATTCCGTGCCACATAGACAACCGGCGTCTCTTTTCCTTTCTGATTCCATTTGAAATCTTGATCCGTACTTCTTCCTGTCCATGTCCGCACATAAAATCTCTGCGTCCATGCAAATCCGCCGATCCCACCAGCTCTTGAAAACAATGTGCTTTTTTCTCCCGAGATCATGCTCTGTGCTGCTTGTCCCTCTCCCTTTGTATCTTTCCACCACTGTTCCGAGTATTGAACCGCCTGTGTTTTCACTTCACACGCAAGCTGTGTCTGAGCTGAAATAGCTTGCACAAGGCTGTTTCCAAATATCACAAAGCCTGCCATGCACAGCACAAAGAAAGAAAGCGCAAGCGAAGCCTCTATTGTCATGCTGCCCTTTAGGGCGTCTGGAAAGGGTGATAAGGATATTCTTTCGCCGTCAGTTTCCGGCTGGTTCGGGAGAGAGCCTTTTTCCTTTCTTTCTAAATTTCTGCGGCAAAAGAACATCCTTATCACTCCTCCATTTCATATGCAAAGCTGCCTCTTACCGTATAAATCATTTCCTTTTGACGCATCCCGGAAAAAGCGCCGAAAGCCCTGAAAAACATCGGTTCTATCTGCCATTTCGTTTGTGCCGTCATGCCTGCGATGCAGCAGTCGGCGCGAAATTCTGACGTCTCATCGCTGCTTTTGATCTCCCACTCGATCAGATCGAGCGCTTTTAAGGGAAGCTCTGAAATCTGCTCCATCTCAAACAATAGTCTGATATATCCTTCATAATCCCAAATATCCGTTATTTTTTCTGTGTGCAGCGCAGGATAATTTCTCTCCGTCCAAAATCTTGGTCCGGTCTCCCATTCGTCCGCTGCTTTCCCCATCGGAACAGAAAATCCCAGTAACAGTTTTTTTACGTCCAGCACGCTCTCCTCGTAAGCCCATGCAAGAAGAAATAAGGATATCTGTCTCTCTTTTTCCCTCTCGTCATCCGGTGCGGTTTCTTTTTGGCTTTCTTGCTGCGCGGCGTCTCTCTTGCAGATATACAGCTCGCTTTCCGCCTGCCGCTTTTTTTCTTCTTCCTTTGCCGCGCTTAAAAAGTTGCAGGTCCATCGTATCTCAAGCAGATCCTTGCAAACCTCTCTTAAATTTTCCTGGTCGCTTTTATTCCCTTTCAGGAGATATTCCTGTTCGTATTCCAGCCCGTCTCTCTCTTTTTTTCGGACGGCGTTGCCGAATGTAAAAAATAAATATTCTTTAAACAAACCGTCTTCTCCTGCAGAATTTTCGGGAATTTTCATCTTTCCTTTGATGAGGGAGCGCTCCGACACTTTCTCAGATCGGCTCATATCTTTTGAGGATATAGGGAATCCGGACGATACCATTTCTTCCAGCACGTCTTCTTTCTGTCTGTCTTCCAGCCATGCTTTTATGTTTACCGCTCCATTTTGCGATTTTGGTATTTCGATTCCGGATGACAGGAGTTCTTTCTTGATCTGCCTAAACAGCTGCAGGCTGTTTTGTGCTTTTTGCGCTTCCAGCGCTCCAATCTGTTTTTTATTTGTCTGCGGAATTCCTCTCATGAACAGACATGCCTGTATGAAAAACGGTCTGCCCCCTTCATCTGTGGCTGTCATAACTTCTTCCGCTTCTGCTTCGATCAGCTTGACTCTAAACCAATCTGTGCCGGATGCCTCCCCTGCTGCCTCGGCATTGTATTCCATGAAAAAGGAAAGCCGCTGTGTGATTTTGTCAGGCTGTGCAATTCCGCTTCCATAGCTGCCGTCCAGAAAAAACACATGGTAGTCTGCAAGAAGAGTTTTTTCGTATTCTCCAAACAGCGAAAACAGTCCCATATCCAGACATGCCGCCGCTCTGACTTTTGCTCCCTGAATGCGAATTCCCTCCAGAACCGTACATGCAAACAGAAGAAACAGCGCTGTCAGCATACTTAAAAATATGGTAATGCTCGCCTGGTATCGTCTTTTTCCCATCCTTTTTTCGCTTTGCCTCCTTTTTAAATCCCGCCTATCTGACTTGTAATCTTTTCAAAAATAGTTCCCAGAAGACTTGTCAGCTGATTTTTAAATATCAGGACCAAGCCTACGAGGACGACTAAAATCAAGATCACTTCTACAACTCCGACTCCATCTTCTTCTTGCGCAAAGGCTCTGATCATATCCATTTCCCGTCACCTCCTTTCTGTATGGCAGTACGTGTTTAGAGATTCAAAAACGCCGGCAAAACCAGAATCACTAAGATGACAATCAGCATCATACCCATAGGAATCAGCAGCTTTGTCCCTGCTTCCTCCCCTGTCTGTTTTGCCAGCGCAATTCTTTCCTCCTGTGCCTGCTGCATTTCCTGTTCTAAAATTTCTTCCAGCCCTTCTGTCCCTTTTTTCATATGCTGCGCTAAAATACGCGCCAGCTTTAAATATCGGGGCTGTCCGCATCTCTGTCCGAAATGTTCGTACGCTTTTTCTTCCGGAATTCCACTTTTCATCTCTCTGCATGAATAGACCATCTCTTCATATACATAACGGATTTCTTTCTTTTCCTGTTCTTCATACTCCGACGCAATCCGGAAAAATGCGCTCCGGATTGTCATGCCCGCTCCCAGCAGAATCCGCATTTTAAAGAGCAGGATCGCGTAATCCATTTTCAGCTGAAGCTGTCTTTTTTTTGCCGTCTTTTCCAGCTTCTGGTCGGGATGTATCCAGAAGAAGGCGCACAATACCGATCCGATTCCGCAGACCACTGCGGCAATCGAAATATTGTCTTTGCTCCATGTCAGTCTCTTCCCATCCATTTTCTCAGGAAGAGTCACCCTCTCTTCTTCTCTTGCTCTTTCCTCCTCTTCTTTCACTGCTTTTTCCAGCTTTTGCTCTATTTTTTCCTCGTCGCTTTTTTTCCCCGGAATCACCATGGCAAATGCCTCATATATCCCTTTTTCGCCCTGACATTGCACGACCGCCTCGATCTTGATCATCTCTCCTTCTTCTCCCGTATCTTTCAAAATTTCTCCTTTCTCTGACACGACGCCGTACGGGATGACATTCCATGCGACAGTAACCGTCCCGTTTTCCATTGTCTTTGGCATGACAAGGTCTGTCTCTACTTCGTCGAGCGATACATTGTTTCCCGGCAGTATCTCATCCAGCCGCGCCATCGCGCTCTCCACCTTTTCTCTCGCCTCCTGCGGGCTGTACTGTCTTGGAGATACCTCAACCGGAATCTTGTACGTATCTTCTGTCCCTTCTATTTTTACATCCAGCTCCTCTGTCTTTGCGTGTTCTCCGTAAGACGGTCTTTTCAGAAAAGAAAAGATTTCCGCCTGTTTCTGGAAAAGGACGGAGAGAATGATGGAAGAAATCACGGATAAAAAACCAATCATTAATGTGACGGCTATTTTCTTTGCCTCATATTCTTCCGCGCTGATATTCCATATGGAAAACAGCGCTTCCGCCTGTCGTTTTTCCGCATGTACGCTCTGTTTTTTTCCTCTTATTTTCTGCAAAAAAACAGCTGTTTTATAAAAAGGTCTCTGCCATTTTCTGCATGGATACGGTATGCTCATCTTCCTCGACACAAAAAGAATTCCCCCATAGATTCCCACTAAAATCATGCTGACTGTCATCATCTCACACCTCAATCTCCACGACCTTTTTGCCCATCACAAATGCCCCCAGATACACTGCCAGGCAGACGCTCATCACCGCGATTCCCAGAATATTGTGGTACATCGTATCTAAAAACCCGGGCGAAGTCAGAGCCACATATCCGATCATCACGCACGGCATCAGACTCATAATTTTCTGCTCTGCCTTTTTTGCGGCGACACATGTGCGGATTTCCCGCTTTGTCTCATGTTTTTCCAGAATCCACTGATTCGTCTTTTGGATGATTTCCGCTAGATTTCCTCCTGTTCTCTTTGCCGCGGAAAATACCTCCGCAAAATCCTTGATCGATTCGATCTGCGTTCTTTTTGCCAGACGGTAGAAAAGCTTTTCTACCGTCTCGTTGAGCGCTGTCTGCGTTTTCAGAAACTCAAATTCCTGCACCATTTTTTCTTTTTCACCGGATATCTTTTTCAGCTCTTTCCACCCCTCTGCCACCGCGTTTTCCATGGAATATCCCGCTAGAAGCGCATTGCTCACGGCGCGCATTCCCTCTAAAAACTGTTGTTCCGCTTTTTCTTTCTGTCTGCGCACGCTCTCTTTTTTCTTTTCTTTTTCATAAATACACAGTGCCGGAAGAAAGAAAAGCGCCGGTATCGCAGAATCATAAAATAAAAGGCTTAACGCCGCGTCCAGAGCCAAAAACTGTATGACTCCCCTGATCCGTTCTCGTCTTCCATACACATAAAAATTTTCCTTTGTCATCATTGCATCCCCTCTCTCACGTCTCGAATCCCTCTGCGCACCGCTGCCATTTCTCCATTTTTTTAAGATTTCCTTTCTCTTGCAGTCTCCCGTTTTCCTTTCCCTCGTACTGATATAAAATCTGGGTCTGAATTTCCTCTTTTTCGCAGTCATACCCCGTAATCTCCAAAATTTCCACAACCTTTCTGGAATGGTCTCTCATTCTTCCCAGATGTACCATGATATCAATCCCGCCTGCAATCTGTCTGCGTATCGCGGAAACCGGCAGTTTGATCCCCATCAGCGCCATGGTCTCCAGCCGCATCATCATATCTTTTGTGCTGTTGGCATGGGCGGTACTCAGAGAACCGTCGTGCCCCGTATTCATCGCCTGCAGCATATCGATTGCCTCCTCGCCTCTTACCTCTCCGACAATAATCCGGTCCGGTCTCATTCGAAGGCTTGCTTTGATCAGATCGCGGATTGTGATCTCATGCTCTCTCAAAACCGTTCCCCGTCTTGCTTCCATCTTAACCAGATTTTCTACTCCTCTGATCTGAAGCTCCGCATTGTCTTCAATCGTGATGATCCGTTCCTGCTTTGGTATAAAGTCGGACAGTGCGTTTAAGAATGTCGTCTTTCCTGATCCCGTCCCACCGCTGATAAAAATGTTATATCCGGCGCGCACCAGTTTCTCTAAAAAAGCTGCCGCCTCCTGTGTGATGCTGTTCCATTCGATCAGCTGACGCATGGAAATCGGATGTCTTGGAAACCTTCTGATCGTAAGAATCGGTCCGTTTACCGCCGCCGGAGACAAGACGATGCTGACCCGGTCTCCGTTTTCCAGTCTGGCGTCAGCGATCGGGCTCGCTTCGTTTACCACCCGGTTGCATCTTCCTGCAATCTGCTGGATCAAATCCTCTAATCGCTCTCTTGAGGGAACGGGATGCTCCCATTTTCTGATCTTTCCCGCCTTCTCAATAAAGACGCCGTCTGTCCCATTGACCATGATCTCAGTAATCTCGTCGTCGTCCAGCAAGTCCTGCAGAAAGTCGAGCCGTCTGACCGTGTTAAACAGCCTTTTTCGGATAGACTGTTTTTGTTCCAGAGCGAGATACTCCTTTTTGCTTTCTCGCAAAATCAGATGGTCGATCTGATCGTAAATTTCCTGATCATTGATATCCCGGATTTTCTGGAGCTGTCTGCGCAGCTCCCGTTCCATCTTTTCTATCTGGCTTTCTTTTTCTTCCATATTTTCAGAAGCTTTCCCCTCCTTTTGCGCGTACGCCTCTTTCTCCCCGCTTGCGCGCCTGATCCTGTTGGACCGTCCTTTTGCAATGCTTGTGTTTTTTATTCTCCCTTAAGCAATTCTCTGGCAAAATTTCCCATTTCTCCGAAAAACAGAGCTTCCAGATCCCTCCGCCTGAAAAACGGCGGGGAAATTTTGACGGTTTTCTGCAGAATCCGCGTGTCTTGGCTTTTCTTTATCATCCTTTCATACTGTTCAATTTTTTCCTTCGCCGTCTCCTCCTCCAAAACCGGCATATAAATTTTTTCACAAAAGTTTAAAAGCTTCGGCAGGTTTTTCACACTCTCATCGACGTCCAAAATGATAACTTCATACGTACTGTACTGAAAAATTTCTTTTATCATGTCGATCCATTCCTCTGTTTTCATCTCTGCCAGATCCCATCCGATCCCTGGCGGAATATAATCCAGTTTTCTGATTTTCTTTGCAGCCGCGCCGAGCTGGTATAAAAAATTGCTCCGATTCTGCCTGAAGAGATAAATGAGGTCGGACAGGTCTGCCTGATCCTCAAAATCTGCGGGATTTCCATAACCGGACACCGGTTCCAAATTCAAGTATAAAACCGGCCGCTGTTCCGCTAAAACCTGTCCTGCTGTTATCGCAAACCCTGTCTTTCCGCACCTTCTCACAGGCGAGTAGACAGCCAGCAGCCGAGTCTCCTTCTTCAGCAGGCGGACCGGCTTTTCCGGTCTCTCTCCACTATGCCCGGCATAAATTTTTAACACCGCTTCGAAAATCTGGTCACACGATTGATATTTACAGACCGAAGGATATCTCAGCAGCTCGGAAGAAACTGACCCGTCTGTCAAAACAACCGCGCACCCTTTAAATGTTTCCAGCCTTTTTCTGTCCGCTGCCCCTTCGCCCAGCAGAGCGACTCCAATGTCTTTTTGTTCCAGAAAACTCCAGAAAATGCCGGAATCTGTAAAGGTGAGAATCTCAAAGGGAATTCCCTGCTTTTCTTTAAAATATTCTCCTAATTTCTCTGCATACGCTTCTTCTGCGTCGCATATGGCAAGAATCGTTCTTCTCAATAGATCCCTCCTATCCCGCAAAGTACACTGCAAAAAACGGGCAGGGACAGCCGGATCGTTTTCTTTTTTCTCCCTGCTGTTTTCAAGATTCCTATAAAAATTGCTCCAAACACCATAGCCGTCATCATGCACTCTAAAATTCTGCCGATTCCCAGAAAGCTCCCGGCCGCGCAGAACAGCTTGATATCGCCCGCTCCCATTTTTTTCAGGCAGAACGCCCACCACAGCAGGAAAACCGGGAGCATCATCCCTCCTAGCGATGAAACCAATCCGCCCGCTCCTCCTTGATATCCTCCAAGCGCAATGCCTGCAAGCGTCCACGGACCGATCCACTTATTTTTTATTTTCTGTTCCTTTAGGTCGGTCCATACTGCCCCTGCTGTCATCACAAGCAGTCCGATCTCCATCTTTTCCCTCCCCTTCTTTTTTGTCGTCACAATCCGTTTCTCTTTTGTCCTGAGATCCGGAATCTGTCTGAAAATCTTATAAATTTTTTCTTTTTTTGGAAAATGATCTGCCGAACGGCAAAATCCAGATTTGATTATCAAAAATTCTTAGATATTATTATATACTATATGTTGTATTTTGTCTATAGTAAGTGATATTTTTTTATTTTTTTTATATCTGTTCTGTCCCAACTGAAACAGGCGCCGCTTTGAAAGCGGCGCCCATTTCTCTTTGCGGTCTGTGTCTATATGATTTTATTTTTCCCTTATCTTTGCAAAACTCTTGCGCAATTTCTCTATTCTACTACGATTGTCTCGCTCATATCGCCGATCGAAATCACATGTTCGCCTGCTTCCAGTGTCAGCTCAACCGTAATTACGCGGAACTGATCGGAATCCAGTGCCACAAATTTTTCAGCTGCTACGTTTTCGCCGTCCATAACCTGAACCGTCACATGTCCGTCTCCGCCGTTATTCTTTGCCACGAAACAGATTTCAAACGGTACGCCTGCCTTCTGCGTCTCGTTGACAGCCACAGTCTCCATGCTTGTTCCCCACATTGTCTCTACTTCAGCTTCCTCTGTCGTCTGCGGTACGGTTAAGAGACTCAGCTCAATGTCAGCCGGATCGCTGTAGCTCATACCGTAGTCAGTCGTCCACAGTACGTCTCCTAAGTTGTTCGGCATGTCAATCGTCGGGTCTTCTTTTGCCAGCATCGCCATGTACAGACGTGTCTGTGTGTCTACGCCGATATCATTCTGCAGTTCGCCCCAGGACAGTTCATAGTCGTCTTCATCATAAGCTGTCTCATATACGGTGCTTCCGCCCGGTTCTTCTGTTCCAAAGAGCATGTCTGCCGTCAGAGAAGGCGTCACATAGCGGTAGAAGCTTCCAACAGATGATCCGTGATCTGGCTGATTGTTATAGGTCTGCATAATCAGAGCGTCCGCAGCCTGCACCTGTTCCAAGCCCGGTTCAGAAGAAACGGTTCCTTCGAAGATCAGGACGATCGGTTTTCCGGCTGCCTGTGCATCCTCTATCATGTAGTAATAGTTGTCGTCGAATGTCGTCACATGGAAGACGCATACATCTGCTTCTTCCATAGTTTCTACAACTGTTCCGTATGCTGCGAGCGCTTCCTTGTCTGACTCTCTGATATCATCGGAAGAGCCGTCTACATACATCTTTGTTCCCTGCGCCAGAGGAAGAATGCTGTCCTCATTCTTTAACAGAATGGTGGACTCTACCATCAGCTGCTCTTCTAACTCTGTCACTTCGCTGCGGCGTGCTGCGTTGATATCATCGTTGCTCATAACGTCAAACTGCTCTTCCTGATACTCCTCTGAGCCGATGAGTTCTACAGCGTCCTCCCAGTCTGAGTATGGATCTTCAAAGATTCCAAGATCGAATTTGTTGCGCAGAACGCGCGCTACATGCTCGTTGAAATCTTCTTCTGTTACGAGTCCTTCCTCAACTGCCTGGACAATGAGGTCTGGGAATGCGCGGTTGGAAACCTCTTCTGCGTAAGCGTCCGTATCGGTTCCGAGGATTGCTCCGTAGCAGCTGAACATATCCACGCCTGCATTTAAGATCAGCGCGTAGCGTTCTACTGCAGAGAGTGTGGAGATGTCTGTGCCGTCAGACGTCACGCCTGTCTGACTCATAATTCTGCTGATGTCCAAAGGCCAGTCAAGGCATACTACTCCGTCATATCCCAGATCGTCGCGCAGAATCGAATACGTATCTTTATCCATATATCCCTGTACGCCGTCTGTGATTCCTTCATTGTTGTTTGTCATAATATAATCGGTGCCTGCATCTACGACTGCCTGCCATCCTACCATCCAGCTCTCAAGCAGATTTGCCGGAGATTTCGCATCTACATACGCGTTTCTTCCTCCGCGCGCAATGAAATGCTTGGAATGAGCGCTGATGCCGTTGTCCTGGTATGCGCTTGTCTCGATGGAAGACATCTCTGCGAGATAATTCGGGTCATCGCCGTAGAAGCTTCCGATTTCATTTCCATAGCCGTGGAATACCTGATGGTATCCGATAGCCGCCGATTCTTTTGAATATTCTGAAACGAGATCGTATAATAATTCTTCATCATGAGCCACTCCGAATGCGTAATGTGCCATATCGATCATGCCACCCCACGTATTGTAGGAACGGTCTCCGGAAAATACACATGGGATGCCCAGACGCGAATCTTCTGCAATGCCCTGCATAGCATTGAACAGATCGAGCTGATCCTTTGGATTTCCTGTAAAGGCTGCAATGTAGGTCGTGACATTTGTCTCCTGAATCTGGTAAGCCATAGGAATGACCGTACTGCCGTCTACCTCTACGGTAGGATCGGTTGAATACAGGCACGCTTCCGGATCTGTCACATAAGGCGATCCTTTAACCGTAACTCCTGAATGAGACTGATCCTGTTCCTCTTCTCCCAGATCACTGACTACACTTCCGTTGCTTCCAAATACACATGCAAAAATCAGCGATCCTGCTTTTTCTTCATCCGTCATTTTTGAGAGCAGATCCTGAACTCTGTCCTCCTGATCTGCGCGCCAATCTTCATAGACGTCCAGCTCGCCGTCCTTGTCCAGATCGCGGAAATACAATCCGTCCACCTGAATAAAGCCGTCTGCGCTCTGGCTGCTGAGGCGAACCTGCTCGCCGTTTTCCTCAATGTAGTAAAAGCCAGAGGAGCTTTCCTTAATCACGGAATCTGCCGTGGACTCTGCCTGTGCTGTGGTTGCCTCTGCGGGACTCTCTTCTGCCATAACCGGCATACTCAGAGCGCTCAAAATCATTGCTGTCGAAAGCACCATTGAAATATTTTTCCTTCTCATAATGTTGTCTCCTTCTTTACATGCAATATCGTGTTCCTGATAACATTTTTTGGATTTCTTTTTCATCAGAAAATCAAATCCAAACCCCCGCCCTTTTTCTGTAAAGCCGACTTCACTATGGTATGAATTATACTCTTATTAAGTACCGCGTTACAAGTTTAATGTCATAAAAGGTTCATTTTTGTCATGAATGGTCATCTAACTGCTTTTATATAGTATTATAAAATTATTTTTGTGAGAGAACTGTGAAAATTGTGTGATTTTTTTTCTGAGAGCTCACATGCAGACGTCCCCCGCTTGCTCTCCGAAGCAGTTCATATTTGAAAAGTACTGATAGACAAGGTTCTGCGTCTGTAAGGAAATCTGCTTTCCCTGCCTGCTGTTTGCTTTCTCAAACGTATCGCGCAGCTTTTTTAAAATCTCCGGACCATAATATCCTGGTCTGTAATATCCCAAAGTAATATGGGGCGTCAGAGGATAGGAAAGCGGGACGACCGTCTGAAGCATGTCATACCATTCCATCAGCTTGCGGCAGTTTTCCTCATCGACCGGCTCTAATCCAAGCACGGCGCTTGTATTGACCATATTAAAAACGTACGTCGTCTTCATCTCGACTTCTTTTGTGGGATCCTCCTTGATTTTTTTCAGAATCTGTTCCGCGGCGGACCGGTTTTTGAGCGTCCTGCTCTGTACCTCCTGTTCTGACGTTCCGCTGCATAGATCGTGCAGCGTCACATGAAAGCTCTCCGTCCGGAGAGGTTCGGCAAACATCCCGCTGCAATTTTCATACAGGATCTCTCTTATCTGCTGTACATACGCCCTGCTTTCCTCATCTAAGAGAAAAACTGTCGTATCTCCGTAAAAATTTAAAAGCCTTCCGTCTTCTCCGACTTTCCTGGAAAGTCCCGGGTTTGTGACAAAGCTCTCCCCTGCTGCAGGAAGACTGTCTGTTGTAAATCCTCCTGTCCTATTTTGAAATTCCTTTAATGTTTCCATCCTTTCCATCCTTTCTCCTTTTAGCTGATAAAAGCAGAGAGCCTTCAAGCCCTCTGCTTTCTGTCCTTCCATTTGCAGTACGCAATTGCCGCTGCCGTGCTCACTGCCGTAGCCGCAATCGCCGGTCCTATGATCGCCGTCGGATTGATGCTGCCATACTGGCTTCTGTAGGCGATCACATTCACCGGAATCAGCTGCAGCGATGAAATATTGACGATCAAAAATGTACACATCTCATTGTTCGCCACTCCTTTTTTCTGCGCCTTTCCCGGATATGCTCCAAGTCTCCGCTCTTCCTCCAGATTTGCAAGCTCTTCCATAGCCCGCAGACCGGCAGGCGTTGCCGCCCACCCCAGCCCTAAAAAGTTTGAGATCATATTGACGGAAATCTGCTGCATTGCAGGATGATTTTCCGGAATTCTTGGAAACAGAAATTTTAAAAATGGCTTCATTTTCTGGGACATCCAGGAAATAAGCCCGGATTTCTGGGCGATCTCCATCAATCCGCACCACAGCGCAACGACCCCGAACATCGTGATGCACAGGGAAACCCCTTCTTTTGCGCAGTTTAGCGCTGCCTCTGTGATTGCCTGCATCTTTCCTTGCAGCGCCCCGTACGTAATTCCCGTTAAAATCATAAATCCCCATAAATAATTAAGCATGGCTGTCTCCCCTGCTTTGATTGTCCCGCAGCTTTTGCCGCCGGAAATCCCCGCATACCGTCTTCGCTCAAAAAACTATATGCGGGGTTGATGACGTCCATTCCTGTTTTTTTATCTTTTGCGGACAGCCGCGCCGCCTCTACTCTTTCTGCCTGGTGTAGACATACACTTTGTCCTGGCTGCTCAGCTCAAATCCTGTATCCGTCTGCTTAAACTGATACGTCAGGATATTTCCGCCTATCACAAACGTGATGAGGTCTTCTTCCCTGTCGTATGTACCCTCAGCCGATACGCCGTTCGGCGCCGTTATCACGACTGTGCCGTCCCCGTCAAATTCATAGGTGGCGTCCTCTGACTCGCTGTAATACGTCCCCTCCAGCTGCGCCGCCTCAGACGGGGACGCAGTCTGCGTTTCCTGTTCCGTTTCCTGTTTTTTTCCGCAGCCTGCCGCCGCCATGCAAATCAGCGCCATCAGCGTCAGCAGACCTTTAAAAAGCTTTTTTCTTTTTTTGATCATATCGATGTCTCCTCCTGTGTTGAAAGCAATTCCTGATAAATGTCTCTTTTGGAAACTCCGCGGTCTTTTGCCGCTCGCTTCATCGCTTCTTTTTTCTCTATCCCCTGCTGAAGGTAATACGCTACATGTTCTCTTACAGAGAGTTCTTTCCACTGTGCCTGCTTTTCCCTCTCCATTTCCAGGCGGCTTCTCCCCTCCAGAACAATGACGCATTCTCCTTTTGGCTCCTGTTCTCTGTAAAATAAAGCTGCTCTCTCAAGTGTAGTCTGAAAGCATGTCTCATGTTTTTTTGTCAGCTCCCGGCAGACAGTGATTTTTCTGTCTCCCAGCGCCTCTTTCAGTTCTTCGAGCGTCCGCACCAGGCGGTGCGGGGCTTCGTATAGAATAATGGTTCTGGTCTCCGTCTTCAGTTCTTCTAAAATTTCCTGCTTTTGTTTTTTGTCCGGCGGCAAAAATGCTTCAAAGCAAAATCTTCTCGTCGGAAGTCCCGACAAGGTCAGCGCTGTCACACATGCGCAGGGACCCGGAAGCGATGTCACTTCAATTCCCTCCTCATAGCAGATGCGCACGAGTTCCTCTCCCGGATCTGAGATTCCTGGCGTGCCTGCGTCTGTAATCAGCGCCACGTTCGTTCCGTTTTTCATTTTTCCGACCAGCTCATATGCCTTTTCAATTTTATTATATTCATGGTAGCTTGTCATGGGAGTCTGAATTTCGAAATAATTCAGCAGCTTTTTGCTGTTTCTGGTATCTTCCGCTGCAATCAGATCCACTTCTTTTAACGTTCTGAGCACACGCATCGTAATATCCTCCAGATTTCCGATCGGTGTGGCGCACAAAAATAATCGTCCCTCCATGTTCAAACTGCTCCTCTAATATCCGTAAATATCATAAATCTCATCCGTATAGACTCCAGGCTCTTTATATACAATCAGGGGCGCTTCCACTGTGATTCTCGGCTTTGCCCCTCTCATCGCTTCCAGAAGAACCATGTTCGGCTCTTTGTCTAAAAATGGATGGACCAGCTTCATCCTCTTTGGCTCCAGGTGATACCGCGACAGCGTGATCATCAGCTCTGTCAGGCGAAACGGACGGTGCACCAGGTAAAATCTTCCTCCCGGTCTGAGCAGCCTTTCCGCCTGCCTTGCCACATCCTCAAACGTACACAGCAGCTCATGGCGTGCGATCGCTTTGGGAAGATCAGGGTTTAGCAGTCCGTGGTTTCCAGTCATATAAGGAGGATTGCATGTAATCACGTCAAAAGAAGCTAACGCAAATAATCGGTCAGCCTCCTTAATATCGCCCTCTACAATCGAAATCTTATCTTCCAGATGATTATAGGCTACGCTTCTTCTCGCCATGTCGGCGCTCTCCTTTTGAATTTCCAGTCCGGTAAAATGTTTTCCCTGCGATTTTGCCTCCAGAAGAATCGGAATAATCCCTGTTCCTGTTCCCATGTCAAGAACTGTTTCGCCTGGCTTTACTTTTGCAAAGCCTGAGAGCAGAACTGCGTCCATGCCAAAGCAGAACTTTTCTTCGTTCTGAATAATTTTGTACCCGTTTCGGTGAAGCTCGTCCAGCCTTTCACCCGGGTAAAGGTCACTCCTCATTTAATTTTGATTTTCCTTCCTTTTTTTCTAGCGCTTCTAACTGTTTTAGTTCCTTGTCCGCAATATTGACTTTTTCTTTTTTCTTCCTCGTCTTAAATTTTAACTGTCTCGCCGGATACTCTCTGAGTTCCTTTTCGTCGTTTACCTCTACCAGCACCTTTACAAGCTGACGCAGCACGTTGACGCTTTGCACCTCTCCTCTGAGCCCGTCGTCCGTCGTGACACAGTCCCCGATTCCTGGCAGACGGCTGTTCAGATATTCATACGTCTCTTCCTCATTTTTCAGACAGCACATCAGTCTTCCGCAGACGCCGGAAATTTTTGTCGGGTTTAAGGAGAGATTCTGTTCTTTTGCCATTTTAATCGAAACCGGGACAAACTCGGACAGATACGAATGGCAGCACAGTTCTCTTCCGCAGATTCCCATCCCTCCGATAATCTTTGTCTCATCGCGCACGCCGATCTGGCGCAGTTCGATTCGCGTCTTGAAGACAGCCGCAAGATCTTTTACCAGCTCCCGAAAATCGATTCTGCCGTCCGCAGTGAAATAGAAAAGTACTTTGTTGTTGTCAAAGGTATATTCCGCGTCAATCAATTTCATCTCAAGGTTATGCTTTTTTATTTTCTCCAGGCAGATCTTCTTTGCCTCTTTTTCCTTTTCCCTGTTTTTTTCCGCTTTCTCGTCGTCTTCCGGCGTCGCCGCACGGAGTACCGGTTTTAAAGGCTGTGTGATCTTATCCTCCTCCACTTCCCGGCAGTCCAGCACTACAGAGCCATATTCGATTCCCCTTACAGTCTCTACGATCACATGGTCTCCTCTCTCAACCGAGTATTCCTGCGGGTCAAAATAATAGATTTTTCCTGCGTTTCGGAACCGCACGCCGATTACTTTTACCATCTTTTAATTCTCCTTTATCAGAAGGAACAGCAGCTCCATGGTGAGATCAAAGTTGACATTCGCTTTGAGGCGAATGTTTGCCTTTTTGATTCCTTCTACAATTTTTTCAATTCCTTCATAGGAACTTCTATTTGCCTGTTTTGAGATATCCCGGTACTGATCCTGAAAGATCAGTCCGTTAATGTCTTTCGTCGCCTTGAAGTAGAGGACGTCCCGGTACCATACCGCCAGAAGATCCAGATAGTCGGAAATATCAATTTTAAATTCCGACACAGCCTTGACAGCGGCGATCAGTTCGTTCATCTCCATATCTTTGGCATTTTTCAGCAGATGCAGCGCCGCAGCTTTGATTTCATTAAAGTTCTCCGATGCGGCAAGCCGGATCGCTTTTCCCACGTTTCCCTGTGCAAAAGCCACGCACAGATCCGCCTGGTAGTCCGGAATATGCACATGCTCCATCAGATATTTCCGAACCAGATTGTCTGCCGCCGGCTTCATGCTTAAGACAACGCACCGCGATAAAATAGTCGGCAGAAGAGAGGATGCGTTGTCTGTCAGCAGTATGATGATGCCATAAGCAGGCGGCTCTTCGATTGTCTTCAGCAGCGCGTTCTGCGCCTGCGCCGTCATCTTCTCCGCCTCTGAGATAATATAAATCTTATATCTGCCATAATACGGCTTGATCATCATATCATTGACTACCTGCTGTCGGATTTCTTCTACTCCGATGCTGTTTGGCTTTTCGTGAACAATGTGAATGATATCCGGATGATTTTTGCTAGCTGCCTGTCTGCAGGATTTACAGGTACCACATGCATCTGTGCCCTCTTTCTGATGCTCGCACTGAAGTGCGGCTGCAAACGCTTCCGCAACGGTCTTCCTGCCGCATCCCTTTTCCCCTTCAAAGATATATGCATGGGAAACTTTATCTAGCTGAATCGCATTTTTTAAATGCTCTATCATCTGTCTATGTCCTATAATTTCTTCAAAATTAGCCATATCCTCACCTGCTTTCTCCTATCCCTTTTTTCTTATCCGCGATTTCTTCTATATATCCCGCTATCTCGTCAACGCATTGATCCAGACATCCGTTGTTTTGAAATCTCTTTCCGATTCCGGCGTTTTTTAAATTTTCCTCAGAAAAATCACGGCTGTCCGCGAGAAATCTGCGGCAAAGCTCTTCATATCTTGGAGGCTGCTGTTTTTCCTCTCTCTCCAGCGCTCTGTAAAGTCTCTTTCCGTCTTCTACTTCGATATACAGAGGAACCATCTGTTCTTCCCCAAAATATTTTTTCATCTTCTGATATGATTCCAGCGTTCCAATCGCGAGATAGGATTTGTTTTCCAGATCAATCTGTCCGATGTCCGCTGTAAAGTATTTCCACACCCCGTGGATAGTCTGGTATGCCCTTACTTCGATCACACTCCCTAAGTCTTCCATCTTTTCCAGTATTTCCTGATTTACAAAATAATAGTCAATTCCGTTTTTTTCATCTTCTCTGGGCGGTCTTGTGGTGTACAGCACAATCTTTTCCAGATTCAATGTCTTCTTTTTCAGAAGTTCCCGGAAAACGGTATCCTTTCCGGATGAACTTTTTCCCATGATATAAAAAATTTTTCCCATATGTCTTCTGTTATTCCTGTATCGCTCTGTGCTTTGTGCAGACGGTTTTGTCTGCGCTGAGAATCGTCTGCCCTGTTTTGTCCGACAGTCCCTGAATCTGAAACTCTCCTTTCCGATAAGCCTGAATCTGCCGGACCAGTTCTTCTGAAATGATTTCTCCCGGCACGACCAGAGGAATTCCCGGTGGATACAGATATGCATATTCTCCCGCAACTTTCCCGATTCCCCTCTCCCATCGCGCCGGATTGAGAGGAATTTCCTCCATACGGCTGATTGTGCAGAAAGCTTCCAGACGTCTGAGCGCAAAGACCGTATCTTTTCTGCCGCCGCAGACCAGATTTTCCTCCCGCTTCAGCTCCCTGTCAATTTCATGCACAGCCTCATCCAGTCTGCGAAATCCCTGCGGATCGTCTGCCACGGAAGTCATCGCCAGCGCATAATCTCCTGCCGCCATCTCCAGTTCAAGATGATATCGTTCGCGCAGCCTCTCCTGAAGCCATTTTCCGGTTTTTGCCGTTTTTCTGACAGAGAGAATCAATTTCGACGGGTCAAAAGCAAACACTCCGCAGCGCCCTTCCAGTTCCTCTCCCGGAATCTCAACCGCGCACAGATCTTTTGTGCGGCTGCGGAAATGCTCCAGGTTTTTTCTGAATGCCAAAAACATTTCCTTCCCGTTTTTTTTCATCTCGTCGATACATTGATCGATTGCCGCCAAAAATACATACGAGGGACTGCTCGTCTGATAAATCTGCAGATACCGCCTCAGCCGCTGCCTGTCTACCAGATCTCCCCGGCAGTGCAAAACGGCAGTCTGAGTCAGGCAGGGCAGCGTTTTATGAAGGCTCTGGATCACCAGATCAGCTCCGCATCTTACCGCGCTTTGCGGAAACCCCTCAGCGATTCCAAAGTGCGCTCCGTGCGCTTCATCTACAAGCAAAGGAATCTGAAACCTGTGTACTGTCTGCGCGATTCCCTGAATATCGGAAACGATCCCGTCATAAGTGGGGGAGGTTATCAGTACCGCCTGTATCTGGGGATCTCTCTCCAGCCTCTTTTCTATTTCCCTTTTGTCATATCCTCCGTTGATTCCATATTCTTCAATGATCTGCGGATACAGATACTCCGCCTTCAGGTCTCTTAAAAATACGCTGTGATACGCTGACTTATGGCTGTTTCTCGCCATCAGAATTTTTCCGCCCCGCGCCGTACACGCCGAGACGGCGCTTAAAATGCCGGCTGTGCTTCCGTTCACCAAAAAGAAGCTCTCCTGCGCTCCTGCAAAATCGGCGGCTCTTTTTTCCGCTTCCAGAATTACACCCTGCGCATCGTGTAGATTGTCAAACCCTTCGATTTCTGTGATATCGATCGCAAACGGATCGCCGATCCATCCCATTCTCCGCTTATGTCCCGGCATATGAAACGGATAAGCGTCTGAGAGACTGTATTCTCTGAGCGCTTCATATAATGTTTTCATATTTCTGCTCCCGTTTTCAGAACTTATGTTCTTTTCATCATAACACATCCGCGTGTGACTGTAAAGAACCTATTTCCATCTGCTTTGTATTATTTTTGATGTCAGGTCAAAAAGATGTCTTTCCCGCAACAGCTGCTGCCGGTGAAAATGTCATTGTCCATCTTAAAAACCCTTTCATCTCTTTTTATTGTATCACAAAAGGAGATGCTGCGGCATCTCTGATTTTAAAATCATCCGCAGCATCTCCTCTGAAATACCATTTGCTTTCTTTATTCTTTAAAATTTAAAAATCGCAACGCCATACGGAGGCAGATCGTACGCAAAAGAATACGGTCTGCCGTCGCATTCCTGTTTTACCGCCTTATATACCTCCGGCTGTATCTTCCCGCTTCCGCCAAACTCAATGTCGTCGCTGTTGAGGATTAATTTATACTGTTTTCTTCTTGGCACTCCCACTCGGTAGTCCGGACGCGCCATCGGCGTAAAATTGATCACAAACAGCAGATTGCTCTTTTTGTCTTCTGAGCGGCGGACAAAGCTGAAAATACTTCTCGAATTGTCATTGGCGTTGATCCACTCAAATCCGGAAGGATCATTGTCGCACTGATAAAACGCTTTTTCCTTCTGATATAGATGGAGCAGCTTTTTGACATAATTCTGTATCTGTCTGTGCTTTTCCTCCCCTAGCAGGTACCAGTCGAGTTCTCTTTCTTCGCTCCACTCCTGCGCCTGGGCAAATTCCTGTCCCATAAACAGCAGCTTCTTTCCCGGATGTCCCATCATAAACGAATATCCTGCTTTTAAATTTGCAAATTTGTCGTTGTACAGCCCCGGCATTTTATTCAGCATCGAACATTTTAAGTGTACCACTTCATCGTGCGAAAGCACCAGTACATATTTCTCAGAATATGTATACGTGATGGAAAACGTCATTTTATTGTGGTTATACTGCCTGAAATAAGGGTCGAGCTTCATATACTCCAGAAAGTCGTTCATCCATCCCATATTCCACTTCATGGAGAATCCCAGACCATCCTCCTCCGGCTTTCCCGTTACCTTTGGCCATGCCGTCGATTCCTCCGCAATCATCAAAGCCCCCTTGTTTCTTCCAAGAACTACGCTGTTTAAATGCTTAAAGAATTCAATAGCCTCCAGATTTTTGTTTCCCCCATAAATGTTCGGAACCCACTCTCCGTCGCGGCGGCCGTAATCCAGATACAGAATGGACGCCACAGCGTCGACGCGAAGTCCGTCTGCGTGGAACTGTTCCAGCCAAAACAGCGCATTGGCAATCAGGAAATTTTTTACTTCGTTCTTTCCAAAGTCGAATATCTTTGTTCCCCAGTCAGGGTGTTCTCCCTTTCTCGGATCTGCGTATTCATACTGGCATGTGCCGTCAAAGTTTGCCAGTCCGTGAGAATCGCGCGGAAAATGTGCCGGAACCCAGTCGAGAATGACCCCGATTTTTTTTCTGTGCATGTAATTGATAAAGTACATAAAGTCTTCCGGCGTGCCGTACCGGGAAGTCGGCGCGTAATAGCCTGTCACCTGATATCCCCAGGAGCCGTCAAATGGATGTTCCGCGATCCCCATCAGTTCTACGTGCGTATATCCCATCTCTTTTACATAGTCTGCCAGCGCGTGCGCCAGTTCCCGATAGTTATAAAATCCGCTCGGATCTTCCTCCGTGGCAGGGTGCTTCTTCCATGAGCCGGGATGCACCTCATAGATCGCCATCGGATTCTTATTCAGGTCAGTATTCTCTCTTTTTTTCATCCACTCCTGATCGCTCCAGCGGAATTTTGTGATGTCCGTCACAATCGAAGCGTTTGCAGGTCTCTTCTCGCAGTAATTTCCGAATGGATCCGACTTATAGTTTTTCTCCCCTGTTTTCGTGACAATGAGGTACTTATACACTTCCCCCTTTTTGATTCCCGGTACAAACAATTCATAGATTCCCAGAGGGTCTAACCGTCTCATCGGATGAGACGTCTCGCTCCATCCGTTAAAATTTCCGGTCAGATAAACTGCCTTTGCGTTTGGAGCCCACACGGCAAAATAGACTCCGTTCTTCCCGTTCTCTTTCGTCAGATGAGCGCCTAATTTTTTATAAATATCATAGTGCGTCCCCTGACCAAACAGATACTGATCCAGCTCGGTAATCCTTACCGGATCTTTTTGTTCTTCTGTCTGTCCTGCATTTTTTTTCGCAACTGTCTTTTTTCCCATTTTTTCTCCTCTTTCAGCCCTGTACTTTCATACTTCTCTGATCAGTTTCCCTGTGTGATTTTCCACAGTGCGCTTTCACATGCCTTCAGCCTTGCGCACAGTTTTCCGTTTTCTATTTTTCCGCGTTCTCCCGATACAAGCTCGATGCACTCTTTTGCGGCAAAAGGAAGAGGTATGCACATCTCGGCGTCCTGTTCGTCATTGTTGACCGCTGTGATCACTGCGCGGCCATCCAGAATCCTTGCAAAGGCATACTGGCGGTTTGTCAGAAGTAATTCTCTGTATGCCCCGCGCGACAATTCTGTGTTTTCCTTTCTGATTTTTCCAAGCGCAGCAATCCATTGTGTCAGCTTTTCATTCGGATTTTGTCTTTTTATCTCATCCAGATTAATCTGCGGTCTGAGAGGATCATCGTTTGGTCCTTGTTTTCTTCCCTCAATTCCAAACTCCGACCCGTAATAGACCGACGGTATTCCAGGCAGCGTGTACAGCAGCGCGTACACCGGAAAAATATGTCTTTTTTCGTTTAATTTGCTGTAGATTCTGTCGACGTCATGGTTGTCCACAAAAGAATACAGCTTTCGTCCGCGGTAAATCCCGCCGTTTTCGTCAAACTGTCTTCGGATTGTGTGGGCGATCTCAAAATAATTGTGATCGTTGTGTCCGGAATACAGTCCCTTGTGCAGTTCATAATTCGTCACAGAGTGCAGCGTCTCATCGTTCGCCCATCGGGCATAATCTCCATGGATGATCTCTCCCATCAGCCAGAAATCCTGTTTTTCTGCCTCCGTCATCCTGCGCATCTCCTTCATAAAGTCAAAGTCCAGGCAGTCCGCGCTGTCAAGCCGGATCCCGTCGATATCAAATTCTTGGATCCAAAAGCGGATGACGTCAAAGAGATATTGTTTGACTGCCGGTTCTCTCAGGTTGAGATTGACGAGTTCAAAACAGTTTCTCCACGCCTCGTATCCAAATCCGTCATGATACGGCGTATCCCAGCCGAAGTGGATTCCCTTATACCAGCTGCAGTAAGGGGAACGCTCTCTGTTTCTCTGGATGTCCAAAAAGGCAAAGAATTCTCGTCCCGTATGGTTGAATACGCCGTCTACAATAACCCGTATATCCCGCCGGTGGGCTTCCTGTACAAATTCTTTAAAGTCCTGGTTGTCTCCAAGACGCCTGTCCACTGTCTTATAATCCCTTGTGTCGTATCCGTGCGTGCTTGATTCAAACAGCGGTCCTATATAGATTGCATTGCAGCCAATCTCCTCAATGTGCGGAATCCATTTTTTTAACTCGTCAAACCGATGCTCCGTCTTCTCCAGTGTGTTTCTCTTTTCCGCCCCCGCCATTCCAAGCGGATACATGTGGTAAAAAATAGCATCGTCATACCAAAAGCTCATAGTTTTTCCTCCAGTCGCCTAATATTTATGAATTAATTCCATGCATAAACTGATGTACCAAAGATCTGATAACCTCTTCTGTAATTCGAATTTCTTTTCCTTCTCCCTGCTCGCATATCATAATCAAGTAACAATTAATGACTCCCATAAATCCCACCGCAAACTGTTCTTCCCTGTGATTCATGTTTCCCAGCTGTTCTTTCGCATCCTCGAACATCTTTTTGATAATGAAAAAAAACTCTCTTACCAGCGGCTTTACTGCTTTGTAGGCCTCATTCTCTCTTGGCAGATAAAACATTGACATTAACAGCATATAAAATTTCTGGTTATCCATGGCACATTTTACATAAGCCATCGCTACACGGTTTAAAGTAGCCGTGACGTCTCCGTCATATTTTGCCGCATTTCTTAAGGCTGTGCTAAAGAGCTGAAACTTTGTTGTAAGAAGAGTTTCCAGTAGTCCATATTTGCTTCCAAAATAATAATAAAGAGTCGGTTTTGTGATCCCTGCTTTTTCTACAATCTCCTGTACTCCGACTGCATCGTATCCTTTTGCATAAAATAAATCTAAAGCACATTTTAAAATATTTTCCTTGTTTTCCATAGCCGGTCTCCTTATACCGTAATTATACCGCTCGGTATATAAACTGTCAATATTAAGACAAAGAAAAAAAGGATACTCCATCAGCCGTCTCTTTCCTGATTTTATACCCTTTTGTCCTGTTTTATTCATCTTATCGGTTATTTGAAATCTTTTTCAAATAAAATTACTCTGTCTTCTTCATCGTAGCGCTTCCTGGAAAAGCCCATTTTGATTTTTCTCAGCCCGCCCTTTTCCACTCTTTTCATAACCGTATCCAAAATCTTCTTTACATTCTGGATCGTGCTTGGCTGAGTCGGATCGGTCTGTCCTTCGCGGATTCGGTTATACAGCTCCTCCTCTGCTCCCTCTGCGATCTTGTAGTCGTGGTCCATCGCATAAATTTTTCCAAACAGCACCAGTTCTTCATTTGTAAAGATCGGAATTACAATCTCAGAATTAAATTTTTCTGCAAAGACCCGGTGTCTCTTGAGCATATCGGCAATATATTTCGGCTCATCCTCCAAAATGATGACAAGTCCGTCCGTCCGGAAATCCATCGCCTTCGTCAGCGTATCCACTACCGTATCGTTTAGGTCTCCGGCCTCCTCAATAATCAGCACGCCTCCTGCGATCTTTCCGATTGTGGCGGGGATATCCTTTTTATTTAAATCCGCCGCATAAATTTTCGCGACCTTGACAACAGACGCTTTTTTCTCTGCGCTGAGCGCTTTTGCAATGTCAATTCCAATCGTGCTTCTTCCGCTTCCTCTGTTTCCTAAGATGATAATATTTCCCTTTTTCGAGGTCTTGTCATTCTCGCTCTTCTTTGCATTCTCCAGAGCATTCGCAATCTGTTCGTTCAGCAGAGGGATCTCCCGATAAAACGGGAAATAGTAGCTCTGCATTTTATTCAGCCTTCTCGGCGCGCTCTTTGAGGCGGTTTTAGCGGCAGAAAATTTTGCCGATGGAGCTTTTTCTTTTTTCGGCTCCGGCTTTTCTTCTTTTTCTGCTGCTGGAACCGTTCTGTTGTGTACGGTCTGGGCTTCGTCGACGGGCGCTCTTTTCTCCTTTTCTTGCGGTTTTTCTTCTTTTTGTCTTAAATTTAAAACTCCTGCCGCCGCCTCAATAGCCGCCGAAAGGTCTATCGCATCACTTTCTTTTTTTTCTGTCGCAGACGGCACCGGCTCCTTCTCTTCCGCTTTGTTCTGCGGAGCACGCGCCGGTTCTGCTTCGCTCTTTTCTTCTTTTTTCTCCTGAACGCGCGCAGGCTTTGGCTCTGCCTTTTCCTCTTTTTTCTCCTGAACGCGCGCAGGTCTTGGCTTTACTTTTTCCTCTCTTTGTTCTTCTATTTCTTCCAGTTCTTTTTCCGAAATCTCTTCGTCAAACATTTCTTCCTCTAAAATCTCTTCCTGGTCGAACGCTGGTTCCTCTTCTTCCTCTTTTGCAGCCGCTACGGTCTCATCATTGCCGGATGACGTCAGAATATCGTCGATCGATGCAGCGCGCTGTCTTTGCTCTTCCGACAAAAACGTTTCTTTTTCTTTTTCCGTGACAGCCTGTTTTTCAGACGGCTTTATGATATTGCTGCTCTCTACGAGATCCTCCTGTTTTCTTCCGATTCCCGCCACAATCTGGCGCATACTTTTTGCCAGTTCCTCCTGCAGCTCTGCTGTGTTAAACCGTTTTTCAAATTTTTCCTGTTCTTCTTTCTCCCTCTCAGACGCCTCTTCCAGCGCTTTATTGACGGCTTCCGTGTGAAGTTTGGCGCTTTTCTGGAGCAGATCCCAATCCTGTCCGCCGCCGTCTTCTTCCGGCTGGGGACTCTTCTTTTGTTCCGTCGTGTGCTGCATCACCGTCTCAGCAATCTCTTTTTCTGTAGCCGCGATAATATTGTCTGCAAGATTCTGATTTGCCACCTTATTGACAATCTCTTTTTCCAGCTTCGGAAGCTCTTCTTTTTCGCGCTGTTCCCTAAGCAGCGCTTCCTCGATAACTTCCTCGTCCTCCTGGACATTATTTCTCTGGTCGTAGACATGCTGCTGCTCCGGTGTCAGCTCCGCATAATTTTTTTTCAGTTCCAGCGCTTTTATGACGTATTTTCCGTTGTGGAACCACAGCGCGAGGTCGTCACACGCCTCTACGCATTTTTCCGGCATGTCTGCTCTCTGGTACAGCTTGGCCAGCTCATACGCCCATTTTTCCGTGTACTCTTTATTTTTATACTCCTCCAGAATCGCAATCTGATCCTCGATGGAAGAACCTCTTCCTTTATAGATTTTATATTTCAAAATATACCGGCTGTTATCGTTAGGGGCGCTCTGCACATACTGCGTGTAAAATTCAACCGCATCGTCAAATTCTTTCATTTTTACGCAGATCTCCACCAGACGGTATAAAATAGCTCTTACATTCGGCGATCTTCTGTAAGCTCTGAGCAAAATTTCCTTGCTGTCTTCCAATCTTCCGTCCGCTTCATAGATTTCACTTACCATACACAGAGTTCGGACATTTCTGACCCTCTTCCATTCTATGGTATCCGCAACTCTTGCAGCTTCTTCATAGTCCTCTTCATTTACCAGTTTATTTATCTCTTCCAGTTTGACATTGTATTCGTACTTATCCAACCTTTTCCACCTCTTATTATCAATCTGATGCCGTTGTGATTCCTGCATTTTGATTTTATCTTCATGCGGTATTTTCCAGCCATATTTGAAACTGCAGGCATGCTTTCCTCATTAAATATAGATTAGTGTACCATACCTAAAAGTCCTTGTCAAAATAAGATGTCAAAAAACCAATTTTTGTTTGGATGGAAAAGTCTGGAATTTTCGGGTGCGAAAAAAACAGCCACTATAATCTCTTATAATGGCTGTTCTTAATCTTAAGTATCTTAGTCAGGTTATCTTAAGTATCATATATATAAATTATCTTAAGTAGCCCAAACTTATGATCAAAAAATCTATTATTCAATTTTATGAAAATATAATCGGAGGCTTTTCTCTTTTCACTGTATTTCCTGCTTTTATTTATATAAATATATTTTTGAAATTGACATTTCTCAATATATAGCATTTCAAAGCGAATGATAGTATTTTTCCCTAAATATTTATCTTTCATATTTTCAATTATATAATTTCTCTCAATCAAAAGCTTCTTTCTGTTGTGAACAGGTATCTTTTGATTTTTGATGATTATACAATCTAATCATATTTTTAATTTCCGTTTCTTTACACTTCCATTAAAATTCTTTGAATTTTTGTGGTAATTCCTTCAATATGGTGATAAACATATCCCTATCTCTTTTCCAGTTCTGTTCTCTCCGACTATTTTTCTTAAACTTTTTTCTGGTTTTATTTATTTGAGATAAAGGGTTGATCGCAGGAAATACTTATCATACCACATCCATATTGAACGCTTGAATGTTCAGTCATGCCCATTGGATTCAACCTCCGTTCCTTCCTCTTCTTTTTAATCTTTTATGATTGTTTTCTAAAAGATTTGAGGGAACAACTTTTCTTGTTCGGTTCATTAAGCTTTCTCGTCACTTAATTACTTTTTGAAAGGTTGTTTCGTTTTATGTATGTATCATACCACTCTTCCCTTCATTTGTCAATCATTTTTTTATTTTTTATTTTATTT
>CAWVKK010000078.1:0-33262 GCA_963929865.1 uncultured Eubacteriales bacterium | reverse complement strand
GCGAGGACGGGTTCGGGCAGCGCCCGATACTGGGTCAAGGGACTGGTCCCTTGCGGGTTCTCAGGGCAGCGCCCTGAGCCCTCGGAGAGCTTTTCGATGTCGATATCTGCAATTTTCAAGGTTCTGTTGAGCCTAATTTTTTCGGCTCAGTTTTTCATAGATCACTTGACACTACCCCACTTCTTTTCAAGTTTATCAATTGATAAAAGCCTTCTGACTTTCTGAAAAATACAGTACGGCTGCGAAACCATGCGCATCTTCGCAGGGCAAAGACTGCAGTCCCCTCTGTTATGAAATAGGGGAATAAGAAAAAAACGGGACGGCAGTCTTTGCTGATATCTTTATGGTAAAGGAAATAAATTTATAAGTCAATATATTGAATAACCTGTATTTTTTTGATATTTTAAAAATATGTTTCAAACTATATAATATATAGCGGAAAAATCCGTAAAAATTCAAAAAACGATAAATCTCGGGTTGAGGAATACCGCGCGAAAAAGGAAGAGCTGAAATATCTGAAATTTGTGTGATATAATAATGACAATGCGAAACATTCTAAAACATATAGAGAGAACAGGGGTTTTTATGAAGAGATATTTATTAGCGGCTTATCTTTTTATTATCCTGCTTTTTTTGATCCCATGGGAATGGTCTGGGGATGCAGTTTCGGATCTGCAGAAAACTCCGCGCGTGACGGTCATTCTTCCGATGGAGGACAATCCTTTCTGGAAGGGCGTGTGGAACGGCATCCGGGAAAGCGCACAGGAGGCTTCTTTTTTGATCTCGGAATATGAATTTTCCGACACAGACGAGGCGCTGCGCCTGCTCGACATAGCCGCGGCGACACAGATCGACGGGCTTATTCTGGCGCCGAAGATTTCTGTGGACCAGACCTTTTACACAAAGCTGGCAGAGATAAGAGAAAAGGGCGTGAAGGTGGCGATTCTCGACACACAGATTAAGGAGGCGTACTGCGACGCCTTTGTGGGGATTGACAACACAGACGCCGGGACGGCTTTAGGAGAGTATCTCGTCTCAAGGCTGGAGCCGGGGCAGAAAATTTTAGAAATTCACGGTGAACTGCCTCTCTCAAACAATATGCAGGAGAGAATCGATGCTTTTCACGCCGTCATGGAGAGGGAAGACATGATGGGTCAGATCCATACGCTCGAGGCATCTGAGGGTTATCTCCGGGCGACGCAGGATATTCTCAGCGCTTTGCAGGGATCGGAGGAATTCCGGTATCTGGTGGCAGTCGCTCCGGGCTATACACTGTACGCCGCCGGCGCTGCCGAGATGGCGGAGATGGAGAATAAGCCAAAGGTGATCGGATTTGGAGAGACAGAGGAAGCGATGCGGTATGCAGAAGACGGCGTGATTGAGGCTCTGTTTATGCAGGCAAACACGCAGATGGGGGAAAAGGGAGTCCGGATCATGGAACGGCTGCTCCAGGGAGAACAGACAGAAAAAAGACATGACATTGACATCAATCTGGCGACGGCGGAAAGCCTGCAAAGCGGCAGAGAGTGAGAAATAAAGAAATCATAACAGGAGAAACAGGATTATGTATACATTGTTGCTTGTAGAAGATGAGGCGATGGAGCTCCTTGCGCTGAAATACGCAGTCCGCTCCAGCTGCGGCGATACCTTTCAGGTGATCGAGGCCGCCGACGGCAATACGGCTCTGGCGCTGTGCGGACAGTATCATCCGGACATTATGATTGTCGATATCAATATTCCCGGCATAACAGGTCTTGACCTGATCGAAGCCGTCAACCGGATGGAGCTTGACATGTGTATCCTGATCACAACGGCATACGACAAGTCCGGATACATCCGGCGCGCCCTCGAAATGGGCGTCGTCCGCTATCTGCTCAAACCGATTGACATCCGCGAATTAAAAGCGGCGGTGGACCAGTGCGTGGAGCGGATCGAAAAGCGCAGACAGCAGCAGAGGCAGATAAAGACGTTGCTGCACGGGATGGAGTCCGCCAGATCATACGCAAAGGAGTATCTGCTGCGCGATATCCTGTGCAAAAGCGCGCCGGAGGAGGTTTTAAAGAGCGTGTGCGGATGGTCGGAAGACGGCGCTCTTGAGATGTGCCTTCTGTGCTGGATTCCGGAAAAAGAGCCGGATTACGATCAGTTTTACGAGATCTGCGAAAGACAGCTTGGGGAATACTTTTCGATTTTGTTCTCGCTGCTTGACGGGTGCGGCGTGCTGCTTCTGCAGTCGAGGCAGAAGAGGGAAATACAGGGTCTGATGCTGGCGGTGCGAATCTATTCCCACTATATTCTGAGCGCAGCCGGACACGGAAAGATAGCGGGGACGGGATTTTTTGACACGTATGGGAAGCTGAGCGCAGAATGGGAGAAAAGAAATCAGAGTAAAAAAGATCTGACAGAGCGTGTGACCCTTCCAGCGTTTTCGCAAAGGGCAATCGGGTCCTCGCACAAAAGAATCCTGCTGCGCCAGAAAATCCTGCAGAAGCTGCGGGAACATCAGACAGCGTCTGCGGCGGCGCTGCTGAAAAAGACAGCCTCGCTCCCCGGAGCGTACTGGTGTGCGGCAGCCCTGCTTTTGAGCGCTCTGCGGCTGCTCGACAGCGCCGTCGATCTGCGCGAGCCGCTGAAGCTGTGTCTGGAGGATTCCAGCTGGAAAAGCGTGTCAAGATGGCTGGAGCAGTATGACCTTGAACGCCGTGAGGCGCAGGACGGGGAGGAAGCGTTAAACTCCCATATCGGCAGAGCGATCGAGCTGATGCGGGAACGCTACAGCCAGGATCTGACCATGACAGGGATCGCGGAGGAGATGGGACTCTCCGCCGCCTATTTCAGCAGCCTGTTTAAGCAGCGGACAGGGAAAAATTTTGTGACCATGCTTCATGAAATCCGAATCGAACACGCTATTGCGATGATGGAGCAGGGGGAGAGCGATATGGAAAAAATCGCAGAGCAGTGCGGATATGTCAGCAAAAAATATTTTTTTGAAGCTTTTAAAAGGACAGCGGGACAGTCCGTCACACAGTACCGGCAAGGAGAAAAACAATGAAATCCTCATCTATTTTTCAGAAAATGAATCATGTGATCAGCCGCGCCCTGCTGTTTCTGCTCGCCGCGTGCATCGCATCGCTGGTGATCAGCGCACGGGCTTTTTCAGACTTTGACCGTCTTTTTGACCAGCAGCAGGCGTACTTTTCCTGCGAAGACACACTCGACACTTTGCAGGAGCAGCTGGTCTTATGTTTTAACGGAAGCAATTACGCCGAGGAGGAACTCAGAAACCTGTGCGCGAAGCTCTCCGGCGCTGTGGAGAAGGTCTCGCAGGTCTTTTGCCACGCCCAGTTTCTCGACATGCGGGAGATGACGGATCAGTACCTGGGGGAAGTCAAGGAGCTGATCGACCGTCTGGGCGAAGGAAAGACTCAGGAAACGCTGCACACGTTCGAGAGCGTTCAAACCCTTTACCAGGAAGCAAAGATGCAGTACCGGACCACGATACCGTTTGAAAAAGAAATCGTCGCCGGGAAAGCGCAGGACATCCAAAATCGGTGGTTTGCCCAAATCCCTCTTGTCATTTTGCTGATCGGTCTGGCAAGCGGAATTTCCCTGCTCGACGGCAGACAGATGGTGCAGCGCATTGTGCAGCCTCTGACGGCTTTGACGAGACAGACACGAAATATCCCGTATCAGAATACCGAGGCGCTGCGCGGCGGCATCGACGCTTCTGATACGGCGCAGGAGATTGTGCAGCTGACTGACGCGTTCTGCCGCATGTCAGAGACGATCCGCAGGCAGATGGACGAGCTGAAAGAGACGATTCATCTCTCAGAGAAGATCCATGCCCTTGAGATTCAAAACGTACAGATGAAAATGAAGCTTGCCCAGGCTCAGATGAGCCAGTTCCAGTCTCTGATTAACCCTCACTTTCTGTTTAACTGTCTCGGTATGCTGTCCGGGAGCGCGATCCTGGAAAACGCGCCGCAGACATATGAATATTCGCTGAACATCGCCCAGTTTCTGCGAACCTCTCTAAACTATGTCGGAAAGATTATCACGCTTGAGCAGGAGATTGCGCACATCCGGCATTACATTTCCATCCAGGAGCGCCGGTTTGGAGGGCGCTTTGCCTTTGAGCTGGAGTGCAGTCAGAAAGGAAAGGACGCGAGGATGCCGGCGGTTATTTTACAGCCGCTGGTGGAAAATTCCCTGGTACACGGAGTGGCAGGGTATCTGGGAGAAGGAGTGATCCGGATCTGCGCAGAGCGGACGGGAGATAAAATCTGCCTGTCTGTGGAGGACAACGGAGTCGGCATGACGCCCGAACAGATCAGGGAGATCGAGCAGGCTTACCGGGATTTAGAGCTTCTCTTTGAGAAGAAGACAGGGCTGTACGGCGTGATTTACAGCCTGCGGTATTACTTTGGAGAAGATCTGGGGATGGAGATAGACAGAAGAGAGAGAGGAATCAAATTTTCATTTTCCTTCCCGTACGAGACGGCAGAGAGGTCTTTTACGGACAAGAAAGAGACAGAAGCCTAAAGAGGCGCGGCAGGATTGACGGGATACCGGAAACTGCCTATAATAAAAAAGATTGGGGACAAAAAGTGGACGGGAAAGGGAGATCAAGATGACGTTTTTTGAGAATATCAATGAGAAATTTTTTAATCCGTTCTGCTGCAGAAACAGAGAAATCTATTTGGAATGTATCAATGAGCTGATCGAAAAGTCGAAGGAGATCGCGGTGCTGTATGAGACGGACGCGAGAAACTGTCTGATTTTGTATCTCCAGAACTGCCGCTATGCGATTGCGACGGAAAACATCGGGGAGGAGGTCAGCAGCGCCCGCACATGCCAGGAGAACGCATCCTCGATTCTGCGGTATTTCAGGGAATGCGGCTGGATCTCAGCGCGGGAGATCGGCAGAAGCGGGGATCACATTGCCACGGTGTCCGCCTACTGCCGGAAGCTGATTGACGCTCTCCGCAAGATTTTTGATCGCGACGCCAACAGCGCGATCACAAACCATATCTTTTCGATCTATGAAATTTTAAAATCATCATTTGGAAAAGACAGCGCACGCGCAGTCCGCCCATACTCTAATATTTTAGCGCCGCTGATCGAAAATGAGTGCGACCTGAAAAACGAGCTTCTGATCTTAAAAGACAGCATCCGAGAGATTATGCGCGCGGTCACAAAGATCGGGGACGCGAACGGATTCGGGCGCTTTCTGATGAAGGATGAGCTGCTGAACCGGTTTTTCAACGATTACTTTTTTATCAAGAAAAGCGGACTGATTCCCTCTTATCTCTCAGACATCGACCAGATGCTGACGAGACTGCGCCAATCCAAACTGTACGACCAGATGATCGAGGAGTACACAAAGCTGAAAAATGCAGATCCGTTTCAGGCAAAGGAAGCAATCGATCAGCAGTTTGGACAGCTTGACAGCTTTATCAACCTGGAGTATGACCAGGAAATGAGCTACATCGATAAGAAGATCAACACCTACTATAATCTGTACTCAACCCGCATGATGATGGTGATCAGCGACAACACGAACCTGGAGCATGAGCTGAACCGGCTTTTGATGCGGCTTAAAGACATGGAGAGCAAAGAAAGAGAGACAGCCTTAGAGCGGCTGGGGCAGACGCACAGACTGCAGAGCGTGGGATTTATCAGCCGGAAATCATTTGCGCGCAGAAAGAAAGCAAATCCGAATGAAAAAAATGTCGGAATTTTGGAGGAAGAGCTGTCCCTGGACGAAAAGAGACGGCTGACGCAGGAGCTTCTGACTGAGGCGCCGGACCGGTACAGCATCGAGAAGGTGCGGCAGTATTTCGACGCGATGCCGTTTTACCAGGACCGCCTCTCTGTCGGAGAGTACACGATCGAGACGAGGGAGGACGCCATGATGGTCGCTGCGGCCGTCATCTATTCCGGCACGGCAGGGTTCCCGTACGAAGCAGAGTTTGGCAGGGGAATGGTGGAGACAGAGATCGCCTCGATCAGCAACATTACCATTAAGAGGAAAAAACAATGAGCGATATCAACTTACAGATTACCATCAGGGAGGAAAGCGGCAGCCTGTTTAAGAGGAGCGTCAGAAAGCTTCTGGAGTCGACGTTTGTGCTCAGGGAGAAGGACGAAAAGCTGTATCGTTTTCTTGCGAGAGAATCAAACAGACAGGACGTCTCGGAATATTTAAAGATGATCGGCTTTGACATTCTGGTCGACGACAAAACCGGGGTGGCGATGCTGACAGCGAGCGAAGAAGATGAAGAGACCGTGGGATTAAAGCGCGCCAACCTGATTACGTTTACGACGATCCAGTACCATCTGCTGCTCATTCTGTGGAAAATTTATCTGGAACATCTGGGATACGACGAGGGAAATTTTGTGACAAAAGGAGATTTGATTGACCAGATGAAAGCGTACGGCGCTGCGCCTGTGCGGACAGAATTCAGCGCAGCTTTGAAGCTGTTTAAAAAATACAGCCTGATCGACTATGACGAGAACGAGAGCGGGGAAGAGATGAAAATCAGGCTGTACCCTTCCTTGCAGTTTGGCTGGGATATTCCGCAGTTCCAGACAGTCGCCGGGGAATACTTAAAAGAGAGCGGAGAAGAGAGAGCGGATGCCTCCGCAAAAGAGCAGACGCAGGATTTGACGGATTTTGAGGAGGATGAGCCATGATTTTGCTGAAGAGGCTGCGGATGATCAACTGGTACGCGTTTTCCAACGTGACGGTTCCGATCGGATTCTTTACGCTGATTGCCGGAAAGAACGGAAACGGCAAATCAGTCATGCTGGACGCAATCAAGTATGCGGCTTACGGGGACACCGTGTTTAACAAATCCTCCGAGAGCAAGGGCAGCAGAACGCTCTCGTCGTACACGAGGGGACTTTTGGACGCCACGGCAGGCACCTGCATCCGCCCGGCAGACAAAGTGCCGAATGTGTACACGCACATTGTGCTGGAATACTTCGACGATGTGATGGACAAGCCGTTTCTTTTAGGCGTTGTGATCGAGACGAATGCGTCGAACAATTATCAGACGTACCGGTATGTGATGGACAAAAAAACACTGGACGAGGTGGAGCACACGTATATCGACCAGGGCGCTGTGATGCCGTGCAGCGCTTCTCTTCTGCAGAAAAGATACAGGCTGGCACTGATGAATAAAGAGCAGGGAATTCCGCGTTTTATGCAGATGACCGGGCTTAAGCTGAGTCTTGGTCAGACAAGCGTCTACTTAAGAAAGCTGCGAGGAATTATGTCGTATGATCCCAACGCAAAAATCGACCGTTTTATCCGGGAGAGCGTGCTGGAGGAGAAAAACGTAGATTTCACAAAGCTGATTGAGGCGAAGGAAAATATTGAACGGCTCAACCACACGTTTTCGGGGATCGAGGCAGAGATCCGGGAACTCGAGGAGATCCTCGCGGAGTATGACGCCTGCGAAAACGAGACGAACCGGCTGCTTGTGGATGATATCAAAATCGTATATCAAAAGGTAAAGGGGTTAAGAGAGGAGATCGAGAGACAGACGCGAGGCAGAGAGGAAGCCAAGCGGCAGCGGCAGGAGACGGAGCGAGCGCTCGAGGTTCTGGAGGGACGGCAAAAAGACATCGAGGAACGGCTGATCCGGGCAAAAATCAGCCTGCGGGAGCTCGACTGCATGAAAATGATCGAAGAGGTGAAGCGAAGTCTGCAATCCATCGGGGAAGAAAAGGCGGCGGTCGCCCAGCACAGGCAGGAGCTTGAGACGTTTCAAAACAGGGTCGCAGAGATGGTCTCAGGTTTTTTGGAGGAGGGCAAAGAGATCGCCGGCAGGGCGGTTCTGCTCTCGCTGTGCTCGGACGCCTATTCCCGGGCGGAAAAAGAAAATGCCGTGTCAGAGCTGAAAAATGCGGTCAGCGAAGCGTATGACGGTCAGCTCAAAGGCATAGCGCTGATGGACCATGAGATCGGGGAGATCAACAAGAAGCTTCAGATCCAGACGGATATCCTGGAGGAGTGCAAAAAACATAAAAACCCGTATGCGCAGATACCCGACTATGTGGGGCTGCGCGATGAGATCAACCGGGAATTTGCCAGAAGAAAGCTTGACGCGACAGCGCAGTTTGCGTGCGAATATGTGATCGGACTCTCCGACGAGACATGGCGGGATGCGATCGAGGCGTTTCTGGGAATCCGGCGCTACACCATTTTGGTGGAGCCGGAGTATTACGACATTGCAGACGGCGTGCTCAACCGCTCGCAGTACAAATACGCGCATCTGTTCAACACAAAGCTTCTGATGAAGAAAAAGACGGAGCCGGAGAGCGATTCGCCGGTACATATGCTGGAGATTCGAAACCCGACGGCAAAAAAATATTTTGAATACCAGCTCGGGCGCATCCACAGTGCAGCGCTTGACGAGGTGCGCAATTACGAAAATGCGATTTCCAAGGAGGGAAGAGTCTCCGTCGCAATGGACAGCTACTTTTTAAAGTTTGGCAAAATCAAATCGTATTATCTGGGGCAGAAGACATTTGAGCTGAACAGAATCCGCGCCGAGCAGGAGATCGCCCGGCTGCAGGGGGAAAAGAAAGAAAAGCTCGCGGCGCGCCAGAAGATGGAGCAGCGCAGGCAGGAGAGAGGTCTGGAAAAAGAATGCTTTCAGGCGTACGACTATGACGCGCACCAGAGATACCAGAGAGCGGCGGCTCTATATCAGGACGCCGAGGCGCAGCTGAGCCGGCTGGAAAAAGCGCAGAAAAACAACCGCGAATTTCTGGAGCTGACACAGCTTGAGGCAAAGCTGGAGGAAGAACAAAACAGCGTAAAAAAGGAATACAGGGAAAAAGTGCAGGAGCGCGGCAGGATCGAGACAAAAATCGGCGTGAGCCAAAATGCGATCGCGGAAAAATCCGCACAGCTTGAGAGAGAGGAGAGAACGCTCAAAGAGTATGAAGCCCGGTCTTACGCCGCCGTGCACAAAGCAGTCGAGGCGTACGAAAAATATATTGCCGCCGGCTCTAGGGGACTGGGCGGACTGCTGGCTCTCGAGACGAGAAAACGTGTGGCAAGGAGCATTGAGCAGCATAAAAACAACCTGATCGCGCTGCAGAGCGCCTACAACGGAAAGCACGGCGACTCCCCGCTGCCAAACGGCACGGACTGCCGGGGCGCGTATGCCGCGAGGAAGGACCGCATCTGGATGGACAATCTGCAGGAAATCCGCCGGAAGCTGCAGGAACAGACAAAGCGGTACGAAGAGATTTTCAAGAATGAGTTTGTCCTGACCATTCTGAAATCGTGCGAGAAGGCGCAGGCGGATTTAAGACAGATCAACCTGGAGCTGGCAAAGCTGCAGTTCGCGGCAAAGTACCAGTTCGACGTCCACTATGTCAAGGACGGCTCCGAGTATGCGAAGATTATCGAGTACGCAAAATTTTTAAACGAGAGAGAACAGCTGGGAGGCTCCTCAGATCAGATGACGCTCTCTATGTTTACCTCTGTCTCTGACGAAAAGGGAGAGCAGCTCGAGAAGGATCTCAGGCAGATCATCAACCGCATTATCGAGAAAAACAGCGAGGAGACGATCGCGCGGTTCGCGGATTACCGAAACTATATGACGTATGAGATCCTGATCAGCAACGATATTCTGCACCACGCCAAGCTCTCCCGCCAGACCGGATTCAACTCAGGCGCGGAGGTGCAGATCCCCTACCTTCTGATCCTGACGTCGGCGCTTCTCATGATCTACAACCAGAGAGTCAACGCGACGAGACTCGTCTTTATCGACGAGCCGTTTGCCAAGATGGACCCGGGAAATGTAAAGCTGATGCTCGACTTTATGAAGAAACAGAATTTGCAGGTGATTTTGTGTTCGCCGGACAAGACAGAGTCGATCGGAAACGAATGCGAAGTGATTCTGCCGGTACTGCGCGTGAGCGACAGCAGTATGCAGATCGGGATCGTACAGTTCCGCAAGGAGAATGCGTATGGCTGACTATGAAGAAAGAATGCTGGTCCTTCTCGTTGAAAAATACAGGGACAGCAAAAAAGACACGGGAGAAAACCGGATTGTCAGAAAGACCCGGATTAAGCCGAAGGATCTGTACAAACGATATAATGAGAACGACGCGGATATCGGGAAAATCAGCGCGGTCAACGACGCCGCGCGCAGCTGCAGCCAAAAGGGATTTGTGACATTCCGCATGAACGGCTTCAGCAACGAAATCGCGGAGATCTGCCTGGTGGACGAAAAGATTGAGCAGGCGGAACAGTATTTAAAGGAGACGTACGGATATCAGCCCAGATATGACAGGAAGCGCGGCGTCGAGGAGATGATCAGGCGCTACGAAAACAAGTCGCCAACGGCTGAGGCACAGTGCGAAAAACTCAGAGCAGAGCTGAAAAAGAACCGCGTCCCCAAAAACTTTCTCCAGACAGAGGATATCCTCAAGGCCCTGACGTTTATCGAAAACAACCGGCAGACGCTGTACCTGAGGGAAGCCTCGATGCTGATTTACGGCGATTCCAAATATCTGGAAGAAAACTGTCTGGAGAGCGTGTGCCGCCTGCTGCGCGAAAACAGAACGTGTCCATGCGCGCCGGAGGAACAGCCGGATGAAATTTTAAGAGAATACGGGATCGAAAAAGAACCGCAGAAGATCTGTCTGAAGGGGCAGATCACCGTGATCTGCAAAGGGGAGTCGATCCCGCTCGGAGCATTTGCGGACGGCGTTGAATTTTATGCCGGGGAGCTTAGACGGATCGACCGGATCATCGTCCGCACAGAGCGGTTTATGACCGTGGAAAACAAAACGTCCTACTTAAGAGCGAGGGAGCGGGACACCTCTTTTTTCTATCTGGGCGGATATGCCAACCGGTTTCAGCGCGATTTCCTGAAGAAAATTTATCAGGACAATCCGGCGGTCACGTACCTGCACTTTGGAGACATCGACGCGGGAGGCTTTTACATCCACGAACATCTCTGCCGCGTGACAGGCATCCCGTTTCAGATGGACCGCATGTCGGCGGAACAGCTCGCAGACAGGCGGTATCAGACATGCCTCCGCCCGCTGACGGACAGCGACAGAAAACGGCTGACCGCTCTCGCCGCCCAGGAAGCATACCGGGAGACGGCAAAGTACATGCTCAGGCACAATGTCAAGCTGGAGCAGGAGATCATCAGCTGCCGGGAAAGCGATACTCCTTTCCAATAAAAAAACTGCCGGAAACCCCAGCTTACGGGTTTTCCGGCAGCAGAGACTCTGTCTGTCCGCACACAATCTTCTCAGTCTTTTTCAGACCAGTCCGTTTTCACCGACCCCGGCGCAGAGAGAACGGCATTTTTTTCGGGCTGCTCCAGCTTAATCTCAAAAGGAATCCCGCCCCTGCGGAGCGACTGCCGCACAAAGATGGTGAATGCAGTGGATAAAGTCATGCCCAGCTCATTGAATAAAGCATCGGCCTGTTCTTTTAAATCTGAATCCATACGGATGCAGACATTGACGCTCTTCTTCGTCATATCGTCAACCCCTTTCCGACGCCTCGCCTCCGTGATATGCCTTATCCGGAGATCCTCAGACCCAAAAGCCTTCCCGGCATCTTGACTACCTGTTTATTCTTATGCTGATTGATCTTGGTTTCTTTACATTATATTGTATCGGAACCTTACAGAACGATACAGAAAAATATAGAAATTGCAAGTACTTGTATTCGCTTACAAGCATATCATGACCGAATCGGCGTGTCAATGGCTTTTGCTTGCTTTTGGCTGTTTAGCATGATATGATAGGAAAAAAGAACGGAGGAGCGTATGGGCACGGTAAGCTTGACAATTCGCATCGATGAAAAGGACAAAAAGTGTATTGAAAAGATGGCGAAGATGGATGACAGAAGCATCAGCTATATGGTCAACAAAGCCATCAAAGAATATATAAAGAGAAATGCGCCGGATCAGGAAGAGCTTCCGCCGGAAAACGAGTGAAGCGGTTTCTGTTTTCCCTGTATAGTAACGACAGCGTCGATTGGCAGATAAAAGGAGAGTCAAGTTAACGGTGACAGAGGAGAACGGCAAGAAAGACTATGAAAACACATCTTATACATTTGCCGGAAAGCAGCTCTTATGACGGATGATCTTATTGATCTTTGAATCGATTCATCTCTTAATAAAAAAATTCCCATGTCAGAGACAATAGAATATATTGACAAAATCAGGAAAGAGTGATAGACTATCGCTCAGTTAGTTTAAACTAACTAAGCGCGGAAAAATATGTGCAGCGGCTATATATCACAGAGAACTGACTGCGCATACAAACAAAATGGAAAGCCGCCGACAAAATGGTCAGAAACATCGGCGGCGGGAAGGAGTATTATGAAAAAAAGAAAGTTATTGGCGCTGAGCGCGACGGCAGCAATGGCAGTTTCCTCGATTTCAGCATTTTCAGTGTCCGCACAGGAGACCTCCGCAGAAGCGGCGCAGGGAGAATTTGTGCTGGAGTACCCGCAGGATATGCAGGAACTCGGCTTTACGGAACCGCTTGTCCTGGATGAGATGCCTCAGAGAGTCGTTTCCCTGTCGACAGCTCCGGTCCTTGCGCTGTATGAACTGGGCGTAAATCTTGTGGGAGTCCCGACAAGTTCTGTCGTGACATGGCCCAGCGAGCTTCAGGACAATGCACAAACCGTATCCTTTTCTGCGATGAGCGCAGATGACTTTGACTATGAGAGCGTAGTAAGCTTAGAGCCGGATCTGGTATTCTTAGCTTACAATGCCGCGGAGACAGCCGGGGAAACGCTGGAATCTCTGGGAATTCCGGTCTACTACGTCTACGCCGGTCACATGGTTCCGTATGAATCGATTGTGATGCAGACGAACGCGCTGATCGATGCGTTTGCAGTGGATGAGGAATCAAAGGCAGCCGGGGAGGAAATCCGCCAGAGCTTTGCACAGCTGGAGGAGAATGTGGCGCAGGCAAAGGAAGCTTTTGCGGGAAAGAGCGTCATGATTTTACAGTCAGGCGGAGGCGCTCACTATATCCAGACGGCAGGCGCTACGCTTGGAAGCATGGCGGAGATGATCGGGCTGGAAAATGTCTATGAAAATGAGACCTCTTCCATGGTGCAGCTGGACTACGAACAGGCCCTGGACTATGATCCGGATCTTGTCCTGTGCGTGGGCGCTACCGGAGCAGAGGAACACAAAGAAATGATGGAAGCCGATTTCGCGGCAAATGAGGCATACTGGTACAGCATTCCGGCTATTGCACAGGGAAATGTCATCTATCTTCCGGCAAGCTATGTCTCGACAGCCGGCATCAATATTGTCGATACGATCAATAACCTGATTGGAATAGCAGCCGATTTTTATGAGATAGAGATTCCAGGCATGGACAGCGCAGAGATCACGCAGACATGGGCAGTCGGCAGCGCAGTGTCAGCAGAGGCTGAAAACGTGACAGCCCAATGAGAGGCGGAAAAAAGCAGACAATCAGGCTGCTGAAAACGGGAGCTGTCTGGACGGCGCTGGCTGCCGGGCTGTGCGCCGCATTTCTGCTGAGCCTGGCAATCGGAAGTTCCGGATATTCTCTTGGGGAGATCTGGGAAGGACTTTGGAACTCTGACGCAGGAAACGCGAGAGTGGTGGTCTTTCACCTGCGCCTGCCAAGAGCGATTCTGGCGATTGTGATCGGCGCGTGCCTGTCGGCAGCGGGAGCCCTGCTTCAGTCCGTCATGAGAAATCCTCTGGCGGATCCGGGGACGATCGGCGTCTCGGCGGGGGCTGCGGCAGCTGCCGTCACAATTCTGCTCATCTTTCCAAACCTGAATTATTCGGTTCCGCTGTTTGCGTTCGGCGGCGCGGCGCTCGCCTGCATCCTGATCTATATCCTTGCCTGGAAGGAAGGAGTCGATCCGGTGCGGATCATTCTCTCAGGCGTTGCCGTCAGCTCAGTGCTGGGCGGATACAACTCGTTTGTGCAGCTGCAAAACAGCGACAATCTCTCCGGAGTGCTCGCCTTTATGAACGGAAGTCTTTCCGGCGGAAGCTGGGAGCAGGTAAAAGTGATGGGGGCGTACGCGGCGGCGGGGCTGCTTCTCGCGTTTTGCTGCATCCGCAGCGCCAATGCCCTGCAGCTTGGAGATGAGATGGCAAAAAATCTCGGAGTACGGGTCAACGCCAGCCGTATCTTTTTGTCAGGCGTTTCGGCGTTTCTGGCAGCGGCGACTGTATCGGAAGTGGGAATGATTGGATTCGTCGGATTGGTTGCCCCGCATATTGCAAGACTGCTCGTGGGATCCAACTATAAGGTGATGCTTGTGACGAGCATAATGACAGGAAGCCTGATGGTGCTGCTGGCCGATACAGTCGGAAGGACAGTATGGCCCGGCACAGAAATCCCGGTCGGCGTGATGATGTCGATCTGCGGAGGACCGTTTTTTCTGTATATGCTCAGAAAGCGCGGAAAATTCAGCGAAGCGTAAAAAAAACAGATGGAAAAGAACGCCCCCTTCAGACAATGCGGGGCGTTTTTTTATGAGACGGAATGCTTGCCAGATCAGACTGCATGGGATACAATGGTAAAAGAGAACCAGATAACGGAATCGATAAAGGTGGTAGAGGAATGCAGACAAACGACAGACAGATCACAGAACTGATGAAGGCGATCCAGGACGGAAAGACACAGCTCCCGGACTTTCAGAGAGGATGGGTGTGGGACGACTGCCGGATTCGGGCTTTGATCGCGAGCATTACGAACAATTTCCCGGTGGGAGCCGCGATGTTTCTGGAATACGGCAATGAAAATATCCGCTTCCGATGCCGGACGGTAGAAGGCGCTCCGGCGCACAGCACCGTGCCGTCAGAACTGATTTTAGACGGGCAGCAGAGACTGACGTCGATTTTTGCGGCGCTCTACAGCGGCTGTCCGGTCAGGACAAGGACGGACAAAGGAAAAGAGATCGAGCGGTATTATTACATCGACATTGAAAAGAGCCTGGACCCTTCGGCGGACCGGATCGACGCAGTCATTTCCGTCCCCAAGGAAAGAAAGATCACGTCAAACTTCGGGCGGACGGTAGAACTGGACTTATCCTCGCCTGAAAAAGAATTTGAAAATAAAATGTTTCCGCTCAATATTATTCTCGATTTTATCAAGACGGCGCAGTGGCAGAACCGCTACTATGCCTACTACCGGATGAATCCGGACATTATCCGGGAATTCACAGATTTTCAGAGCCGCATCACGATGCCGGTCTTTCAGTACAAGATGCCTGTCATTTTGCTGGACCGGGAGACGCCGAAGGAAGCGGTGTGCCAGGTGTTTGAAAACGTCAACACCGGCGGAGTTTCCCTGACGGTTTTTGAGCTGATCACAGCGATCTTTGCGATGGATGACTTTGAGCTGAGAAAAGACTGGGAGATGAAAAAAGACCGTTACTTTTCCGGGGACATCCTCAGCATTGTCGACGCGACCGATTTCCTGACGGCATGTACGCTGCTCTCATCGTATAAAAAAGGCGGCACAGTAAGCTGCAAGAAAAGAGACGTTTTAAACCTGACGCTTAAAGAATACCAGAACGCGGCGGATTCCCTCTCAGAGGGATTTGCGGAGGCGGAAAAAATTCTGCAAGAAGAGAGAATCTTCGTGAGCCGCGACCTGCCGTACAGCACGCAGCTGATCCCGCTTGCCGTCCTGTGCACTCTTTTGCAGGAAGGAAATCAGATTAAAATCTCCACTGTGAAGGAGAAGATCAAGCAGTGGTATTGGTGCGGCGTGTTTGGAGAGCTGTACGGCAGCGCGAATGAGACGCGGTATGTCAACGATGTCGTCGGAGTTATGGAGTGGATCCGCGATGGCGAGAAGGTTCCGAAGACGGTGCAGGAATCCTACTTTAACCCGACCCGCCTTTTAAGCCTTCAGACAAGACAGAGCGCGGCGTACAAAGGAATTCTGGCCATGATTCTGAGAAACCGCAGCAGGGATTTTATCAGCGGAAGAGAGATGGATTTCACTGCGTACTGCTCAGAAAATATTGACATTCACCATATCTTTCCGAAGGAATACTGCGAAGCGTGCGGATATCCAAAGGAAAAATGGAATTCGATTGTCAATAAAACCCCGATCTCCTACAGCACAAACAGGGCGGTCGGAGGCGCCGCCCCGAGCAGATATCTGGGAAAGATCGAGGCGAAGGGACAGGTCGCGCCGGACGTACTGGACCGGTATCTGGAATCGCACTGGATAGACACCGTATGCTGCAGGAGAGATGACTTCGATTCCTTTTTCCTAAAAAGGGCAAAAAAGCTTTTGGACGGGATTGAGAAAGCGACGGGAAAGCCGATTCCGGGGAGAGACAGCGAAGAGGTGGTCAGACAATTCGGGGCGGAGCTGACGTCAAGCATTTGATAGCCGGCTTTGCCTGAACATGCCGCGATACAGATACACAGCGGCAGACACAGGAAAACGATGCCGGAAAATTAAAATTCAAAGAAAGAGAGGATATGGATGATGGAAAAACAGGTGCTGGATTATGCAATTGAAAAGACAAAGGAGCTGATGAATGCGGCGTCATGCAGCAAAGAGGCAAAAGCAGCCGCACAGAAGTGGCTTGACGCTGTCGGAACCGACGAGCAGGCGGAGGAGACAAAAGCGTATATCGCAGAGCTGGAGGCAGATATCATGCCGATCGACGGACTGATCGGGTTTGCCGGCTCTGACGCCGGAAGAGCGTATTTCGGCGAGGACACGGCAAAGGGAATCGCGGCGCACGCAGAGGAAATCAAAGCGGCAGGGGCAAAATACTGCGACTGTCCGGCCTGCGCGGCTGTGGCTGCGATTTTGGAAAAGAAGGCGGACATGCTGAAATAAAGACGCTGGTTTTCTTAAGCGGACAAAAAAAGAATCCTGACAGGCAGGATTCTTTTTTTTGTAGGGGAATAAACCCGGAAATACCGGGAAAAACGATTTATTCCGGCAGATAAGGCTGTGGATTTACCTGTGAAAACAGCCAATCGCGGACAACAGAGTTTGAATAGGATGCCATCCATGACCAGTGTGTGTTCGGCACAACTGTTGCGGCGATGTATTCTGTGTAAAGCACATTTGCTCCTGCTTCTTCTGCCTCATCCCAGAGAGCAGACGCCAGAGCGGCTGAATCTTCTCCGCGCAGCCATGCGTTCCAGCCTTCCTCCTCCACATTGCGGACAATCACAGCGCCGCCAAGCTCCAGCTGATCCATCAAAGTCCGAACGTTTGACGATGGATTGGTGCTGTCGTCGACCGCGATCAGATGCCAGATTGGCTTGTCGGCAATGACAGCGACTTCTTCGTCCGTGTAGACGTCGCAGCCTGCAATGTTTAACTGTGCGGCAAAAAGTTCCGGGTAGTTGATGCTTAAGCGCATGATTCCTTTTGAACCCTGGGAAAGTCCGGTGCCGTAGATGCGGGAAGAATCGATGTTGTACGTTTCGATTGTCAGATCGACGATCTTCTTTGCAGCTTCCAGCTGATCGGTCGTGGCCCAGTTCGGATTTTCTTCTGTTCCGATGTTGGCAGCCCATCCGATGGTGACGTCAGGATTCTGCGGGGCAAGCACAAAGCACGGGTGTGCGGCCTGCGCTTCCGGGCGAACCCATTCCAGAGCGCTTGGATTGGCGAGGAGCTGGGAAATATTGTTGTATCCGCGCTCGCCGGAGCCGTGAAGGAATAAAACAAGAGGAAGATCCTCCAGACTGTCTGACTTTTCTTCATATCCCTCCGGGATATACAGGCGGTAGTTTACCGTGATTCCTGAGTCCGGATCGGTAAAGGACAGCGGCAGGAAATCGTCGGCAAGGACGTTGACCTCTTTTGTGACCTCAAGTCTTTGGCTGACTGCCACATTTCCCGAAATCGCGGTCAGATCTGCAGTCTGCACGATCAGAGGATCGATCGGAAGACGATGGTTGATCTTCACATCCACGCCGTTCATACGGCCGAAAAACAGTGTTGTGCCGACAGAAGATCCCGGCGTGTTGCTCACAGAAAGCTCCACGATGATGAAGCGTCCGGATGCGCAGACATCGCCCTTCTGACCGGAGTCATTGACATAGACGCGGCTGACCTCGCGGTCTTCCACGGTAAAGCTGCCGGTTACAGCTGCGCCGGCTGCGAAAGGCTCGGAATACTCGATGGACAGCGCCGTCAGCTTCTGGCCTTCCTCCAGTGTCTCAGCGATTGCCGTGACAGAAAGCACTTCCACGTCAGTCTGCGGCTCTTCAGCCTCCCGCGCCAGCACGGTAAGAGAGCTGAGAGCAATCAGCAATGTTAAAACAAGAGTCCATAATTTTTTCATATAATCCCTCCTTGTACATGTGTCTGTTTCGCCCGCCGCCTTTCCCCATGACGGTCAAAGCGAGTTTTCAGCGGTCGTTCTGTTCTGTGGAATGTGCACAATCCTTAGATAAGACAAAGATACTATAGAACATTTTTTGTGTCAACGTCAGACAGATGCCGACATTTTGCGTTTTTTTGCAAATATCGGCAAAGTTGGGCGCTGCATTTGTCAGAATACAAAAAAGTCAAAAAACAGATACCTGAATATTAATTGGAAAACAGTGCGTTTTCTTGACTTTCCGATATAGGTTTTCTATAATAAAAATCACAGAGACAAATCTGGTCTGGCGCGGATTAGATTTGCCGGACGAAATGTTCAGACAGGGGAGATGTGAGGTGAAACGGAGGACAAGGATATGGCTTGTGTGTATCGTATTGGGAGCGGCAGCGGCAACGGCCGGCTTTTTTTTACTCAAAAGACAGGGCGAGACGCCGCAAGAGGGCGATCCTGTGCGGATCGCCGCAATTTTGATGAGCGCTGAGGTTCCTTTCTGGGACGGCGTCTGGGAAGGGGCAAGACAGGCTGCGCAGGAGGCAGGGGCGGCGCTGTCGGAATACCCTTATGAGCAGCGCAGCGAGACGATCACAGATCTGGTGGAGACGGCGATTTTGGCAGAGGTGGACGGGATTTTGCTCCGCGCTCCCGACACGCCTGAGGAAACGCTTTTAAAAATGCTGGAGTGCGCGGCGGAGAAAGGGATTCATGTGGTCACAGTGGATGTAGACGCAGGGGCGCGGCACCGCGACGCTTTTATCGGGATTGACAATGAACAGGCGGCAGGAGCGCTGGCGGAGGACGCCGCGCGCAGAATCGACGGCGATGAGAAGGCAGTGATCGTAAAAACGCCTGACGCATACATGTCCTACGCTGCGTCTCTGCGCGTGGAGGCGTTTGAAAAGAGGTTTGAAGAGCTGGGAAAAGCGGACAGCCTCCGCACTCTGGAGCTGCCCGGGGAGGACGAGCTGCGCCTCGAGACCCTGATGGATTTTCTTGAGACGGAAAAAAACGTTCGCCTATTATTCGGCTGCGCGCCGAAAGTGACGGCGGCTTCCGTCAATGCGGTGAAAAGGCTGAACCTGGAAGATTCCGTCTGTGTGGTCGGATTTGGAGAGAGCGAGGAGATACTTGACGGAGTCAGGCAGGGAATCGTAGCGTGTCTTGTGATGCAGGAATCATATGAGATGGGATGGATGGGAATCGAATATCTGACAAGGATGTGCGGTCCGGCGCAGGAAGAGGAAGACGATACGGATATGGAAATCATCGTGCCCTTTCGGCTGATGACTCCGGACATGTTCTTAGAGGAATAGGAGGAAGGCATGTATAAGCTATTGATCGTGGAAGATGAAAGACTTCCGCGCAGAGCGCTGCGCGCGATGATAGAAAAAGGGTATCCGCAGATCGGGCAGATTAAAGAGGCGGAAGACGGAGATGAGGCGCTTCAGACAGCAAGAGCGTGGCACCCTGATATCTTGCTGGTCGATATCAATATTCCAGGTCTTTCAGGACTGGAGCTGTGCCGGGCGCTGGTCGGGGAGGGGCTGGCAGGAAATACGATCATCACGACAGCTTATGGCCGCTTTGGGTACGTCAAGGAGGCGATGGATCTGGGCTGTCAGGGATATCTGCTTAAACCGATCCGGGAAAAGGAGCTGGAGCAGGCGATGCAAAAATGCTTTTCGGCGATTGAGGAGCGCAGGCATACGGCGCGGACATTTGAAGGGCTGGAGTCGATGAAGGATTATGCCGGACCATATCTGATGCAGGAATTTGCCCAGAAGGGAATCCGCCCGGACTTGCTCAAAAAGGGATACGGCTGGCAGGAAAACGGATGTCTGAGCGCATTCTATCTGATATGGGAAAGCCAGGAGGAAAAACAGGCGCTCTCACAGACGCTTCCGATCTGGAGCGAGGCGCTGAATTTTAACTTTGACGTCATCGCGGACGCCTCAGACGGGGGCGTCCAGATTCTGCTGCACGAAAAAAAATCCGGTCTGAACCAGCCGGTTCTGACTGCGCTGTGGCTGGGCGCAAGCGCCGCTGCGGCGAGAATCCGCAGGGAGAAGAACATGACCGGAAGGCTGCGCATGGCCGGACCATTTCAGACGTATCAGCAGTTAAACGAAGCGTTTCAGAGGGAAATCAAATTAAAGCCTGTCCCATCTGTCTGCGGGCAGACGTATCTGGAGCCAGGCTGTTTTTTTAAAAGAGACGGTCTGCCAAAAGCGAAACGCGCCGTGATCCGGCAGAAAATCATTCAGCGCTTTCGGGAGGGAAATTTTGAGCGCGCGGCTGCCGTGCTGCACCGCCTGGGAAAAGAATACCCGGAACAAAAGATTCAGATTTTGATGGAAGCCCTGTGGAATTTTGCCCCGGATTTAGAACTGATCTCGGTCTGGAGACAGCTGCCGGACATGATGCCGGGCGTGACCGGAATCAGCCGCTGGCTGTGCCGGATCTGGGAGGAGCATGTAGGAGCCTCAGAACAGACAGAGCAGACGGATCCGGTGGACACCGCGCTTAGAATTGTAAAGACGCGCTATGCAGAACCGATCTCGGAAGCGGAGGTGGCAGAGGAGGTGGGGCTGAGCCAGGCGTATTTTTCCCGCCTGTTTAAGCAGCGGACAGGAGAAAACTTTTCCTCAGCCCTTGCAGGCATCCGTCTGGAATGCGCGCGCGCCCTTATGGACCAGGGCGTCTGGGATTTAAATGAAATTGCCGGGAAAAGCGGGTTCGTCTCCGGGCGCTATCTGGATACGGTTTTTAAACAGACATATGGATATTCCGCCGCACAGTACCGCAGGAGAAAGGAGAGAGAAGAAACGTGAACGGTATTCTCCGATACAGACACCGCAGCCTCAGAATGGATTTGACCGTAAGATGTATCTGCCTCGCCGCCGCTATGGTTTTGGCTATGGGCGGGCTGTTTCTGATTATGCGGCGGGAAAATGAACAGCTGAGAAAGATGCTGGAGTACAAAACGCTCTATAACGAATACTTTGCAGGGATTTCCCATCTGCGGATCACGCTTCTCAATTATATCAATACGGCTCACCCCGATGAGGCGCAGCTTTGCACAGAGCTTGCGCAGCAATGCGCGCAGCAGGCGCAGGCGCTGGAGAGAAATTATGATCACCCTCAGTTTACCGATCAGTACCATATGGCGCTTTCCCTGCAGAAAGAAGTAAAAAATTTCCTGGAAAGCGAACAAGGAAGCACGGCGCAGGGGTATGAAAATCTTGATCATATGATAGAACTCATCCTCAACAGCGAGATGTTTTTGACAGAGACCGAGACAGCCTTGATGGAGCAAAATCTGCAGCTGTTTGATCAACGACATGCCATGTGCATGGCGGCGCTTCTGTCTCTGATGGCAGCGGCGCTTGTGTACGGGGTATGGTTCAGCCGAAAAACGGCTGACCAGACGGTAAAGCCTCTTGAGAGACTGACCGAACAGGTGCGGAAGGCAGAAAAGGAGTTTTTATTTTATCTTCCGGACAAGAGCGACACCTCCGGGGACGCCGGGGAGATCGTGGTGCTGTCGCGCGCGTTCTACAAAATGATCGGCACTATCCAGACCCAGACACGCGCAAAAAATGAACAGATGGAGACGGCAAGAAAGCTGGAGAAGCTAAAATCCCAGAATATGCGGATGCAGGCATACCTTGCGCAGAGCGAGGTGTGCATCACGCAGTCCCTGATTAATCCCCACTTTCTGTTTAACTGTCTCAACACGATTTCCAGCATGGAATATTTAGAGGGAGCCTTCCAGTCCAGAGAAGCGACTCAGCTCGTGGCGACGTTTCTGCGGGACGCGCTTTCGCGTGTGGGCAGCATCGTCACGATCCGCGAAGAAATGGATCATATCCAGCGGTATATAGAAATCCAGAAGCTTCGCTTTGAGGAGCGCATTTCCTATGAGATTGAGACGGAGGAAGAGTGTCTGGAAGCGCAGATCCCGTCGATGAGTCTTCAGCCGGTGATAGAAAACGCCATTGTACACGGGGTAGGGGACCAGAAAAAAGACGGACGCGTGAGTCTGAAAATCAGAAGAAACGAGGAACGCATCTGCGTGTCTGTATGGGACAACGGCCGGGGAATCTCACCGGAGCAGATGGAGGACATCAGAAAAACGCTGCGCCGGGACCAGCTGGAGGAAAAAAAGAAATATATCGGGCTGCGCAGCACGGTTGTGCTCCTGCGCTCATGCTTTGGGGAAGAGTTTCGGTTTGAGATTCACAGCAGACCCGGAGCGTACACCTGCGTCGACCTGGAATTCCCGCGGATTGTAAATCAGAGGGGAGCGCACAATGACGGCAAGTGTTAAAAAATTATCATTTTTTGAAAAAAATAGAGGATTTTTATTGATTTAATTGATTTTTTATGTATAATGAGAGATAAGGAGGTCTGGACGGTTCGCTTTCTTTATCTCGCGCAGGGCATAAAGCGCGGCGGAATAAAGTGCTTCGCAGAATCTTGGATCTTAACTATTATAAAAGAAAAGAGGTTAAATGGAAAATGGCAGAAATCAATTTAAGCAAGTATGGCATTACAGGAACCACTGAAATCGTGCATAACCCTTCCTATAAGGTGTTATTCGAAGAAGAGACAAAGCCAGGTCTGGAAGGCTTTGAAAAGGGACAGGTCAGTGAACTTGGTGCAGTTAACGTAATGACCGGCGAATATACAGGACGTTCCCCAAAAGACAAATTCATCGTTATGGACGAAAACTCAAAAGACACAGTATGGTGGACTTCTGATGAATACAAAAATGATAATCACCCTGCTACAGAAGAAGCATGGAAGACCGTAAAAGATATTGCGATCAAAGAGCTTTCCAACAAGAAGCTGTATGTGGTAGACGCATTCTGCGGCGCAAACAAAGACACCCGCATGGCGATCCGCTTCATCATGGAAGTGGCATGGCAGGCTCATTTCGTTACGAACATGTTTATCCAGCCTACAGCAGAAGAACTGGAAAACTTTGAGCCGGACTTCATCGTTTACAATGCTTCCAAAGCAAAAGTAGAAAATTATAAAGAGCTGGGTCTGAACTCAGAGACAGCTGTTATGTTCAACATCACAAGCCGCGAGCAGGTTATCGTCAACACATGGTACGGCGGAGAGATGAAAAAAGGTATGTTCTCCATGATGAACTACTATCTGCCGCTGAAGGGCATCGCTTCCATGCACTGCTCCGCAAACACCGATATGGAAGGCAAAAATACGGCGATCTTCTTCGGACTTTCTGGAACAGGAAAGACAACCCTCTCCACAGATCCAAAGCGTCTTCTGATCGGAGATGACGAGCACGGCTGGGATGACAACGGCGTGTTCAACTTTGAAGGCGGATGCTACGCTAAGGTTATCAACCTCGACAAAGAATCCGAGCCTGACATCTACAACGCAATCAAACGCAACGCTCTCCTTGAGAACGTAACGTTAGACGCTGAGGGAAAAATCGATTTCAACGATAAGAGCGTGACAGAAAATACCCGTGTATCTTATCCGATCGATCATATCGAAAATATCGTTCGCCCGGTTTCCACAGCTCCTGCTGCAAAAGAAGTAATCTTCCTCTCAGCAGACGCATTCGGCGTACTGCCTCCAGTATCCATTCTGACTCCGGAGCAGACACAGTACTACTTCCTGTCAGGATTCACAGCAAAACTGGCCGGTACAGAGCGCGGCATCACAGAGCCGACTCCTACCTTCTCAGCTTGCTTCGGACAGGCTTTCCTGGAGCTGCATCCTACAAAATACGCAGAAGAACTCGTTAAGAGAATGCAGCAGAGCGGCGCAAAAGCATATCTGGTAAATACGGGATGGAACGGCACAGGAAAACGTATCTCTATCCGCGATACCCGCGGCATTATCGATGCGATCCTCAACGGAGACATCTTAAATGCGCCTACAAAGAAGATTCCATACTTCAACATCGAGGTTCCGACAGAGCTTCCAGGAGTTGACACAAATATTCTGGATCCTCGCGACACCTATGCGGATGTTGCAGAATGGGAGAGAAAAGCAAAAGATCTTGCACAGAGATTCATCAAGAACTTTGCGAAATATGAAGGAAACGCTGCTGGAAAAGCGCTTGTTTCCGCTGGTCCGCAGATCTGATCTTAACGCGCGGCGTTTGCTTAGAATAAGAGACAACAGAACGTTATCGGGTGTGAACAAAGCTTCACACCCGATTTTTTGTGTGCCCGGCGGAATACTCCTGCAAAAGCCTGCTATACGGATTATCACAAAGGCTCCTCCCACCGCCCAATGGCAATGGGTCTGTGCCATACCACAAACGAAAGGATTGTATTTATGAACTTAAGAGAATTTATGGATCTTGCAGATCAGACGGCAGCAGATATGAAAGAAGAAAAATTAAAAGAATTTGTGCACAACCTGGCGCGGAAGATTCCGGAGGAAAAAAGGGAAGCGTTTCTGGAGCTGATGAGAGAGACGAAAAAAAATGGTCCGGTATCTTTTGACAAAAAAGAGAAAAAGGAAAAAGAACAGGATCTGGAATTGAAAAAAAAGCTGAGCAGGATCAGAGAGGACTTTGCAGAGATAGAGAAAGAGGAGATCAAAATCTGCGCGCAGTCATATGAAGAATATGAGAGCAATTGCTGGGATGGCGACTGGGAGTGGGAGTACTACGACTACGACCAGGTAGAGGAAATTTACGGGGATGCGTACAAACTGCTGAGACAATGCGTTGACTGCGGTCTTTACGCAGAAGCGCTGGAGCTGTCCGATCTGCTGATCCAAACGCAGGTCAGCGTGGACGGCGACGGCGACCGGTTTGATCTGGGACTGCAGGATCTGGTCTCCGAGGAGATCGTACCGGTCGATCTCAGAGAGCTGGCACTGTACACGCTGTATGCGAGATATCAGACGTCGCCGGAAGAAAAGCGCGCGCAGGAAATCTATCCGTATTTTCAGATGCCCTTATTTAAAAACATTTCGATCGAAGAAATGCTCCGCATCGGAAAAAAAGAGCTGCAGGACTTTCCGGACTTCCTGGATAGCTGGATTCATTTCCTGGAAGAAAAAAAGGGCGATCTGCCGTATAGACTGCTGAGCGAGGCAATCCGCTGCGGATACGGGGAGGACAAAATTCTGGAGGTGGCGCGCCGGGGCTATGCGGTTCACCCTGCCCTGTATCTGGAGGCGCTGACAAGGTATGAAAAGAGGAACGACTATGAGCAGGTGATCAGCATTGGCAGGGAAGCCATGGAAAACATAGACCGCAATTATGTGATACGCAGCCAGATTGCTCTTAAGACAGCTGACGCTGCGCACAAGAGCGATCAGAAGCAGCTGGAGGAGGAATGCGTCAGGGAGGCGTTTATCTCGGACACGACGCCGACGAACTATCTGAGACTGATCGCTGTGAGCAGCAACCCGAAGCGATACGCCGGGCTGATTCCAGATACGCTGTCCAGGATCAAAAAAGAGAGGAAAAATTCAGAAGGAGTCTACGGGCGGTACGGAGAGGAAAAAGAGGGAAAGAAAAACATCGTATCCGACTATGAGAGAGAAATTTTGAAGTTTCTAAACGGCAACTTTGAACATGCCTTCGCCCTAAAAGAAGGAGATCAGAATGCAGAGACGGGATGGTCGGCCAGATTTGCCTCCTGCGCCATGTCTCTTTTTATGCTGCTTCTGCTGCAGAGCGAAGAATTGCAGAAAGGATGCGCCAGCATCGCAGAGGATGCAGTCTCCTATCTCAACTTTGACCCGGAAGCCTATCAGAGGGAAGAAAAGTCTCAGAGCGTGAATGTATGGGAGGGATACAGCTTCCGGAGGGAAGAACTGATTCATAAGAGAACGATCCTGTGGTCATACTTTAAAAAGTGGAGGCGGGAACACCAGCTGACTGAGAACGAGACAGAGAAGATCATAGCCGAGCTGGAAAAAGCGGTTGACGAGAAAGTAAAAGCGATTGTGTCCGGAAAAATGCGCACAGAGTATAGCACCGCGGCGAAGCTTGCGGCAGCCCTGGGGGAGATCAAGGAATCGAGAGGCGAGATCGGGGCAAAAGAAAGCGTACTGCAGCACTACCGTGCGGAATTTTCGCGCTATTCGGCTTTTCACGCGGAGCTGCGCGCCTACGGAATGAGAGACACAAGAAAAAGATAAAAAAGATCACAAAAAAATAAAACCGAGAAAAAAAGGCAGATCACCCTGCCTTTTTTCTCTGGACTTTTTTTCTTCGATTTCGGACAGCTCTGAAAAAAAGACCGATCACAAGTCCGGCAAGCGCCGGGGTAACCCAGCCGAATCCCTGGGCGGCAAGCGGAATCACATCGTCGGCAAAGGAAACCGCAGTATCGAGATGCAGAACCGTTCTTGCTTCCTGCGGAAGCGCCCGCAGAAAATCAAATACGGCCGCGGCGGAAGTCAGCCCGATCGTCCACTGGAGGACGAGCTTGTCATTGTGAAACGCCTTTCCGAACAGAGTCAGCAAAATCAGCACGATGGCCAGCGGATACAGGAACATCAAAACCGGAAGAGAATAGGAGATGATCGTATCCAGACCCAGATTGGCGATCAAAAACGACAGAATGCAGAACAAGATCGCCCACACAGGATAGGAAGGTCCATTTGGAAAGATCTTGACGAAGGTCTCCCCGCAGCTGGTGATCAGTCCGACCGCCGTCTTCAGACAGGCGACTGTGACCGTTACGGCAAGAATCACCGCGCCTGCGCTTCCAAAATAATGTTCGGCAATCTGTGCCAGTACCTCTCCGCCGTTGCTGCTGGTCTGAAACAGACCGCGGCTCTGAGCGCCTGCAACTGTGACCAGGATATAGATGACAGCCATCAAAAGCGAGCTGAAAATTCCGGCGCGCACAGTGCTTTTTGCCACTTCCCCGGGCTGTGTGACACCGAGACCGCGGATCACATTGACGACAATGATGCCGAAGGCAAGTCCGGCAAGCGCGTCCATCGTGTTATAACCCTCCAGAAGTCCCGTCGAAAAGGCGTTCGAGACATAGGAGCCGGACGGGGCGATGTCAGAGACAGACCCAAGAGGCGAGGTCAGAGCGCGTATGAGCAGAACCGTGAGAAAACACAGGAACACAGGGTTGAGTACCTTGCCGATCCAGGTCAGGATCTCCCCGGGTCTGAGCGAAAAAAATAAAACCACCACAAAAAAGAGAAGCGAAAACACGATAAGAGCTGTAGAATGCTGCGTCTGCGGCAGAATCCGCTCAATTCCGACCGTATAGGAGACGGTCGCGCACCTTGGAATGGCAAAGAACGGACCGATCGTGAGATAAAGCACGCACGTAAAGAAAAGTCCGTACATTCTTCCGACCCGGCTGCTCAGCCCGAGCAGTCCATCCTCACGGCTGACGCCAAGCGCAGCGACGCCCAGCAGCGGCAGCCCGACACCGGTGATCAGAAAGCCCAAAGACGCCTGCCAGATATTGCGGCCTGCCATCTGCCCCATAGAAGCCGGAAAAATCAGATTGCCCGCTCCAAAAAACATGCCGAACAGCATACTTGCTATGACGATGATTTCTTTAAAAGTCAGTTTTTTCATCTGAGAATCCCCCCATTATTGCAAAACAGTATTATTTAACATTATAGCGCGTTTTATCGGCATGGTAAACCAGAAGAATTTTTTTGCACGACAGCAATTGACAAATTTGATATCACATCATACAGTAAAAAAACAGACAGGAAATCTGGAATGGAAACAACGAAAAAAAATCAGAGAAAACATACAAAGAGACGTGAGAAAGGAGAGATCGGAATATGGCGCTGTACGCACTGGGAGATCTGCACCTGAGCTTTCAGGCAGACAAACCGATGGATGCATTCGGAAAAGTATGGAGACACCATGAGCGCAAGATTGAAAAATATGTAAACCGCATTGTAAAGCCCGAGGATACGCTCGTGCTGACGGGCGACCACTCCTGGGGCAGAAAGCTGGAGGAGTGCCGGGAGGATCTGGCGTTTATAGAAAGACTGCCCGGGCGGAAAATTCTGCTGAGAGGAAACCATGACATGTTCTGGGACGCGAAGAAAACAGAACAGCTCAACAGAGAATTTGCGGGAAAGCTGTTCTTTTTGCAGAACAACTTTGCCGTCTACCGGGATTACGCGCTGGTCGGGACAAAGGGGTATACGTTTGAAGGACCGTTTTATCTGGACCGCTGGGGAAATATCACAGGCTGGGACGAAGAGCGGGAGGAGCAGGCGAAAAAGCTCGTCGGCAGAGAGATGAGCCGTCTAAGAGAATCGTTCCGGCTGGCGCAGGAAGCCGGATACCGGAAGTACATTTTGTTTCTGCACTATCCTCCGACAAATGTCCTCGAGGAGACTTCCCCGTTTACGCAGATCGCGCAGGAGTACGGCGTGAGCGCCGTCGTCTACTCCCACTGCCATGGGGAACGGCGGTTCGGGGACAGCATCCGGGGAGAGTTCCACGGCGTCCGCTACATGCTGGTGTCAGGAGATTACCTGGACTTTCGCCCGGCGCTTGTGCTGGAGTGACACGCCCGGCAGAGAAGGCAGCTTTTAGGGATGCTTCGGGAAAGACTAAGGAAAGCGGAAAGCTTACGCGCCAAACATGTTCTGCGTGCCTGGCAGGGAGAGAATGCGCCTTGTCTCCTCCTCCAGGCGCGAGACGGTCTCGGGATTGTGCGAGATAAAATACGCTCCGTGCTCGCAGAAAATTCCGGAATAGGTCATGTTCGGCATATGCGCAAACGAGGATATCGTGACGTCCGGCAGATAGAGAAACTGCGAGGGAGTCAGGTTGCATGTCGTGACGATGACCGTGTCGTCGACAATCAGATACTTCGCGTGCAGGCTGCGGTTCACATAGTAGCTGCAGTTTCCTGTCTTTTTTGCGGCGTGCGCAAAGCGGATGAATGATTTGATGTTCTGCGGTCTGCGCACATTTGGTCTGTCCGTCCCGTCGGCGTACGTCTGCGACAAAAAGACGGCGGGAACGCCTTCTTGCGCTTTTCGGAGCACATGCGTCAAAAATCCTTCCCTCCGTACCGGATAGGCTGTGCCGCAGGAGGAGGCGAAAGAGGTGTACTCATAAGCGCAGAGGTGCTGCGCGGCAATGACGATCCTGCGCTTTGCCCGCCGGATAAGTTCAATCAGCTGATGCTCAAACTGTTCGGGGGAATTCTCATAAAAGGGAGCGATGTACATGGTCTGGGAGCTTTTTGGAGCGCTGCGGAGCCTGATCTTCCAGTGCGCATAGTCTGCGGCCGGGTCGAAATGCTCAACCGGGACAGAGTTTTCGAAAAGTCCGCTGTAGAAATCTGTGCTGGAGGCGATCTCCGCTTCGCCTAAGGGCATGATGCAGGCAAGCTCGATTTTCTGAGCGTCGCGCACGGCAAAATTTGAAGAGGTGAGTCCGGCGCAGAAACGCCCGCCGCGCAGCTGAATCAGAAAGGTCTTGCAGTGAAGGCTGTATGGCATATCGCCCCGGGAAAACGGCTTGACGTATCTGCTCCTGATATACATGTGAGGGACGATGCGCAGAGACAGATTCGGATGGTTCAGATTCCGGATTTTTTCATAAAGCTTCTCTGCAAGGTCATATTTCGTGTGCCGACCGATGGAGCCTCCGGAAAGATGGCTTCTGATTTCCATGGAAGAGGCGGCGTCATATCCCTCGAGCGGGATGGAATAGACGCAGACGCGGCAGCCGCTGTCGGCGAGCTCCTTTAAGACGGAGAAAAGATAGGCGTTGTTAAACAGATACAGCGCCATGTCAACGGAGACGATATTGTGCTTCTGCCTCTGCAGCCACCGGCACAGATCCGTCAGCAGCTTTGGGCTTCCCCCTAAATCATCATAAATTTTTCATTTCCAAACTCAAAGAGGCAATTCATTTTACTCATAGCGATTCTCCTGCATGTTCCAACATATTACATGTTCCCAAATATAAACAAATATAAAATAAAACAGAAACAGAAAACAAAACATAAAAATACAAATGAGAACGATTGACCTGATTTTATCACGGATGGACGCAAATTTCCAGAGCGCAGTCTGCGCGGTCTCTCCTTTCGCGCCGGTCTGATGACCTGCCTTTCGCCGCCTTTTTTCCGTTTTGCAAAAAATGCTTGCGCCGGGAAGAAAGCAGACATATAATACAAGTCTAAACACGACATAAAAAAGGCAGGCTGCGGTCCGCGCAGACAGACCATTTGGGCGGGAAGGCAGACGGCAGGCTGCGGAGGAGAACGGCGATGGAAACGATTATCATTCGGGATGCAAGGCTAGAAGACGCCGGGCGCATGGCTGAAATTTACGAGCATTATGTAAAAAATACAGCGGTTTCTTTTGAGTATGAAGTCCCAACGCTGGAAGAATTTCAAAACCGCATGAAAAAGACGATGGAGCGGTATCCGTATCTGGCGGCGGAGAGGGAAGGGGTGGTAGAAGGCTACGCGTATGCAGGTCCTTTTGTCGGGCGGAAGGCTTACGGCTGGTCGTGCGAGCTGACCATTTATCTGGACAAAGATATCCAGAAGCGCGGAATAGGCAGAAGGCTGTACGAGGCTTTGACAGAAAAATTAAAAGATATGGGAGTGACAAATGTATACGCCTGTGTCGGGACTGTGCAGGGGGAAGATCCCTACCTCACCCTAAACAGCGCGCAGTTCCATGAACATATGGGATTCCGCACGGTCGGAACGTTTCGCAGCTGCGGCTATAAATTTGACCGCTGGTATGACATGGTCTGGATGGAAAAAATCATTGGAGAACACGGCTCTCATCAGCCTCCCGTCACGCCGTACCTGCGGACGGGAGAATCTCTGTGAGAGGATATCGCGCGGCGGGAACAAAAAACGAAAAGCGGCAGAGTTAAAATCAGGATGAGCCGGAAGGCACGGATAAAAATGTAGAAACAGTCAAAAAAAGAAAGATGAGGAAAAAAAGATGAAGATAGCAGTCACTTATGAAAATGGAAACGTATTTCAGCATTTTGGAAAAACACAGTTTTTTAAGGTATATGACGTTGAGAATCAGCAGGTAATCTCCAGCGAGGTGATCGGATCAAACGGCGCCGGTCACGGAGCGCTGGCAGGACTTTTGGCTGACCGGGCAGTCGACGTGCTGATCTGCGGAGGCATTGGCGCAGGAGCGCAGGCTGCGCTGGAAGAGGCAGGAGTAGAACTGTGCGCGGGCGCGCAGGGAGACGCCGACGAGGCGGTGGAGGCTTACTTAAAAGGAGAACTTATATCATCCGGAGTCAACTGCAACCATCACCACGGCGAAGAGCATTCCTGCGGTCACCACGAGGAGGGGCATTCCTGCAGCTGCACAGGCGGATGCGGGTCTGAACCGAAGCTGACCGGGCGCAACGTGGGAAAAACATGCCGCACGCATTACAGAGGAACATTCAACGACGGAACACAGTTTGACTCCTCCTATGACCGCGGAGAGCCGCTGGAATTTGTCTGCGGCGCTGGTCAGATGATCAAAGGATTCGACGCGGCGGTGGCCGACATGGAGGTCGGTCAGACGGTAGACGTCCATCTGATGCCGGAGGAGGCCTACGGTATGCCGGATCCGGACGCCGTTTTCACGCTTGAGATCGCACAGCTTCCGGGATCTGAGAACCTGGAGGTCGGGCAGCAGGTGTACCTCTCCAACCAGTATGGTCAGCCGTTCCCGGTCAAGGTGACAGCGAAGGAAGAGACAACGATCACGTTCGACGCCAACCATGAGATGGCGGGCAAAGAGCTGAATTTCCGGATCGAGCTTGTTGAGGTGAAATAAGAAGGATGGAGAGAAACATGGCAGACATTATGGATTTGCTGCAGGGGTTAACCGGATGCTCAGTTACCCAGAGAATAAAACAGATTAAACAGCCCAGAGGCGGCTACCTCAATCCGAAGACAATGGAGATAACCAGGATGGGAGAAGGCATGGACGCTCTGAATCCAGAAGAAAATATACATGCAACCCTTGTGGGACTGACCGTGGACTATCTGACGCGTTTTATGTCGGGTTCTTCGGCAGAAGACGCTTTTTCGATCAGCAGGATGGGTGCTGAATGCATCGGGGAAGGAAAAACTGCTCAAAAACTGATAACAGAAATCAAGGGGCTTGACGATGCGTCTGTCGCAAACGCTGTAAAACTGACAGGCTATGACGTATGCTATCGCGCCGGCATTGCAGGATACCAGCCCATAGATAAAATCAATCCAGATCATGCGACGGCTGAAAATATCCGCACAATGGTGGAACGCTCTGTGCACTTCTTTGAACAGTACGGTCCCAAGATTCTAGACGGTTTTACGTTTGAGGGCGGATATACGGATGTGGTCCGCACAGGAGACGGGGATTTTACAACGCCGGATACACTGTGGGATTTTAAAGTTTCCAAAATGCCGCCAAAGAAAGAGCATACTCTTCAGCTGCTGATGTACTGGCGCATGGGACTCCATTCGATACATCCGGAATTTCAAAAAATTCAATATCTGGGAATCTATAACCCCCGGATGAATCTTGTATACCGGATTGCAGCAGAAAAAATTCCCAATGATGTGATTTGCGAAGTGGAGAGAGACGTCATCGGATACAGACAACGGTGACACGCCGCGGATGACCTTCAAAAGGCGCCGGGTTTTCAGGTGTTAAGATACGTTGCTTGCGGCAACAGACCAGTTTCTGTACAATAGTGGCAACGATAAAAAGAAAGGGGATATCGCTATTGTTAAAGGAAAACATAAAAACAATCAGAAAGTCAAAAGGACTTTCTCAAGAAGAACTGGCTGTCAAGCTGAATGTGGTGCGGCAGACAATTTCTAAGTGGGAAAACGGGGGTTCACTTAGATAAAGATACCACATCAATCCCACGCTGACTTTTGCTCAACCGATACAGCCGGAGGGCTG
>CAWVKK010000077.1:0-12579 GCA_963929865.1 uncultured Eubacteriales bacterium | reverse complement strand
AAAAAATGGAGACACGGAACCGCTTGTGTACGAGATCAGAGGAGAGAAAAGAGCCGCATATTTTGAAACGGCAAAAAACGGCTGGATCTCTATCGTCTCCATGCCGTATTTTTCCCTGATGAAAGGCGTGCGCACCTTAGCCTTATGGTATGCAGGCGTCCTTGCGGCTTTTTTTGCAATGCTGGTTGTCATGGACGTTCGGGAGAGGAAAATAAACAAAAGCTTTCAGCGGACAAATGACACCGTGCGGGTTCTTGGAAATTCTTACTACGCCATCTACCGGGTAGACTTTTCCAAAAATACGTATGACATGATCAAGGGATCTGACTATGTCAGGCAGAAGCTTCCAGATCATGGAAATTATGAAAGACTGATGGATACGGCAGGAGAGGTGATCCAGCCGGAAGCTTATGAGGAGTATCAAAAAAGCTTTTCTATTGAGAACATCCGTCAGATGGTGCAGCGGCGTGTCCGGGACTTCGGCGGCGATTTTCAAAGAAAATTCGGGGAAGAGTACCGGTGGGTCAACGTCCGGATGATGTTTGACGAATCTCTAAATCCCGACGAGGCAGTGCTGTGCTTCCGCGAGGTAGAAGAAGAGAAAAAAGCGCGGCTTAAGCAGATCGAGCTGCTCAGAGAATCGCTCAGCGCCGCCAAAAAAAGCGAAGAATCCAAAAATGCTTTTTTTTCCAATATGTCCCACGATATGCGCACCCCGCTCAATGCGATTATCGGTCTGACAGAGCTGATGGAAAAAGAGATGGGGGATGAGAAGAAACTGCGGGGACATCTGGGAAAAATCCGCTATTCAAGCCGGATTCTGCTCAATCTGATTAACGACATTTTAGAAATGTCGAGGCTGGAAAACGGAAAGATCACGCTGGACAGCAGGCATTTTGACCTTAACAGATGCATCGAAGAGTGCACGGATCTTTTTGCGGCTGAGGCAGAAAAACAGGGCAAAACGTTTGAAGTGGAAATAAACATTCAGACAAAAGAGGTGTATGGGGATGCGTTTCGGCTGACTCAGATTTTAAACAATCTGCTGTCAAATGCCGTAAAATTTACATCTGCAGGAGACGCCATTTCTGTGCAGGTCAAAGAGCTGGAACAAAAAGAATATACCAGGTATCAGATCACCGTTAAAGATACCGGAGTCGGCATGTCAAAAGAGTTTCTCGATAAAATTTTTATCCCCTATGAGCGGGAGACAAGATTTGGCGCGCAGAATGTAGCGGGGACAGGACTTGGAATGCCGATCGCCAAAAACATCCTTTCCCAGATGAACGGGGAGATGACGGTGGAGAGTACGCTTGGAGAGGGAAGCACGTTCACGGTGACGCTTCCATTTAAGGGCGTGGAGAAAAAAGAAGAGGCGGCATGGGAAAAAACAAAAAAAGAACAGACGGCGCAGGAATTTCTAAAAGGAAAGAAAATTCTTTTAGCGGAAGACAATGAGATTAATATGGAGATCGCGTGTGAACTGTTACGCATGTACGGAGCGGAAGTGGAAAAGGCATGGAACGGGAGAGAAGCAGCCGAGACGTTTCGAATTTCAAAAGAATATGAGTTCGACGCGGTTTTGATGGACGTCCAGATGCCGGAAATGGACGGCTGTGAAGCAGCCGCCGCAATCCGCATAATGCGCCGCGCCGACGCAAAGACTGTGCCGATCATTGCAGTGACAGCCAACGCCTTTGCGGAGGATCTCTCCGCCACCCAGGCAGCGGGGATGAATGCGCACATCTCAAAACCGATCGATTTTCAGCTGCTGGGAAAGATTTTGCTTGAGCTGACATAAAAGAAACCATTCTTTTTTTCCGGATGCCTTACGCAAGCTTGACCAGAAAAAAGCAGTATGTTAAAATAGGCAACAGGGAAATAGGAGAAAACACAGATAAGGGGGCAGCAGCCTGCCCGAAAGAAAAAACGCCGGGCTGTCTGGCAGCGACCGGACAGACGGAGAAAAACAGTTTGACAGGAAATTTACAACTGCTGGTTGGAATGAGGACGGAGTGTCAGTGATTAAAAAGGGAAGGAAAGGATACCATCAGATAAAAGAAAGAAGGAGGTATCTGATGGAATTTTGGGGAGCTTTTATACAGACAGTATTCAAAACGATCTGTATCGCAGCAGTTGCTTTGAGCGGCATCAAAGTGGGTAAGATGCTGCGTGACAGAAAGGATGCAAAAAAATAAGAATGTATAAAAAAACAAAGATGAAAGGCGCGGCAGTTTTTCTGTGCTTTGCTTTGGCGGCAGGAACGATATTCGTCTGCGAGAGAAGAGCAGGCGCGTACAATGCCGCCGCGGCGCAGCAGCAAGACGCCTATGCGCCTACAATGCGGATTGCGATTGTAACGGCAGAAAACGGATGTGTGATGTATGAACAGCCGGGAAAAAATGCGATCGCACAGCTGGAGAAAAACGAAATTCTTTCTTACGCAACTCCAGCGCTGTATTCCGAATTGGATGAAGACAAAAATTTTTGGATTTTTGTCCAGAAAGACGGGATGTCAGGGTACGTCCGCGCCGATGAAGCGGCGTTTGAGAAAAATGCGGGGCGGTATGCGCTCGCGGAGGAAAGCCTTTATGTGGAAGTAGCGTCTGAGGAGAATACGGCAGGATTTCAAAGCGCTGACCGGACTGCGCAGGAGATGCTTCCAAAAGGGATTTACAAAGTAGAACTGTTCACGGATGCCAATACGGCGCAGATTCAGTCTCTGCTGGACGATTCGGTCTGGTATGTAGACAGCAGGACGACAGAATTTGAAGTGGATTTTGAAGAAAAGCAGATTCCGCTGAGTGAAAAAATTGCGGCGTATGCGAGCAGATTTACCGGGACGCCTTACGTGTGGGGCGGCACAAGCCTGACAGGAGGGGCGGATTGTTCCGGTTTTGTACAGGCAGTCTATGCATACTTTGGATACAGCCTGCCAAGAACCGCCGCTTCTCAGGCGCTTGCGGGCACTCCGGTTTCCATGGGAGATCTGCAGCCGGGAGATCTGCTGTTTTATGTGACGGCGATGCCGAACCCAGCTACCGGACAGTACGATGAACGCTACCCCTATGCGCAGCCTTCGGCGGAGGATATCCAGAAGGCGTTAGCCTCGGCGGGAGTCGCGGCAGGGACAGCAAATGTTGCGGACGTCCGCACAGCGGTATCGATGACAGGGGAAAGCGAGATGCTTCCGGTAAACGAGATGGCCGAGACTATTCCGGAGACGGTGCCGCAGCCGGTCTCGCAGGAGACGCTTCCTGAGACGGAGACGGCGCCAGCCGCAGAGGTACCGGTACAGCCTCCTGCAGCCGAAATGCAGACACAGGAAGAGACCGTTCCTGTGACAGAGCAGAGCGAGCCGGTCACACAGCCTGAGGAGCAGCAGAGCGAGCCTGCCGCAGGGCAGACGGAATCTGCCGCGCAGCCTGAGACAGATATGACAGAACCGGTCCCGGAGCAGACACAGCCCGCCACAGAGCCGCCGGAAACGAATCCCGCTGAGGGAGAGAGCGAAACGGAGACTGAAACCGAAACAGAAACGGAGACCGAGACCGAAACCGGGACTGAAACGGAAACGGAGACCGAAACCGAAACCGGGACCGAAACGGAAACGGAGACCGAAATGGAAACCGAGACCGAAACCGAGACAGAGACTGAAACGGAACAGGCAGTTCCCAGGTTTTATATCGGTCATGTGGCGATGTATCTGGGAGACGGAAAAATCATCCACGCAAAAGGCGGCGGAGCCGGAGTGACAATCGATGATCTTTCCGCAATGAATGCGGTCTATGCATGCCGAATCATTTCCCCATAAAGGAAAAGAGACAGCTGAGACAGAAAATAAAAAACTAATTGATTATTTGGAGGAAACGTTGTGAAAAAATACGGTGTAAACGAATTACGGCAGATGTTTTTAGACTTTTTTGAAAGCAAGGGACATTTAGTAATGAAAAGCTTTTCTCTTGTACCGCACAATGACAAGAGCTTATTACTGATTAACGCGGGTATGGCTCCGCTAAAACCATATTTTACGGGAGCGGAAGTACCGCCGAGAAAGAGAGTGGCGACATGCCAGAAATGCATCCGCACCGGCGATATCGAAAATATTGGAAAGACAGCGCGCCACGGCACCTTTTTTGAGATGCTTGGAAATTTTTCGTTTGGAGATTATTTTAAGCATGAGGCGATCGCATGGTCCTGGGAATTTTTGACACAGGTGGTAGGAATGGACCCGGATCGTTTATATCCGTCAGTCTACCTGGAGGACGATGAAGCGTTCGACATCTGGAACAAAGAGATCGGAATTCCGGCTGAGCGCATTTTCCGCTTCGGAAAAGAGGACAACTTCTGGGAGCACGGCGCAGGTCCGTGCGGTCCCTGCTCGGAAATCTATTATGACCGCGGAGAAAAATATGGATGCGGCAAGCCGGACTGCACGGTCGGATGCGACTGCGACCGCTATATCGAGATCTGGAACAACGTTTTCACCCAGTTTGAAAACGACGGCGAAGGACACTATGAGACTCTGAAGCAGAAAAACATTGACACAGGTATGGGACTGGAGCGTCTTGCCACGGTGGTACAGGACGTAGATTCCATTTTCGATATCGATACGCTGGAAGCGCTGCGCAACCGTGTCTGCGAATTCGCAAAGACGCAGTACCAGGTAAGCCACGAAAAGGATGTGTCAATCCGCGTCATCACCGATCACATCCGCTCTGCGACGTTTATGATTTCTGACGGAATCATGCCGTCAAATGAAGGAAGAGGCTATGTGCTGCGCCGCCTTATCCGCCGCGCAGCGCGCCATGGACGTCTGCTCGGGGTAGAAGGAAAATTCCTCGCAGAACTGAGCAAAACCGTGATCGAGGGATCCAAAGACGGATATCCGGAGCTGGAAGAAAAGAAAGATTTTATCTTTAAGGTTCTGACACAGGAGGAAGATAAGTTCAGCAGAACCATCGACCAGGGTCTCGTCATTTTAAATGAGATGGAAGCGGAGATGGCAAAAAACGGACTTAAGGAGCTGACAGGCAGAAATGCATTTACGCTGTACGATACATATGGATTTCCTCTTGACCTGACAAAAGAGATTCTGGGAGAAAAGGGCTACTCCATCGATGAAGCAGGCTTTAAGGCAGAGATGGAAGAGCAGAGAGAAAAGGCGAGAAAGGCTAGAGGCGTAACAAACTACATGGGCGCTGACGCGACAGTCTACGATGAGATCCCTGCGTCTTTGACAAGCGAATTCGTCGGATACGATCACCTGAGAGACACTTCCAAGATCACGGTCCTGACGACAGAGACGGAGCTGACAGAGGCGCTCTCCGACGGACAGAAGGGAACTATCCTGACAGAAAAGACGCCGTTTTACGCGACAATGGGAGGACAGCAGGGAGATACCGGTGTGATTGAGTCAGAAGAAGGCACGTTTATCGTAGAAGATACGATCAAGCTGCTTGGAGGAAAAATCGGTCATGTCGGATACGTAAAAAAAGGAATGCTTAAAGTGTCCGATGAGGTGACGCTCTCCGTCAATGAAGAAAAGAGAAGCGATACGTGCAAAAATCACAGCGCGACTCATCTTCTCCAAAAAGCGCTAAAAGAGGTGCTCGGCTCTCATGTAGAACAGAAAGGTTCTCTTGTGACGCCGGACAGACTGCGCTTTGACTTTGCCCATTTCCAGGCGATGACGCCCGAAGAGATTGAAAAGACAGAGGCACTGGTCAATAGAGAGATTCAGAAAAACCTTCCGGTTATCACCCAGGTCATGAAGCTGGAAGAGGCAAAGAAAACAGGAGCGATGGCTCTGTTTGGAGAAAAATATGAAAATGATGTCCGCGTTGTCTCCATGGGCGAGTTTTCAAAAGAACTGTGCGGAGGAACTCACGTCGCAAACACGGGAATGATCACAACATTTAAAATTGTATCAGAATCCGGAATCGCAGCAGGCGTGCGCCGTATTGAGGCGCTGACCGGACAGGGGGTATTCGCATATTATAAGGAGACGGAGAAGGAGCTGGCGGAAGCGGCGAAAGTGATCAAGGCTACGCCGGCAACGCTGATCGAAAAACTGCATCATCTGATGGCAGAATTAAAAGCCGTTCAGAGCGAAAATGAGTCGTTAAAGAGCAAACTGGCAAAAGATGCTCTGGGCGATGTGATGGATCAGGTCGTTGAGGTAAACGGCATAAAAGTGCTAGCGGCAAAAGTGGCAGACGTCGACATGAACGGTCTGAGAGATCTGGGCGATCAGCTGAAAGAAAAGCTGGAGAGCGGAATCATTGTCCTGGCTTCCGTAAAAGATGAAAAAGTAAATCTGATTGCCATGGCAACGGAGGATGCTATGAAAAAAGGAGCTCACGCAGGCAACCTGATTAAAGGAATCGCAGCTCTGGTAGGAGGCGGCGGTGGCGGCCGCCCGAATATGGCACAGGCCGGAGGAAAAAATCCGGACGGCGTCGACGCAGCGCTTGAAAAGGCAAAAGATCTTGTAAAAGATCAGATTGGATAAAAATCTGGAAGAAAAACGGGAAAAGCAGATGAGAAAATAATAGAATTTTATGGAAAGCTATTGACGAATCAGAAAAATCTGCTATAATATTGATTAGTGCAATAAAAATACCCATACAGTTGTGTTTGCACAATCTACAACTGGAGGGAGGTTAGGTGTGAGACTATGTCAAATGTAATCGTAAAAGATAACGAGACTTTAGACAGCGCGTTACGCCGTTTCAAAAGAAACTGCGCAAAAGCTGGTATTCAGCAGGAAATTCGTAAGAGAGAACATTACGAAAAACCGAGCGTTAGACGTAAGAAAAAATCTGAAGCTGCTCGTAAACGTAAATTTAATTAATGAAAAATGCTGACAAGGAGAGCATACTCCGATTGGAAGCTATAATTTGTGCACATGAAAATCCCTGGCGTTATACCAGGGATTTTTTTATAGCGAGATGTGGGGAAAAGCGGAGCCCTTTTTCCAAAAAGCGAGAAAAAACCAGGAATCTGCATAGAAAACTTTGCCCTTGTATATATTTAAACGAGAAGATGAGAAGGGAAAGCTGAATCTATGAAAAAATGGATTGCCCGGCTGCTGCTCTTTGCGATATCCGTCTCATGCTGCCTGAGTGTGGAAGCAGAGGAACACATTGAGATCGGATCGCCATGCGCCGTGCTGATGGAAGCCTCCACAGGCACAATCTTGTATGAAAAAGACGCGGACATCGAAAGACATCCGGCAAGCGTGACGAAAATTATGACGCTGCTGCTGATTTTTGAGGCGCTGGAGGAAGGAAGGATTTCGCTGGAGGAAGAGGCGGTTACCAGCGCGTACGCGAAATCGATGGGAGGATCCCAGGTTTTTTTGGAGGAGGGAGAGCGCCAGAGCGTAGAGACGCTGATAAAATGTATTGTGATTGCCTCCGGAAATGACGCGGCGGTCACGATGGCGGAACATATCTCAGGGACAGAAGAGGCTTTTGTCAATCAGATGAATGAAAAAGCGAAAGAACTGGGAATGGAGCATACTCATTTTGTCGACTGCTGCGGACTGACAGACTCTGACGAACACTATACTTCAGCCAGAGACGTGGCGGTGATGACACGGGAGCTGACGGTAAACTATCCGGAGATTTTTGAGTATTCCGGAATTTGGATGGAAAACATGACGCATGTGACGGCAAGGGGAAGCAGTGAATTCGGACTGACCAACACAAATAAACTGCTGCGCAGTTTTGAAGGCTGCACCGGACTGAAAACAGGGAGTACAAGTAAGGCGAAATTCTGTCTTTCCGCCACGGCGACGCGCGGCGGCATCGATTTAATCAGCGTGATTATGGGCGGACCGGACAGCAAAACGAGATTTGACGATGCGGCGGCTCTTCTGACATATGGATTCGGCGTCTGTTCGCTTTATAAGGATGAAGATCCGCCGAAGCTAAACGGAGCAGAAATCGAAAAAGGCATAAAAGATACCGTATCGTGCCGGTATGACGGCACATTTTCCTATTTAAGCACAAAAAAGGAAAGCTTTGAAGGAATAGAGAGGCAGATCGAGTGGGAGGAAAAGATAGAAGCGCCGGTTCAGATCGGAGAACAGATAGGAACCCTGATCTATTCTTTAAACGGAAAGGAAATCGGAAGAATTGGAATTGTCGCTGAAGAAAGCGTAGAGAGAGCGGGATTTTTGGATTATCTGAAAAAAGCGGCGGACAGCTGGTTGTTATAAAAGACAGCGTGTGATATACTGGACGAAAAAAACAGGATGGTTGCTATGAAAAAAATGAGAGACGTACTATACAGAATATGGATAGACCCGAGACAATACCGTTTCGACCAGCCGGTGCGCATGGTACTCCTGGCAGACCTGCACAGCAATCAGATCGGGAGAGACAATGAGGTGCTGATCCGCGAGATCAGAAAATTTCAGCCGGATCTGATTTTAGTTGCCGGAGACTGTATTGTAGGAGAAAAAAACAGCGATACCTCAGCGGCGGAAAATCTGATGAAAAAGCTGGGCAGACAATATCCTGTCTATTATGAAAACGGAAATCATGAACACCGGATGAAAGAAAAGCCGGAGATTTACGGAGACGGCTATCAGAGATACCGTCAGCGCTTAAAAGCAAGCGGCATTCATTTACTGGAAAACAAAAGAGAACGGATCGCCGTCAAAGGTCTGCCGCTTACGATTTACGGTCTGGAGCTGGAACAGAAATATTTTCGAAGAAGCGCGGGGCGCAGACGCCTGAGCGCGGAAGAAGTCCGGCAGTATGTAGGCGGCAGAAAAAAAGATGGATTTGCGATTCTCCTGGCGCACAACCCCGTCTTTTTCCCCGCCTACGCACAATGGGGAGCGGATTTGGTATGCGCAGGACACCTTCACGGAGGGATTGTGAGAATACCGGGGATTGGAGGCGTGATCAGCCCACAGATGCGGCTCTTTCCAAAATATGACAGAGGCAGATATCAGGAGGGAAAAAGCACGATGATTGTCAGCGCAGGTCTCGGATCTCACACGATACCGTTCCGGCTGTTCAACCCGATTGAGCTTGTCAAGATAGAGCTGACGAATCAAGCCGATAAGCCCCCCATACAAGAGACTGCAGTCAGATGGAAGCAGTCAAAACGATAAGGAGAGAGAACATGGAAATACCGGTGAAGCTGCAGAATTTTGAAGGTCCTCTGGATCTTCTTTTGCATCTGATCGATAAAAATAAAGTGAATATCTATGATATTCCAATCGCCCAGATTACAGATCAGTATATGGAATATCTGCACCATATGGAAAAACAGGATCTCAATCTCATGAGCGAATTTTTGGTCATGGCGGCAACTTTGCTCGACATCAAAGCGAGGATGCTCCTTCCGGGAGAAGAGAAAGAAGAGGAAAAAGAAAAGGATGATCCGCGCTCCGAGCTGGTAGAACGGCTGCTGGAGTACAAGCTGTATAAATTTATGTCGTATGAGCTTAGAGACCGCGAAAAAGAAGCAGAGCGCATAATGTTCAAAAAGCCTGCGGTTCCAAAAGAGGTTCTGGAATATGAAACGCCGGTAGACACAGAGGAGCTGCTCAAAGACCTGACGCTGGCAAAGCTGCACAAAATTTTTCAGGACATCATGCGAAAACAGGAATCCCGAATTGACCCGATCCGGAGCCGATTTGGAAAAATAGAAAAAGAGACGGTAAGTCTGGATGAAAAAATAGAGTATGTGTTACACTATGTTCTTGAGAAGAAGACATGCAGTTTTCGAAAGCTTTTAGAGAAAAAAAGAGGAAAGACACAGATGATTGTCACATTCCTCGCCATTCTCGAGCTGATGAAAATGGGAAAGATCTCGATCGTCCAGGAACACAGCTTTGAGGACATTACGATTACGGCAAGAGAGGAAGCACGAGGTGAAGAGTTTGGAAATCAAGAAAATACAGGCGGCCATTGAGGCGATTCTATTTACCATGGGAGATTCGGTAGAGCTGGAAAAAATTGCGGCGGCAGTGGAACAAGATACCCAGACTACAAAAAAAATCATTCATCTTATGATGGATCAGTATCAGAAGGAAGAACGCGGAATCCGGATTCTGGAACTGGACAATGCCTACCAGCTCTGCACAAAGGCAGAGCTTTTTGAATATCTGGTCCGCATCGCCAAGCAGCCGAAAAAAGCAGTGATGAGTGAGGTGATGCTGGAGACACTGGCAATCGTGGCATATAAACAGCCTGTCACGAGAATGGAAATCGAAAAAATCCGAGGCGTCAAGTGCGACCACGTCATCAACAAACTGATTGACTTCCATCTGATTCAGGAGCTGGGAAGGCTCGACGCGCCGGGAAAACCGATTCTGTTTGGGACAACCGAAGAATTTCTGAGACATTTTGGGGTACAGTCTTTAGAGGATCTTCCCAGCGTCAGCCCGGTGCAGATGGAGGATTTTAAAGCAGAAGCAGAGGCGGAGATCCAGATGAAGCTGGATCTGTAAAAGAACAGCAGGAGGACAAGAAAATGCCGACAACGTATACGCATCATATTTTTGGAAACCTTGTGTACAGAGGACTGCCGCAGGAGATACAGAGAAAAATCCGAAAGGAAGCAAATCTTTATCAGATTGGTCTGCACGGTCCGGACATTTTGTTTTATTACCGGCCCTTTCAGCAAAACAGAGTGAACGGATTGGGACACGCAATGCACAAAGAGACAGCGGCCGGCTTTTTTGAACAGGCGAAACAAACATATCGGCAGACTCAAAGCGAAGCGCTCTTTGCCTACGTGACAGGATTTATCTGCCACTTTATGCTTGACAGCGCGTGTCATCCGATTGTAGATGAGTGGATGAAAAAGACACACAGCACTCACGCGGAAATCGAGACAGAGCTTGACAGGATGCTGATGGAGCGGACGCATAAGGATCCGATGCGCTTTCACCCTTCGGATACGATACGGATCCGGAGAAAAGACGCACAGGAAATCGCTTCTGTCTTGGGGATGGAGGCGAAGACGGTTTTAAAATGCTTAAGAGGCATGAAATTTTATACGAATTTGACGGTCTGCAGCAGTGAGCGCAAGAGAAGATGGCTGCTGTGGGGCATGAAGAAGATAGGGGTGTATGAGGAGACGCAAGGCAGAGTGATGAGAAAAAGGAAGAGGAAAAGATGCCTCAAAAGTACGCAGGAGCTCTTTGCGGAGATGAGGCGGTGCGTTCCGGAAACGATCCGTGTGATCACCCGTTTCTGGGAGAGCGAAGAGATTGCGGCGGAGGAAAGATTTTTGAGAAACTATCTGTAAGAAGACGCAGCAGTTCTTTTTTGAAGACAAAAATCATACAGTAGCACAGAGAACGTGCAGCGGCGGAGAAGAAAAAGGAAGAGAAACCGCCGCAGCAGACTGCCGCAGGAGGAGAAGATTGAAAAGTATGAAAAAATCCGGCAGATTTTTAGGAGTTTGTTTTCTTTTGGCAGCGGTATGGCTCTTAGGGAAATGGGATTTTGCAAACGCGCAGGAAAACACGCTTCAGGACCAGGAGCTGTACGCGCTGAGCGCTGTCTTGATGGATGGAGAGAGCGGACGGATTCTGTACGATAAAAATGGAGAAGAAATGCGCCCGATGGCGAGTACGACGAAGATTATGACATGCATCGTAGCGCTTGAAAACAGCGAACCGGATGAGATTGTAGAAGTATCCGCCTATGCGCAGTCCATGCCGGACGTGCAGCTTAACATGCAGGAGGGCGAGCAGTATCGGCTGAAGGACCTTTTTTATTCGCTGATGCTCGAAAGCCACAATGACACGGCTGTGGCGATTGCAGAGCATGTCGGCGGATCGGTCGAGGGATTTGCCGCTCTTATGAATGAAAAGGCAGAGGAAATCGGGTGCGAAAACACGCACTACATCACGCCGAATGGTCTGGATGCTTCCGACGAAAAAGGAAAGCACGCTACGACGGCTCAGGATCTTGCCCGCGTGATGGCGTACTGCATAGGCGAATCTCCAAAAAAAGAAGAATTTCTGGAAGTGACAAGAACGGTTTCTTATACATTTTCAACGCTCGACGGATCACGGACGTTTACGTGCAACAATCACAATACTTTTTTAAATATGATGGAAGGCGCGCTTTCCGGGAAGACGGGATTTACTTCCGAGGCAGGCTACTGCTATGTGGGAGCGCTCAGAAAGGACGGCAAGACGCTGATTGTGGCTCTGCTGGGATGCGGATGGCCAAACAATCGTTCCTACAAGTGGAGCGATACGAAAAAACTGATGGAATATGGGCTTGCCAATTACGAATACCGATCCTTCCTGGAAGAAAAAGAAGTGGAACTTTTGCCGATTGAAGTAGAAAACGCACAGGGAGACAACATGAAAAAGACCGTCTTCATTCAGCCGGTTGTGCAGAAAGATCAAAGCGGAAGCGGAAAAGACGGAATCCTGATGCGCCCGGATGAAAAGATAGAACGGATTGTGGAGATGGTCGATCACTTAGAGGCGCCGATTGAAGCGGGCATGACGATCGGAAGCATAAGCTATGTGGCAGACGGAATCACATGGCGGAAGGATTTGATTGCGGTGGACCAGAAAGTAGAAAA
>CAWVKK010000076.1:0-12840 GCA_963929865.1 uncultured Eubacteriales bacterium | reverse complement strand
AAGGTTCAACTATATCTGAAATGCATTTCTGCAATTCATTCAAAAAACTTTCATTTTAGACTTGACTTTTAATAGTTAGTCTTTCTTCTGTGCGTCCATACATAGTCTTTTCCCGCAATATTTTACCGTGTTGAAAAAAGAACCGTTACACTCTCTAAGTTAGAGATTATAACGATTCTCCTTTTTTCATCGTCTATTTTTCAAATCGTTTGATTAACAGAGGAAGCTGTTCTTTTTTCAAAAACAGGTTGCTTCCCAGAGGATTGAGGATAATTCCCACTCCCTTTCCGATAAATCCAATCAGCTTGTCAAATGTCAGGATGATCGCGCTGAATTTGCTCTCTCTGTTATATTTTGAGAATTCCATCAGGTCGGTGAATACCGGCAGAATCATATTTCCGTCCTGTCCTTTCAGATACGGAATCTGGATATTTTTCTGTTCATTTCCAGCCTCCGGATCCACTTTGATAAACGGAACCAGATATCTTCCTCCGACTAAGTTTTTGCTCATCTCTTCTTCGAGCTGAGGAAGATTTTCCTTTTGGCTTCTGTCTACATTCTTTCTCGCTTCCTGAAGGAAATATAACATGGTCAGCTCCAGGGAAGGGTTTGCCACTGCCGCCGCTTTGTTTTTCATCTCTGCAAAGTTCGGTTTCTTGCAGATCCGTGTGAGGCTGAACATCATGCCCTCTGTGCCGTAGTCGAACAGTACGTTGTCGACTCCCATGTAAAACAGGTTTGTAAAAAATTGTAAAAATTTCTCGTTTTCAACCTTTACACCCCGCAGTTCAACATGATTTTCTCTCTGTTTTTCTGCGACGTCCTTCAGTTTTTCCTCGGATGTGAAAATCCAGGTCATGTCCTCGAAAGTATTGGGATCACAAAATACAAACGGAGAATTTGTAGTCTGTGCATAAGCAACGTAGAATGCATCCAGCTTTTTAAGCTTTTCAATGGCCAGAGAGTAAAAGTACGTGGCTTTTGTCATCAGTACCTTCCGCACATTTTCCTGTGCTTTTATCTTTCCTTCATTGAAATCTTTAATGTTTGACTTTTCTTCCGTCTCCTGCTGCTCGTCTTTTGATGCTTCCGGCTGTTCTTTTTTCAGCTGTTCCAGATTTTCCGACACTTTTTTATGGTGCATGGCAGCCAGACGGAATACCGCATACGCCTCTTCCATGGAAAGCTGCTGATAAGCTTCCTGATCAAATTTGTTGCTCAGCAATAACGCATTTAGTTCTTGTAATCTTTCTTTTTCCATAATTCCTCGTTCTCTTTCTTAGATTTTTTGTGATGGTGCATCACATCGCTCCTGTATAGAGTGAATATACACGAAACCTCCCGATTTTATACTGCCTTTTTCGATACAGCCAAACCGTTTCTTTTTTTCGATGGAATTATTATACCATAGTGTTTAAAATTTCTCCAGCCCTGAATTCACTTTTCTGACAAATTTCTTTTTCTTTTTTTCAAATTTCTCCGTCAATTTCTGCTAAAATCTCTAAAAAAGAAAGAAAATCTCTCTGCTTTTTTGCCTTGTATTTCAGGATAATCTATATATTTTACCCTAAAATGTCCAAATGTTCCATCAAAATTTTCAGACCTATCAAAATCAAAATTAGACCTCCTGCAAGCTCTGACCACGACCGGTAGCGGCTGCCAAATACGTTTCCAATCCAGATTCCGGCTGCGGAAAACGCAAAGGTCACGCAGCCGATCAGGCAGACCGCCGCGCCTATATTTACCTGCAAAAAGGCAAATGTAATCCCGACTGCAAGCGCGTCAATGCTTGTCGCAACGGCAAGAGAAAGCATTTCTTTCGGACAGAATGACTGGCTGACGTTTTCTTCCGTTTCCCTTGACTCTTTGATCATACTGACGCCGATCACGCCGAGAAGGATAAAAGCGATCCAGTGATCGATATCCGTAATCAGGTTCTGAAAATGAATGCCCAAAAAGTATCCGATTAACGGCATGAGAGCCTGAAATCCTCCAAAATATGCTCCTGCAATCGCCGCCTCTTTCATCGTCGCTTTTTTCACAGATAATCCCTTGCAGACGGACACGGCAAACGCATCCATAGAAAGTCCTGCCGCCAATACGAACAGTTCCCATATCTCCATGATGTTTCTCCTTTTTTTGTCTGTTGTCTTCTAAATCAGCCCGTACCGTCTCAGTGCAAAAAAGATGCCGTCTTCCATGACTTTTTTTGTCTGAAACGCGCAGATTTTAACTAATTCCTCAGGCGCCTCCCCCATCACAATGCTGTTAGGCACAGCCTGAAGCATAGAAAGGTCATTCATGCTGTCCCCTATCGCATAGCAGTTTTCCATCGGAATCTGAAGCTGTTTTCGTATATATTCCATTCCTGTCGCCTTCGAATATCCTTTCGGCACGATCTCCATCATGCTGTGTTCCCTTTTTATGCAGCAAAAATTCGGTTCCAGCCAGGCAAGCGCTTTTTCTTTGTCGCTTTCCGGTACAAAATACAGGCAAAACTTATCAAATCTCAGATCTGTCTTCTTCGTTTCTTTTGGAATCTCCTTTGCTCTTTTTCCAATTGTCTTTTTTAATTGACGAATATTGTCGTCCGCCCAGCCCTCCGTGTCGAAATACATTCCGTCAAACGCTTCATAAAAGGCTGGTATCCTCCACCTTCGAAACTGTTCTACAATGCTGACGCACAGCGGATGAGGAAGACTTTTTTTTAACAGCCATTTTTCACGGAAAAGCACATACGTTCCGCATCCGCAGATATAGCCGTCAAAGCCGATCTCCTTTATCTCCTCGTCTACGTTTCCCCATGTTCTCCCTGTATTGATGACGGCGATATGTCCTTGTCTGCGCATCATGCGGACTGCCCATTTTGTGCTTTCCGGAATTTTATGCGTTTCATTGTCTACGATTGTCCCGTCAATATCAAAAAATACCAATTTTTTGTCCACGTCTTTTCTCCTACTGTAAATGCTCCATATAAATTTTTACTTCGTGCAGGCTCTCCAGCTTTGCTTCCAGTTTTTTTTCTGTCTGGGGCAGGCTCCTGATCAGATCCGGGACCATGATCGCCCGTGTTCCCGCCGCAATCGCCGAGAGCAGTCCGTTTTCCGAATCTTCCAAAACGATTGTCTCTGCGGGAGAAACGCCAAGCATTCGGCACGACGTCTCATAAATCTGCGGGTCTGGCTTAGAGCGGGCTACCATATCCCCGCACACAACCGCGTCCAGGTACGCAGACACGCCGCCCTCTTTCAGCTTCCGGCACGCATATTCCCTGCTCGAGGAGGTCGCCACGCCAATCGGGATCTGCTTTTTCTTTAAAAATTCCAGCAGTTCAAACAATCCCGGTTTTACCGGAATTCCGTTCTCTTTTAAATCCTTCTCGCACACTTTGCGGTACGCCTCTAAAAACGTGTCATACGGAAAATCCTCTCCCATAGTTTCCAGAAAATATTGTCTTCGCCGCTTTCGGTTCATCCCAAGCGTATGATAGATATGCTCTCCGAAATTCTGATATCCCATCTGTTCTCCAACGGTCTGCCACGATTTTTGTATCACTCTCTCTGTGTCAAACATCAGTCCGTCCATGTCGAAGATGACTGCTTTCCACTGTCTTCTCATCTGCTGCGGCAGATGCCTTTTGATATAGGCGCCGCACACAGCCCGGATCTCTTCCATCCTTTTTCTGGTCTCTTGATTCGTATAGCGGATCTTGTCTATGCTGGAGTCCACGCACCTGTGTTCTTCCAGAAACTGAAAGCTTGCCGGAAAATTCAGGTCAAAGATAAAAGCCAGATACGACACCCACTGATCCATGTGCGTTTTTCTCGTGCCTGCCAAGATGCTGCGTTCTCTTCTTACTTCCTCCAAAACGCAGTCTGATATGTCTTCTGCGCCTGTCTCTTCTTCCCCGCAGCCAAATATCGTCTCTATCTTTTCCGTTTCTTTTACGCGAAAGTTGTCCAGCTTATCCGCATCCCGAATAATCTGGCAGTGCAGCCTTTCCTTTTGCGTCAGGTCAGATGGAAGCCGATATGCTGAATGATTGGCGATCGCCGCCCTGATCACGGCGTCATATTCCGTTTCCTGCGCAAACATTCGAATTTTTCCTTCTTCAAACAATATCTTGACGCCAAATTGAGCATGGTCAAATTTTCGGTCGTCAAAGCTGTTCCATCTCTTTAACTGTTCAAAGCGCCCTATATCGTGCAGAAGCGCAATGAAAAGAGCCAGCTGCGTATCTTCCTGGCTCATCTTTTCTTTCTCGCACACGTACTGCGCCGTCTTCATCACGCCAAACGTGTGAACCTTTTTCAGGAGGATCTTATCGTCCTCAAGATCATAAAGCTTTAAATATTCTTCAAATTTTCGCCTTGCGTACGCTAAATCTATCATCTGTTCTGCCTCACAGTGCAATCAGGCGGCTCGTCCCAAGGCGCTGCGCCCCAAGCTCTATAAATTTTTCAGCGTCCTCCAAAGAGGAAATCCCGCCGGCTGCCTTTAATTTGACGTCCTTTCCAACGTACTTTTTCAGCAGCGCCACGTCCTCAAACGTTGCCCCTGATGCTGAAAATCCTGTCGATGTTTTAATATAATCTGCTCCGGACTGTGTCACAATTTCGCACATTTTGATCTTCTCTTCCTGCGTCAGAAGACAGGTTTCAATAATCACCTTCAGTATCTTTTGCGGACATGCCCGTCTGATCTGTCTGATCTCGTCCAAAACATCCTGATACCGCCCTTCTTTTGCCATGCCCAGGTTGATGACCATGTCAATCTCGTCGGCGCCGTTCTCTACGGCGTCTTTTGTCTCTGCAACCTTGCTGTGCGTCGTTGCGTATCCGTTCGGAAATCCAACTACCGTACAGATTGCAAGCCTGTCTCCCACGTACTCTTTTGCGCGTTTTACAAAGCAGGGGGGAATGCACACCGAGGCCGTGCGGTATTCCATTCCTTCCTCGCAGATTTTTCGAATCTGTTCCCACGTCGCAGTCTGTTTCAGCAGCGTGTGATCGACATATCTCAAAATTTCTTCTTTTTTCATCCTCTTCTCCTTTTTTCTGCGTTCTGAACTCATCTTATTTCTTCGCCACGGATTTCTTTCAGCAGGGAGGTTCCAATCGTTCCTTCCGGCATTTTCACGCCGAAATTGTCGGCGATTGTCGCCCCGATTACGGCGAAGGTTTCCTGTTCTTTAATCATTCCTCCTTCTTTCATGGAAGGCGAATATGCAAGGAAAAACACCTTTTCTCTGGTGTGATCCGTTCCCGTATGCGTCGGATCGTTTCCGTGGTCTGCCGTCAGAATGACAAGATCGTCCTCCCGCATGGCGTCGAGAAATTCGCCAAGCTTTCTGTCAAATTTTTCAATCTCTCCTGCATATCCCTGCGGGTCTCTTCTGTGTCCCCAGAGCGCGTCAAAATCTACAAGATTCGTAAAGCAAAGTCCGCAAAAGTCCTGTCCGGCAATCTCAATCGTCTGTTCCATGCCATGGACAGAACTTTTGGAGTGATATGCTTTTGTAATCCCTTCTCCGTCAAAAATATCCTCAATTTTTCCGACGGAAATCACGTCCAGTTTTCCTTCCTTCAGCGCGTCCAGCACCGTCTTTCCGTACGGTTTCAGAGCATAGTCGCGCCTGTTTGCCGTCCTCTTAAACTCTCCTTTTTTTCTTCCCACATAAGGTCTGGCGATCACTCTGCCGACTCTCCATTCTTCCTTCATTGTCAGGTCACGCGCAATCTCACAGAAACGGTACAGCTCTGAAAGCCCCATTGTCTCTTCGTTTCCGCAGATCTGAAGGACTGAGTCAGCGGATGTGTATACAATCAGCGCTCCCGTTTTGATTTCCTCTTCCCCAAGCTCCTGCAAAATTTCAGTTCCGCTTGCGCTCTTATTGCCGATGATGTTTCTTCCGGTTCTTTTTTCAAGCTCGCAGATCAGTTCGTCCGGAAAGCCATGATCTGTGAAGGTCCGAAACGGCTTTGTCGTCTTTAGCCCCATCATCTCCCAGTGTCCGGTCATGGTGTCCTTGCCCTTGCTCGCCTCTCTTAGAACCGCAAATTTTCCGATCGGCTTCTGCGCCGGAGCAATACCCGTCAGCGGACACAGATTTGCCAGCCCAAGTTTGTGCAGATTGGGAATGCAAAGCCCGCCGTTTGCCTGCGCGATATGCCCCAGCGTGTTTGTTCCGGCGTCTCCGTATTCCGCGGCGTCCGGCATTTCTCCGATTCCAAGAGAATCCAGCACAATCGTAAAAATTCGCTTATACATTTTTGACCTCCTCTTTTTTCTTTTTTCGGTCCTTCTCTATCAAAATCCGCAGCGCCTCCACCCCGGTCCGGATCGCTCTGTCCGTCTCGTGCCAGATAGGATTTTCCAGCCCTGCCTGTTCTCTCTCCTGATTTCCCATCACCACAAAGTCAGCCCCGACGCGCACTCTCAGGTAAGCTCCGACAATGAACAGCGCCGCGCTCTCCATCTCCGATGCTTTGCATCCCATCTTAAGCCATGCGTTCCATTTTTGTTCCAGCTCATAGCCGACCGGTTTTGACTTAGGATCGTGCTGTCCAAAAAAGGAATCCTTCGACTGTACCACACCGACCTGAAATGGATAGCCCAGCCTGTTCACCGCCTCGCACAGCGCGGTTACGACTTCAAAATCGGCGACTGCCGGGAATTCAATCGGCGCGTACTCCCGGCTTGTCCCTTCCATCCGGACTGCCCCCGTGGCGATGACCACGTCTCCTCCTGTCAGCTTCAAGTCCATCCCGCCGCATGTGCCGACGCGGATAAAGGTATGGGCTCCGCACTGCGCCAGCTCTTCGAGCGCAATCGCCGCAGACGGACCTCCGATTCCCGTTGACACTACGCTTACCTTTTCGCCTTCCAGATATCCGGTGTATGTGACAAATTCCCGGCTGTCCGCCATCAGGCGGGCGTCCTCCAGATACGCCGCAATTTTTTTGCATCTTTTCGGATCGCCTGGCAGCAGCACATATTTTCCGACGTCCTCTTTTCCAACCTGAAGATGATACTGAATTCCACTTTTTTCTGAATAATGATGCATATTTTCACCCTCTTTCTTTTTCTGCGTGTTCCAGGCTATTGTACCATACATTTTTTCCGGTATCTACAACAGTTTTTCCAGCTCTGCTTCCATTGCTTCCACTGCTCTTGCATAAGAGAGAAGCTTTTTTCTCATCTCTTTTTCATCCTCTCTCTCCTGTTTATAGCAGACCCGGTGTTCCATGCTTGCCCAGAAATCCATGCCAAGCGTGCGTATTTGAACCTCCACGGGATAGTAATCCATACTTGTGACAAAAACCTGTTTTTCTCCCACTTTTGTGATCTGTCTTTTTTCCTCCCTCCTCTCAGACCATTCTTTTTGATTGACATAATAGACGGGAACTCCTAAAATCAGGTGGTAGCTTCTGTATCCGTTCTGTTTTGGGCGCAAAATATAGTCCCTCTCTTCAATCACAATCAGATCTTTTTGTTTTTTCAGCGCGTCTGACAAAAAGTTCACATCTTTCTTTGAATAGCAGATTACGCGGATTCCGGCAATGTCTCTTAAATTTTCTTTGACGCTTATCACGCTATCGTCTAACTGTTTCCGTCTCATCTTTTCTTCCATGCTCTGCTTTCTTTTTATTCTGCTCTCAATGTGGTGAATCGGCTGCCATGCCGAGTTCTGATATAAAGTATGATTCAGCGCCTCCAATCTTGCCAGGAGCATTTTTTTTGCATCGTGATACGGCACGATCATCTCATAATATTGTTCCTCTGTCAATTTCATTCCCCTTTCTCCGTGCGCTGTCTTTTTCGTTCCGTTTTCGTGTACATATCCTACGATACCGTATTTTCGTCATCTCTGTGTGATCACTTTCTGAATTTTTTCTAAATTTCTCTCTTTGGAATTTTTAAAAATTTTATCTGTACAGGCAGAGCAAAAAAATACGGGACCGCCGCATGAGGAATGAACTGTCCCCCTCCTAAGCGGCAAGTTTTATGATTCGCTTGTCTGCCCGGAGGGGAACATATCCATTGCTTAATGCGGCAGTCCCGTGCGCTGCCTGGTATCCTAACGGTTTGCGATTAAACTCATAATCTCATTTCTCTCCAGAATTTTTCCCTCTGAAATGATTCTTCCAACATACAGCAAAGCCGGTTCTTTCGTCACGCCATACTCCTGAATCTCAGCCGGATCGGAAACCCGGTCAATCGGAACCTCCATATAAAATTTCAGAAATCCCTCCCGCACGTTCTTCTCCAGCATATCGCACTGTTCTTTGTCCTGTCCTAAAACAGCAACGAGGCTTCTTTTTTTCTGTTCCGGATGACTTTTTTTCTTTTTTGCAAACCACATCCATGATTCCTCCTGTCTCTCGATACAAATCTACACCCTTTTGTTTCCCTTGCAAACGCTGCGCGTTTTTCCATGCGCGCCGTTTTTTTCATTATACGATACTTTATCGTTTTTGTCCAATGGCGTTCTTCTCTTTTTTTGTAAGATCGTAATAAAAAATATATTGTTGTATGACGCCTGCATTTTTTTTATATTTTTCAAACGGGAATCCGTCCGGATAGCGCCGCTGCAGAACCTGGCGGATATGAGTGTCAATCGGAAACGCCTCTTTTTTTTGCAGCGCAAACAGGCAGATGCAGTCGGAGACCTTCTGTCCAATTCCGCAGAACTTCATCAGCTCTGCCTTGGCCTGCGGATATGGAAGTGTTTTCAGCTCTTTCCATTTTTCATACGTCTGCACCTGCTCTGCCGTCTTTTTGATGTAGCGGCTTCGGTATCCTAAATTGCACCGGCGCAGTTCCTCCTCTGTGGCTCCTGCCAGCGCCTCTGGCGTTGGAAATGCAAAATATTCTTCTCCGTCTTCGTCTGTCTTCTTTTCTCCGAATTTTCCGCATATAGTCTCGATGCACGTTTGAATTCTTTTTATATTGTTTTGCTGGGAGATGATAAAAGAAATCATCATCTCCCACAGATCCTGGTGCAAAATCCGAATGCCGCTTCCATATTCTGCCGCTTTCCTAAGATAGTCGTCCCGGCGGTCGATCGATCTGATAATCGTTTCATAATCGGCGTCCATATCAAAATAGTCTTTCCAGATTTCCTCCCATTCTCTTTCTTTGCAGAAAAATAAAAGACGATCTTCCCTCTCTTCCATTTTAAGCGTCCTTTCCCCCGCTATCAGCCGATACGTGTTTTCTTTTATCCGCTTCATTCGGAAGCACTGTCCCGAATCACAGATTTGCTGTAAATTAAAATGCCGGTTTGAAATTTCTACCATATCCCTACGACCTCCATCCTTTTCTTTGTTTTTATTATACATGAAACGTTCCATTCTTTCTATCCCCTGCGCCGCAGTCCAAAGTCCGGCGGTCTGCGGATCTGAATCTGTCTCCAAAAGCCGCAGAGTGAAAGAAGCAGGCAAGCCGCGTCTGAAATAGATTGACACATCTGTCTGTTTCCGCTATAATAACCATCAGTTGATCGTTTGTCTTGCCGCCGGGTAAGCGAAAAAGCATTGATTTTGTATCGTTAGGCCTTAGAAGATACAAAGTCGATGCTTTTTCTTGTGCTGCGTCTTTTTTCCGGCTGCTGACAATACGGGAAAAACGGCGCAGAGAGGAAGTGGGATTTTGCTTGTATGAGCTGAAACTGAAGAAAAATTGAAAAAAAATACAGAAAAAGAGGTTTCGTTTATGAACAGATCAAATTGTTTTCGGGATTTTGCCAAATATTCATCTTTAAACGTTTTGGGAATGATCGGTCTTTCCTGTTATATATTGGCAGATACCTTTTTTGTGTCATTAGGACTCGGCTCCAACGGTCTGGCGGCTCTTAATCTCGCGATTCCTGTCTACAATTTCATCCACGGAAGCGGGCTGATGATTGGGATGGGCGGCGGAATCAAATATTCGATTCAAAAAAGTCAGGGGGAATCGGCAGGCGCCAGCCATACGTTCACCCACACGATTTATCTTGCAGCGGGATTTGCCGTCTTTTTTGTACTGCTTGGGCTTTTTCTTTCCGGCGCCATTACTTCGCTTTTGGGCGCGGATGAAAACGTTTTTGATATGTCGAAGACGTATCTGCAGGTTATTTTGCTGTTTTCCCCCGCTTTTTTGCTCAACAACGTCCTGCTTTGCTTTGTACGCAACGACGGCGCCCCGCAGCTTTCTATGGCGGCTATGCTCGGCGGAAGCCTTTCAAATATTGTCTTAGACTGGATTTTTATTTTTCCGTGCAGGATGGGAATTTTTGGAGCTGTACTGGCGACAGGGCTGGCTCCGATCATCAGTATTTCGATCTTGTCCTGCTATTTCTTAAAAAAGAAAAACAAGTTTCACTTTACGCCATGCAGACTAAAGCCAAGGCTTGCGGCGGACATTGTCTCAGGTGGAATGCCCTCTCTGATCACAGAGTTTTCCTCCGGTATCGTCATAATCGCGTTCAACACTATTATTCTGAATCTTCAAGGAAATACCGGTGTTGCCGCATATGGCGTCATCGCTAACCTGTCTCTTGTGGTAGTTGCCATCTATACGGGCATTGCCCAGGGTATTCAGCCTCTTATCAGCAAAAATTACGGAAAAGGGAACGTTCGAAACATTCAGTCCATTCTGCGGTATGCTCTGATCACAATGCTGGTCTTCTCCGCCCTGATCTATGGCGCTGTCTTTTTCGGGTCTTCGCAGATTGCAGCGGTTTTTAACAGCGAGAGAAACGATCTTCTTCAGGAGATTGCGGTGCAAGGTCTGCGGCTTTACTTTACCGCCTGCCCCTTTGTCGGCTTTAATATCATTCTTTCCGTATATTTTACCTCGTCGGAGTATGCGATGCCGGCCCATATCATCTCGATTTTGCGCGGCTTTGTCCTGATCCTTCCTATGGCGTTTGTGCTCTCTGCCGCCGCTGGGCTTTTCGGCGTATGGCTGGCATTTCCCGCGACAGAGCTGATCACGGCTGCCATTGCCTGCAGTTTTTATGGCGTTTACCGAAAAAGGCAAAAGTCTGGGCAGATCTGATATGATTTGGCAAAAAATCTCCGCCGGCAAAACTCTTTGTCGGCGGAGATTTTTTTAGCGTCTTATGGCGAACAAGCTTCTTTCTTGTTTAGATCCCGTTTTTTTCGCAGATATTTTCCAGACAGCAACGATCGCAGTGCGGTTTTGTCCTCGCCGTGCAGACTTCTCTTCCGTGAATCACAAGGCGGTGGCAAAAATCGTTTCCTTCTTCTCCCGGGATAATCTTCCACAGCGCCATCTCTACTTTTTTCGGCTCTTTGATCTGGTCGACAAGTCCAATCCGGTTGACAAGCCGGATGCAGTGTGTGTCCGTCACGATTGCAGGTTTTCCAAATACGTCTCCCATCACCAGATTTGCGCTCTTTCTCCCCACTCCCGGCAGTTTTAAGAGCGCGTCAAAATCATCCGGAACCTGACCGTGATATTGATCCCGCAGAATTTTCATGCACGCATTGATATCTCTTGCTTTGCTTTTCCCTAAACCGCATGGTCTTATGATTTCTTCAATTTCTTCCGGATTCGCCTGTGCGAGCGCGTCGACGTCCGGGTATTTTTGATATAAATCCTGAACCACAATATTGACTCTCGCGTCGGTACACTGCGCTGCAAGGCGGACGCTCACAAGCAGTTTCCACGCTTCATTATAGTCAAGCGTACATCCTGCATCCGGATATTCTCTCTTTAATCGGTCGATCACCTCTAACGCCAGTTCTTCCTTTGTCATAACGGCTTACCTCTTCTTTCCTAAATTTTTTTGCTTTATGGGAAATCCTTTCTTTTTTCCTCTTTGGACTGCCGGCAAACTGCCTGTGTCTTTCAAGGCGCAGGGCGCTTATCTCGGCGGAGTTTTACCCTCCGAGATAAGCGCCCCTTTTTTCTCTTTTTTTATTCAGCGGTGCTTTCTGTCTCGTGTTCCTGGTTTTCCATCTTTTCTACTATGGCATATCTTACCATGTGATTCTTTACATCTCTGACATCTATCTTCATGCCGTAAATTTCACACGTAAAATTTTCTCCTTCTGCCGGTACTCTCCCGATCGCTCCGCAGATCAGACCGCTGAAGGTGTCATATGTCTCCGTCGGAAGTTCTATCTGGAGCGCTTCCGCCACATCGCTCAAATCTGCGCACCCCTGAATTTTCCATATATTCTCATTTATTTTTTCAATGTCTTCCGGTTTAGGAGGAACTTCCTCTTCTTCCAGATCTCCCACCAGCGCCTCTATTAAATCGTGCAATGTCACAATTCCGGACATGCCGCCGTACTCGTCCAGCACTACCGCAAAATACTTTCTTGTCTGTTTCATTTTGCCCAGCAGCACATTTGCGCGCATTCCCTCCGGCACAAAGAACGGTTTGTCTACCGCATGTTCCATCACATATTCCATAGATTTCTCTTCTGAACGGAAATAGTCTTTTGTATCCAGCACCCCTACAATGTCATCCTGGTTTTCCCCGCAGATCGGATAGTAAGTAAAACGACTTTCCTTGATCGTCTCTTCCCATACTGTCGCGTCATCTTTTAAGTATAAAAAGACAACATCTCTCCTGCGCGTGCTGACCTGGTCTACAAACGTATCGTCAAGCTCAAAAATGTTCTGAATCATTTTGCTTTCTTCTACTTGTATGGTTCCCTGTTCGTTTCCTTCTGCCAGCATCATTTTGATTTCCTCTTCTGTCACGACTTCCTCTTCCTCATTCGGATTGATGCCCAGCAATTTCAGCACAAAATTTGTGGAATTTGTCAGCAGCCATACAAGAGGCGCGCAGATTCTTGATACAAAATATAACATTCCCGA
>CAWVKK010000075.1:0-3113 GCA_963929865.1 uncultured Eubacteriales bacterium | reverse complement strand
TAAGTCGCCCGGGGATATCCTGTTCCGGGAAGAGATAAAAAAATGGCAGGATCAGATGGATCTGACGGTGACGGTGGACCGCGGCGGCGAGGGAAGATACCCGGAGGGACTTGTGACGAAATATATTCCAGATGTGTCGTTTGAGCAGAAAGAAAACGCGGCGGCGATCATCGTAGGACCTCCGGTCATGATGAAGTTCGCGGCAGCGGAGGTCAAAAAGCTCGGCATAGAAGACAGGCAGATCTGGATCTCTCAGGAGAGAAAAATGTGCTGCGGTCTTGGAAAATGCGGTCACTGCCGTATGGGAGATACGTATATCTGCCTTGACGGACCTGTGTTCAGCTATCAGGAAGGAAAAAAACTGTTCGACTAGGAGGGGCATATGGGTATGGATATCAACACAAAAAAGATAAAAAAGAACGCTTTCCGTATCTCGAAGCACCGGGGAGAGACGGCGTCCCGCGTGCGTGTTCCGGGCGGAAAGTGCAATGCGCAAGTGCTGGAAAAAGTTGCGGAGATTGCAAAAAAATATGGAAACGGAAGCATTCACCTGACGACGAGACAGGGATTTGAGATCGAGGGGATTTCTCTTTGCGACATCGAAAAGGTCAACGAAGAGCTTCAGCCGGTTATTGAGAATCTCGGCATCAATCAGACGGTGCCGGGGAGCGGATATCCTGCGTCCGGGACGCGCAATGTCAGCGCCTGCATCGGAAACCGTGTCTGTCCGTTCGGCAATTATGACACGGCAGCGTTTGCAAAGAGAATCGAGAAAGCGATTTTCCCGAACGATCTTCACTTTAAGATTGCCCTGACAGGGTGCGCCAACGACTGTGCAAAAGCCAGAATGCACGACTTTGGAATTATCGGTATGACGATGCCGCAGTATGACCCGAACCGCTGCGTCAGCTGCGGTGCCTGCGTCAAGGGCTGCGACAAGCTGTCTGTGGACGCGCTTCGGATGGAAAACGACAAGATTGTGCGAAACGAGGAAAAATGCGTCGGCTGCGGCGTCTGCGTGACGAAATGTCCGACGCGCGCATGGACGAGAAGCCGGAAAAAGTATTACCGCCTTACGATCATGGGGCGAACCGGAAAGAGAAATCCGCGCCTGGGAGAAGACTTTTTGATCTGGGCGGACGAAGAGACGATCATCAAGGTGATTTTGAACACATACCGGTTTGTGGAGCAGTATATTGACCGCAGCGCCCCGGGAGGGAAAGAGCACGTCGGCTATATCATCGACCGGGTCGGATTTGCGGAGTTTAAGAGGTGGGCGCTTGAAGGCGTGGAGCTTTTGCCGGAGACGATCGTAAAAGAACATGTGTACTGGAGCGGAATCCATTACCGCTGACAGAGAAAAAAGAGGACTGCAAAAAGACGGCAGTCCTCTTTCCATGTATAAAGCCTGCCTATGAGAGCGATAGGAAATTAGTATTGTCCGGGCGATGAAAAAAATGGTATAATAAAAAACAGGCATCAGGAACAAGTAAAAAATAAGAGAAATCAGGAGGGTATCATGGCGACATTGACAATCAGCAAGGAAGAAGAAAAAAGAGTAAAAGGAATGGGATTTTTGAGCAACAAAGGGACGGACAACTTCTCAGCGCGCATCATCACCGTCAACGGAAAAATCACGGCGAGCCAGCAAAGATGCATCGCGGAGGCGGCAGAGAAATTCGGAAACGGGACGATCACCTTTACCACCCGTCTGACCGTGGAGGTGCAGGGCGTTCCGTATGACAAGATTGAGGAATTCTGCGCCTACATCGCAAAAGAGGGGCTTGTGACGGGAGGAACAGGAAAAAAGGTGCGCCCGGTTGTCTCCTGCAAGGGAACGACGTGCCAGTACGGACTGATTGACACCTTCGCCCTCTCAGAAGAAATCCACCGCAGATTCTATGAGGGATACCGCCAGATTCAGCTGCCGCACAAATTTAAGATCGCGGTGGGCGGATGTCCGAACAACTGCGTCAAACCGGACTTAAACGACGTCGGAATCATCGGACAGAGAATCCCGAACTTTAACGCGCAGATCTGCAAGGGGTGCAAAAAATGTTCGGTACAGGCTGTCTGTCCAATGGGAGCCGCCAAGGTGACCGACGGCATCCTGAAGATCGACGGTGAGATCTGCAGCCACTGCGGGCGCTGCGTGGGCAACTGCCATTTTGACGCTATCAAGGACGGACAGAACGGATACAAGATCTATATCGGAGGAAGATGGGGAAAGAACGTGGCGCAGGGACGCGCTCTGAGAAAGATTTTTACGGATAAGGAAGAAGCCTTAAATGTGATCGAAAAGGCAATCCTGCTGTTTAAGGATCAGGGAAAAGACGGAGAGCGCTTTGCGGAGACGATAGAACGGCTTGGCTTTGACAACGTGGAAGCGCAGCTTCTCTCGGACGATCTGCTGAGAAGAAAACAGGAAATTAGAAACCGGGAGTGAGGCAGCCGCAGCGATACGGGAACCGGGATGCAAGATCGCGCCGTTCTCGCAGCTGATCTGAGAAAATGCGGAAGGCAGACAGCTTCCGGAAAAGAAAGTTTTGGCAGACAATCTGTTTTCTTGTCTGCCAAAACGAAAATACCCATTATTTTTTTCTGAGCTTATTCAAAAACAGTCTTGTCTCGGCAACCACAACGCCGTTGAGCGCGATGATCGCGATCAGATTCGGCAGCGCCATCAGTCCGTTGAAGATATCGGCGATGGTCCAGACAGCGGAAACCGTCATAAACGGTCCGATGAACACGGCGAAAATATAGAGCCAGCGGTAGCCGCGGACAATTTTCTGATTTCCATTCACCAGATATTCCAGACAGCGCTCGCTGTAATAATCCCATCCGATAATCGTGGTAAACGCAAAAAATACAAGGCACACCATCAAAATGCCGGAAGAGACGGCTGCCGGGAAAGGAAGACCTGTCTGAAACGCCTCTGTCGTGACGGCAACGCCCTCCAGACCGATATTCCACGTTCCGGTGATGACAATGCTCAGCCCTGTCATCGTACAGATAATGATCGTGTCGATAAAGGTTCCTGTCATGGACACCAGACCCTGGCGGGCAGGCTCTTTTGTCTGCGCAGCTGCGGCAGCGATCGGGGCGCTTCCAAG
>CAWVKK010000074.1:0-5384 GCA_963929865.1 uncultured Eubacteriales bacterium | reverse complement strand
TTCCCGACATTCCAAGCGCCATCGACTCTGCTTTTTTCATTGCAATTCTCTTTGGCACCAGTTCACCGAACACCAGACTAAAGTATGTCAAAATCAGCGTAATCAAGACCACAGCCGCCGAGTGCAGGACGCTTCTTGGAATCGGCACTCCCTGCGCGGTCAAAAAGTCGACCAGGGGCTCCGCAAAGTTGTCCGCCGCAAACGCTCCGCCGAGCAGACCAGCCAGAGTGATTGCCACCTGGATCGTCGCAAGGAATTTTGCCGGCTGTTCCGTCAGCAAAGCCAGCTTCTTTGCCCTTGTATTTCCTTCCTGCGTCAAATGTTTCAGTTTCGTATCATTCATAGAAATGACTGCAATCTCTGCGCTGGCAAAAACTGCGTTGCAAAAAATTAATACAATCTGTAGTATAATTGCTCCAATCATCTTTTTTCTCCATTCTTTTTCATATAGCTGTCATGATTCAAAAAAGCATAGTCTGCATGAACACTGCACACAGACTATGTCTCTATCTATCCATAACGCTACATGGAGCAACTATATTGTCAGTGTGACGTTCCCTGCCAGAACTGTCATCCATGTATCAACCACTTCCCTTCTTTTTGTCTGTCACTAAAGTAACATATCGCATGAAAAAAGTCAAGGAACAGAGCGCAAATCCTTTTTCCCGTCTATTTTTGATAAAATTTTGCGATTTCTTCCGCTGTCTTTCTTTTTGGCATCTGAGGGTCTGCATCGCTGTATCCCACGCCGATCACACTGACGACTGCCTCTGTCTGCGGGATATCTAAAATTTCTTTTATCCTTTGCGCATCCCGGATTCCCATCACAAGGGTGGAAAGTCCGAGTTCTGTCGCCTTTAAGAGCAGATTCATATGCTGCAGTCCGCAGTCATAGCATCCCCATCCGTTTTTCAGCTCGTTGACCGGCGTGCCGTCCTTGTCAAACCCGGAACGGTTTAAGACAATGGTGGATACGATCAGCACAGGAGCGCCGCACACATTTTTCTGGTTAAATTCCGGCAGCGCATCCTTTGTTTTTTTCAGCGTCTCTTCTCCGCTCACAACATAGTAGCGTGTCACCTGCGAATTTTTCCAGGAAGGCGCCAGGACCGCCGCCTCGATCATATCTCTTATTTTTTCTTGTTCCACTTTTTGGTTTTTGTACTGTCTGACACTTCTTCTTTTTTCTAATACATCCTGTAGTTCCATATTTTTCTCCTATCTCTGATTAATGTCAAAATTATACCATATTTTTGTTTCTGTGTCATCTTCCTTAAAATCCTTTGTTTCACCGCAGCTTGCATCTGTGTCCATATGATGTTATAGTTAAGTTAACACTAAAGGAGGAATTGTTATGAAATATTCTACAAAAGTCAGTGATGCCGTCCATATTCTGATCTTTATTGTACTCAATCCAAAAGGCTCTCTCTCCAGCGATACCATTGCGGAAAGCATCCGCACCAATCCCGGCTGTGTACGCCAGCTCATGTCCGCGCTGCGCAGAGCCGGGCTTTTATCCAGCATAAAAGGTCATCCAACCCCTTCCCTGACGAGGGAACCCTGCGCCATCACTCTGCTGAATATCTATAAAGCGGTGGAAGGCGAAAAGCCTCTGCTCCACCTTGACACCCATACAAATCCGGAATGCGGCGTAGGCGTTCAGATCCAGCTGGCTCTTCAGGATTATTTTGACCAGGTACAGGAAAGCGCTGAGGAAAAAATGCAGAACATCACGCTTGAGGATATCATAAACCGTTATCGGGAGCGCCTGCATTTTCACTGAAATTTGCCGAATGTGCCGTTAAATTCAATATTGACAGGAGAATTTTATATGGAATATTTTAAGACGTATGATTTCTTGCCTGAGGACGCAATATCCATTCGCACGTCAGTGTTTATAGAAGAACAAGGGTTCTCAGAAGAATTTGATCATCAGGATATGTCCGCCAGGCATATTGTTCTTTACACCGGAAATCATCAGCCGGCTGCAGTTTGCCGTTATTTCGAGAGTCCTGAACGCGAGTCTTACATCGTAGGCAGGGTTGCCGTACTGCAGGAATTTCGCAAAAGACACTATGGAACGGTTTTGCTGCGCGAAGCTGAAAGACAGATAAAGATCGCCGGGGCGAAAAAACTGTATCTGGCTGCTCAGGTGCGCGCAAAAGGATTTTATGAGAAACTTGGTTTTTTCAGTGTCGGGAAAGAGTTTTTGGAGGAAGGCTGTCCTCATACCTGGATGTGCAAAGATCTGGAAGCGTGACATCCTCTCCCCCCACCTAAAGAGCCTGTATCTTCTTTTTTCTGATTGGCAGCCTTTTCCTGCATTTCATGCGCTGCGGCTGCTGAAAATTTAAAGAGGAAATGCTGAAAAAGCACAGCAAACACCCTGTAAGGTTTGAAAACTTTGCAGGGTGTTTAAAAATGATGCTATTTCTTTTTCCAATTCAACAGCAGAGCCGAGTTGATGATAACCAGAACCGAGCCTGCGTTATGGACTAAGGCTCCGATCACAGGTCCAAGCAGTCCTGTAATGGCGAGGGCGATGGCGAGAAAATTAAGACCCATTGAAAATGTCAGATTCACCTTAATGGTTGTCATCATCCTTTTGGAAAGCGACAGCAGATGCGGGAGTTCACAGATCTCGTCGTCCACAAGAGCAATATCTGCGGCATCCACCGCAATATCACTGCCAACGCCGCCCATCGCAATGCCAACATTTGCTTTTTTCAGTGCGGGCGCATCGTTGATCCCATCGCCGATCATGCAGACCGCATTTCCGTTTTCCTGATAGGCGCCGATATGGTTCAGTTTATCTTCAGGCAGACAGTTGGCGTACACTTCACGGATGCCAAGCTGAGCGGCGATGGCGTCAGCGGCATTTTGATTGTCTCCGGTCAGTAAAACAGGCTGAACGCCAATGCCGCCCAGCGCGGCGATCATATCTGCGCTTTCCTCTCTTACGGTATCGGAAAGGACAAGATATCCTGCAAGAATATCATCAACTGCGATATAAATCACGGCGCTTCCCTCATTTAGATATACGCCTGTTTCGGCTGCAATCTCTTTGGGGAGAACCAATCCCTTCAGAAGTTTCAAGTTGCCCGCTTTCACCGTTTTTCCGCCGACGGCGGCGGAGACGCCTTCGCCAAGACTCATTTTGAAGTTTTCACACGCAGCAGGCTTTTTGCCGTAACAGCGAACAATCGCTTTGCCCAGAGGATGCTCGCTCAGCTGTTCGGCTGCAGCGGCAAAGGAATATATCTCGTCTTCCGTATAATCCGACAAGGACTTCACAGCGGTCACTTTGGGCGTACCATAGGTAAGGGTCCCCGTTTTATCAAATGTAATCTTTGCAACTGCGCAAAGCCGTTCCAGGGCGTCGCCTTCCCGGACCAGGAAGCCGTGTTTCGTGGCATTGCCGATAGCCGCCATGATCGCAGTAGGTGTTGCCAGCACCAGTGCGCAGGGACAGAACACAACAAGAATGGTAACTGCCCGGATGATTTCACCTGTGAATGCCCATGTAAGCCCTGCGGCAGAAAGGGCAATGACGACGATCCAGGTAGCCCATCTGTCCGCAAGCCCGACGATTTTAGCCTTTCCCGCATCGGCCGACTGCACCAGCTTTATCATCCGCTGAATTGAACTGTCTTCGCCAACCTTGGCGGCTCTCATTTCAAAAGCGCCAAACTGATTCACGGTACCGGAAGACACCTCATCGCCCGCTGTTTTATCCACCGGGAGGGATTCCCCCGTCATGACCGCCTCGTTTACAGAGGTCTGTCCGGAAAGAATGACGCCGTCAACGGCAACGCTCTCTCCGGGCAAAACACGGATCACATCTCCCACTTTTACCGCCTCGGCAGGGATGATTTTTTCTGTACCGTCCACGAGCACTCTGGCTGTCTGCGGCGTCAGATGTACGAGTTTCTCGATGCCCGCCCTTGCTTTTGCGACCGTCAGATCTTCCAGCAGGGCGCCAAGCTGCATGATGAAAGCTACTTCGCCTGCGGCAAAATTCTCGCCAATGCAGACAGAGGCGAGAAGCGCCAAGGACACCAGCACATCGGCCTTGATGTCAAAGGCGGTAACCAGCCCGATCACAGCCTCCATAATGATCGGCACGCCGCAAAGGATAATAGCGATCCACGCCGCATCAAAAGGCAGGGCGATCAGATCAAAAAGGCTGATGATCAGAGAGAGACCGCCAAGAGCAAGGAATATCATATCCTTTTTGATTCCGCCGAATTCCGTAAAAGCTTCTGCTTTTTCGATTATCTTTTTCATTAGGATACCTCTTTTCTATACCTATAGGGGTATACCTGCATTATACCCATATGGGTATCTTATGTCAAGCCTGCAAAGAAAAAAGGCAGCCACAAAGACTGCCTTCCATAAAAACGGATTTTACTGCATATTGGCAAAGCGTTCTACTGCTTTGGTGAATTTTTCAATGGTGGCATCCGCGTCTCCATGTTCGATACCGTCGCGGACGCAATGTCTGATATGGCCTTCCAGCACGACCTGTCCGGCTTTATTGAGCGCTGATTTTGCCGCATGGATCTGCGACAGCACATCCTCGCAGGGGAGATCCTCATCGATCATCCGGTCGATCGCCTGGATCTGGCCGATAATTTTTGCCAGCCTGCGATGCAGGTTCGGGGCATCCATACATTGTTTCATCTTCCATCCTCCATACCATCAGGGGTATGTGTATTATAGCAATTCAGTCCGCAAAAGTCAATTTTCGCCGCCGGGCCTTTTCTGTCCGGGTTACTGTCAAGTAATCGTTGGCAACTTTTTTTCGATTTATCTTTTTTGTTCAAACAGTCCTTTTTCTGGTTTCTAATACCCAGCCATATACAGCAGTCGCTTTCTCTCTCCCTGTATCTTTCCATCCAATCCAACCACATGTCCTACTGCTGGATATTGATAGCCCTTTCCATCTTTCTTTGGTGCCTTCGCTGACATCAGGATCTCGCCGTATAACTCTTCTACTTTTTCTTCTTCAAATACCGGTTTTCTCAGACGTTCTGTCACTTCATGCAGCTTTCCGCTGCATTTTTTGGCCAGTATCTTCGCAAGATGGTTCCCGCCCTGCCGGCTCCAGCTTCTGTGCCCGTGTTTCATCCGTTTCGCGATCACACTCCACACATGATTTTCCATTGTCCCCATGTTCCGGTATTCCAGCCCCTCCGGCGGATCCGGCAGCTCCAGATCCTGGGATTGGTAAGGCACAAGCCCTTCACGGTTGTTTTCATAATAACGAATCAGGTCTTCTACATCTTCAATCTCAGCTTCATCACTCAGGCTGTTCCGATAGATCTCCAGATACCGGAATACTTCTTCGATCTCTTCTTCTTTTATCAGTTCTAAAACAGCAT
>CAWVKK010000073.1:0-9904 GCA_963929865.1 uncultured Eubacteriales bacterium | reverse complement strand
AACGGAACAGGTTTATGCCTTTTTTATTGGCTGAAATATTGAATTTTCAAGGTTCAACACACCGTATTGGTGTGGGAAGTTTTAGTTTATAATACGAGGAAGAGAACAATGAGGGAAGAATATGCAGAAAAATTTCGGGATCTGGGAATGCAGATCGCAAGGTACAGGAGAAAAAGAGGAATGACGCAGATGGATCTGGCGAAAAAGGCAGGAATCAGCCGGACACATATGAGCAATATCGAAGCGGCGGGAATGAACAAAGGGATTTCCATCGAGCTTCTGTTTTGCATCGCCGATATTCTGGAGATACCGGTGGAAGAACTTTTTAAGCCTTTTTAGAAAAATCCGGGGCAGCCGGATGAGAGCGCGCACAAGAAGAGACACAAACAGACAAAATAGGATATCCCGCAAAAACATGTATATTTTGCTTATAAGTCGGCGAAGAATATGTCAAAAAGTGACAATGTTATATTGACTTAGAGTTTACTCTATGTGATAAAATATAGACAATCAAATAGAATTCATGTGGAAAACGTTAACATGGCTGATGAAGTTTGGAAAATAAAAGAATCAAATAGGGTCGCTGTTTTTATGGAACACAGATAAGCATTTTGAAAGTTAGAGATACAGGATCGTATAGACAGCGTGGAAAAAGACATCTGGAAAAGAAGAACGTGTATCAGAAGAATGCAAAAAAATCAGGAAAGAACGAGAATCACACCTTAAGAAGCAAAAATCTCAGGTGTGAGGATATTTGCGCTCATAAGCAAGTATCAGAGCAGAGGGCGGAATGTCTGCTCTACGAATCTTGGATAAAAGGGATTGGAAGGAAAATAGTATGGGATATTCTATTGGAGAAGCAGCGAAGAAAGCAGGATTATCGGCGTATACTCTGAGGTATTATGATAAGGAGGGACTATTGCCATTTGTAGAAAGGACGCCCGCGGGCTTTCGGATATTTAAAGATAGCGATTTAGAGTGGCTGGCTGTGATCAGCTGTCTGAAAAATACTGGGATGTCCATTAAGGATATCAAAAAATTTATTAATTGGTGTATGGAAGGAGATTCGACCTTAGAAAAACGCCTCAATATGTTTAAAACACAAAAAAAGCGCGTACAGAACCAGATGAATGAGTTGAAAAAATTTATGGATGAGATCGATCAGAAAATATGGTATTATGAGACAGCTCTCGCAGCCGGAACAGAAGCGATCCATGAAAAGGACAGTAAAAAGGATCCGCTGTCTTATCAGAAAGAACAACAGGAAGAATAAAAAAACAGAGCACGGTTTTTGCTCTGTTTTTTTATTTCCGGGAAAAACGGATTCTCAGAGGGAGCATTTCCGGAAAGGATCTATATGAGCTGGACAAAATTTAAAAATTCTTTGGCAATCGGAGAGAGATAACCGTTTTTATTTCGGATGACAGAAATTTTTGAGTGAAGATCAGCATCATGAATTTCTTTGCATATCGTATCGGAATGCTGGATCATCTTCAGGGCAGAGGCGGGAACAATTCCCACGCCAAGTCCGGAATCCGCCCAATACGCAGTTGTACGCGCGTCGTCATTTTTGCAGAAAATATGGGGATGAAGATGGTGCTGACGGAACGTTTCCAGAATAATAGCTTCCCAGCGGCGATATAAAATCAAAGGCTTTTGCGAAAGCTGTATCAGAGAGATCTCGCGCTCTGGAAGCTGGTCAAAATAAATCCGGTGGCCGACAGCAAGCATAGGCTCCTCCTGGAGAAAAATACATTCGAACGGAGCCATGTGAAAGGGTGTGCGCACGACGGCAAGCTCGATAATGTTTGCCTTTAGCTGCTCCAAAAGCTGATACGTGTTTGCCTCAAACAGCTCAAAGCAGATTTCCGAGTGTTCGCGGTGAAAGTTTTTGATCCACTGATTTAAAAGCGTACAGCTGACAGAGGAGACGATGCCAAGCCTCAGCGTTCCGCTTGTACCGTTTTGATAGTCCAGCAATTCTTTTTTTGTACGGTTAGAAAGCTCGAGCAACGACAGCGCACGCTCATAGAGAAGCTTGCCGGCTTCTGTAAGACGGATCTGGCGCGACCCGCGCTCAAAAAGCACGCAGGAGAGTTCTTTTTCCAAAAGATGCATCTGCGTGCTCAAAGGAGGCTGCGACATATGCAGTTTCTTTGCGGCGTGAGAGATCGTTCCTTCATTTACAACAGTGACAAAATAATAAAGTCGTTTTAAGTCCATAGCAGGATTCCTTTCCAGAATTTATACGAAAAATATATAGAAACTATATTTTTATAATAATTTTCATATAATAATTTCTATGATAATATAAAGAACAAAAGAAAGCAAGAAAGAAAAGGAGAAAAAATGAAGGGATTACTCGTTTATCTAAAGGACTACAAAAAAGAAAGCGTGCTGGGACCGCTGTTCAAACTTCTGGAAGCTTCCTTTGAACTTTTTGTTCCCCTTGTCATGGCGGCGATTATCGACCGGGGCATTGCACACGGAGACCAGAAGTACATTATCACCATGTGTCTTGTCATGATTGGTCTGGGAGTCATCGGTCTGGTGTGCTCGATCACAGCGCAGTACTTTGCGGCGAAGGCAGCCGTCGGATTCTCGACAAAATTGAGACATGCTCTGTTTCACCATATTCAGTCTCTTTCGTTTACGGAGATGGACACGATCGGCACCTCCACTCTGATTACGAGAATGACAAGCGATATCAACCAGGTGCAGTCCGGAGTCAATCTGGTTCTGCGTCTTTTTCTGCGCTCGCCGTTCATCGTATTCGGCGCGATGGTTATGGCGTTTACCATTGATGTAAAAGCCGCGATGGTTTTTGTGGTCACCATTCCGCTGCTTTCAATCGTGGTATTTGGAATTATGCTGATCACGATCCCGCTCTATAAAAAGGTGCAGGCGGCGCTGGACGGCGTGCTGGGCGTGACAAGAGAAAACCTGACAGGAGTCCGCGTCATCCGCGCTTTTGGAAAAGAGAAAGAAGAAAAAGCCCGATTTCAGGAAAAAAATCAAAGCCTGACAAGGATTCAGACGTATGTGGGAAAGATTTCAGGGCTGATGAATCCGATCACTTATGTCATCATCAACGCCGCTGTGGTCGCTTTGATCTGGCAGGGAGGAGTGGAGGTCAACCTCGGCAGCATCACGCAAGGGGAAGTGATCGCGCTCGTCAATTATATGTCGCAGATTCTGATTGAGCTGATTAAGCTGGCAAACCTGATTATTACCGTGACAAAGGCATTTGCGTGCGCAAACCGAATCGAGAGCGTCTTAGAGGTGAAATCGACTCTGAAAGAATATGCGGGGCAATACAAGGAGACAAAAGAAGCAAAAACCAAAAAGAAAGAGGAGCTGGCGGTTGAATTTCAGGACGTCAGTCTATGCTATCAAAATGCGGGGGGCAATTCACTCTCCCATATCAATCTGAAAGTAAAAAGAGGACAGACAATCGGAATCATCGGAGGAACAGGCTCAGGAAAGACATCATTTGTCCACCTGATTCCACGCTTTTATGACGCCACGCAGGGAAAAGTTTTGGTAAACGGACAGGATGTAAAGGAATATCCGGTCTGGCAGCTGAGAGATAAGATCGGCATGGTCATGCAAAAAGCTGTTCTGTTCCGCGGCACAATTCGGGAAAATCTGGCGTGGGGAAAAGAAGACGCAACGGAAGAAGAAATGAATGACGCACTGAAAACGGCGCAGGCATTTGACATTGTGCAGGGCAAAAAAGACGGGCTTGACGCCGTCATCGAGCAGGGCGGGAAAAACCTCTCAGGCGGGCAGAAGCAGAGACTGACGATCGCGAGAGCGATTGTGAAGAAGCCGGAGATCTTAATTTTAGACGACAGCGCCTCAGCGCTGGATTTTGCAACAGATGCCAATCTGCGCCATGCAATCCGGGATATGGAAGGAGACACAACCGTTTTTATTGTCTCGCAGAGAACATCGTCCATTCAGCACGCAGATCAGATTGTCGTACTCGATGACGGAGAGGCGGTGGGAATCGGGACGCACAAAGAGCTTTTGGAAAACTGCCGCGTCTATCAGGAGATCTATAATTCTCAGTTTCAGCATCAGAGTGCGCAATAGAAAAACAGCGGAAAGAAAAAGGAGGATGTGATACGATGCGCGCAAAAGTGAATCAAAAAGAGACCTTAAGGAAAGTTCTGCAGCGGATAAAAAAATATTGGATTTATGTCACGCTCTCGGTTTTGACGGCCGCCATATCGGTCGCCCTTACGCTGTATCTTCCCATTCTGACCGGAAATGCGATCGACTATATTCTGGAGCCGGGAAAAGTAGATTTTGCAGCGATTTTCGAAATCTTGAAAAAGATGGCGGTTATCATTGGTCTGACGGCGGCGGCACAGTGGATTATGAATATCAGCAACAACAAGATTGCGTATCAGGTTATTCGGGATATCCGGCAGGAGGCATTTGAGAAGATTGAAATCCTGCCGCTGAAATACATTGACCAGCATTCGTACGGAGAGATTGTAAGCCGTGTGATCGCTGACGTCGATCAGTTTTCAGACGGACTTTTAATGGGATTTACCCAGCTGTTTACGGGAGTGCTCACCATTTTGGGAACGCTTTTGTTTATGCTGAGCGTTGACGTCAAAATTACGCTTGTAGTTGTGGTAATCACCCCGGTTTCCTTTTTTGTGGCGAGCTTCATTGCGAAGAGAACGTACAAAATGTTTAAGCTTCAGTCGGAGACAAGAGGAGAACAGACGGCCCTGATCGATGAGATGATTGGAAATCAGAAAGTGGTCCAGGCATTCAACCATCAAAAGGATGCGATGGAGAAATTTGACGAGATCAATGAAAAGCTGGGAAAATATTCCCTAAAAGCCATTTTCTTTTCTTCTTTGACGAATCCCTCCACACGTTTCATCAACAGCCTTGTGTATACGGGAGTCGGAATTACCGGAGCGCTTTCCGCTATCACAGGAGGGATCAGCGTAGGACAGCTTTCAAGCTTTTTAAGCTACGCAAACCAGTATACAAAACCGTTTAACGAGATTTCAGGCGTTGTGACGGAATTTCAAAATGCGCTTGCCTGCGCGGCGAGAATTTTCGAGCTGATTGAAGAAGAACCGCAGATTCCTGAAGCCGCAGACGCCAGGGCGCTTAAAAATGTAAAAGGAAACGTAGAACTGCGCGGCGTAAAATTTTCCTATGTGCCGGGACAGAAGCTGATTGAAAATTTTAACCTGAAGGTAAAGCCGGGGCAGAGAATCGCGATTGTGGGACCGACCGGATGCGGAAAGACGACAATGATTAACCTTCTGATGCGCTTCTACGATGTGACGGACGGCGCTATTTTTGTAGAAAATGAGGATATCCGCGGCGTGACGAGAAAGAGTCTGCGGACAAGCTACGGGATGGTTCTGCAGGATACGTGGCTAAAAACCGGAACAATCCGCGACAACATAAAAATGGGAAAGCCGGATGCAACAGAAGAGGAAATTTTACAGGCAGCCAAGCTCGCCCACGCCCACAGTTTTATCAAGAGACTGCCGCAGGGGTACGACACGGTCATCACGGAAGACGGCGGTATGCTCTCGCAGGGACAAAAACAGATTCTGTGCATTGCCAGAGTAATGCTGTGCCTGCCCCCGATGCTGATTCTGGACGAGGCTACCTCATCGATTGACACGAGAACAGAGATTAAGATTCAAGACGCTTTTGCGAAGATGATGAAGGGAAGAACCAGCTTTATCGTCGCGCACCGTCTCTCTACGATACGGGAAGCGGACGTCATTTTGGTCATGAAAGACGGAAGCGTGATTGAACAGGGAAATCATGAGAGCCTGATGAAGAAACAGGGATTTTACGCGAAGCTGTACAACAGTCAGTTTGAAGACCGGCAGCCGCAGAAAAAGGCGATATAAGCAGGATAAGGAGGAAGAAAGACCATGAAAAAAATTTTGATTGTAGTTGACATGCAGAGGGATTTTATCGACGGCTCACTCGGAACAAAAGAAGCGCAGCAGATTGTGGAGAAGGTGAGGAAAAAAATAGAGTCGTTTGACGGAGAAATCTGCTGTACAAAAGACACGCACTTAAGCAATTATCTGGAGACGCAGGAGGGAAAAAACCTTCCGGTTCTGCACTGCATCAAAGGCACGCAAGGGTGGGAGATGGAACCCTCCATCGAGAGAGCGGCGCGCGAAAAGGGAGCCAGATTTTTTGAAAAAAATACGTTTGGATCGCTGGAGCTGGCGCATGAACTGGCAAAGGAAGGTCAGATCGAGTCGATCGAGCTGGTCGGGCTGTGTACGGACATCTGCGTCATCTCAAACGCGATGATTTTAAAGGCGGCATTTCCGGAGATTCCGATTGCGGCAGACAGCTCCTGCTGCGCCGGAGTGACGCCAAAAAGCCACGAAAACGCTCTCAAATCCATGGAAATGTGCCAGATCCGTATTGTATAACACAGAACCGGTCTGTCTTTGGAAAGCGCAAAAATCGAATTCATGCAGAATTGGATACTTTACAAAACACGGGGAATCGTGTACACTAAAACAAAGTATTTTATGGAAGCAGGGGCGAAGTCTATGTTTGGATATGTTACGATTTACAAACCGGAGATGAAAATCAAAGATTTTTCCACTTACCGTGCCTACTACTGCGGGCTTTGCAGAATGCTGAAAAAGAAATACGGCATCTCAGGGCAGATGACCCTGACGTACGATATGACCTTTCTTATTCTGCTGCTGACGTCGCTGTATGAATGTCCCACGAAAAAGGCAATCTGCCGCTGCGGGGTTCACCCTGTCCAGAAAAAGGAGATCCTGATCAACGAGATTACGGAGTACGGGGCGGACATGAATATCGCGCTGTCGTATCACCATTTTGTGGATGACTGGAAGGATGAACACAAAAAAAAGGCGATGGTCGGAATTCGAAGCTTTCACAGAAGATATGAGAAAGTCAAAAGCCGGTATCCGAAAAAATGCGCACAGATTGAGAGATGTCTCAGAGAGCTTTCCGATCTGGAGAGAGAGGGAGAACAAAATCTGGATAAGGTTTCCGGGAGCTTTGGAAAACTGATGGAGGAGCTGATGGTCTACCGCAGGGACGTCTGGGAAGAGGAGCTGAGAAAGACAGGCTTTTACCTGGGGAAATTTATCTATCTGATGGACGCCTATGAGGATCTGGAAAAAGACCGCAAGCAGCACAATTACAATCCGCTGCTGAGGGTAAGCGGGGAAGAGCAGTTTGAGGAAAAGTGCTGTGAAATGCTAACTATGATGATGGCAGAGTGTACGGAACATTTTGAAAAGCTTCCATGTGTAGAGAACATTGAGATTTTGCGGAATATTCTGTACGCGGGAGTCTGGAACCGGTATCAGACCATACGAAAAAAGAAAAGTATAGAGAAGAAGGAAGAAAATAGAGATGATAAGTGATCCATATAAAGTATTAGGCATTTCGCCGAAGGCGTCGAACGACGAGGTGAAAAGAGCATACAGAGAATTGAGCAGGAAATACCATCCGGATTCGTATGTCAATAATCCTCTGTCCGATCTGGCGGAAGAAAAATTTAAAGAAGTGCAGGAAGCATATAAACAGATCATGGATGAAAGAGAGCATGGATTTTCCGGAAGATCTTATCAGAGTTCCTCGAGCAGCGGAGATACGGCGAGCGTGGAGATGGGGGCGGTACGCAATTATATCAGTTCCGGTCACTATCAGGAAGCGCTGAACCTTCTGTCGAGAATTTCCGCCCAGACCGCGCAGTGGCATTACTATTACGCAGTCGCAAGCTCCGGGATCGGAAATAACCTGGACGCGATGAACCATGCTGAGCGGGCAGCAGCCATGGAGCCGGGAAACATGGAATACAGAGGATTTTTAAACCAGCTGAAAATGAGAGGGAACCGCTACCAGGGAGCAGGAAGACAGTACGGCGGCGGGGGACTGACGACGGGAAACTTCTGCTGTGATTTATGGTGCGCGGATTCTCTGTGCGAGTGTATGGGAGGAGATCTGTGCCCATGCATATAAACGCGAAAAAGATATCGTTTTTGGGATTGCTTCTCGCAATTTGCGAGATTTTATTGGTGCTGAGCAAAACTCTTGATTTCAGCACCTTATTTTTGCTTGCGGCGGCGTCGTTCTGTACAGGAATCGCAGTGAGAGAATGCGGTTTGACGCTTGGGTTTGCGTTTTTTGCAGCCAGCGAATGCTTAGGGCTGCTTTTGGCGCCGGATAAATTATACTGTATCACATATGGAATGATGGCGTTCTATATCTGGGCTTCGGATGCAGTCTGGCATGGTCTGTATCGAAAAAATCCTCAGAAAAACTGGACGCGGCTGTTTTGGGCGATCAAATATCTGCTGTTTAACGCCATGTATATCCCGGCGGTGATTTTCCTGCCAAGACTGTTTTACAGTGGGATCTACGGCGCAGAGATGATCGCGGCGCTGGCGCTGGGCGGACAGGTGATTTTATTTTTGTTTGATAAAGCGTACTGCTATTTTCAGGATGCCGTCTGGGGAAAATACCGCAGATTTTTGCAGTAGGGCTGCCGCGAAGAGACGTACGGGGGAAGAGAAGAGCTGCCGCAAAGCTATCGGCAGGCGGAAACAGAAAGCTCCGCTCTTGAGAGGCGGGGCGGTTTACATAGAACGGTTTACATAGAAATGAAAGAAAAAGTAAGAGAAGAGTAAGAGAAAAGATGGAAGAGAAAAGAAAGATTTCTCCTTATCAGAAAAAATGCGGCGGATGCCAGCTCCAGAGGATGACGTATGAGCAGCAGCTGGTGTGGAAGCAGAAAAGAGTGCAGGAGCTTTTAAAGCCATTTGGAAGGGTGTCGCCGATAATCGGGATGAAGGATCCGTGGCATTACCGGAATAAGGCCCATGCGGTTTTTGGATATACGAGACAGAAGAAGATCGTCTCCGGATTTTACCAGGAAGGGACGCATAAGATCGTGCCGGTGGACGCATGTATGATCCAGTCAGAGGCAGCGGATCAGATTATCGTCACGATCAGAGAGCTGCTCCATTCGTTTAAGATTAAGACGTACGACGAAGACACGGGATACGGTCTATTCCGCCACGCTCTAGTGAAAACCGGGTTTGCGAGCAAAGAGGTGATGGTGGTTCTGGTGACAGGCTCGCCCGTCTTTCCGTCAAAAAATCATTTTGTCAGGGCGCTGAGAGAACGCCATCCGGAAATCACAACGGTCATTCACAATATCAACGACAGACAGACGAGCATGATTTTGGGTGAACGGGAACATGTCCTGTACGGAAAGGGATACATCGAGGATACCCTATGCGGAAAGGTATTCCGGATTTCGTCAAAATCGTTTTACCAGGTCAATCCGGTGCAGACCGAGACGCTGTACCGAAAGGTGATTGAGCTTGCAAAATTTTCAGGCACAGAGACGATTCTCGACGCGTACTGCGGCATCGGGACGATCGGGCTGATCGCAGGCGACCACGTCAAACGTGTAATCGGTGTGGAGTCAAATCCTGCCGCGGTAAAAGACGCGGTGCTGAACGCTAAGAGAAATCAGGCGGCGAATATCCGGTTTTACTGTCAGGACGCGGGGAAATTTCTTGTCGGTATGGCAGCGGCAGGTGAAAAGGCGGACGCTGTGATTATGGACCCGCCCAGAGAGGGGAGCAGCAGAGAATTTTTGGACTGCCTGGCTCTTATGAGACCCGAAAAAGTTATCTATGTCTCGTGCAATCCGGAGACGCTTGCCAGAGATCTGAGGATTCTGACAAGAAAGGGATACCAGGTCAGAAAAATCGTGCCGGTTGATATGTTCCCTCAGACTGAACATGTCGAGACGGTAGTACTGCTTTCCCACAAAAAACCGGATGGACATATCAACGTAAAAGTTGAGTTTGGCGAAGGTGAGGGCAAA
>CAWVKK010000072.1:0-6332 GCA_963929865.1 uncultured Eubacteriales bacterium | reverse complement strand
CCTCTGCTGCTGCGAAGGACTCATGTCCTGCCAGGAAGCAGAAGCAGTCTGTCGTCTCTTCCAGAAGCATCTTTCCGAGGTTTCCGTGTCCTAATCCAACCTTACGCTGATCAGCGACAGATCCCGGAATACAGAAAGCCTGGAGTCCCTCTCCGATTGCCGCTGCGGCGTCTGCTGCTCTTCTGCATCCTTTTTTGATTGCGATTGCTGCTCCTGTGATGTAAGCCCAGCATGCGTTCTCAAAGCAGATCGGCTGGATCGCTTTGATCTGGTTGTACACTTCCAGCCCTGCATCCTTTGTGATTTTTTCTGCTTCTTCGAGGGAAGCAATACCATAGCTATTTAAAACCTGGTTGATTTTGTCAATTCTTCTTTCATATGATTCAAATAAAGCCATTTCTTTTACCTCCTTCGATTATTCCTGTCTTGGATCAATGATCTTCACAGCGTCTGCGACACGTCCGTACTGTCCCTGTGCTTTTTCCCATGCAGTTGTAGGATCATCACCTTTTTTGATAAAGTCTGTCATCTTACCGAGGTTTACAAATTTGTAACCGATAATCTGATCGTCTGCGTCTAATGCGATACCTGTCACATAGCCCTCTGCCATTTCCAGATAACGCGGACCTTTCTTCAGTGTTCCGTACATCGTACCAACCTGGCTTCTCAGTCCTTTTCCAAGGTCTTCAAGTCCTGCGCCGATCGGAAGTCCTTCTTCTGAGAACGCGCTCTGTGTTCTTCCGTAAACGATCTGTAAGAAAAGTTCTCTCATTGCAGTGTTGATCGCATCACATACCAAGTCTGTGTTTAAAGCTTCCAGAACTGTTCTGCCCGGTAAAATCTCAGCTGCCATTGCAGCAGAATGTGTCATACCTGAACATCCGATTGTCTCTACTAACGCTTCCTGGATCACTCCCTCTTTGACGTTGAGTGTCAGCTTGCAGGTTCCCTGCTGAGGCGCACACCAGCCAACGCCGTGTGTCAGTCCGGAAATGTCCTTAATTTCTTTTGCTTTTACCCATTTTGCTTCTTCTGGGATTGGAGCTGCGCCATGATTAACGCCCTGTGCTACACAACACATTGTTTCTACTTCATGTGAATAAATCATTTTAAGACTCCTTTCAAAATTGATTTCTTTTGATTTATATAGGCATGACAAATCTTTTCTTAAAATGTCACAATGCTTCATAATTATGACACCTGCACGCTTTGGAGCTGCTCTGCAATCCAGCATCCCCTCCGGTGCATTCTCTTTCGAGACTTCATGAAACACGCTGCTGCTTCCCTTTCGTATTCCACATTGCTTCGTTCGCCATACTTACCTTTATTTTCTCATAAATTGTCAAAATAGTCTAGTATTTTTTTCAAAAAGCTGTTATCTTCCAGCATCGCGGCGGACATGTCTCGGCAGAATCCGCCCAACCGGCTCTCTCAAAAAAGCTCATCGCTGAAGCAGAATTTTTACGGTACATTTGACAGATCCGTCTCCCGAATCGTTTTTCTAAGGGGCAGAATGCTCTCCGGGGATACGGACAGTTCATCCACGCCCATTTTGAGAAAAGTTTCCGTCAGACTGGTATCCGCGGCCAGTTCTCCGCATATGCCTGCCCGGATTCCTGCTTTGTGGGCGTTTTCCACCGTCATAGCGATCATGCGCAGAATCGCCTCATGGTGCGGATTATAGAAAGAATCCAGTTTGGAATTCTGGCGGTCAATCGCCAGGGCATACTGTGTCAGATCATTCGTCCCGATGCTGAAAAAATCTGCCTCCCTTGCAAGCAGGTCACTGATGATAGCGGCTGCCGGCGTTTCAATCATAATGCCCTGCTCCGGATCGCCGAAAGGGATGCCCTGTTCTTTCAATTCTGCTTTTACTTCCTCTACGATCGCTTTTATGCTTCGTACCTCTTCCACCGAGGTAATCATCGGATACATGACGGCGATGTTTCCGTAGACGCTGGCGCGCAACACAGCGCGCAGCTGTGTCTTAAAAATTTCCGGTCTCGTCAGACAGATGCGGATCGCTCGGCATCCCATAGCCGGATTTTCTTCTTTTTCCAGTTGAAAATAGTCTGCCCGTTTATCTGCTCCGATATCGAGTGTTCTGATCGTCACGCGCTTGCCCGCCATCGTCTCCGCCGCCGTCCGATATGCTTCTACCTGTTCTTCCTCTGTGGGATACGTATCTTTTTCCAGATAAAGAAATTCGCTTCGAAACAGTCCGATTCCGCCCGCGTCATTTTCCAGAACCGCGGCGAGGTCCTTTGTATCTGCGATATTTGCATAAACCATAACCGTTGTGCCGTCCCGCGTCGTGTTCTCCTTGCCTTTGAGCGTTTTAAGCAGCTCTTTTTTTTGTATCTCTTCTTTTTTCTTTTGCCGATATGCGGCAAGCGTCTCCTCATCCGGCTCAATGCAGATGCAGCCTTTCCTGCCGTCTACCACAGCCATTTTTCCATCCACGCTCTCGTCAAGCGGAACCGGCGTCCCCACCAGAGCCGGAATTCCCATAGTCCTTGCCATGATTGCAGTGTGAGAATTGACAGAGCCATGGACCGTCACAAAGGAAAGCACTTTTTCTTTGTCGAGCTGCGCCGTCTCGCTGGGCGCAAGATCATCCGCAAGAAGAATGACAGTCTCCTGTGTCTGCCGCTGCATGACGCTTCTCTTTTTTCCGCTTAAAGCGCACAGAATGGTCTCTGAGACGTCTCTTACATCCGCGGCGCGTTCCTTCATATAGGCATCCTCCATGGAAGAAAACATAGAGGCAAAGTAATCGCCTGTCGCCGCAACGGCATATTCCGCATTGATCTTCTGCGACAAAATCATCGTCTCGACAGAATTTACATACGTCTCATCTTCCATCATCATCCGATGCGTTTCTAAAATTGCCGCGCTCTCCTCTCCGGCTTCTTTTACGGCTTTTTTATAAAGTTCCTGAAGCTGCATGAGCGCTTCTTGTTTCGCTCTGCGAAACCGTTCGATTTCTGCCTGAGGTTCTTTCGTTCCGATCCGTTTTATCCGCTGCTCCTCTTTTTTACAGACTGAAATCTTTCCGATCGCGATCCCTTCAAATACACTTTTTCCAAAAATTGTCTGCATTGTTTCCTCCTTATACTCTCTCCCGTATTATTTTCAGAATTCATATACTATTCTATCATCTTTCTCTCTGTTTTGCTTTTTTTATTTTATATTTGTTTTTTATCTTAGAGTTACTATAACTTTATTGCTTTTTCCTTAAATTTGATGTACAATGATTTTATTACGAAAAAGAAGGGGGGGAGTCGTATTGTCTTATCAGAGTATTGTCTTAACGGAAATGATTAAAATTGACAGATTATATTCCATTCATTATTTCGAATATAAAAATAATTTTTTCTTAAAAAGAGAGCGACACAATTTCTGGGAATTTTTATGTGTCGATAAAGGTGAAATCGAGGTGACTGCAAACGATCAGCCTTTGATCCTGCAAAAAGGCGAGATTATTTTCTATAAGCCGAACGAATTTCGTTCCGCGAAGTCCAGAGGCAAGTCCTTTTCCAACTTCGTCATGATTTCTTTTGAGTGCCGGTCTCCCAGCATGAAATTTTTTAACGGTCAGCGTTTTCATGTCACAGAGCGGGAACGTCAGCTTATGGCAAATATCCTTTCAGAATCCAGGAAAACATTTTCCAATTCTCTGGGCGATCCTTACCCTGCAAAAATGCAGTTTAAGCCTGACGCTCCAGAGGATTCCGGACAGATGATCAAGATTACTCTGGAAATGATGCTTTTGCAGATGCTGCGCCGCATTCAGAGCCGCCGTCTTCTTTGTCCTGTCGCACAGCCGTCCGGAAGATCAAATGATGAGATTTTGTATCGCCGCATCCTGGAGTGTCTCGAATCTCATATACAGGAAAAACTGACGATTGATCAGATTTGCCATGAGACTTTAATCGGCCGTTCTCAGCTTCAGAAATTGTTTCACCGAAAAAACAGCTACGGAATCATCGATTATTTTTCGAGAATGAAAATTGACGCTGCAAAACAGCTGATTCGTGATAACCGTCTTAACTTCACTCAGATTTCGAATCATCTCGGATATACCTCTATTCAGTATTTCTCGAGACAGTTTAAAAAGACAACCGGAATGACTCCTTCTGAATATTCTTCTTCTATAAAGTTAAACGTCAAGACTCATGCCACTTCCTCGTCAGCTCATTCTGTCTCTGCTGCAAAGTAACATTTCCCGCTTCTGTCATTTTAAGGATACCGCCTGTCCGTTTTTGCTTTTCGGATCTGTTTGATCTCCGGAAAGGACGTCTGCGGCAGTATCCTCTTTTTTGCCGTCCGGCTATTTTAAGTTTCTGCAAAAAGCACACCGCGTATCACAAAATTGCATTTCTTGGACACGCTTCTTTGCACGCGCCGCAGTTTACACATTTTTCCTGATCGATCCATGCCAGATTGTCTTTTACGGCAATCGCTCCCTTTTCACAGACTTTTTCGCATTTTTTACACCCTATGCAGCCTGCCTTGCACGCTTCCACAACCTGTTTTCCTTTTTCTTTTGACGAACAGGCAACTGCATGCTTTGCGTCGTATGGAATCATCTCGATTAAATGTTTCGGGCACGCCGCAACGCATCTTCCGCACGCCTTGCACGCTTCCCGGTCCACCACAGCGATTCCGTCTTGAATGTGAATCGCGTCAAACGGGCACGCCTGTACGCAGCTCCCATATCCAAGACATCCATCTTTACATTTTTTTGAACTTTGTCCGGGCACAAAATTCATCATAGCGCAGTCAGTGATTCCATAGTATTCATATTCCGCTCCTGCCTTCTGACACGTCCCGGCGCATTTTACAAATGCAGTCATACGCTTAGAATCGCCTGCTTTTTTTCCCATAATTTTTCCGACCACAGCTGCGACCGGGGTTCCCCCCACCGGACACGCATCGACCGGCGCGTCTCCCTTTGCGATCGCCTCGGCTAAAGCGCTGCACCCTGCGTATCCGCATCCGCCGCAGTTATTCCCCGGAAGAGCCTCCTGAATCTGTTCGACTCTCTCATCTGTTTCCACATAAAATTTTTTTCCAAAAAATCCGAGGAACAATCCCAACAGAAGTCCTGTTCCGCCGACAATTGCCGTCGCCAAAAATATTCCTGTTATGCTCATCTTTGTTCCTCCCTACTTTAATCCTGAAAATCCAAAAAAAGCAATCGCCATAAGACAGGCGGTCAGCAGCACAATCGGAGACCCGCGAAACGCCGGCAAAACATCGTTATGCTCTGTTTTTTCCCGGATTCCTGCCATCAAGATAATCGATACTGTAAAGCCCAGCGCAGTGGCAAACCCGTTGACTACTCCTTCCAGCAGACTATAGGAGTTCTGAACATTGAGCAGCGCTACGCCGAGTACCGCGCAGTTTGTCGTGATCAGCGGCAGATAGACACCTAAAGCTTTGTAAAGCCCGGGGCTTGCCTTTTTTAAAAACATTTCTACAAACTGGACGAGCGCCGCAATCACCAGAATAAATACGATTGTCTGTAGATAAGTTACGTTCATCGGCTCAAGCAGATACTGATAAATAAGCCCCGTGATAAACGAGGAAATCGTGATTACAAAGATAACGGCTCCTCCCATCCCGGCTGCCGTCTCCATTTTTTTCGAGACGCCCAGGAAAGGGCAAAGTCCCAGAAATTGGCTGAGAACCACATTGTTGATAAAAGCTGCTCCAATTCCAATCATGAAAAGCTCCTGCATGGCAAGACTTCCTCCTTCCTTTCTTTTTCTTCTTTACGAACTGTCCGCATCATCTTCTATTCTCTCTTTCCGCAATGATTTCCAGAAGGACAAGATCCGCATACTCCTGTGCACCCTGAGCCGATCTTCGTCTCTTTTCCTTTTTCCTTTGCTTTCATTTTTACTTTGTTTTGAATGGCTGTAAGCATAGCGAGAACTAAAAACGCTCCCGGGGCGAGAATAAAGATGGTAACCGGCTCGTAGGCGGATGGCATCAGCTGATGCCCAAAGATGGTTCCCGCTCCGATCACTTCCCTTACGACTCCGATAGACGTCAGACCAAGCGTAAATCCAAGTCCCATTCCGATTCCGTCAAATAAAGAGGCAACCGGCGGATTTTTCGACGCATACGCTTCTGCTCTTCCCAGGATAATACAGTTCACCACAATCAGGGGAATATAGATTCCAAGGCTGGAATAGAGGGAAGGCAGGTAGCCTTCCAGCAAAAATTGTACGATTGTCACAAAGGAAGCGACGATCACGATAAATGCCGGCATTCTCACTCCATCCGGTATGCATTTTCTGAGCATGGAAATCATCAGGTTT
>CAWVKK010000071.1:0-4057 GCA_963929865.1 uncultured Eubacteriales bacterium | reverse complement strand
TTGCCCCTGAGCCTGCCTGCAGGCGAATTTGGCAAAGCCGCCGTTAATCGATCGCGCAGCAAAATAAGAAAATCAACGAGTCTGCGGTGGGAACGAAAATTCCCCTGCCATTTTTCATGCCGGATTTCGCACTTTCAAAAACGATAAAAATATGGTAAGATAAAAACCGCGAAAATCATAAAGAAAATCATAAAAGAGAAACAACAAAAAAGAAACGAGAGAAAAACAAGAAAACAACAAGAGGGCAGAAAAAATGAGAGGACTGGGAACAATCGCGAACACGGCAGCCGTCATCCTGGGCGGCATGGTCGGGCTGCTGTTTGGCAAAAAAATCAAGGACAATATACAGGAAACCCTGATGAAGGCGAACGGAATCGCCGTCATCTTTATCGGCGTCTCAGGCGTGCTGCAGTATATGATGGTGATCGAAGACGGAACCATAGAGACGCAGGGGACGATGCTGCTGATCTTTTCACTGTGCATCGGGGCGGTTTTGGGCGAACTGTGTGCGATAGAAAAGAGAATGGAGACGCTCGGCGAATTTTTAAAGAAGAAAGTAAACCGCAGAAACGACAGCCTGTTTGTGGAGGGATTCGTCAACACTTCCCTGATCATCTGCATCGGCGCCATGGCGATTGTCGGGTCCATGCAGGACGGAATGACAGGGGATGCCTCGATGCTGTTTGTAAAAGCTGTGCTGGACGGCATGATCGTGATGGTGAACGCCTCGATTTTTGGAGCCGGTCCTATTTTTTCCGCGCTGCCGATTGCCGTCTACCAGGGAGCGATCACTCTGGTGAGCGCGGGATTTGGAAGCATTGTGAGCGACGCGCTGATTCAGGAGCTGGCGTATATCGGTTCTGCTCTGATTTTCTGCGTGGGGATCAATCTGACATTCGGGAAAAAAATCAAGGTCGGCAATCTGCTGCCGGCGCTTCTGATCCCGATTGTGTACGAATGTTTTCAGAGTGTCATAGGAGGATAAAAGAAGAAAAAGAAGAAAAAGAAGTTGCATTTTATCTGATATTGTGGTATTTTAATCATAACGGAATAAGAAAGCAACAGGTGCTGAAATCAGAGAAAAGAGTTGATTTTAGTTAAAAGGGAAACAGGTGAAAATCCTGTACGATCTCGTCACTGTAAGCATGGAGTAAAAGATCGATATGCCACTGGGAAACTGGGAAGGTGATTTTTTACGGCGATATGCAAGTCAGGAGACCTGCCTGAGGCTGGTACGAAAACGAAGTTTTCAGGTCACGAGGAATTGACTGTACCGACAGAAATAGAGAATACTCTATTTTTTTACGTGACCTTTTATCGTGAGATAAAAGGTTTTTTTATAATACCAGAGTCAAAGAGAGAAAGCTGCGTTTTCATTCCATAAAGCTTGCTGATGAAAATATAGAGATAGAGGCATCAGAGGATGAAAGTCCTAGTAAAGTTGAAGGAGGAAAACAAAATGAAACAAAATGGAAAAACACTTGTTATGGGAGCAGCCATGATAGCTTTCGCAATGGGAAGCATGACAGCGCTGGCACAGGAGGAACAGAGAAACGATCAGGCGATTTTAGTCGTAAGCTTCGGTACAAGCTACAATGACAGCAGAGACATCACGATCGGCGCGGCAGAGAAAGCAATAGAGGAAGCGTTTCCAGAGTATGACGTCAGAAGAGCTTTTACCAGTCAGATCATTATTGACAAGCTGAAGGAACGCGACGGGATCGAGATTGACAACGTGACGGAAGCGCTCGACAGAGCTGTCGAGGACGGCGTCAAAACCCTGATTGTACAGCCGACTCATCTGATGGACGGATATGAGTATAATGATGTGGTGGACGAAGTGGCAGCCTACGCAGATCAGTTTGAACAGGTTGTGATAGGAGAACCGCTCCTGACAAGCGACGAAGACTTTGAAAACGTGGCAAAGGCGATAAAAGAGGCGACAGCAGAGTATGACGACGGGGAGACGGCAATCTGTTTTATGGGACATGGAACAGAGGCGGATTCGAATGAGGTTTATGAAACACTGCAGGAGACCGTGGCGGCAGAGGGATATGAAAACTATTATATCGGCACGGTGGAGGCTTCTCCTTCTTTGGAGGATGTTTTGGAGCTGGTAAACGCCGGGGATTATAAAAAGGTTGTCTTAGAACCCCTGATGGTGGTGGCAGGAGATCACGCCAACAATGATATGGCAGGGGAAGAAGAGGGATCCTGGAAGACAGAATTTGAAGCGGCGGGCTATGAGGTCGAATGCCTGATGAAAGGACTGGGAGAGCTGGAAGAAATTCAGCAGATGTATGTGGCGCATACACAGGCAGCTGTTGACAGTCTTTCAAAATAGAAAGAAAAAAGCTTAAAAATAAAAAAATCAGAAAGGCAGGGATGCTGAAAAAAACAGCATCCCTGCAGCAGGTAGCGAAAATGAAAAAAAGATATCGACAGATAGGACTTGCCTTCTTGTTTGCGGGGTGCTTTGCGCTGAACTGCAGCGCGCAGGGAACGGAAAGAGAAGAAAGTGGAAAAAGCCTTGTGGCGACGGCGGATGAGATGGCTCCTGCCCGGGAAATCGGAGAGGAGAACATGACGCCGGTTTTTGGGACAGATTTAAATGACGGAACATATTCGATCAATGTAGAGTCAAGTTCTCCGATGTTTCGGATTGTGGAATGCGAGCTGACCGTAGAGGACGGAGAGATGACGGCAAAGATGACGATGAGCGGAGACGGCTATCTGCGTCTCTTCATGGGAACCGGAGAGGAAGCGGCAGAAGCGCCGGAAGAGGAGTTCCTTTATTATGAAGAAAACCGTGAGGGAAAACAGGTGTATGAGGTCCCGGTAGAGGCGCTTGATATGAAAATTGACTGTGCTGCGTGGAGCAAAAACAAAGAAAAATGGTACGACCGCACTTTGATTTTTTCTTCCGCTGCTCTTGAGGAGGAAGCGTGGAAGGAGACAGCGCTGGTCAGGGCGGAAGATTTGGGGCTGGAAGACGGAATGTATCAGATTGAAGTGACGCTGGAGGGAGGTTCCGGAAGGACGACGGTAGAATCACCGACACTGGCAAAGATGGACGACGGAAAGATGACGGCGCAGATCGTTTTCAGCAGCCCTTATTATGACTATGTGATTGTGGATGGAGAAAAATATGAGATGATCAACAAAGAAGGCAATTCCGCATTTGAGATTCCCGTAAGTATTTTGGATAAGAAAATTGCTGTGACAGCGGATACAGTCGCTATGAGTACGCCTCATGAAATTGAATATACTCTGTACTTTGATTCTTCTTCGATAGAAAAGGCGGAGTGATTATGAAAAAAAGAGCGAATTTATGGACAGCGATTGTATGCGGAATGCTTTTGTGCGCAGCGATTCCGGCAGCGGCGCAGGAAGAACAAATACATTTGGAAATTTCCTCGGAACTGATATATGAGGACAGCCTGGAACTGGCGTATGCCCGGCAGTTTTCTGTCGATTATTATGAAGGGGGATATGCCCTGGTGACCATCGCAGGGGAAGACTTCTTTTTGGTTGTGCCGGAGGGAAAGGAAACGCCGAATGATCTGGCAGAGGAGATTACCGTACTGCAGCAGCCGATTGAAAACATCTATCTGGTTGCCACATCCGCAATGGATCTCTTCCGCGCGATAGACGGACTTGACAGCATCCGGCTGTCCGGAACCGATGCGGACGGATGGTATATTGAGGAGGCAAAGGAAGCCCTGGAAGAGGGAGAGATGATATATGCCGGAAAATACAGCGCGCCCGACTATGAGAAAATTGTGGCAGAAGGGTGCGGGCTTGCGGTCGAATCTACGATGATTTACCACACGCCTGAGGTGAAGGAAAAGCTGGAAGAATTTGGAATCCCTGTTTTGGTGGAGCGCTCCAGCTATGAGCTTCATCCGCTTGGAAGAATGGAGTGGATGAAACTGTATGGCGTCCTGCTCGGAAAAGAAGAGCTTGCCGAGGAGATTTTTGAGGAACAAAAAGAGATGGCAGAACGTGTTCTGGGTGAAGAAAACACAGGAAAAACAGTCGCTTTTTTCTATATCAA
>CAWVKK010000070.1:0-12799 GCA_963929865.1 uncultured Eubacteriales bacterium | reverse complement strand
CTCATCGATAAAGACGATGCACGGCGCCTTTTCGTTTGCCTGTTTAAACAGGTCGCGCACCTTTGCCGCGCCCATGCCGACAAACATTTCTACAAATTCAGATCCCGATATGGAAAAGAACGGGACATTCGCCTCGCCGGCGACCGCTTTTGCGAGCAGCGTCTTTCCTGTTCCGGGCGGTCCCACAAGAAGAGCTCCTTTCGGCATCGAAGCGCCGATTTCCCGGTACAGCTGCGGGTTGTGGAGGTAATCCACAATCTCTTTGAGCAGCTCCTTTGCCTCGTCCTCACCGGCGACATCGGAAAATTTAATCCCTGTCGACGATTTGACGTAAATCTTAGCGTTGCTTTTTCCAAACGCCATCGCTCCGGGACCGCCCATGCTCTTCATCATCTTTTTGCTCAGCCATTGTCCGAGCAGGATAAAGATGGCGATCGGCATCAGCCAGCTGAACAGAAAGCTCAGCAGCGGCGACTGCTGGGTCGGAATTTCCTGTGCGAATTCCGCTCCCGATTCATCCAGGCGGTCTACCAGATTCCTGTCCGGGATTCTTCCCGTCTTGCATATCAAAATCTGTCCGTCTCTTTCCACAGTATAGTAGATGACATTGTCTTCCAGTTCTACTTCTTTGACTTCTCTTTTTTCTATGCTGTCCAGGAAGGAACTGTATGTTGTTTCCAGAATGCTTCTTTCCCTCACGGCCGGCACGACCAGGATGTTTAGCAGAATCAGTATGACAAACACTATTAAATAGTAGAAAATGAGAGGTCTCTTTACTGGTTTTTTCTCTTTTAGATTCATAGTTCTCCTCCATTTTTCTTTTTACTTTACTCTTTCCTTATTTAAAAATCAATGTATCATTTCTGTCTAATTTCTTAAATTATTGTAAATTTTTCCTTATACGGAGGCAGAGCGCCCGCAGAAAGTGAGATGACCGCGCAAAAAGAGCCTGCCCTCCCGGCTGCTTCCGGTCTTAAGGCAAGCTCTTTTTTTCTTTTATTTTTTTCTGATCTCCATGATCGCTCTGAGGATCACATCCCGCGCTTCCTTCGCCTTTTCCTTTGTCATGCTCTCGACGCCTTCCAGAGGATACGCGATGCCGAGCGCCTCGTATTTTGCTTTTCCCATTGTGTGATACGGCAGAACCTCCAGACCCTTCAGATTGCGCAGCGGCGCGATCAGTCTGCCTGTCTGCTCTAATTCTTCCCGTTTGTCTGTGATTCCCGGCACAGCTACATGGCGGATGATCATCGGAACGCCCGCCTCCTCCAGCGCCTTCGCAAAATCGAGCACAGGCTTTTGCTCCTGTCCCGTCAGCCTTTTATGTCCCTGCGGATCGCTGTGCTTTAGGTCCAGCAGCACCAGATCCGTCGCCCGGAACAGCTCCTCAAATTTGTTCTTTCTCTCTTTGCGGTAGACAATCCCGGATGTGTCGAGGCATGTGTGAATGCCCCGCTGCTTTGCTTTTTCAAACAGCTCCGTCAAAAAGGGAAGCTGCATCAGCGGTTCCCCTCCTGTCGCGGTGATTCCGCCTCTGCGGTAAAAGGTCCGGTTGTGTTCATACTGTTCCAGCAGTTCCTCCGCCGTCATTTTCGTGCCGCTCTCCATCTTCCAGGTGTCGGGGTTATGGCAGTAGAGGCAGCGCATGGGGCAGCCCTGAAAGAACACCACAAACCGGATTCCCGGTCCGTCTACCGTCCCAAAGCTTTCGATCGAATGGATGATTCCGATATTAGATTTCTTCATGGAATGTTCTGGAAATAACCTCGTCCTGCTGCTCTTTCGTCAGCTTGTTAAAGTTTACGGCATATCCGGAGACACGCACGGTCAGCTGAGGATATTTTTCCGGATGTGCCTGCGCGTCTAAGAGCGTATCTTTTGTAAACACGTTTACGTTCAGGTGATGACCGCCTTTTTCCGCGTATCCGTCTAAAAGGTTTACCAGGTTATCAATTTGTGCTTCGCTAATATTCATTGTGAGATCCTCCTTTTACCGTTTTTTTATTCTTCGTCCAGGCTTGCGTTCGGCTCGCAGCAGGCGCAGTCCGGCTCCAGCTCAAACGCGATATCGTCGAACAAGACGGCGTCGTCTTTTCCAAGCGCTCCCGGAATAATGGAAAATGTGTTGGAAATTCCGTCCTGCGCGTCTTTAAACGGAAGTTTTGAGACAGAGCTTAAGCTTGCCACCGCGCCGTGGCTGTCCCTGCGGTGCATCGGGTTTGCCCCCGGCGCAAACGGCTCGCCTGCTTTTCTTCCGTCCGGGGTTGATCCTGTATTCTTTCCGTATACGACGTTCGACGTGATGGTTAAAATGGATGTTGTCGGGATTCCTCCGCGGTACGTGTGGTTTCCTTTTACATACTGCATGAACTCGTGGACAACGTCATATGCGATCGCATCTGCGCGGTCGTCGTCGTTGCCGTATTTCGGGAAGTCTCCCTCGATCTCATAGTCCACCACGATTCCATTCTCATCGCGCACGGTCTTTACCTTTGCATATTTGATGGCGGAGAGAGAATCCGCTACAACGGAAAGCCCTGCGATGCCAGTCGCAAACCAGCGCGTCACCTTTTTGTCGTGGAGCGCCATCTGAATTCTCTCATAGCAGTATTTGTCATGCATATAGTGAATGATATTCAAGGTGTTGACATAGACGCACGCAAGCCATTTCATCATAGCGCGGAATTTGTGCATCACTTCGTCATAGTCAAGATACTCTGAGGTGATCGGCCGGAATTCCGGTCCAACCTGCTTTTTCGAGACCTCGTCGACGCCGCCGTTGATCGCATAGAGCAGACATTTTGCAAGGTTTGCCCGCGCTCCGAAAAACTGCATCTCTTTTCCGACTCTCATGGAGGATACGCAGCATGCGATTGCATAGTCGTCTCCGTGCGTGACTCTCATCAAGTCATCGTTTTCATACTGGATGGAAGAGGACGCAATAGAGGTCTTCGCGCAGAACCGTTTAAAATTGACGGGCAGTCTTGTCGACCACAGCACCGTCAGATTCGGCTCCGGGGCTGTTCCAAGGTTTTCCAGCGTATGCAGATAGCGGTATGACATCTTTGTCACCATATGGCGTCCGTCAATTCCCATTCCTGCGATCGATTCTGTCACCCAGGTAGGATCCCCGGAAAACAGCGCGTTGTACTCCGGCGTTCTGGCAAATTTTACGAGCCGCAGCTTCATGATGAAGTGGTCGACAAATTCCTGGATCTGCTCTTCTGTGAAAGTGCCGTTCTTTAAATCGCGCTCTGCATAGATGTCTAAGAAGGTGGATGTGCGTCCTAATGACATCGCCGCTCCGTTCTGCTCCTTAATCGCGGCGAGGTATCCGAAATACAGCCACTGGATTGCCTCCTGCACATTTTTGGCAGGTTTGGAAATATCGAATCCGTAGATGTTTCCGAGTTCTTTTAACTCTTTGAGCGCTTTGATCTGCTCGGAAAGCTCTTCTCTCTCTCTTGTGACGTCAGAGTACATAATCGTCCTTGTGGAGTCCTTCTGGTTCTGCTTGTCCTCGATCAGGCGGTCCACTCCATACAGCGCCACTCTTCTGTAGTCTCCGATGATGCGGCCTCTCCCATAGGCATCCGGCAGTCCCGTGATGATATGGCTGGAGCGGCACGCCCGCATCTCCGGGGTGTAAGCGTCGAACACGCCGTCGTTGTGCGTCTTTCTGTGTTTTGTGAAGAATTCCACAATCTGAGGATCTACCTGGTATCCGTTCTCCTCGCACGCCTTGATTGCCATGCGGATGCCGCCGTACGGCTGCAGCGAGCGCTTAAACGGCTTGTCGGTCTGAAAGCCTACGATCGTCTCCTTGTCCTTGTCCAGATATCCCGGACCGTGGGACGTAATGGTCGATATAATCTTGGTGTCCATGTCAAGGACTCCGCCTTTTTGGCGCTCCTGCTCGGAAAGATCCATCACCTGCGCCCACAGCTCCTTTGTCCGCTCTGTCGGTCCCACTAAAAATGCCTCGTCTCCGTCGTAAGGGGTATAGTTTTTCTGAATGAAATCTCTGACGTTGATCTCTTTTTCCCAGATTCCTTCTTTAAATGAGGTCCACTCTGTTCTCAATGATTTTCCTCCTATCTGTGCTTGCCATATTGTTATCGAGACTCTCCCTAAGTCCGCGCGCAGCGTCTGCCTCAGCTTTGGCTGACGGAACATCGCAGAGCCGTAAACCGCGCCGTTTTGTCTCTATTTTGTGTGTCCGTCTCTGTTATTATACATTATATGGTGTTGCAAATTTTTCGTCAATACTATTGCTTGTTCCTTTTTTCATACAAGAAACGGTTTTGTGTATTTTTTCCGGTACACCGTTTTTTGGTTCTTCCACGCCGAATACTTCCTTTTGCGCTTTCCATATTTTCTCTATTTTTTCTCCGGTAAACGGCTGCCTCAGCGTCGCCTTCCACGCGTGGAGACACAGTCTCTTTGCTTTTGCATCCTCTGTGCGTCCGTAGAGGAGGTCTCCTAAAATAGGATGTCCCAAAAACGCCATATGGACGCGGATCTGATGCGTCCGGCCAGTCAAAAGGGTGCAGAGCAAAACGCTTCTGTCCGCATACTCCCTGACCACCTCGTACCTCGTCACAGCTGTCTTGCCGTCCTCCCGCACGCTCATTTTTGTCCCCGACTCGTCTGCCGGACCGATCGGCTGCCTGATTTCTCCTTGTTTTTCTTCCATGGTTCCGCTCACGATGGCGAGATACTGCTTTTGAAAGATTCCTTTCTCTCTCTGCGCGGACAGCCTTGCAGCCGCGATCCGGCTCTTGGCGAACACAACGATCCCTGACGTGTCCCGGTCTAATCTTCCGATCTCCCGGATTGTTCCCGGCTCTCCTTTTCCTCTCAGATACCCGCTCACCTGGTTGGCGAGGGAATCCCTGTAATGGCCTGCTCCCGGGTGGCAGACGACTCCCGCCTCTTTTTTTGCGAGGATCAGATCTTCATCCTCATACAAAATGTCAGGATTTTGCCGCGATGCTTCCAGCGCGTTTTCTTTTCCTTCCTTTTCCAGTACGACGCTGAGTACGTCTCCTTGCGATACCGTATCGGTCACTCTTTTTTTCGCTCCGTTGAGCAAAATTCCATCTTCCCAGAATTTCATGCGGCTGATCTGTTTCTTCGTCAGAGCCAGCTGCTCCCTCAAAACATTTCTGATCGGATATCCGGACATCTGTGCGTCAATTTTGATTTCCCAGCGCTTGTCCATATGTTTCCCTTCCTTGTTTAAGAATTTCTGATTATTATATCATATCTTTGCTTGAAATTTTGTTTTATCCTTAACAATTTCGTTGAAATCTTGTTTTATTTATAGTACAATAAAAATGTATGCGGCGAGGATACCGAAATCCTATCCGCGGGTCAAACAGCAAGGACAGTGCGGTTTTCCGCAGATGTTCCGACTGCAAATCAAACTAAAAGAAAAAGAAATGAGGTAAAGAAATGAGTCAGACTGGTAGAGACAAAATTGTAGTAATTGGAGCCGGTAATGTGGGAGAAGCTATCGCCTACACACTGATGGTTCGCGCACAGGCAAACGATATCGTATTAATTGACTTAAATGAGGAGCGTGCGGAAGGTGCATCTCTCGATGTTGGCCAGGGTGCCAGCTTTTTCAAACAGATCGCTGTCAAACATGGAAGCTATGAAGACTGTGCAGACGCAGATCTGATCATCGTTACGGCTGGCGTTGCCAGAAAACCGGGACAGACACGCCTTGATCTTGCAAAAATCAATGTCAGCATTGTAAAGAGCATTACAGAAAGCATCATGAAGTATGCCAAGAACCCGTTAATCCTTGTTGTTTCCAATCCGGCTGACATTACGACGGCTACAGTTGTTGAGACGTCCGGACTTCCTGCCAGCAGAGTCATCGGAAGCGGAACCTCTCTCGACACAGCGCGCTTCCGCTATTTCTTAGCTCAGAAACTGAACGTCAATTTAAGAGACATCGAGGCATACGTTTTAGGTGAACACGGAGACAGCCAGGTTGCAATTTTCAGCTCCGCTATGGTAGGCGCTGTTCCGATGGACGACTATGCCGCTCAGATCGGTGTAGAGCTTGACAAAGAAAAGATTGCGGAAGATACCAAAATCGGCGGCGCAGAGATTATCCGCAGAAAAGGCGCTACTTTCTACGGTATTGCCATGGCGGCATCCTGCATCGCAGAAGCGATTATGAAAGATGAAGACGCGATCCTTCCAGTTGCACATGTTCTGGATGAAAGCTTTGGAGATTGGGCAGGCGTTCCGATTTCCATGCCTTGCCGTGTCGGCCGCCAGGGAATCACACATACGCTGCGCGTTCCAATGAATGAGGCTGAAAAAGAAGCGATGAACGCTTCTGTTCAGATATTAAAAGATTTCTTAGCACAGGTAAAGGAATCATAACATTATACCATCTCAGGAGGAATATCAAATGGATAAAAAAGAATTTGCTTTACAGCAGCACGAAAAATGGGCAGGAAAAATCGAAGTTGTCAGCCGCGCAAAGCTGGACACCCCGGAGGACCTTGCCGTTGCCTACACACCGGGCGTTGCAGAGCCATGTCTGAAAATCAGGGACGACGTAGATCTTTCCTATAAATATACGCGCCGCGCCAATATGGTAGCGGTTGTGACAGACGGCACCGCTGTACTCGGACTTGGCGATATCGGACCGGAAGCAGGTATGCCTGTTATGGAAGGCAAATGCGTTCTGTTCAAACAGTTCGGCGACGTTGACGCTTTCCCTCTGTGCATCCGTTCCAAGGACGTAGATGAGATTGTCAACACCGTTGCTCTTCTCGCAGGAAGCTTCGGCGGCGTCAACTTAGAGGATATCTCTGCTCCGAGATGCTTTGAGATCGAGCGCAAATTAAAGGAGCGCTGCGATATCCCGATTTTCCACGATGATCAGCACGGAACCGCTGTCGTTACGGCTGCCGCTATGATCAACGCTTTAAAACTGACAGGCAGAAAAATCTCCGACGTTAAGGTTGTCACCTCAGGCGCAGGCGCTGCTGGAATCGCCATCATCAAGCTTCTTGTAAAACTGGGATTAAAAGAAGTTATCATGTGCGACCGTACCGGAGCGATCTATGAAGGACGTGAAGGATTAAACGCTGAGAAACAGGAAATGGCAAAAATTTCCAACCTTCAGAAGAAAAAAGGTTCTCTCGCAGATATGCTCGTGGGCGCTGACGTCTTTATCGGTGTCTCCGCTCCAGGCACTGTGACAGAAGAGATGGTAAAAACCATGGCTCCAAATCCGATCCTCTTCCCGATGGCAAATCCGGTTCCGGAAATCATGCCGGATCTGGCAAAAGCTGCAGGCGCTGCCGTTGTCGGAACAGGAAGAAGCGATTTCCCGAACCAGATCAACAACGTTCTTGCATTCCCTGGTATTTTCCGCGGTGCGCTTGACGTTCGCGCAAAGGATATCAACGATGAGATGAAGATTGCCGCTGCTTACGCAATCGCAGGACTGATCGATGAGAAAGATCTGACGCCGGATTACATTATTCCAAATCCGTTCGACAAACGCGTAAAAGAAGCAGTCTCCAAGGGCGTTGCAGAAGCTGCAAGAAAGACGGGAGTTGCCAGAATCTAAATCGTGTCTTTTAGGCAGAGACGGGGCGGCATAGCTGTACAAATTCATACCGCTCCATATGCGGACAGCCGCGGCGTTTAAACGCTGCGGCTGTCTTTTTTTCTTTTTTTCTCTTTTCTTTGCGCAAAATTACTGGTAGTACTTTTTGATCGTCTCCTCTTCCTCCGCGGAAAGCGGGATGTCGTCCAGCAGATTTTGAAGAGCGCAGTAAAGGTCATCCTTCTGCCGCGTGCTGTAATACTGGTCAATCGATGCGCGTACTGATTTCATCAGCTTTTTGTTGCTCAAAAGCGCGTGGTTGACTTCTGACCCGCACAGCTGTGCTTCCAGTATCAGATAGTACTCCGGGTGCGCGCATTCTTTTGTGTTGATGAATTCCGCTGTCGACTTGACGATGTCTTTTAGAAGCTGCTGGTGGTCTTTTTTCGTCCCAACCCCGAATCTGCGCATCAGACATTGGATGGAGCGCGGCGAAAGTTCGCTGATTTTGCGGTCTTTGATAAATTCCAGCGCCTTTTCATCCGACTTTTCCCAGATGAGCGCATTTTCATACAGCGCGTACCGGATTGCCTCCGGCACGATGCGCCGCTCCAGATAAGTACGGTAATCCTCAATAAATGCTCCGCCCAGAGCCGCGATCAGATCGATTGCCTTTCTCAGGACGTACACCGTCTGCGCCACATATCTTGCCTGCTCCTGGAAATGACGCGACGCGATCCTTTTCATCCTTCTCTTTTGCGCGTCGTTCCATCCATAGCAGAGCTTCGCAGCGATCTCATATAAGTATCCCAGCAAAATATCGCTCTGATAGCATGTGTCTGCCATCGCTACAAGCGGTTCAAAGAAATCTGCCGGATTTTCCGCTTTTCCGATCTCGGCGATCCTCTCGTTGATCTTTTTGTTGATCTCATCCTTCTTTTTCATGGTCTTGTTGCGCTCCATGAGAACCTTGATGTCGTTGAGCTCGCTCTTGGCGTTGAGCGGAATGCTTTCTGTGGAATAAATCCGGCTTTTTACCTTCTCCTCGCTGACGTCCTTTGAGGAGTTCGTGTCGATCTCAATCACAGCGCGTTCTTTCGGGCGGTTTGTGATCCACGCCTCCATCGTCATCATTCTCATGCTGTCGATCATAATGCGCAGGCTGATCGGCGTCCCTGCCGGATATACCTTTTTAAATTTGATCAGGCGCCGTGCGATTCTTCTGTTTGGAAGATTCTTTGTCATCCCTCTTCCCAGAAAAATGTCAAGCGCCAGCGTGTCGCTGTCCTTCCCCATCTCGTATTTGCCGCTGATCTCCTCGGAAATATACGGAAGATTCGTTCCTGCTTCGATCAGTCTGCTGACATATTCATTGCGGATTCCCAGATTCACGCGGTCGTTCATAATCGTTCCTGTGTGGAAAACTGCCTTTTGGATCTCCTCCCTTGAATTCTCTTCAAAGACATCTTTACTCTTTTTGATATTATATTTGTGAAGACAATAATGGTAGTACACGGCTCCTCTTGCCACGGCAAGGTCCGGGTCGCTCGTTGTCAGAGCGCGGAAGCCGAAAAATTGTTCGATTCTCCTCTTTACAGGGTAAAGTTTTGTCATTCCTCCATTTAAAATCACCGTATCTATTTTGCACTCTTCCCCTGCTTTGGAAAGCACGTCGAGAATTGGATAGATCATATTGTTCATGTCTTTTTCCGTCATGGAATCGATCCTCTTCGCGTCTTCGATCGTATAGCCGGCTCCGAGCATCGGGGCTATAATGTCCTCAAGCTCTTTCTTTGTGAATTCATCGGCATACGAGTAAGAATCATACAAATTGATTTCCATTACTTCCTCATAGTAATCGTCTGCCAGCTCAGAACCCATTTCCTGGCACCGTTCATAGTCGTTCGACATGTCGATCTTTAAGTGTTCCGCCAGGCGTCTGAGCTTGCACATCACCTCTTCTTTTCGTTTGATGTTGATCGTGATTCCGTTGAGTTCCTGAAAACGTCTCATCATCTCGTTCGCGATGAGTTCGTCGAAATTATCTCCTCCGATCTGCGTATATCGTGAGATCGCGATATCCTTGATGTTGAGCACACCGTTTTGGGAATATCCCACCTTGTGGATCGTCACGTCCAGCGTTCCGCCTCCAAGGTCAAAGACTAAAATGTTCTTCGGCGTTGAGAGGTCGATCACATCCGGCGGGATTTCTCCGCTTTCCTGCATTTGAAGGAAGTCATAGATGACGGCTTTTGGCTCATACAGCAAAATATCGTGCTGGTTGTCTATGTCAATCCCTGCATACTGCGCCGCGTCCAGCGTCGCCTGACACTGGTCAGAGTCAAACGAAGCCGGAACCGTAATGATGACGTCCCTGATTTCCTCCTGAAACAGTCTGCTTTTTGCAGAGCGGATCATATGCTTTAAAATCTGCGCCGATACGGCGGCGGGCGTCTGGTCGCCGATCTCCTCGGCGAGATTGAGTCCTTCTGTCTGTCCCATAAACGATTTCACAGACTTGCAGACGTATCCGCTCTTTGTCCCGTACCGGCTTTTCGCGTAATCTCCTACCTCCGGAATCATATTCCCCTCATTGTCTTTATAGTAGAAAACCACGGAGGGAAGCAGCTTTCCTCTCGAGCGGCTTCCGTTTTCACTTTTCCGGTCAATGTCCACAACAATCGGCTTTAGAATTCCCGTATTTGTAAAATTTCCGTAAGCCATCACGGAGTTTGTCGTTCCCAGATCAATTCCGTAAAAATAATTTTTTGTGCTGTCCATATTCTCATCTCCTGCTTATTCTTCCAAGACTTCCTGAACGGTTGGGGTTGAGATAATGACGTCTCTGTATTTCCATCCAGGCGTCGAAACCTTTAATTTTTTGATCTCCCCGTCTTTTTCATACGGCTCTCCCACATAATTTAAAAGAGAGATATCCTCATATGCAGCCTCAAATTCTCTTCCCACCGTCTCGATCGGTTCAATGCCCGAATCTTTGACGAAGCGGATCAGCTGTTTAAAGATAATTCCCAGCGACATCAGCTGCGGCGGAAGTTTAATGCCCTCTTTTCTGGCATTGGCGAGATTTTTTTCGACTACCAAAAGATTATCCAGAAGGTTGCCGTACGCCGGAGAATTCAGTTTTCCAAAAAAGTCCGAAATGGCAACGCTTTTTGCCTCTTCCGCAGACTCCTCCACAGATTCTTTCAGTTCGTCAAACATCGACTGTACCATTTCAAGGGAATTGCGATAATTTTCATTTAAAAAGCGCAGTCTGACCAGCTCGTCGCTGCCCGACATGTCATAGTCGTGTTCTGTCGACGCCAGCACCGCCTCTGTCTTTTGCAGCACATCCTTCGCCGTCTTTTTTTCTTCCTTTACTCCCAGCTGGCGGTTGATCTCTTTTTTGAGCTGTCTGACGACTCTCTCGCAGTATCTCTCCCCGTAGCAGCGCGCGATCTCGGCATACTGCTGATTTTTCATGTCCTCGTCCATCCAGATCAGGTACACTAAAAGATACTTCGCCTTAAAATACATTTTTCCTCTCGCGCTGTCTCTTTCTGTCATGTTTGAGGCAAATTCCGCAAATTCCTGCGCGCCCTCTCTCTTTCCATTCAAAGCGTTTTTCAGGTTCTGCGCCGCCTCTTCAATCTCGGCGAGAATATGGCACCGCTTTCCCGGGTCATCGAGATTGACAGAGTGCAGACACCGGATTAACATTTCATAAGCGATCTGAAACTCTCCTTCCTCCTCAAGCCGCTCCATCATTTCTCTTGGATGGCTTTTCGGATAGCGCAGCGCCAGAAGGATGGCAAGCCATTCGTCATTGATTCTTCCCGCCGCATTATTTTTATAGCTCTCGTACTCTGCTGTTTTGAGTTCAGACTGCATGATTTGTTCGTAAATTGTAAAATATTTCATTTTTTTCCTCTCTTTCTCAAATCCATCCCTTGATTTCTGCTCTTCCCGGCAAGTCTGAGCTGATCTCGTACACATGCTCATTGTATGCCTGGATGACACTTCCCTGAAAGGTTTTTGAGCGTTTAAAGTCGTCCGCCAGATTCTGTTCCCCAAATTTAGGTTTTGTGTGAAGCAGATACGTCACATCTGCATTTTCATTTTTGATGAACAGCTTCATCTCCTGATACGATGCGTGGAGAGAGTAAAGGTCAAACGGAATCACCTCATACCCTTCTCTCTGCGTGTCTTCTCCAATCAAAATGTGCGGTTCCTCCGGCGTCTTTCCGCTTTTGATATGACCATCATAGACAAGATATCCCAAATCTGCAAGCGCATTTCCTATTTTTTCCGACTGCTCTGTGATGTAGACGCTGACGGGGCATCCGGCGTTAAGACAGATGTCGTCGATATTCTGATTGATAAAATAGAACAAATCGAGGTGCTTTGCAATGCTTCGCGAGCTGATCAGAAGATTTTTTCTCTCTTTGATTTTGTTTTCCAATATCTGGACAAGATCGGTATATTCATTTTTTGTTTTCTTTTTTGCCTGGTAGGCGTTCGTCGCATTCATCAGAAAAATATCCGGTCTCATCTCTCCCAGACGCATCTGATTGATCCCAAACATCGTCCGGACGCTGAAATCCCCGGAGTAAAAAATCACATGGTTTTTTGTCCTGACTTCCACCATCACCGCCCCCGCCATATGTCCGGCCGGGTAGAAGGTGATCGTGCATTTTTCCCGATGGATCGGCATCATCACGGGGAGGACTCTGATCTTATTGATCGCCGCCTCCGCCTGCCTGTATTTCGCGCGCTTAATTACCTCTTTTTCCTCCGGCGCAACCATCCTTCCAAAATCCATCAGCTGCAGCTTTGTAAATTCTTTTGTCGCCTTTGTCGCAAACACTTCCGCATTTTTTGCAAGGCTTCCTAGGATATGGTACGATCCGATATGGTCGTAGTGCGCATGGCTTAAAAAGATAAAATCAATATCCGCATAGTCGTCTATATACTGCAAAAGCCTCGGATAATCCGGGCAGACCTCCATGCCGTGAATTCTCGCCCCCGCGTCAAAGATCATTTTCACTCCGTCGACGTTGAGAAAATAGGAAGAGGCGCCTACCTCATCGGCTCCCCCGAGAGGAATGAAATAATCTCTCATTTCTTCACCTCCGTTATGAAGTGACTTTTGTCAAGAGGCAAATTAAAAAATATCAAACTTTTTCTCTGACAAAACTCACATTTGTTCTCTGA
>CAWVKK010000069.1:0-5600 GCA_963929865.1 uncultured Eubacteriales bacterium | reverse complement strand
ACCTTCTTTTCCTGTCTGGTATCCGTTACTGTGCTTACAAAATCTAAAAGTGCTTTCATAGGACAATCCCTTCCTTTTTTTTCTTTCTTTATACTACAAAAAGGCGGGATGTTCATAATTTATTCATTCATGCGTTTGTCGTGGCCTGCGCTTTTTCTGCCAGGAACCTAAGAATCCAGTAGGGGTTGACGCTGAGTTCCTCTTTTGTCTGCGTCTGAATATAGATTCCAAGATGCAGATGAACGTCAAACTTTCCTTTTGTGTCTTCCTCCGTCCCGTATCCGGTGTCTCCCATATATCCTAAAAGCTCTCCCGCCTCTACATCCTCTCCGATCTCAAAGTCTTTTGCGTATGACGACAGATGCGCGTAGTAAAAATATCCTCCCTGTTCAGAGCGGATTCCAATTCTCCACCCGCCCTTTTCCAGCCATCCGATCTGCTCGACCACTCCGTCTGTCATACTGACAATCCGGTAATAATCGCGCACATTTTTCGGCGGCATCAAATCTGTCCCCTCATGTCCCCGTTCTCCCCCGTATGTGCGCGGAAACATCCAGGAATTTTCAAATGTCACACTTTTTTCGCCGTCTTCCACCGGGAAGCATTCCAAGTCGTCCCAGACGGCGCGGCAGCTCTCTTTTAGCTGCAAAAACCGTTCTCTTTTTCTCTCGCTGTAAAACAGATCCCATTTTTTCAGGCTCTCCTGCGTCATCTCCTGTTCGTTCCCCGCGATCTGAAACCGAAATACCGGCAGAAAGACAGCAATCTGCTCCCCTATAGAGTATCCGGTCTCTTCTTCCAGCTGTGCCATCTGCGCAAGCGCCTCCTCCGAGAGCTCCATGCTCCTGAACGCTTCGCTCTCTTCACTGTGCGGAAAAAGATTTCCGCTCTTTTTGTTTGCTTCGAGATAGCCAAAAAGCAGCCACACTGCCGCCAGCACCATCCCCCACATCAGCGCGTATTCCATCCGTTTTTTTCTTTTCATCTTTCTCTTCGCCTTCACCTGTCATCTCTTTTGGCACAGTATATGCGCTCTCTTCTTGAATGTTTTTCTTTTTTGCCTCATACAATGAAAAAAAAACAATCTGCGGGGCTGTTTCCATGAAACGATTTTTTTCCGGTCTTATTTTATCTCTCCTGCTCCTTTACCTGTTTTCCCATCCCTCAGACGGATTTTTGGCTGCCCAGTCCGGTCTGGATCTGTGGTTTCACACCCTGATCCCTACTCTGCTGCCCACCATGATTTTTTCAAATCTGCTGATACAGCTTGACCTTGTCCAGGGTCTCGTCCGCGTGGCTGCGCCTGTCACGGCTCGCCTTTTTCGCCTGAGCGCCTGCGGTACATATGCCCTTGTGATCGGATTTTTGTGCGGGTTTCCGATGGGTGCGAAGACAGTCAGCGATCTTTTTCGCAGCGGCCGCCTCTCCAGAGAAGAGGCTTCTTATCTTCTGCCCTTCGTCAACAATATCAGTCCGATGTTTCTGATCAATGTCGTGATCATGCAGACTATGCGCCGTACTTCTTTTTTGCTTCCGACCCTTCTGATCGTCTACGGATCTCCTTTGATCTACGGAATTCTCGCAAACCAGGCATTCCGCCGCCGCTTATCCGGCGCAGAATATAAAAAACAGACATCAAAAATTCAAATTCGTTTTGAACTGATTGATGCCTGTATCATGAATGCAGTATTCACCGTGCTGAAAATGGGAAGCTATGTGATCCTCTTTTCGATCCTCTCCCATATCCTGCAGACCGTTCCAATCCCCAGCCGGTTCGTGCAGTCGCTTCTTGTGGGCAGTATGGAGCTGACAAACGGGATTTCGTTTGTCGGAACACAGGCGCTTCCTTTTCGCCAAACCTACTTTTTGCTCTGCATCTTGTCGGTGTGGGGCGGCTTGTGCGCCCTTGCGCAGACAAAGAGTGTCGTCGCATCAGACCTTGTCCCCTTCGGCTCCTATCTCAAAGCCCGCATCGTGATCTGCCTGATCGCCTGCCTGCTTGCCGCCTGTTTTCTTCTTTAGCGGACGTTCTTCCCTCATCGCCGCATTTTGCAGACAGCCTTTATTCCTCCTCCTCTTCTTCCTCCTCTTCTGGTATATAGTTCGCCGGAGCCTCCTGAGGAGAAAGTTCCTGACGGTTTTTGTTCACAATATCATAGCACGACTGGATGGAATTGAGGAACGTCTCATATTTTGCCCCCGCCGTCTCCATCGTGTGGCTCATAATCTTCTCCAGATTTTCAAGCATCTCATCCGTGTAGGAGATCGCGCTCATGCGGATATTGTTGGCGTCGTTCGTCGCATTGTCGACAATTTCCTGCGCCTGCTTCTGAGCGCGGTCCATCAGCTCCTCCGCCTGTTCCTGCGCCATGCGCATCACCTCGCTGTCGCTGACAAGCTGCTGCGCCTTTGCGCTCGCCTCTGCGATCTCAGATTCCGCCTTGCTCTTGGCATCCTGGATGATGGAATCCTTATTGCTGATAATCTTCTGGTACCGTTTGATCTCATCGGGCGTCTTCATGCGCAGTTCGCGCAGAAGCTCCTGCAGTTCCTCTTTATTTACCACAATCTTTGTGGAAGACAGCGGCTGAAATTTGCAACTGTCGATATACTCTTCAATCTCTTCAATAATCTGTTCGATTCTGCTGCTCATTTTACTATCTCTCCTTATTTTTACTCTTCTTTTCCGCCATTTTATGAAAAACCTGATCTACCGCGATAGCAGGTACAAATTTCGAGATATCTCCTCCGTAGGACGCCACCTCTTTTACCGTCGTAGAGCTTAAATAGGCATACTGTAAGCTCGTTGTCAAAAAAATCGTATCAATATTCGGATTCATGATCCGGTTCGTCTGCGCCATCTGCAGTTCATACTCAAAATCTGTGATCGCGCGCAGCCCTCTGACGATAAAATCTGCTCCCATTTCTTTTGCAAAATTGACGGACAATCCAGAAAAAGCCTGGATGCGTACATTCCCGATATCTTTTGTGACATCCATCAATAGTTTAACACGTTCTTCCACAGAAAACAACGGTGTTTTTGCACTGTTGTTTAAAACTCCCACGATCAGCTCATCGACCAGCCCGGACGATCTTTTGATCACATCCAGATGTCCAAGCGTAACCGGGTCAAAGCTTCCCGGATAGACTGCTCTTTTCATTCCTACCTCCTTACGGATTCCCGTTTGTCTCTTGCGTGATTTTTTTTAAAAAAATATGTTGATTCGTCTTATACTGTTTTTCTCTTACCACTTCAAAGCCATATCTGTTCATATCGCCGAAGGATGTATCCAGGGAGGCTTCTATAATGACTTTCGTTGTCCCGTCGGCAAGAGTGGAATGCTTCAGACACTCCAGCGCTTCCCGCTCCAGCTGTCTTTGATACGGAGGATCCATAAAAATAAAGTCAAACGCCTTTTCTCCCTCCAGTTTTCTAAGCGCAGTCAAAACGTCGCAGCACATCACGCGCGCCTGTTTTTCTAATTTTGTGAACTTCAGATTATCCGTGATACACGCCGCCGCCTTCCGGCTGTTTTCCACAAACACCGCTTCTTTCGCTCCCCGGCTGAGCGCCTCGATCCCAATCCCGCCGCTTCCGCTGAAGAGATCGAGAAAGCGGCATCCTTCCAGGTCTTGCTGAATCATGTTAAACAGCGTCTCCTTGATCCGGTCTGTCGTCGGTCGTGTGTCCGTTCCCGGTATTGTCTTCAGAGGAAGCCTTCTTGCTTTTCCTGCTATCACTCTCATAGTATTTTCCTTTTCTTTCTTAATTTCTCTGTTATTATAGTGGTTTTTTTTCCAGGATGTCAATCTTTTTGTATACAATTCCGCTCTTTTTTCTGTTTTTTTCTTTTTTTCGGGGCTAGCAATTGCCATCATAATGGCGTATAATATTTTTTTAAATGTGACGGTCCTTTGACCTGCCGCGAACAACAATAAAGAGACGAAGGAGAAGAAGATGAAGAAAATAGGTTTTGACAACGAAAAATATCTGAGCATGCAGTCTGCCCATATTAAAGAACGGATTGCACATTTTGACAACAAGCTTTACCTGGAATTCGGAGGCAAATTGTTCGATGACTACCATGCTTCCCGCGTGCTGCCGGGCTTTGAGCCGTCCAGCAAGCTTCAAATGCTGATGCAGCTCGCCGATCACGCAGAAATTGTCATTGCCATCAGCGCTGCCGATATTGAAAAAAATAAAGTGCGCGGGGACCTCGGCATTACCTATGACGTGGAAGTCATGCGCCTGATCGATATCTACCGGGAAAAGGGACTGTATGTGGGAAGCGTCGTGATCACCCAGTATTCCGGACAGAGCAGCGCCAACATTTTCCGGACCAAGCTTAAAAAGCGCGGCGTGAAGGTTTATCTGCACTATCTGATTCCCGGATATCCGCACAATGTCTCTCTCATCGTCAGCAAAGAAGGATATGGAAGAAATGACTACATCAAGACCTCCAGACCTCTCGTTGTGATCACAGCGCCCGGTCCCGGAAGCGGAAAAATGGCCACATGTCTCTCCCAGCTTTACCATGAGCATCTGCGCGGCGTGCGCGCAGGCTATGCAAAATTTGAGACATTTCCGATCTGGAATCTTCCTCTGAAGCATCCGGTCAATCTCGCGTATGAGGCGGCGACCGCCGACTTAAACGACGTCAACATGATCGACCCGTTCCATTTGGAGACATACGGTGTTACCACGGTCAACTACAACCGTGACGTTGAGATCTTTCCTGTCCTGAGCGCTATTTTTGAGAGAATCTACGGAGAAAGCCCCTATAAGTCTCCGACCGACATGGGCGTAAATATGGCTGGAAACTGCATCATCGACGACGAAGTGTGCCAGGAGGCTTCCCGGCAGGAAATCATCCGCCGCTATTACGAGTCGTTAAATAAGCTTGCCGACGAACAGGCAACGGAACAGGAAGTCTTTAAGATTGAGATGGTCATGAGCCAGGCCAAGATCACAAAGGAATACCGAAGAGTCGTAAAAACTGCGATGGAGCTTGCCCGCAGGCAGAATGCCCCTGCTGCTGCCATGGAACTTGAGGACGGGTCGATCGAGTGCGGAAAGACATCGGCTCTGCTTGGTCCCTGTGCGGCTATGATTTTAAACGCCTTAAAGGCGCTCGCCCACATTGATCATGAGATCCATCTGATTTCCCCTCATGCCATCGAACCGATCCAGGATTTAAAGACGTCGTATCTGGGGAGCAAAAACCCGCGCCTTCACGTAGACGAGGTTCTGATTGCGCTGTCGATCAGCGCCGCAGCGGATCCGAACGCCAAAAAGGCGCTCGAACAGCTTCCTGCCCTGAAAGGCGCTCAGGTACACTGCTCCTCCCGTCTCGCCAAAGTAGACATTGAGACGCTGAAAAAGCTCGGTCTTCAGGTCACAATGGAGCCTACGTTTTCTTAATTCCTTCTCTTCGTGGTTTTCCGACTGCCGCGCTTCCTTTTTTAGGTGGCGCGGCAGTCTTTTCTTTACAAATCTGCGGTGGAGGGAGTATGATCATAGTAAAGAATCGACAGATCCAGGCAGATTTTCGACATCATTTTTTTATGGAAAAGGAAGGGGATTCACGATGGATGAAAGA
>CAWVKK010000068.1:0-44028 GCA_963929865.1 uncultured Eubacteriales bacterium | reverse complement strand
TTTTTTATTTTATTTTTTTTCTTATCTGCTTTTTTCTTTTTAAATACTGTTATTTTTTCTATTTTTTCCTGTTTTTAAAAATAAAATTTATTCTATTATATATTTTTTCTTATTAATAGATTTTTTATCAAATTTCAAAAATAACAGATATTATTTTTAATATTTTCAGAAAATCAGGCTGGATGTCTTTATCCGTCCAGCACGCCTATTCGTCCTGAAGCATCAGGTTTGTCGTGAAAGAGTGATCTGTGGTAAACACCTGATACTGACCGTTATATTTTTTTGTGATGCTTTTGATAATTTTTATCCCCATGCCATGAAATTCCGGGTTGCTTTTATGGGTATAAAATCCCGGATTTGTCTTCTGCACGTCATTTTTGCATGTATTTGTGATCTCAATGATCAGATATACTTTCACTTTGTGGATATCCAGCGAGATTCTCGCGTTCGGCAAAGTGGCGCACGCCTCAATCGCATTGTCGCACAGATTGACGATCAGAGAGTTCAAATCACTGATCACGATTTTTCCGGTATTGGGAATGACAATATGCGTGTCAAATCGGATGCCGTACTTTTCTGCCATCGTGACCTTCTGGTTCAGAATGATATTCAGGCTTTCATCGTCGACAAAGCGCCTCAGATGAACGCCCTCATACTGATACTGATGAAGCGAGACTAAATATTTGTGAAGCTCCTCGTATTTTCCCGCGCTTAACAGCGTATCCATACAAAAAAGATGCGCCTTGTAATCATGCCGAAATTTGCGCAGCGCCTCCGTCATCTCCAGCTGCTGCATCAGATATTGATTCTGTGTCTTTGACAGCGCCACCTGCGCGCTGATCACCTGGTTTTTCTCCGCGCTGGTTGCCAGATATTTGATCATCAGCAGCAAAAGCATCGGCAGCATGAACAGAAAAAGCATTCCAACAATTCGTATCACGTAGTTTTCATTGCTTGCCGGCATTTTCCAGAAGACCAAAAGCAGGTTGTCCCCGATCGATATGGTCAAAATCAGGAACCAGCACGGCGCAGGCATCTGAATGCCTGATTCTTTTGGCCATGGAAAGAGCTTTCTGACCAGAAGAACAAGCGGAATTTTGACTCCGATTCTGCGCAGAAAAAACAAAAAAAGGAAAATCGCATAGCTGTTGTCCGGGTTGATCAGCTCGTCGGGCAGCTTGATAATCACGTTTTCAAACGTCACGATCAGAGACGTAAAAATCGAGCAGATCATGATCTTTGTCGAAAGCTTATCTTTAAAAAACAATATGCTGTACACCAGAGGCAGGAGAAGAATCGTGATATAGTACGCATAAAATTCATTGTCAAAGATAATGTCCACTAAAGCGAGAACAGCTGCCAGAAGGATCGTCATAACCACCGTCTGCTTTCTCGATGCCTCCTGTCCCCTTCGCGGAGTGAAAAAGCGGTTGACCAGGTATGTAAAGAGATAGGCGTCCACCAGCTGACCGATTGCATGAATCACCATAACTTCCGGCAGAGAATAGACGTCTGCATGATGATAATGCATTCATTGCCTCCTTTCTATCCCAGAGCATTTTTGGATGTCCGCGCGTACTCTAAAAACAGACACTGAATCTCTTTTTTGCGGTGGCGGCTCAGAGGAAGCTTTTCGCCGCTGTCCAAAATACACTCTTTTGCGTCAATCCGGTAGATATACCGGAAATTGGCAAGATATCCCCTGTGTATGCGGATAAACTGATACGGCGTCAGAGCGTCTTCCAGCTGGCTGATTGAGCAGCGGACCATCTGGCGGTTGTCAATGCTTACAATTTCCTGATATTTTTCTTTTGCTTTTATGTATGTGATTCTCGTCAGATTTAAAGGCACTGCATGTCCCAGCTCGTCGTAAAACGTAATGATGGTATCCTCCGGCTTCTTCAGGTGCTGCACCAGGGTCGCCATTGCCTTTTTGATATCATCTGTAAAATGGGATTTTCGCACAAAGGCCAGAGGCTGAACGCAGAAGGTCTCGTACACTCTGTCCTCCTTCGCCGAGATAAATACAATCAGCGCTTCCGGATTTTTCATTTTGATCTTTTCCGCAAGCAAAATGCCATCTTGCTCTGGAATGTCGATGTCCAGGAAATAGACGTCGTGGCTGTCCGCACAATACAGATGGCTGAGCAGTTCTGAGGCAGATGAAAAGGTATCCGGGTCTACTATAAAGTTATGACTGTAAAAAAGTTCCTTGATCATAGAAGCCAGCTGTGGCAGCAACAAAATTTCATCGTCACAAATAGCAGCTTTGATTTTTTCCATAATAAGCCTCCCCTATTAGGATGATTTTTTCCTATTTTAACATTTCTAAATAAGATATGCAACGAAGCATTCCTGACATTTTTCCTGTTTCACATCGAATCCTGCACTGCCCGCGCAATGTCTGCGGTCTGATCTTTTATTGCGAAGAGGCGCTGCAAAAGCCTGTTCCCCGCGCGAAAACGGTTGCAGCCTGTACAGCGCCTCTTTTCTCTTTGCTTTTTTATCCTCTGTAGTAATTGATCAGGCATCCTTTCAGAATGATCGTTCTCTCGTCGTCTGTCAGTTCGCCCATTTTCAGTGTAAATTCTTTTGCTTTTTCTTTGATCACATACGCTTTGATTTCCGTCAGCCTGTCTTCTACGGCTTTTCGGATATCCGGCACAAACAGGTAATCTCCATTTTTAAACGGCAGTTCTCCCTCCTCGATCAAAAATGGAAGCATTCCCCAGTTGATCAGATTGGAGCGGTATCTCTTTGTCGCATAACTGTTTGCGATATTCGCCCATCCTCCCAATACCTTCTGGCAGGAGGCTGCCTGTTCGCGGGCTGATCCGTCGCCTGGCTTCACTGCAAATATCGTGCTTCCAATTCCGGTGTTTGCAAAATCTGCGTCTTTGCGCACCGTCTTGACCGTCTCCATGACGCTCTTTAAAGCTTCCAGCTCTTTTGTCGGGTCTGCGCCGTTTTCTCTTGCTTTTTCTGCTCTTTGCACCTCTTTGGCAAGACCGACATAAGCCGGATCTTTTCTGGACAGTGTAAATTCCGCAAGTCCGATCGGATTGGAGCGGTAGGAAGAAGTCTCTCCTGAAGGGATCAGCTCGTCCGTCGTCGTGACAGGATCGTGAATCTCAGAAACCACTTTTAAGATCAGGTGATCCGTCAGGGCGACCATAGCAGGCCAGTCTTTAATGTTCGGTCCAAATTTGATCTCCACAGAAGGATCCGCAGCGCCTTTGCTGTCGAAGACACGGTTTGCGTAGATGGTCCGGTCAAAGAAATATTTCGGCTTTGTATAGTTGACGTCGATATCGGTTGCCGCTGTCAGATATCCTTTGTTGACGGCTGTCGCCGCAATCGAGCGCGCGTCCATCAAAGCGACTGACGCAATCTGTCCGCTCTGAAGCTTAGATCCCTCTCTGTTCGGAAAGTTTCTCGTAGAATGGCGGATGCTGAACGCATTGTTTGCCGGCGTGTCCCCTGCCCCGAAGCACGGTCCGCAAAATGCAGTCTTGACAATTGCGCCTGTCTCAATCAGATCGGCAAGTCTGCCGTTTTTCGCCAGCTCCATATAAATCGGCGTGCTTGCCGGATAGATGCTCAGCGTAAACTCGTCCGCTCCGATGCTTGCTCCCTTTAAGATATCCGCAGCATCGCAGATATTTTCAAATCCGCCGCCTGCGCATCCTGCGATAATTCCCTGATCTACGTACAGTCTTCCATTGCGCACCTTGTCTTTTAAGGTAAAGTTTACTGCTCCGTCAAGGCTGACCAGCGCTTTCTTTTCTACATCGTCAAGGATATCCGTCAGATTTTGATTCAGTTCCTCAATCGTGTACGTATTGCTTGGGTGGAACGGCATGGCGATCATCGGTCTGATCTTGCTTAAATCTACGCGTACCATTCCGGCATAGTAGGATACTGCTCCAGGATTCAGCTCTTCATAGTCTTGCGCTCTGCCGTGAATTTCATAAAATTCTTTAATCGTATCGTCTGTAATCCAGATCGAAGACAGACAGGTTGTCTCTGTCGTCATGACGTCGACTCCGATGCGGAAGTCTGCGCTTAAGTTCTTTACTCCCGGTCCCACAAATTCCATTACCTTGTTGTTGACATATCCGTTTGCAAAGACAGCTCCGATAATAGCGAGCGCCACATCCTGAGGTCCTACTCCCGGGATGGGGCTTCCCTCCAGGTAGATGGCGATCACTTCAGGCATATTGATATCATATGTTTTTGAGAGCAGCTGTTTTACCAGCTCCGGTCCGCCCTCTCCCATTGCCATGGTTCCAAGCGCTCCGTATCTCGTATGGGAATCAGATCCTAAGATCATCTTTCCTCCGCCTGCCAGCATCTCTCTGGCGAACTGGTGAATCACGGCCTGGTGAGGCGGAACATACACTCCGCCGTATTTTTTCGCGCACGAAAGCCCGAACATGTGATCGTCCTCATTGATTGTGCCGCCGACTGCACATAAGCTGTTATGGCAGTTTGTCAGCACATAAGGAACCGGAAATTTTTCAAGCCCTGACGCTCTGGCTGTCTGAATGATTCCTACGAATGTGATATCATGGGAAGTGAGCTTGTCAAATTTAATCTGAAGCTTTTCCATGTTCCCGGAAGTATTGTGGGCTTCCAGAATACGGTAAGCCATTGTATGTTTCTTCGCTTCTTCTTTTTTGGGAATGCTGTCTCCCAGTTTGCTTTTTAAAACAGATGTGACTTCCTGATTGTCTTCTACGATATCCGTGCCGTTTAACAGATAGACACCGTTGTCATACAATTTTACCATCTTTTTCCCTCCTGATCCTGTTTTTTATATCTGAGAAGGCAGAACTGGGTTGTCTGTCCGCCTTTTCATCTTGATTTTTTCTTGAGCCGTTTTTTTATTGCTCTTCCATATATTTCATGTAGCTTACTACCATCAGCGCAATCTTAAACGTCAGGGCGTCGTCGAACACTCTGATATCGAGTCCTGTGTTTTTCTGTAATTTTTCCAGCCGGTAAACCAAGGTGTTGCGGTGTACATACAGCTGTCTTGAGGTCTCTGAAACGTTCAGATTATTTTCAAAAAATTTGTTGATGGTCGTCAGCGTCTCATCGTCAAAAGTATCCGGCATGTGATCTCCAAATATTTCTGTCATGAACATTTTGCACAGAGGAATCGGCAGCTGGTAAATCAGACGGCCGATTCCAAGCATATTATAAGCGACGATATTTTTTTCGGCATAAAATATTTTTCCAACGTCCAGGGCCATTTTCGCTTCTTTGTAAGATTTGGACACCTGTTTTATCGTCTCGACTATTGTTCCGTATGCAATTTTAACGCTTGACATCGCCTCTGTGTTGAGCATATCCAGCAGCATTTTCGCTGTCTCTTCCATCTGAGGATAATCTTCGCCTTCTTTTACTTCTTTGACCAAAATGATGCTTTTTTCATCCACTGCCGTGATAAAATCTCTTGTCTTTGCTGTGAACAGACTTCTCACAGTCTCCATCGCTGCGTTGTCCTTTTCGTATTTCGTCTCAATGACAAAGACAATGCGGCGCGCGTCGACTTCTATATGGAGCTTTTTGGCGCGGTTATAGATATCGACAAGCAGCAGATTGTCGAGCAGCAGATTCTGAATAAAATTGTTTTTATCAAATCTTTCTTTATAGGCGACGATCAGATTTTGAATTTCACTGACGGCCACCTTCCCAATCATATAAACGTCTTCGCTCGCTCCTCTGGCAATCAGGATATATTCCAGGGCATGTTCATCTAATATCTTAAAAAAATGATATCCCTGAATGACCTGGCTGTCGGCTACTGAATTCACAAAGCTTCCAACGGTCTCTTCCGGTATCCCTATGTCTGAAAACGTCGCGGCAATCGTTCTTCCCTCTAAATCCATCACACACAGATCAGTCCGTGTGATCGCTCTCAATTCATCGACTACGTTCTGTAAAACCTGGCTAGAAATCATTTGTTCACTTCCTCTTCTTTCCTTTTTTCTGCGTTCTTTTAGAGCATTGTTTCCTATCCTGATAAACGTTAGTGACATTCTTGTCCCTAATGATAAAACAAAACGGAAAAAAACACAAGAAAAAAGAGTCGGCAATCTGTTTTTGCCCACTCTTTTTTCTTCCCTGACGCGTCAGTCTGAAATGCTCTGTCCTGTCTCTTTGTCAAACAGATGCGCTTTTTCCATATTGAGGTACAGTCTGATTTTGTCTCCCTTTTCTATGTCGGACACAGCGCCTGCTTTTGCGGTGATCTCCAATTCTTCTGTCTCGATTTTCAGATATCCTTCCTGCTTTGCCGGCTCGCAGGACACTGCTGCGGTTTCTATCATCCGCTCTTTGTCCGCCTTATCCCCGTCCGCAATGACGCAGACGTCTTCGGGCCGGATTCCCAGGATCACATTCTTTTCACCGTATGCTTTTTCCAAAGCTTTCTTTGCTTTTTGTTCCGGAATACTTACCAGACTGCTTCCGATCTCAAGCTTCCATTCTTTTTCGCAGACGCGAAGGCGCGCGTCCAAAAAATTCATCTCAGGCGAGCCGATAAATCCTGCCACAAACAGATTGCTCGGTTTTTCGTACAGCTCCTGCGCGCTTCCGATCTGCTGAATCATGCCGTCCTGCATAACTACGATTTTGCTTCCCAGCTGCATCGCCTCTTCCTGATCGCTTGTCACATAAATAGTAGTCGTATTTAGTCTCCGGTGCATCGTTAAAATTTCTTTGCGCACCGCATCCCCAAGTTTTTTTTCCAAATTTACAAGGGGCTCGTCCATCAGAAACACCTTCGGGCAGCGGACAATCGTGCGTCCTACCGCCACGCGGTGTTTCTGTCCTTCTGACAGCTCCTCCGGCTTACACCCAAGAAGCTTCTCTATTTTCAGAATTTCCGCCGCCTCCTGGATTCTCTCGTCGATCACTTCCTGAGGTATTTTCTGCATCTTCAGACCAAATTCCATATTCTCATAGACAGTCATATCTGGATACAGCTTATACGTCTGGAAGATCATTGCAACGTCTCTGTCTTTTGTATCAGTGTCATTGACTACCGTGTCCCCTATTTTTATGACGCCTGACGAGATTTCCTCCAATCCCGCGATCATGCGAAGCAGCGTAGATTTTCCGCATCCTAACGGTCCTGCGAACACGATAAATTCCCTGTCGTCAATCTCAAGACTGACATCCTTTACAGCTTCCAGTCCGTTTGGATAAATCTTTGTGATATGCTGTAATGATAAACTTGCCATAATCCGTTTCCTCCCAAAATCTTCATTTTCTATCCGTCGATTTCTGCCCTCTCGGCACATCTGTTCTTTAGTATAATCGAAAAAAATTTTGGATTCTATACCACAAATATACAAAGATTTGCCAAAACCTTGTATCTTCTTCCTTTTTCCCCGCCTTTTTTTCTTGTTCTTACAGTATTTCATATATATTTTTTTCTTTTCATGGACATGTTGACGAACAACCTTGTATTTTTCTTGAAAACTGTGTATACTCATACACGGGTGATACTATGAATTATATTGTTTTAGATCTGGAATGGAATCAGTCCCCTGAAGGCAGGGAACAGGAAAATCCTCAGATTCCTTTTGAAATTCTTCAGATCGGCGCTGTCAAGCTTGATCGGGATCTGAATGTTGCCGATCAGTTCTGCGAACGGATCCGCCCTGTTGTCTATCCCGAAATCCACTATAAAATTCAGGAAATTCTGCGCCTTAATCCGGAAGATTACCAAAGCGCAAGAACGTTTCCGCAAGTGGTCAGGGATTTTTTTTCCTGGTGCGGTCCTTACTCCTACTTCTGTACGTGGGGACCTTCAGATTTAACCGAACTGCAGCGGAATTTGAAGTATCACGGTATCGAATCCCCGTTTTTATTTCCTCTGTTTTTTTATGATATTCAGAAAATTTTCAGTATTGTCTATGAGGACCGCAAAACGCGGCGAAATTTAGAGTTCGCCGTCGACTATCTGGGTATTCCAAAGGATGACGGCTTTCATGATGCTCTGTCAGATGCGCGCTATGCCAGCATGGTGATGAGGCATATCAGCAAAAGAGATATTTTTAAAAATTACTCGATTGACTGCTACCGGCATCCGAGACAGCCGGGAGAGGAGATTTATGTCATTTATGAGACATATTCCAAATATATTTCCGCTGAATTTGACAGCCGTCTTGCCGCGATGAAGGACCGCAGTCTGACCCAGGCGCCGTGCTATCTTTGCCATCGCAATACGGTTGCGGAAATTCCGTGGTTTGTCGGCTCCTCCAAAAGCTATTACTGTCTTTGCCGCTGCCAGGAGCATGGGTATTTCAGAGGAAAAATTCGTTTTAAAAAGTCAGAAGACGGCAGAATATTCTGTATTCGAACCGTAAAAAGCGTCGGACCGGAAGGCGCCTGCAAAATTCGGGACATGCAGCGCGCAGCCCGCGAAAAGAAGCGTTTCAAACGTCAGGAAGAAATCATGGTCGCCCATACGTTCCACTCTTCCTGACGAAAAAATAAAATGTCCGTGCAGCGGCGTGCTTATCACAGCCTGCTGCGCGGACATTCTGATGAGAAGCGTCTTAGATGCGCGCAAATTTTTATTTCGTAATATTAAAATTTTCTGCCAGATTTTCCCACTCCGTCAGCAGACAGTCTACTTTTCCATAGTAGGCGTCGTTGTTGGTCGGATTATCCATCTCTCTTTCGATTTCGTCGAGCAGTTCTTTAAGCTTTTGGATTCTTTTCTTGCCGTTGTTGTCTTTATACAGCAGATACCGGCTCCTCTCATTTTCTTCCGCAGTCATTTTTTTCAGGACGATGTCCACATCGGGCCGCTCTCCGATATAGCGGTATGTAATGGAAGGGGAGGCATGGTTTAACAGTTTCTGCAGATAATAGATGTCGTTGGTCGCCTTGTAATACTTCCATGCAAATGTCTTTCTCATAGTCTGGGCGCCGACAGAATTCAGCCCGATCTCTTTTCCTGCGTTTTTGAAGACACGGTATGCCTGCTCTCTCGAGAGCGGCGTTTTCGATCCCGCGTGACCGACAATCAGGTAATCTTCCGGATCTTTCCCTTGTGTGTAGTCTAAAATGATTTTCTGAAGCTCTTTTGGAATCTCAAACACTTTCTTGATATTCCTTGTCCCGATATAGGCCTCTATGCTGGATTTTCCCCGGATATCCTTATTTCTGAATTTTAAAATCTCCTGCAGCTGCAGCCCCGTCCCCACTCCGATTTCAAACATAATATAATATTTGTCATCTACTTCTCTTAGCTTTTGCTTGAAATGCTCCAGCGTCTCTTCATCTTTAATCGGCGACACCCAATTCATTCTTCTTCCTCCTCATGATCGTGCCAGCTTTCTTCTGAATCAGTCTCCCGCTTCTTCTGATTTTTTTCATCATTGTCGCTGCTCCATATCTCGTCGTCTTCGTCATCCTCGTCGTCCTCGTCCCACACCGTTTCCATCTTCGCTTTTTTTTCTTCAATCTCGCTGATCTGTCTCTTTGCCTCTTCGAGTTCTTCCATCGCTTTTTTCGCTTTTTCCTGCGCTTCTCTTTCTTTTTTCATCGCAGCGCGCAGCTCCATCTCGATCTCTTCCGTTGTTTTCTCGTCAATCTCTCTCTCGATGCGGGCAATCTCCTGTTTCTCCCACTCGATGTCTTTTCTTCTTTTGCTCAGCTTTCTTGCTCTGAAATACGTCAAAATCAGAAGAGGAATAAAAATAATCAGCAGAATCACGCATACGGCTGTGCAGAACGCCTTGTGGTTGAGAATATAATCGTCTGCCTTTTCTATCAGGGAGCTGATTTTGCTGACTCCTGAGTTGAGCGCCTGGAAAATGCTCGGGCTGTTTTCCTGCGCTTCTGTCTGGACCACAGCCGTCTCAGACTGCGTCTGGGCGACTGTCTGCGCCTCTGTCTGGCGGGCCTCCTGATATTTCACGTTTACCTTTCCCACCGGCCATCCATGATACCGGTATGTCAGCGTTCCGGTATCGTCATCCTTTTTTGTCATCTCTGTCTTCAAATCGGCAAGGTCGATTCCTTTTGGGACGATCACCGTCGACGTCTCGTCCATCACCAGAGACTGATTTTCGACAGAAGCGCTCAGATCAAACTCCTCTGAGGCATTCGCTTCTGCGATCGCGGAAAAGTTCTCGTCCGTCCCCTGATTGGAAAAGGTTCTCTTTTCAAAATTTTCAAATCCATAATCCAGCAAAAGAGCGGATTCCTGGAAGGTTTTGTACGCGCCGTTCAGTTTGAGGATCACGCTGATCAAAACCGTGCCGTCTCTCTCTGCATATGTGACCAGCGTATTTAAAGCCTGGTCGGTAAATCCCGTCTTTCCGCCGATGCATCCTTCATACTTAAACTCCTCATCGTAGAGCATACGCTGGTTGTTGATAAAGTATCGCGTCTCATCCACCACGTTTGTCGGCGGAAAGCTGCATTCCACTGTCTTTGTGATCGTCCGGAACGAAGGATACTGAAAAACCTCCTGCGCGATCAGCGCCATATCGTAGGCGCATGTATAGTGGTTGTCATCGTGGAGTCCATGTGCGTTGACAAAGTGGGTGTTCAGGCATCCAAGCTCCTGGGCTTTCTGGTTCATCATCTCCACAAAGTGGTCGATCGTTCCTCCGATATGCTCTGCCACACCGTTTGAGATATCGTTTGCCGATGCAAGCATAATGCCGAACAGAGACTGCCTCAGACTGAGCTGTTCATCCGGTCTGATTCCCAGATGGCTGCTGCCCGGTTCTATGCTGTAAACTGCTTCCTGGGAAAACGTGACGGTGTCGTCGAGATTTCCATTTTCCAGGGCGATCAGGACCGTCATCAGCTTTGTGATGCTTGCCGGATACTCTTTTGCCTTGATATTTTTTGCGTACAGAACCGTTCCGGTCTCCATCTCCATGACAATTGCCGCCTCCGCCTCAATCTGAGGGCCTTGAGGCCAGTTCTGCGTATTGTTCGACTCAATCGGTATGGCATACGCTTCGATTGTCTCGGGCTGCGTTTCTTCCTGCACATACGCGCCTTCTTCTGCATAGGTGAGGTTGACCGTTGACAGCAACAGACTCAGCAGGATTACAGCCAGCCCTGTTTTCTTTCTCCATCTTTTCTTTTTCATTCGTCTGCCTCCTGTTTTTTCTATTGATTTTGCGGCGGCTTCTTCGCTGCGCCGCAATTTAAAACTGCTTATGCAAACCTTCTTTTGATCACACCATCATTATATTCGATCACTCTCTCGTTGTAAAGCAACGTTTCCCGAACTTAAGCTGCGGATTTTTTTCTTTTTTTATCCATTTTTTTGAGGAATTTTCTTTTCTTTTTTCAAGATGTTAAAAATTTTCACTTTTTTTTAAGATATTTGCCAAAATCTATCGAAGGAGGAAATCATATGAACTTTGCGGCAGAACATCTTTCCAATCCTTTCGAAAAAAAGGAAGCGCTGCGGGAGGAAGATTATGAATAAAACATTGCGGATTTCTTTTTCTTTAAAAAATGCTTACCGGGTAAACAGCATTTTATATTCTCTTAAGCAGATTCCTCTTATAGGGAGACTGTTTCCCGAAACGCTCTACCAAGTGTACGGGCTTAAAATTTTTGCCAATATTCTCTCTGTGATATGGGAAGTGGTTTCGGTGTTTCTCGGAAAATTTCTGTATCTGGCGCTGATGGTGATCGGCGCGGGAAGCCTGTACCGCAATGTGCCCCAGGAACAGCTTTTTTTTCACATTCTTGTGTTTTTGAGCGTCATAGGCGCTTTTACCAACACCTATATGTTTAATCCCTCAAAGGATAAGTATTACGCTGTCATTCTGATGCGCATGGATGCGCGCGGCTATGCGCTGGCGACATATGGCTATGCGATTTTAAAGATTGTGGCCGGTTTTCTTCCGTTCGTCCTTTTTTTTGGCTCCGCAAGAAATGTCCCGGTTTGGATGTGCCTGCTGATTCCATTTTTTATAGCTGGTCTGAAGCTGACCGCGGCCGCGCTTTCTTTAAAGAATTATGAAAAAACGCACAGGGCTGCCAACGAAAATCTTCTCGGGAAATTTGCGTGGGCTGCTCTCGCCATACTGCTGGCGTCCGCTTACGGGCTGCCCGCCGTCCCGCTTTTGCTGCCTTACCCGGTCATCGTGACCGTAATGCTTCTCTGTGTCATCTGCGGACTTGTTTCTCTTAAAAAGATTGTCTCCTTCCGGGAGTACCGTTCTATGTACCAGACGCTTCTCTCCAGTTCCATGCGCCAGATGGATGCGGCGAAACAGACGGTGCAGCAGCAGAGCCAAAAGCTGATCTCTTCTGACACGGATATCACAAGCAGCAAAAAAGGATTTGAATATCTGAATGAATTGTTTATCAGGCGTCACCAGAAAATTCTGTGGAAATCTTCAAAGCGGATCGCCATGGTCTGTGTTTTTCTGATATCCGCCGGTCTGCTGGTGTTTTCTCTTGTCCCGGAGAGCCGGAAAACGGCAAACGAATTGTTTCTGACGTATCTGCCGTACTTTGTCTTTATCATGTACAGCATCAACCGGGGGACGAATTTTACGCGCGCGCTGTTTATGAACTGCGATCACAGCCTGCTTACGTATTCGTTTTTTAAGAAGCCTACGTTTGTCCTGAAGCTGTTTCAGATCCGCCTAAGAGAGATTATCAAGGTCAATCTGCTGCCTGCTTTTGTGATCGGAGCTGGTCTTGACATCCTGTTTTTTGCTTCCGGCGGAACGGATCATCCCCTGAATTATGCTGTCATATTTGTGTCCGTCCTGTGCATGAGCGTCTTCTTTTCCGTCCATTATCTGACCATCTATTATCTGCTTCAGCCATACAATGCCGGCACAGAGGTCAAAAGCGGAACGTATGCGATTGTGCTTTCCGCCACTTATTTCGTCTGCTTCTTTATGATGAACGTGCAGATGCCTACTTTGGTCTTTGGATTTATGACGATTGTCTTTTGTATTTTGTACTGTGTGATCGCCTGTATTTTGGTGTACAAATTTTCCTCAAGGACCTTCCGTCTCAGGGTGTGAGGCGCTGTGCCGGAGGAGCAGCGTTCTCACGGCAGTCATAAATATGCACTATCCAGAATATTTACTTATATTTGAAACTGTGATAAAATTTTTTATGACGCCAAATCTGAAATGGAAAAGGAGAGATCATAGAAATGGAACTGAAAGTACGGATGGCTCAGGAAAAAGATATCGAACGGATTCATGCCCTTTTGTCTCAGGTTGCGCTTGTCCATCATAAAGGGCGCCCTGATTTGTTTCAATACGGGCGGCGGAAATATACAGACGAAGAGCTCAGAGAAATTCTTTGCGATGAGCAGCGCCCCATTCTTGCGGCGGTCGATGAAAACGACTGTATGCAGGGATATGCGTTCTGCATATTTCAGCAGTATCAAAATCACAACATTATGACCGATATCAAGACTTTATATATCGACGACCTGTGTGTGGACGAAAACGTGCGCGGCATGCATATCGGAAAGACGCTGTATCATGCCGTTCTCGATTTTGCCAAAAATCACGGATGCTATAATGTCACATTGAATGTATGGAGCTGCAATGAGAGCGCTATGAAGTTTTACCGTTCCTGCGGCTTAAAAGAGCAGAAGGTTGGAATGGAAGTCATTCTTTAATTTTTTTTCGCTCCGCGCACCGAATAAAATCTCCTGTTGACGGCAAAACTGTCAGCAGGAGATTTTTTTGATCGGAGGAGCTGTCATGGAAAAGCATATCTTAATTGTGACTACAACCAGCGATTTTCTTGGAAAATTTGAGCGGGAAAATGTAAAAATCCTTCAGAGGATGGGATACGTGGTGCATTACGCTGCCAACATGAACGAGCCTCCTTATCTCTCGTCCGGGGAAGCTCTGTGCGAGATGGGCGTTGTCGTCCATCCTATTGAAATCGCCAGATCTCCGTTTCTCATCAAGGAAAATCAAAAGGCTCTGCGCCAGCTGCTGTTCCTGATCCGCTCCTTTCCCATTCAGATCATTCACTGTCATACGCCTGTAGGCGGTCTGCTCGGAAGGCTTGCGGGAAAATGCTGTCCGGACAGAAATCTGACCGTCATCTACACAGCGCATGGATTTCATTTTTACAAAGGCTCTCCTCTTTTTAACCGTATCGTCTATTATCCTGTTGAAAAAAGGCTTGCCCGTTATACGGATATTCTGATCGTGATCAATGAGGAGGATTACCGCGCGGCTGAAAGGTTTCATCTGAAAAAAAATGGTCATCTCTATAAAATCCCGGGAGTCGGACTGAATATGGACCGTTTTCAGCCTTTTTCCTCCCAAAAGCGCCGGATGCTTCGAAATCGGCTCGGGATTGATCCGGATACGTTCTTTCTGCTTTCTGTCGGAGAGCTGAATGAAAATAAAAATCATCAGATTGTTTTGGAAGCTCTGGCGAGAATGAAGCAGGAGCATAAGGATCTTTCCGGGTTAAAATACGGGATCTGCGGAGACGGCTTTTTCCGCGAGCAGCTTCAGCGCCAGATCAAAAAGCTTGATCTGGAGCGCGTCGTCGTCCTGTACGGTCACTGCAGCAATATCTCTGAAATTCTCGGATGTGCTGACGCTACTGTTTTCCCCTCAAGGCGCGAAGGACTTGGAATGGCGGCGCTGGAATCTCTGGCAATGGGGATTCCTGTGATTGCCTCGGACAACCGCGGAACGAGAGAGTACATGGAGCATGGGAAAAACGGATTTGTATGCCGCTATGATGACGTCGGCGGCTTTATAAGGGGCATTGAGACTTTAAAAAATCTAAGCCCCATGAAGAAAAAGGAAATGAAGCTCTTTTGCACAGAATGCGTCAGATCGTTTGACGCTCAATACGCCACCGCTGTGATGAAGAGAATTTATTCTGGCGTAGATCGGAGGATTGAACAGGCGTCTCATGAAGAAAAACGTGAAAATCAGTGTCGTCATGGGTGTGTATAATCCCCCTCAAAAAGAATATTTTTTCCGCGCAGTCCTTTCGATTGTCCGTCAAACTTTTCCGGACTGGGAGCTGATTCTTTACGACGACGGCTCAGACGGAACTGCCGCCGCAATCATCCGCCAGGCTGCAAAGCTTGACAGCCGTATTTTCTGTCTGCGCGGCGAACGCAACCGCGGTCTCGCCTATGCCCTGAATCAGGCAATCCGCCATGCGTCAGGTGAATATATCGCCCGGATGGACGATGACGATATCGCAAAGCCGGACCGGCTTGCAAGGCAGTATCGTTTTCTCGAATCTCACCCGCAGTATCAGTGGGTCGGTTCCAGCGCAGAGCTGATCGACCGCTGCGGCGTATGGGGTCTTCAGACCATGCCCCGCATTCCTCAGAAAAGAGATTTTCTCTTTTATTCCCCGTATATCCATCCTTCTGTCATGTTTCGCAAAAGCGTTCTGTCAAAAAGCGGCGGATACTGCGCTTGCGCAGAGGTGCGGCAGTGCGAGGATTATGAACTGTTTATGAGGCTTCACCGCAGCGGTCAAAGAGGCTTTAATCTCTCAGAGCCTCTTCTTCAGTACCGGGAGGACTGTGACTCGCACAAAAAAAGGGGAATGCGCCGCCGCATCCGTGAGATGAAGGTTCGCCTGCGCGGCTTTCGTCAGCTCGGTCTTTTAAACGGACGGACATTTTGTTACGTATTAAAGCCCCTGTTTGTCGGAGCTGTCCCTCCTCCGCTTCACTATTACGTCAGAAGACAGTTCAAACGTCAGAAAGGAAAATCAGACAGGAAAAAAAGATGAAGAAAAAAAAAGAGGAGCTTGCTCTCCGTTCCCACGCATATCAGTCCTATTTAAAACAAAATCCCCGTATGTACCGTATCGCCCGGCAGATGGAACAGCTTTCAGACGGCGATCCTGCCGGTCCTGCGCTTTGTCATGTATTCGCGCCCTCTTTGGGCGCCTTCACGCAGTGGCTGCTTTTGGAAGCCTTAAAGGACGGTCGAAAGCGTCTTTATTTTCTGGCAAGAGACGGCTATTTTATGTACCGCGCCGCCCGGGTTTTCTGCGAAACCCTCTCTCTTCCGATTGAATGCCGATATCTGAGCTGTTCCCGCTATTCTGCACGTATTCCGGTCTTTCATCTTGACCCGCAGTCTGCTCTGTCCTATATCTGCCGGGGAGGCGTGCGCGTCACCCTTGAAACCATTCTCTCCCGCGCTGGTCTAAGCAAAAAAGAGCAGTCCGACGTTTTCTCCTCGCTGCGCTTTTGTCTTGCTCCGAACTGTCCAATCCCGTACCGTCTGCTCCCGCAGATTCAGTCGCAGCTGTCGCGGTCCCATCTTTTTATGCAGTATATGGACGCTCATTCCCGCGGCGCTTTCCCTGATTTTGCCGGATATCTCAGGCAGGAAGGACTCTTAGACGGGTCGGCAGACGCGCTCGTCGACAGCGGATGGGTCGGCTCAATGCAGAAGACGCTGGACGCCGCCCTTCAATTTTTGGGGCGAAAAAGCCGTCTGGAGGGATATTACTGGGGTCTGTATGAATTGCCTGCCGGAGCGGACGCTTCCTTGTATCACTGCTTTTATTTTGATCCGGATCATTTTCTGCGGAGAAAGGTTTTTTTTAACAACTGTCTCTTTGAGGCAGTCTTGACTGCCCCTCACGGGATGACGCTGTCATACCGCGCTGCGGATGGAACATATACTCCCGTGTACGCGCCGTTCTCACAAGACCGCAAGCCGTTTCTCTCAAAGACAGAAAAATATCTGATGCAGTATATCCGCCTGCTTGCCATTGAGACCAAAAAGTCCGGATTTTACCGCGATCTTTTAAAAAAGGATCTTGCCGTTCTTGAAAAACTGCTGAAGCAGCTTATGGTATGGCCGTCTGGGCAGGAGGCTGAACAGTTCGGATCTCTTCCATTCTCCGACGATGTGTTTGACTGCGCGGGCACACAGCTTGCCCCGGTCCTCTCCCCCAGACAGTTAAGGCAGCACCATGCCGCCAGGAAACTTTTTTCCATGCTGTTTTGTGGGAACTCTCTCTCCTGCGGGACTGCCTGGTATGAAGGCAGCGTCGTCCGCAGCGCCGGGCGGGTCCGCCGTTATGTGATCTCGCACACTGTTTACAAATATATCCGTTATCTTCGGAAGCTGTATGATGTCAAAAAGAACAGGCAGGTGAAAAAACAGCATGACTGATTTTAAACGGCGCAGCCAGTACGCATTTGTTATCCGGCAGCTGACCTCTCGGGAGATCAAGCGCAAATATGCCAGGTCGTATCTTGGAATCGTGTGGAGCGTCCTCAATCCGCTGCTTTCCATGACCGTTCTCTCTTTGATTTTCTCCCAGATTTTCCAAAGATCGATCGAAAATTATCCGATTTACTATCTGACCGGCTATCTCTTATGGCAGACCTTCACCGGGGCTACCAATGCTTCCATGACGGCTTTAGCGGATAATAAAATGCTTCTTTTGAAAGTAAAATTTCCGATGGAGCTTTTTATCCTGACACGGGTATACACGACCGCCATTCAGCTGGGCTATTCTCTGATCGCATATGCGGTTATGCTTGCTGTCTTTGGCGTGACTCCCAGATGGACGATCCTGTTTTCTCCCGTCATCCTGCTCGGTCTTTTTTTCTTTTCTCTGGGAGTCTCTTATCTGCTTTGCGTCCTTTATGTCTTTTTCGGCGACGTCAAGCATCTGTATTCTGTGTTTTTGACGCTGTGGATGTACTGTTCTGCCATCTTTTATCCGATAGAACAGCTTCACGGGTTCATCCGGACTGTGATTGAGCACAATCCGCTTTATATATATATCCACTGTATGCGCAAGACCGTCATGTACGGGGAGCTTCCTTCAGCGGCAGAGTTTTTTCAGATGACGCTCTGGTCTGTGTCCGTCTGTATTTTGGGATCCGCTGTCTTTAGGAGAAGCCGAAACGCTGTTGTGCAGAAAATATAAGGAGGAGTCTGATATGCCGATCTCATCGTTTCATCTCCCGCACGAAGACGCCCGTTCTTCTGTCAGCGCCGAGATTACCGTAAAAAATGTCACCATGCAGTTTAAGCGGGCAAAGGATGAAGCCGCCAGCCTCAAAGAGCTGATCATACGCTCTGTCCGCGCAAAAAGAAAGTATGAAATCTTTAAGGCTCTCGACAATGTCAGCTTCACGATTCAAAAGGGCGATATCGCCGGAATCATAGGGACGAACGGTTCAGGAAAAAGTACGATGTTAAAGATCATCTCCGGCGCTTTGATTCCCACAAGCGGATCTGTGGAGGTGGACCGCGAGAAGGTACAGCTTCTCACTCTTGGAACCGGGTTTGATCCGGAATTGACAGGACGCGAAAATGTATATCTCAACGGCGCTATCATCGGCTATACAAAAGAATATCTTGACCAAAAATACAGAGAAATCGTAGCCTTTGCCGAGCTGGAGGGTTTTATGGAAGAGAAAGTCAGAAACTATTCCTCCGGAATGGTATCAAGGCTTGGATTTGCGGTCGCGACCGCCCGGGACACCCCTGAGATTCTGATCCTCGATGAGGTTTTAAGTGTCGGAGATCTGTTTTTCCGCAAAAAAAGCGAAAAGCGCATCCGCCAGATGATTCACAGCGGCTCTACTGTTTTGATCGTCTCCCATTCTCCCTCGGTAATCCGCAGCAACTGCACAAAAGCAGTCTGGATTGAGAAGGGGCGGCTTCAGGCATTCGGCAGTCCCAAGGACGTCTGCGACGCCTACGAAAAATTCAGGGAGGGAGATTTATGAGGCTTCGTCTTTATCAGATTTTTGTCAACCGCGTTCCCGGCATACGCCAGCGGTATCTGCAAAAAAGGCAGGGAAAAAAAGGATTGGGTCATTTGGGAGCGCTTGTCTTTCTTCTTTGGCTGAACATCCAGTATTATCTCCTGTTTCGCCGCCGCTTAGGAGAACCCTCCCATTCCTGCTATGAGGAGAAGACGCTGTATCACTGCGCAAGCGAATCTTCTTTGTCCTTGCGGGAATCTCCTGAGGTTTTTGCCCGAAAGCTTGCCTCCTATGACGTGATCTCTTTTGATGTTTTTGACACGCTGCTTCTGCGCTTTTTTTCAGACCCCGCCGATGTCTTCTACCTGATCGGCATGGAGCTTGACTACCCGGATTTCAGACGGATCCGCACAGAAGCCGAGGCGGCTGCGCGGAGAAAGAAAAAGAGAACATCCGGAACTGCGGAGGTCACTTTGGAGGAAATCTGGGCGGAAGTGGAGCGCTTGTCCGGTATTCCCAGACAGACCGGAATCCGTCTGGAATTAGAGTGGGAGAGCAAATGCTGTTATGCCAATCCCTATCTGCTGCGCGTCGTACTTGAGCTGCAAAAATACAGCAAACCGATCATTGCGGTGTCCGACATGTATGCAGGCGGACGTGTGATCCAGCATTTGCTGTCACAGTCCGGCTATCCTGCTTTTTCCAGGTATTTTGTCTCATGCGACTATGAAAGTTCAAAGCATGAGGGGTCTCTTTATGAAGAGGTCAAGCGTGTTTTCGGTCCCGCCTGCTCCTATGTCCATGTCGGCGACCAGAAAGCTTCCGACTTCCGCCAGGCCATGCGCCACGGAATCCAGGCTCTTTGGTATCCCAATGTCAATCACGTTGGGAATGTGTACCGACCTGAGGATATGTCCGCTGTCATCGGAAGTCTCTACCGCGGAATTGTCAACGGCGCCGTTCACAATGGGCTCTGTCTCTATTCCCGTGAATATGAGTATGGATTTATCTACGGAGGGCTGTTTGTGTTTGGATATTGCCAGTTTATCCACCATTACGTGAGATCGCACGGCATTGAAAAAATCCTGTTTCTCTCCCGTGACGGCGATGTGCTTTTAAAAGCCTATCTGCGCATGTATCCCGAAGAGGCTTCCCGCGTCCAGTATGTATACTGGTCTCGTCTTGCCGCCGTAAAGCTCTCGGCACAGTATTACCGGCACGACTATTTTCTAAGGTTTCTTTTTCATAAGACGGATCAGCATTTCAGTCTTCGCCGGATTTTCCGGGAGATGGAGCTTTCGGACATGCTGCCCGGATTCTGCGCCGAATTTAATATTTCCCCCTCTGCCTTTCTGACGCATAAAAATGCCGTGTATGTGAAAAAATATCTTATAAGTTCCTGGGATGACGTTCTGCGCCACTATCAGGAGCAGTCGGCTGCCGGAGAGCTTTACTACCGCCGCGTCTTAAAAGACTGCCGCTCTGCCGCTGCCGTCGACATCGGATGGGCTGGCAGCGGAGCTGTCATGCTCGACTGCGCCGTCAACAGACTGTGGAAGATCGGCTGCCGTATCACAGGAATTCTTGCCGGAAGCAATTCGCTTCTGACCCCTCAGTCCGATTCGTCCGAATCCTTTTTTTTAAGCGGAAAGCTTGTCAGCTATCTCTATTCCCAGCAGCAGAATCGAGATCTGTGGAAATTTCACGACCCGTCAAAGGGCCACAATCTGTACTGGGAGCTGCTTTTAAGTTCTCCGCAGGGAAGTCTGCGCGGATTTTATCTGGGCAAAAACGGAAAGTGCCAATGCCGCTTTAAAGAAAATAAGAAGGACGCAGAAAAAATTAAGGAAATCCACAGAGGCATCCTTGATTTTACCGATCAGTTCAAGCTTGCGCAGTCCTGCATCGGACGCGAACTCCTTGTCAGCGGCAGAGACGCCTACGCTCCTATGCTGAATATCTTCAGCCCCAAAAACAAAAAATTTATGGAAGGATTAGAGGAACTGACCGATGAGATTCATATTGGGTAATGTTTCGGCTCCACACCTTGTTTTATACCATGCCGTCAGCTCTTACCAGCTTTTGGAAGTCATGCTGCACCGCATGAAATTTCATAGAAAGGATCGCGCTGTTTTGATTCTTCCGGATTTTATCGTCTCAAAGTATCCGCAGTACCGCAGGCTGAAGACGGAAAAGTTTTTTGATGAGGTTTATCTCTTCCCCTATCTTCAGATTCCCCACACAGACGAAGAAGAGATCGCCAGAGATACAGAGCGGTATTACCGGCAGCTGATTCCTTATCCGATCACGCGTTTTTCCAGAGTTTATGTGGCGGGCGCTCATTTTTATTTTTCTCTGTATCTGATCCGCCGTCAGGTTCCGTTTTTTTTCTTTGAGGACGCCGCCGGACTTCTCAGCCGCCCATGGCGGCTTCATCAGATTCTGCTGGGAACCTTTCCTGTCCACGCCCGTATTGCCTGCAAATATGGTCTCTACAACGGGAGCGGACCGTACGTCTGCGGAATCATCTGTCTGAAGGAAGCGCAGAGCACAGACGTCTCTTCTCCAAAATATACCGATTTTTCTGTGGAGAGGTCTCTGAGCGTTCTTTCTTATTTAAAGCGAAAAAAGCTCGTGCGCTTTTTTGTCAGGCGTCCCATCGCCACAGACGCCGACGCCATTCTTTTAACGCAGCATTTCGCAAATCTTGGCGTGATGAGCTTCCATGAGCAAAAACAGCTGTACCGCGCGCTCAGAGACCGGCTGCCGTCCGGCGTTCGTCTCGCCGTCAAAAGGCATCCGGACGATACGCTCGACTACCGGGAATTTTTCCCGGGGGCAGATCTGATCGAGGAGGTTTTTCCCTCGGAACTGCTCCCTTACGTATTCCGCAAAAAGCCTTCCGTGATCTATACTTTTGACTCTACCGGGTGCGAAAATCTCAAGGAACATTTTATCATCAGAAAAATAAGGAGGGAAGCTTATGACAAGCAGGAGGAGGCTTATCATCGCTAATTCTGTGTATCAGCTTCTGACAGCCGTGCATATGAGGCAGACTATTTTCCAGGACTGTGAAACCGATCTTCTGATCACAGACATTACAGCCAGCCTAAAGGATTATCTTCCGCGGCTGAATGAGACAAGATTATTTAACCGCGTAATATTCGGAAATATCAGGGAACTAAACAGAAAATACGCAGCTGCAAAAGACGGTGAACTCTCAGAAGGCTTTTCAAACATACCCAGACTGTTCCAGTGGATGTTAAGCGAGGAGCTTTCTTCCTACTGTGAGGTTTATTTTGCAAATTTCGATATCTTTACCAGAATGCTTGCCTCCTGTTTTTACCGCCTTCCCTGCGATTTTATCTGTTATGAAGACGGCTTTTCCTCGTATGTGATCGACTATCTCAGGGAAGACCGGTCCCCTTTGAACCTTCATCCGGAAGCGTCCAAAATCAAAGAAAAAGTGAAAATGGTTCTTCTCTATGAGCCTAAGCTTGCCATCCGCGCAGATCATCTGCCCAACCGCGCTCTGCCTAAAATAAGGCGCGACAGCCAGCAGCTTAGGGAAGCGCTGAATTATATCTTTGATTACCGCAGGACTCCGCGGTATGCCGATTTCATTTTTCTGGAGCAGTCCTTCCGGGCGGAAGGATTAAAGACGAACGATCTGGCTCTGATCCGTGAGTGCCAGCAGACGGTAGGCTCCGGCAGATTTCTCGTAAAACCGCATCCTAGAAACCCAGAAAATATCCCCTTTCAGCTTGGGCTGACGCGCAGATATTGTGACAATATCCCCTGGGAGCTCTTCCTTCTCAATGAGGATCCAAAAAATCTGACGATGATTACCGTGTGTTCCAACGCCGCCTTGACCGGCAGAATTGTGTTCGGCAGCGATATGAACACTGTTATGCTGTATCAGCTGTTTGAGGGACGGATCTTGTGGAAAGAGGATGAAATTCTGAAGCGTTATCTGCGGACCTTCCGCAGGGAGTTTGCCGGCAGCAATTATTATGTCCCGCAAACTGTCTACGAACTGAGGAGTATTCTTAAATATCTAGGAGGGCATGATGAATCATAAAATAAAGGTTTCAGTCATTATTCCTGTATACCAGGTAGAAAACTATCTTGAGCGCGCTGTGGATTCCGCCCTGGCTCAGACTTTGGAAGAAAAAGAAATCATTCTGGTAGACGACGGAAGCGAGGATACTTCTCCTCAAATCTGCGATCAGTATGAGAAAGCATATCCCGAGCTGATCCGCGTCATCCACAAAAAAAATGAAGGGCTTGGGCTGGCGCGGAATACAGGGGTGAGAGCCGCCTCGGGGGAATACATCGCGTTTTTGGATTCCGACGACACAGTGGAACCGGAAATGTACGAAGAGATGTATGAGAAAGCCTCGGCGGAAAATCTTGACATTGTGATGTGCGACGTCAAAATTATTTATGTGGAGGAAAACAAAACCTCCGTTGTCTCATCCTACCCAAAAGAAAATTTTGATCTTGCCGACTACATCGCAAACGGCAGCAACATCACGTACAGTGTCAACAAGCTGTTCCGCAGATCTATCTGGGAAGAAAATTCCTACAAAAAAATGCTTTTTGAGGATATCGCCCTTATCCCGTCCCTTGTCACCCGCTATCACCGCATCGGATATGTCAAAAAGCCTTTTTACCATTATTACAGAAGAGCAAACACGCTTTCCACCACATTTTCCGGAAATATGACCGACATCATAGAAGCCTTCCGCAGTTTTCTCGATACGAGCGATCCTTATTACCATGAAGAGGTCGTCTATTGTACGGCCAGACAGCTCTACTGGAATATGACGCAGTCGCGCGTTCTGTTTCAGGCTGATTTTATCGAATTTCTAAAAGAGTACAAAAAGGATTTTCTCTTAAACTCTTATCTCGCCAAAGATAAACAGCTTCATCCGCTTCTCGATTTTCTGAAAAAAGAGGTGATTCCTGACAACATCATCTGTGTCCATTTCGCAAGGGCTATTCCGCAGGAATATCTCGACGCGGTCGCGCAGTGCTTCCCCAGGGCAAAGCTGATCACGGCAGATGAAACGTATTGCCCTCTCGATCAGCTTCCGGACAATGTCAGGGAGGCAATCGACGCAGGGCGTCTGGGCTACGCTGAGGAATACGTTTCTCTAAAGCTTCTTTTTGAACAAGGCGGAATTGTCGTCACTCCCGACTGCATCCCGAGCTTAAATCTGAAAAAGCTGCGTCTGAACCAGATTTTTTTTGGATTTGAGGATCCGGATCAGATCACCTCAGGATGCTACGGCGCTTTGCCCAATCACTATGTCGTCGAGGCGCTGCTCGAAACGTATGAACAAGATAATATTTTCAACAAAGCGTTTCTCCCTTTAAAAGAGCGGATCCGTGATTTTCTGATCATTCACTTTCAGCTTCAGGCAAACGGAAAAAAGCAGCTGCTTCACGGCGAAATTCCCGTCTATCTTCCCAGTGTCCTTGCCTACGATATGCACGACGGAGAAAACTGCTGCAAAAAGTCGGAATTTCCGATACCGCAAGGGTATGAGCTTGTCAGCGGCGCTGTCCTGAAAATGTGGTCTGACCGCCTGCTTGAAAACTGGAATCTGTATAAGCGCGAGCTGCAGGCAAAGCATCCGTCCGCCCGTACAGCTGCCCGCACCGACTCCGGGATGCTCTCCCAGGAGCTGTTCGAGCGCGAATTGGAACGGCAGCTGCAGGCAGTCGTCGACGCCTATGAAACTTCTACCTGCTGGAAAATCACAAAGCCTTTGCGTGCCATCGCAAAAATTTTTGGAAAATAAGGAGGACATCCATGCGAGTTGTAGCATTGATCCCGGCGCGGTACCATTCCAGCCGGATGCCTGGAAAGCCTTTGGCTGATTTATGCGGACGCCCTATGATCTGGTGGGTCTATCACCAGGTAAAAAAATCGGAAAAAATCGATGAAGTCTACGTTGCCACAGACCATGAGCAGATCCGGCTTGTATGCGGGCGCTATCATATTCCATGTATCATGACGTCGTGCGGCCATGCGACCAGCACAGAGCGTCTGTATGAAGCGGCGCAGAAGATTTTGGCCGACGTGTATGTGTGCGTCAACGGCGATGAGCCGCTGATTGACCCCAAGATCGTCGACCAGGTGATTCCCCGGGAAGGCGAAGCTTTTTTTGCCGTCAATCTGATGACCCGGATCGATTCTCCCTGCGAGGCGGTCGACCCGACAAATATTAAGGTGGTAGCTGATCAGGATGGAAACGCTCTGTTTTTTTCGAGAAGCCCCATTCCTCATCCCAAGTCAAGCCTGGTATTTGACTACTACAAACATCTGGGCGTGCTTGCCTATTCGATGGAGGCTCTGAAATTTTTTTCTGAGACCGAAAAAGGACCGCTTGAAAAAATTGAGGACGTCAATGAGCTTCGCTTCCTGGAGCACGGAAAGAAGCTGAAAATGATTCGCGTCGAAGCGCGTACGCTGTCCGTGGATACCCCGAAAGATCTGGAATACGCAGCGTCGGTCATTTTGGAAAGGCAGAAAAGAGGTGAAAAAAATCTGTGAGTATTCAGATATTGGACTGTACGCTCCGCGACGGAGGCTATGTCAACGACTGGCGCTTCGGGCGCAGAGCAATCCTCTCTATTTTAGACAAGCTTGAACAGGCAAACATCGACATCATTGAGTGCGGCTTTTTGACCCGCATGGTCTGCGACCGGGAGTGTTCTCTGTTTCACACCATCTCTGAGATCGCCTCTGTTCTGCCTGACCGCCGCAGAACGTCGATGTATGTGGCGATGATCGCCATCGGCGAAAAAGAACTTCACCCCCGCGACTTAGCTCCGTATGACGGGACGAGCATTGACGGCATCCGCCTTACGTTTCACAAAAAAGAAATTGATCAGGCAGTGGAGTGGGGCAGGCTTATCATGGACAAGGGATACCAGGTCTTTATGCAGCCTGTCGGGACTGCGTTTTACAGTGATCTGGAGCTGCTGCGGCTCGTTGAAAAGATCAACGCGCTGCGCCCCTATGCTTTTTATATTGTAGATACGCTCGGAAGCATGTACCGCAATGAAGTATCTCACCGTTTTTACCTCATCGATGAAAATATGAGCCCAGAGATTCATCTTGGTTTTCACGGGCATAATAATCTGCAGCTTGCTTTTTCCAACGCTCAGGTGCTTGGAAAAATTCAGACAAAGCGAAATCTGATTTTAGATTCTTCTGTAAACGGGATGGGCAGAGGCGCCGGAAATCTTCCGACAGAGCTGATCGCGCAGTATATCAATAAAAATATCTCCACAAAATATGACGTCAGCATGGTCATGGACGTCTACGACGAATACATCTGTTCTATCCGAAAGCAGTATGAGTGGGGCTATTCCGTTCCCTATCACATTGCGGCGAGCAATGTATGCCATCCCAGTTATGCCGCTTATCTGATCAGCAGGCAGACGCTGACGATGAAGGACATTGAAAAGATTATTCAGTCCATACCGGAACAGGCTAAGATTTTATACGATCAGAAATTGATTGAACGCCTTTACGCACAGTTTCAGAGCAAAAAAATCGACGATACAGACGCCGTGCAGAAAATTTCTTCCCTGGTATCGGGAAAGAAGCTTCTTCTTCTCGCTCCAGGAGGCAGTCTGCTTTCCTGCGCGCAGCTTATTTCAGATTTTATCGAGAGAGAGCGGCCCTATGTCATCTCTGTCAACTTTGCCGATTTCAGATATCCTATTGACTCCTGTTTTATCAGCAGCCATAAACGGATGGATATCATCGGTCGGGATATCCGGCGTTTTGGTCATGTCCAGACGATTGTAACCTCAAATATTCCCTCAGCTGAAGGCAGCGGTTTTCTCTGCGTCGACTATGACAGCTGCACAAACAGCGATGAGATGGTATCGGACAACGCCGGACTGATGCTTTTAAAGCTTCTGCACCGCTGCGGCGCCCGCACAGTTGTTCTGGCTGGTTTCGACGGATTCCACGACCGCTATAACGGAAATTACTACAGCAAGGAAGCAGACCTTCCGGTCAAAGCCGGGGAAATCAAAGAAAAACAGAGGCGGATTCAGAACCAGTTACGATATTTTTCCGCTCGGATGGCGCTCTCTTTCCTGACGCCTTCCGTGTATAAGCTGGAAAACGGCAGCGGACACAGGGAGGTCAGTTTGGAAAACAGATGAAAGCAAAAAGAAAACGGAAACGGATTGTATGGATTATCGCAGCGACCGCCGGCACGGCGCTTGCCGCTTTGCTTGCGACAGGCTTTTATTATATCTGCGTGATGAAGAAAACCTTGGAGGAGGTCACGACGCACGAGGGAACTGCCAGGACGGTTCTGAGCGTATATGTTCTGGAAAAGGACAGCGCTCTTACGCTTGCCGACACTGCCGGATATTCCTACGGTATCAGCTCCTCTTCTGATTCTGAGGCTGCGGACCGGCTTCTCCTGACGCTTGGAGATCTTTTCGGTGCCGAACCGGACGTGGCACATTTTGATACAGTGTTTTCTCTGGCGGACGCCTTAAAAGATCAGAAAGTCGGCGCCGTCATTCTGGAAGAGGCTTATGCTGAAAGTATCGCTGAGGCGAAGGGATATGAGTGGGTCGCGCAGGGGATACGAAAAGTGGATTCTTTTTCTTTTAAGGAAGAGGAAGCTTCATCCGGCTTCGAATCTGTTCCGGAGGAAATTCCTGAAATTTTTACGGTATATATCAGCGGAATTGACACGTACGGAGAGATTAACGCGCGCTCAAGAAGCGACGTCAACATTCTTATGTTTGTCAACACCATTTCCGGTCAGATTCTGATGATCTCCACTCCAAGAGATTACTATGTCGATTTCGATGTGACGCATGGGGAAAAGGATAAATTGACCCATGCCGGAATCTACGGGGTGGAATCGTCTATGGACGCGCTGGAACGCCTCTATGACATTGAGATCGATTATTATCTAAAAATGAATTTCAGCGGCTTTGTCAATATCATCGATGCGCTCGGCGGAGTTGAGGTATACTCTGACTATACGTTTTCTGTACCCAATGTCAGGGAATACCAAAAAGGCTATAATCAGCTCAGCGGATTAGAAGCGCTTGCCTTTGCCAGAGAGCGCTACAGCTTTGCCGTCGGCGACTATCAAAGGGGAAGAAATCAGATGGAGGTCATCCGGGCCGTCCTAAAAAAATGTACCTCCCCCGCCATTTTGACAAATTTTCCTGCCGTCATGCATGCGGCTGCGCAGAGTTTTGAGACAAATATGCCGCAGGAGCACATTGTCGCCCTGATTAAAATGCAGATTTTGGGAGGACAGTCCTGGGAGATTTCTTCCTTCACCCCTGAGGGGACCAGCTCCTACCAGCCTACCTTTTCGATGCCTGGACAAAATCTGTATGTGATTCTTCCCGATGAGCAGTCCATCGCCCAGGCAAAGGAGCTGATCCGGAGCATAAGCGCCTGAGGCAGTCTGCTGTTCTTTTTCCTTTCGCGAAGCGCAAAAAAATCCTGCAGGTTCAGCCGAAATTTTATTCGGCAGTCCTGCAGGATTTTCCTTTCTTCTGTACGCTGTTTTTTAGTGGCGTCTTTCTCTTTTGGAGTCTTCAGACTCGCTCTATGAGTTTTTCATAACGACGCTTTCCACTCCGTCTGCGACATGTTCGCAGGCGTCCGCGCATTTTTCCAGATAAGTATAAATTTCTCTCCACGCAAGGATATGAAGCGTATCCTTTCCTTCTATGTGAAGCGTTCTCATGCTGGAGATAAAGAGTCTGTCGACTTCTTCCTCAAGGGAATTGATCCGTATAATCCGCTCCTTTAAATTCTTGGAATGGCGGAAATTTGCAAATTCCTTCAAAAGCTCGCACACTTCCTCGCAGCACTGGATAATGATATCCAGCAGGCTGATTGCCTCCGGGCGTATCTGCTGCACATTGTTGATATAAATTCTCAGCAGCACTTCTTCCATTTTGTCCGTCATCTCGTCGATATGGTGGCTCAGAGAGACAATGTCCTCTCTTTCCAGAGGAGTAATAAACGCTTTTGCCAGTTTATCGGTAATCTGATGTTTTTTCTCATCCGCCGCATGTTCGATGGTATGAATCTTATCCAGATTTTTAGGCAGCTCTTCCACCTTAAAATTTGTCAGCACCTCTTTGAGAAAATGTGCCATCTCACACGAAGACTCCGCGCATGAGACAAAATTGTCAAAGTAAAACGCATCCTGTTTTTTTGCCATGTTCTTTTCCTCCGTTTTTAAAAAATGAACATAAAGACTTTTGCCATTACAAAACTGATCAGTCCGCATCCCGGAAAGGTAAAGATCCACGTCAGCATCATATCCTTTACCACTCCGAAATTGATCGCGGAGATTCTCTTAACTGCGCCGACTCCCATAATGGCGCTTGTCTTTGTGTGGGTTGTCGAAACCGGAATTCCGAAAAGACTCGAAAGCAGCAGGCAGAACACACCTGCCATATCGGCGGAAAATCCCTGGTACCGCTCAAGCTTTACCATATCCATTCCGACGGACTTGATAATCTTTTCTCCTCCGACACTCGTTCCGACAGCCATGACGATACTGCAAAGGAGCATCATCCATACAGGGATCTGCATACCGCTGACAGAATTCTGCCCGTTGGAAAAGGCGAGTCCTAAAAACAATACGCCGATAAACTTTTGTCCATCCTGCGCGCCGTGCATAAAGCTCATGCCGGCCGCGCTTGCGATCTGCGCTCCCGCAAAGAATCGATTTGCCTTAACGCGGTCCAGACCATAGCAGATCAGTGCCAGAATCTTGCAGATTACCCAGCCGCTTAAAAATCCCAGCGCCAGACTCAGCACCAATCCATACAGAACCTTAACCCATTCGCTTCCATTGATTCCGCCGATTCCATGCTGAATCGCGATCGCCGCTCCCGACAGTCCTGCGATCAGGCTGTGGCTTTCGCTTGTCGGGATGCCGAAGAAAGAAGCTGCCACACTGTACACGACAATCGACAGCAGCGCCGCGCACAGGGCGATCATCGCCTCCTGTGTATTCGTTCCAAAGTCTACCATGTTGCTGATCGTCGATACGACAGAGCTGTTGATCTGCGTCATGACAAATACTCCCAGAAAGTTGAACACTGCGCTCATCCAGATCGCAGACCGGACTCCCATACATCTGGTAGTGATACAAGTTGCAATCGCGTTCGGGGCGTCGGTCCATCCATTTACAAAGATTACGCCTAAGGTAAGCAGTACGGTAATGGCGAGTACCGGACTTGCGGTGATTTCTCCCCAGAAAGATAAAAATGATATCTCCATAGACAATTCCTTTCGCTTTCAGCCTTACATATCTTTTTCAAATTCGTCCATATTATTGATTTTTCCGATTACTACGATAATATCGTCCTTTTTAAACCGGTAATCCGGCGTCACTTCAATCGTCGTGACATTTTCATTTTCGATCGCGATGATATTCAGACCATATTTCTGGCGGATTTCTATTTCCTCGATGCTTCGTCCAACCAGACTGTCCGCTATTTTTATCTGTCTGATCTCAATGCTGTTGTCAAGCGAGATATAATCCAGAAAGTTGTTGGAGACGAGTCTTTTTCCCAGACGGAAGGCCATGTCCTTTTCCGGATAGACCACTTCTGCTCCTATTCTCTTTAAGACTGTTCCCTGCTCTGTGCTGATTGCCTTTGAGATGACATGGGGAACTCCCATCTCGATCACCCGCATGGTTGTCAGAATACTGATATCCATCTTTTCGCCGATGCATACGACTACGACATCGCAGTTCTGAATTCCGATTTCCTGCAAGGTCTCCATATTTAAGTCATCCACCACAAAAGCATAGTCCGTATACGGCCGGATCTCCTTGACCTTGCTTTCGCTTCTGTCCACTACGATAACTTCTTTTCCGGAATTCGCCAGCGTCATCGCCAGAGCCATTCCGAAACGTCCCAATCCGATAATACCGAATGAGGTTGCCTCTTGAGTCTTTTTTTTATTTAATTTCATAGCTGATTTCCTTTCTTCTGCAAATAGCAGACGTCTGCCAGGGACAACCATTTCTCTGCCCTGGCCGCTTGTCTTTTAACCGATCGCAATCGTCTCTTCTGTATACCGCGCATTCGGTTCCGGATGATTGATCCAGATTGTGAGCAGAGTGACCGCTCCCAGTCTTCCGATAAACATCACTATAATAATAACCAATTTCCCGGCAATGCAAAGCTCAGGCGTGATGCCGGTGGAAAGTCCTACCGTGCCGAATGCCGAAATGACTTCAAACAGATTCTGGATAAAGCTGTATTCCGGTTCCAGCACGCACATCAGGAAGGTGGCGACGCACACAACCGCTGCGGAAAGAATTGCGATCATGCTTGCCTTTGAAATATTCTGCTTGGAAATACTCCTGTGAAAAGCCCCCACCGATTTTTTTGTATACATGCTTTTTGTCGCCTGAAACAAGACGAAAAAGGTACTGGTCTTGATACCTCCTCCTGTCGATCCCGGAGACGCTCCGATAAACATCAAAATACACAGCACAAACAATCCGGCGTTCGTAAATTCTCCGATCGGATATGTGGAAAATCCGGCTGTTCTCGCCGAAACGCTGTGAAAGAAGGCTCCCATCCACGAAATATTCTCTGTCGCTTTCAGCAGCAGGGTTCCCGTTGTCAGCAGCACAATCGTCGTCGTGATGACAACTTTCGAATGCAGGCATAGCTTGCGGAACCTTTTCTGTTTGAGGATATCCAGAATAACAAGAAAACCAAGTCCTCCAAAGATAATCAAAAAACACGTAATCATATTCAGCAGAACGTTCGTCTGATACGGGATCAGGTTTCTCAGTCCTCCCAGAATATCAAATCCGGAGTTGTTGAAGGCGGCGATTGAGTGAAACACACTGATTCCCAGCGCGTGCAGCGGCGTATAGTCCTGGACAAAGACGATAAAGCCTAAAATCGCTCCGACTCCCTCAAAGCACAGTGTCATAAGAAGAATGGCCTTGACTAACCGTACCATTCCTCTGTACGTATCCACATTTAAGGCTTCTTTGACCAGCACTCTGCCTCTGAGGCTGACCTTTTTTCCTGCCGCAATCATAAGACCTACTCCTACAGAGGTCACGCCCAGACCGCCGATTTGAATTAGGACGGCTACGACTCCCTGTCCAAAAGCGGTGAAATGGTCAGCAGTGTCAATCGCAATCAGTCCGGTCACACAGACCGCGCTCGTCGAGGTAAACAGTGCGTCTATAAATGAGACGGTTACCCCTTCTCTCACCGAAAACGGCATCATCAAAATCAGCGCTCCCAGCAGAATTACGGTTGCAAACCCCATCGTAATCAGACGTCCCGGCGGCTGAATCTGTAAATATTCTTTTAAACGTTTCATTTTTACTTAACCCTTACTTCCCCTGCGCCGCCCCGCTCTCCCCTGCGGCGGCTTTCAGCCTTTTCGCAGAGACGGATTCCATGCGGCGTCAGAGTGCACAAAAAGAAAGATCACTGCAAGAGCAACCTAAATTATGTCAATTTTTTTCCTTTCTGATAATTTCTCCTTATTTTATGACGCCAATACAGCATATTTCTTTTTTCCGTCTTTTTCCTGTCTGGTGAATAGGTCGCACAAGAACCGTGCTAAACGAAATGCGTAAGATTGATAGCACACAAAAAACGCCCTCTTCGAAAAAGATAACGAAGAGAAGCTTTCTGTACTGAAAAAGAATGATAAAAATAAAACAATGTTTTTTACGGTATTCCTGTCAGAATATCGATTCGTCAATGCTGCGTTTTTTTCTGTTCGTATGTAATCCGGAAAATATACGGCATTGCTTTCTCTGGTTAAAACATGCCCTTCAAAGTAAGATGTCCCGTATAATTCCCCTTCCTTCTGCGTAAACACCTTGGTATCTCCCAAACATATATTAAAAGGACGTAAAATGCAGATCACTGCTATGCCGAAAAAAGCAATCGCTGACTGACATCTATGATTCATTTTTTCTTCCTCTCTTTCTGTATTTCTTATTTAGAAAATACCATTAAAACTATGATTTGTCAATATCAACAGCGGACGCCGTTTTGGAAAATCCCGGCGTGATTCCGCTGCTTTCTTATGTTTTTCTGACTCAAACAATTTTTGACATTATTTTCAAAATGGTATAAAATCGGTTCCGTAAATTTTGATTTGGCAGGTCACGGCTCACAGCGGTCTTGTCACATATCATGCTAGGAGGAGACAAAATGGAAAAGCCAAAATTTCTGGAATGTGAAAAATGGATCATTTTTATGCTGATGATGTTTGTCGGCGGTTACTTTGGAGCTTTTACTTATTCTATAAGGGGCGGCGTATTCTGCAACGCCCAGACGGGCAATGTGGTCCTTCTGTCCATGGCCGTTGGAAACGGTCAATGGATGCACGCCTTATATTTTTTGATTCCGATTTCTGCGTACGTTCTCGGCGCGTTTTTTTCGGAAATTCTTCCCAATCAGGTAAAGAAATTCCGTCTGGTCCGCTGGGATACCCTGCTTGTCTTTTTTGAGATGATCACTGTGCTTTTTCTCGGATTTCTCCCTGAAAGCGCGCCGGTTCAGATTACCCAGATTTTATTTAATTTTATCTGTTCCATGCAGTACAACACCTTCCGCCAGGCGCAGGGAATTCCGATGGCGACCACGTTCTGTACGAATCATATCCGTCAGGTCGGCGTGGCTTTCTCAAAGGCCGTGTGCCATCCTGACCAGAGGCGCTTCTATTTAAAGCGTCTGGGCGCGCACCTTGGAATGCTCTTTTCTTTTGCCGCCGGAGGAATTGTCTCTGCCATCCTGTGCAGAATCTTTCTCGGAAAAGCGGTCTGGTTTTCTTTGATTCCTCTTGGGATTGTCCTCGCCGATTTGCTGTATGCAGACTTTGTCAAAGAAAAAGGCTGCCTGGATCAGATTCCTCACGGTCACTGAGAGAAACTTAACCTGTCCGGGACAGCCCTGTCCTTCCCGCCGCTGCGAAAAATTGCAGCGGCGGGGTTTTTTATTTTTTTACTGTTTTACTGATATTTTGTGACGCGCTCGTCCTCAATCACACCGCTCCAGTTCAGCCCAAAAGCAAAATCGTACGCATTTCCTTCTGTGTCGACATGGCAGACCATATCTCCTGCCACATCTTCATACTGCTGTTCCACGGTTGTCATGTCCGCAGGCATCTGCATCGGGAGCAGACCGTTCGGCTCATACTGTCCTGCCACTACTTCCAGAACCGCATCCAGGCATACGCCGAATCCTGCCACAATCGCATCCACCTGAGGCTCAAACTCATAGAAGCACATCGGATTGGAAGTCGAGAGATAGACAACAAGAGGAAGGTCGCCGATTCGTTCCTTTGTCAGCAGCACCGTCTGAAGCTCATTATAATTTTCTGCTGCAGGCGTGGTCTTTCCGCCATAATAGCGTGAGCGTCCTCTCTCTCCGCCCGCCTGGGTCCACTCTAATTCTTCGATCGGGTCGACCGCGATCGGATATTCTCTGACCACTTCCGGATCTGCATAGTATTCTCCGTACTGAAGAGAAATCGCATAATATCCGTTATCCAGCTCGCCTTTTTCCGGATCAAGATTTCGAAGTCCCGCCTCATATCCGCTGATCGCGGTCGGATTTGTCAGGGAAACCAGGGCAAAGTCAACACCTGTAAAATCATCAAGGCGGATGACATCCTCTTCTTTGAGGTTTTCCATATCAGCGCCCTCCCGGATCGTATCTGTCACCACGTTAAAATATTTTGACGCCGTGTCAATATCTACCGCATATCCGGAAAATGCCGCATTGGCGAACCCAAATTTTGCCCATTCTCCTGTCGCATTTGCGTTTTCAAGGTCAATCGACGTCTCCGTCTCAGAGGCCTCAAGAAGCATCGGAATGTAGACGGTCGGCTTTTCGTCGGACTGCGTCCGGTCCTGAATAATATTGCCTTTGTTTTTGAGCATTGTCACAGAGGCCAGCTGCGCTTCATATCCAAGGCGGCAGTATTCTTCGTTGTGATAAGCCTCGTTTGCCCCTTCCACCGACACATACGGATTCTCGTACAGACCGATCAGCATGGAGACTTCGATGGCATGGCGCGCGCTCTCCCGGTACAGCTCAATCATCTTGTCTGTTCCGTCTTCGTTCGGGAATCCCATATTGAGCATTTCTGTCCCGTTATCCGTGTAAGTCGTGTACAGCTCTGCTCCTGCTTTAAATGCCTGCCATGCATACATAGTGTTTCCCGGAAGACCAATCTGATCTGTACCTGCCTTATATGCTCTCAGGAAGCGCTCCGCCGCAGTTGTCAGCTCCGTATCGTTTGTGTACTCAACACCCCACGGCTTCGCCTGCATCGCTCCCAGCTCTCCGCTGATGCCCCAGTCAGAGACAATCAGTCCGTCAAATCCCAGTTCGCCTCGCAGCAGCGTCTGAAGCTTATAGGCGCTGTATCCGCTTCCGACCGGCTGACCGATCGGTCCGAATTCATCATATGCGATCGAGTAGGAAGGCATCACGGCCTTAGATCCTCCCGTCTTGGTCGGCAGATGGAAGGCTGCGTCAAATACAGCCAGGTGTTCTGCCATATTGTTTCCCGGATATACGCAGTATTTTCCGCTGACGCTGTGCGACTCCCGCCCAGCCTCTGCCGGTCCGTCTCCCGGATAATGTTTTACCTGGGTTACAATCGAATCCTCTCCCCAGCCAAGGTCTTCACTGTCTGTCCCGACGCCGCTCCAGGTGCTCTGGAAACCGGAGACAAGATTCTGAGCCATATCAGAAGCCAGCTTATAATTTTCTCCAAACGTTCCGGAAAATCTTCTCCACCGCGGTTCTGTCGCCAGGTCAATCTGCGGGGAGACTGCCATCGCAAGTCCGATCGCACGGTATTCGTCTGAGCACGCCTGACCGTAGAGAAGCGCCCAGCTCGGGTCAAACGTTGCCGCCATCGCCAGGTTCGTCGGCCATCCTCCGCCCTGATTGTCGCTCGCCATCGCCTCTTCATAGCTCAGCGCGGAATTTCTCGGGTCAGAACAGAGGTTGATCGGAATTCCCCAGTCCAGCGCCTCTGAAAGCCGCTGCAGATTATTGTTAAACTTTACTGACGTCGCATAGTGGCTCTGCGTTCCGTAGTTGATAAAACGGATAAAATTATTTGTGATTCCAGCTATGTGGTAAGACTGCGGCGTTCCTTCCTCGTCAGCCGGAGGGCTGATGTAACCGTTAAGCTTTAATCCTGCCATCTGGAAAATCGAGAGCTTATTTGCCAGGTCTTCCACTCGCTCCTCTACCGGTCTGCGCCAGTCCTCATAGATATCAAGCTTGCCGTCCTTGCTCAGATCCTTAAAGGCATATACATATCCGTCCTCTTCCTCCTCAAGCAGCTCAATTCCATTGTCCACTCCATAGCTCAGCGTCGCGCCCCCGTTCGGATTTTCCACCACATAAAATCCATCTTCTTCGTTGAGTGTCACTGTGTATCTGTTTTCTGCCGGATTTTCCCCCTGCTCCTGCGCCGCATATACGGGCATCGATCCGATGATTGCTGCCAGACCCAGCGCTGCTGCCAATACTCGTCTCTTCATTTTCTCTTCCCCTTTCTTTTTTGAAATTACAACGTGCTTTTTGTATGCTCTTTTGTAATTTCAGTCTATCATTCCCCTTTCTCTTTTTCCAGCTGACATTCCGTACATTTTGTTTTTATTCTGTACAAATTCCAGATTCCTGCAGCTCCTTTTTCAGCATCTCCATGGCGTCTGCCGCCGTCACGGTTGGATCCCTCGCAATGACACTTACGATCAGATCCAGTCTCTGCTGTATCGCCAGGTCTTCCTTTGCCAGTGTCCTCTTAGGAATCTCCGGCACAATCTCTTTCATAAAATAGCTGCCGATATCCTGTTCCCCGAACAGATCGCTTTGATAGCGCATCAGAGACGGATCTTCCTGATAGGGCTGTTTTGCCGTTGTCATCAGCCCAATTGTGTTGAGCGCTCTCGCGCCTTCCGTCGACAGGGCGGCAAATTTTAAAAATTCCCAGGCGAGCCGTTTATCCCGGCAGCTCTTTGTAATCCCCATTGCTGTTCCGCCCCAGCTGATGCTGCCTTCCGGAGTCGGAATCAGTCCCCACTTTCCTTCGTTTTCCTTGCTCTGTCCACTTTTCTCCATCAGCTTTACCGACCAGAACGTACACGGTGTAAAAATGTGGTTTTTCTCCTGTGCTGCCTCGCTCCAGTAAGCGCCCATGCCGTCCGCTGTCTTTTCATCCCTGAACCGGCACATCAGCTCTAACGTCTTTCCAAATGTCTGTTCAGCGTTGATCGTTTCCTCATCGATCCACACTTGAGCCTGCTGAGACTGGACAATCTGCATGATATCGTGGAAACCGAACAAAATATATACCTGTCCCTCGCTTTCCTTTTGAACCTGTCGTCCTTTCTCAATAAAAGCCTCCCAATCGTCTAACATCTCTTCCAAAAGCTGCGGGTCGTCTGTCCCCAGATACGTTTTTGCCAGATCCTTTCGGTACATCAGTCCCACAGGTGAGAGTGACTGTTCAATTCCGCAGATGTCCCCTCTGCTGTTGACCATTTTCGGCTGCACATACTCATAGACCTGATCCAGCGTCATGCTGTACGGCTTCTCATTGAGCGCTTCCCACATGTCCAGCTCAAACATTCTGCCCCGGTAATCGATCATCGCCCACGCAATATCCGGCAGCTCCTTGCCGCTGATCAGCGCAATCTCATATTTTTGGAGCAAATTCGAACCTTCTGCCTCCACATACTCAAACGTCACGTTTGGATATTTTTCCTGGAAAGCCTGCGTGACCGCATTATAGTATTCTCTGTCCCATCCCCACATGCTCAGAGTCCCCTCATAATTTGCCGGAAGCGGCTCGTCATAGGGACAGCTCTCCGCCGCCCAAGCTCTTTCCCCCACAATGCTGCAAATCTGACAAAAGCAGATGACCGCAAGCGCCAGAATTTTTTTCCTTCCTTCCCGCTTCATCCGTCTTCTCCTTTCCTGATCAGCGGCAGATACAGCCATATTCTTGTGCCGCCTTCTTTTCTTCTTTCTATCTTCATCCCGTATGTTTCTCCGTACAGATATCGAATGCGCTCTTTGACATTCTCCATTCCGATATGTCTCCGCTCATCCTTCCTGTCCTGTTTCTTTTCTTCTGTCTCAAACCGCCGGATCTCCTCCTCACGGATGCCTATTCCGTCGTCCTCCACCTCAATCACAAGCATCTCTTCTCTTTGAAAGCTGCGCACAGTAACTGTCCCTGCTCTCTCTGACGGCAAAATTCCGTGTACAATCGCATTTTCTACCAGAGGCTGGACAATCGTCTTTGGCACTATATATTCCTTTAAGTCATCCCCGCACAAAATACAGCTTTTAAATTTTCCGGCATAGCGGTACTTCTGAATATCTAAATAGGCATTCACTAACTGTATTTCCTTTTCCAGCGTCGTCGTCAGCTCATCGCTGCCGATATCGATCGTTTCCTGAAGCGTATAGATCAGGGCGCGCACGATCTCCGCAATCTTTTTATTTTTTTCCACCGCCGCCAAGAACATAACTGTATTCAGCACATTATACAGATAATGCGGAGAGATCTGGGAGTGCATCACGGCAAATTCCATTTCCTTTTTTTTCTTTTCCTGCTCCATCCGAACCCGCTCCTCTTCCTGGATCTTTTTAATCATAGAGCAGAACCGCCGATACAGCATCTCGATCTCATCCTTTGTCCGCACAATCTCAATCTCCCCCAGATTTCCATAATCCTCTCTCTCCATCTGTTCAGAGAGACGAACCACAGGACGGACAATCCGCTCCATGATTTTAGTGGAAAAGAGGATAACCATTCCGAGTGAAAATAAAAAAGAAATCATAAAAAATTTTAGGACAAACTGACTGCTCTGCCAAACCTCACTTTTGGGAATCATCGTGTACAGCTTCCACCCCGCCGTTTCGATTTCTTCCCAGATCAGATATCCCTCTTTGACGGGAAAGACTTCTTTTGTCTCTTTACTTTTTTCACTCTCCAGAAAATTTTGCACAATCCCGTCGCGATCCTTTGCATATAGAAAATTCTGACCGCGATCTGCGAGACAGATGGTATCGTATCCTTCTCCATACCACTCTACCTGACTCAGAAAATAGTCCAGATCAATTTCCATATACAGGCATCCGATCTGCTCTCCGTAATGATATTTGTCGAGAAGCGGAACACGGTAGCAGATCAGCTTTTTCTGCGGGCTGCCTTCCCCGGAAGTATACAAACCAGAAAACGCATCGGTCTCTTCCTGAAAATGCGGAGACAATGTCTCTTCCTTTAAGTAGGCATTTTCCTCTCTGATCTCCCATCTCTGATAGCTGCTCTCATAGCAGCTCCCATCCTTCATCGCCAGACAGATGTGATAGATATGAGGACGCAGACTGCTGTAAAACATCAGTCTCCTCGAAATCCGGTCATATTTTCTGCTCTTTTCATATTCATCTTGCGCTGTCTCATCCAAAAGCTCCTGCAGCTGCTCGTCCACCAGAATATTTTCTGCGTACTGTCCGATATCCTCTGTCATAAAGGTCAGCTGATTGACCAGCTGCTGCTGCTTTGCTTTTTCGTCTGAAATTCTCTGATCGGAAATCACTTCCTTGAAGTAAAAAAATCCGCACATCGCGCTGATGAACAGAGATATCCCGAGAATTGCCACAATATCCTTTACGACACGCCATGTCAGCTTTGATCTTTTTCCTGTTTTTCTTCCCATCTTCGATACTCCTGCGGACTTACTCCGACTGTCTTCATAAAAATCTGGCTAAAATACTGGCTTGTCTGGTATCCCACCCGCCATGCTGTCTCCGAGACCGTGCAGTTTTTCCTGCGCAGCAGATACTTTGCCTTTTCTATTCTCAGATTCGTTACATATTTCAGTACACTGCTCCCCGTCTCCTTTCTGAACACTCTTCCCAGATACGATCCATTCATCTGAAATACATCTCCCAGCGTGTCCAGACTCACATCCTCCCCATAATGCCTTTGAAGGTATTGGATCACATCCGATATCAGTCTTGAATAATGTTTTTTCCTATGCTCGTCTAATCTCCGGCGCGCATCCTCAAAGCGCCGCGCATAATACTCTCCTGTTTCGGTCACAGTCCATAAGCGCGTTTCCTCCTCGCTGCCCTCCTCTCCTGCGATTTCATGGAGGAGCTGTTCCAAAAAAGGCAGGATCTCACGAAAAAGCTCCAGCTGCCTCTCCTGCTGGATTTCCTGAAACCATTGTCTGATCAGTCTCCCCGCCTCTTCACCTGACTCTTCATATAAAATGTTTCTCAGCTGTCTGATTCTGTCATCTACTTTTCTTCGCTCATCCGTTTTCCCGCCGCTCAGCTCCAAAAGGCTGTAGGCTCTGTCCATCTTTCGGAAGGCTTCATAACGGATCTGCCATGCCATCTTTCGGAATGTGCCGCTGATCTCCTCAGGCGCAATCTCACAGCTGTAAATGATCTGGACATGTGAATTCTCTAGTCTGCACAAGCGGCGGATCAGCTCTTCGCTTTTCTGCTGAATCAGACAGCCGACGGCATACTTACTGGAAATTTCCTCAAACTCATACAGAATCATCCAGCTGCTCTTCGTAATCTGCACGTCTGATCGGTACACGCATCTCCCTGGCATCTCCTCTTGAAAACTTTTTTCTACTTCCTGTTTTTCCTGCAAATTCCATTCTTCCTCTATGATTCTCCCGTTTGTTATCCAGCTGCTTTTGTGCAGCATCAGCAAAAAAAGCCGGTTTCCCCATGGAATCCTTTCTATGTTTTCTGTCGTCTTTTGTCCATGGATCAATTGTCCCATCAGATGCTTTTGATAAATCTTTTTCTGTTCTTTTTCTCTTTCCAGCCTTTCTTTTGCCAGCTCAAGTTCAGAGAGAATCGTCTCTTCGCTCAGTTCATGCTTGAGCAGATAATTTGAGACGCCGTACTGAATTCCTTTTTTCGCGTACTCAAAGTCCTTATAAGCCGACATCAGAATTACCACAAGTTCCTTATTTTTTTCCTTGAGAATCCGCGTCAGCTCCAGTCCGTCCATCCCCGGCATCCGAATATCGGAAATCACAATCTCCGGTCTGTATTTCTCATACAATTCAAGAGCCTGCCTGCCGCTCGCAGCGCTCCCTGCAATATGATATCCCTTCTCCTCCCAATCTATCATCTGTTCGATATAAGTTGTCACCAGCTCTTCATCGTCCACTAACATAATATTGATCATTTCTGCCCCCTCCTTTTACAGAAAATACCCTTAAGCAGACCTCCTTTGTTTCACCTGGTCTTCTGCTTAAGGGCATCTTATCCGAAATGACAAGTTTGCTCTGCAATTTTCGGCACTCCGTTCTGTGCTGTTTTTCCCCCGGCAATCTGTCTATATGGTGATGCGGTAATGTCCCACAAGATCGTTTCGCTGTTCGAGAATGTCCTCTTCGTAAGAAGCCTGATACGGTCCGTTGTGGTGGATAACATAGGCGACTCCCCGGTCGTTTCTGCTGTCAGAGACGATTCCGATATGATCTTCAAAGATCACGATATCTCCTCCCTGCCACTGGCTGATATCATAGATATCAGTTGTCAGGGAAACAGCCGTGCGCGCAAAATAGACCTTCAGATTTTTCACCCTGCGAAAATCAATATGTTTGTCAGGCTGAGCAATATCATATGCCCAAGGATTGGCGATAATATCGCTGTATACAAGCTCCATCAGGTCATATCCCGCGCTTCGCATCGCATTTGCCACAACGTCCGTACACACGCCGTATCCGTCGTCCGGATACCCGGTACTGTAATATTTGCTCTTGTAGACAGGCTTTGTCGCGATGTAGTCTCTCGCTCCCTGGAGGATGTCTGTCTGATCGTCTATTCCGTCCTGATCTTTGTCCACCGAGCTGCGGATATCCGGAATATCAAAATCACGGTTGTGCTTTGCCCTCACAGGCGCGCTGCTTGTGCCGGTAAAATAGTAGTGATACTTTTGTATGAAGACGCCGGCCGCGATCAATGCGGTCAGAGCCAGTATTCCTGCCGCTTTTTTCTTTTTTGCCATTTCTTCTTTTCCTCTCCGCTGCTGTCTGTGCGTTATCTGCCTGCGCACCGGTTTCTCTGACTCTGACGCCGCACATGACCCCTTTTTTCTTTTTATATTGTTCAGGCTTCTCTTTTTTTCTATCTTCCATTCTTCCATACTAACAGCACAAAAAGTTCGAAACGTTTTTCTATTGACAGTATACCACACATATGTCCTTTTTTCGACTGAAATCCCCTCTTCTTTTTCTCATCTCAAAACGGAAGCTTTCTTTCCTCTGCTTTCCTGTTCCGCCGCGGCAAGCCGCTCTGCCAGGTGTTCCTGAAAATTCTCCGCTTCCTCCAACGCTTTTTCCAGCTTCTTAATATAATTGCTCTGATACCATATCATTCCCGGAAAACCTGCCGCGATCGCAGATGCACAGACAAATATGACCGCTGCTTCCAGCCGGGTTTCCGCCCCACCCGCCGAAAATCCGCAGACAAGGTTGACGAATAAGACATAAAAATATCCGCAAAATAAGCTTAAGCGAAACAGGTTTCTCAACAGTCTAATTATTCTCCTTTTCATTCCTCATGCACTCCTTTTTCTTCGTCTTTCTCATCTCATTAAATCCAGTTTAGCGAATTACTCGCTAAAATTCAATAGTGAATCTCTGGCTAAGATATCATGATTGCACGAGGTGATAGCGGTGTATCAGAGAATTCGAGATCTGCGGGAGGATCGTGATCTCACACAGACAGATATGGGAAAAATATTGAATTGCAGCCAGCGGATCTACAGCAACTATGAGCGCGGTGATGTTGATATCCCCACTCAGATATTGATCCAGCTGGCAGAATTTCACAACACCAGTGTCGATTATCTTCTCAATCTGACGGATGAGAAGCATCCATATTCTCGCAGGAAAAAGACGGATACCAATAAATAAAAGACAGAAAAAAGTTCTGGAATCTAAATCGGAGATGTGATATAATACAAAAGATGTCTGGATAGACATAATGATCTCACTTTTGATATACGTCTCTGTAGCTCAGTAGGATAGAGCGTTCGCCTCCTAAGCGAAAGGCCGGCAGTTCGAATCTGCCCAGGGACGCCAGAACTTCCCGCTGCAAGCCATTTTTGTTGGTTTGCAGCGTTTTTTGTTTTAATATTGCAAAGATAGCGGCATTCACCGTGATTTATTTTGCAATTTTATTTCTATATTCTCGCGGCGTACAGTTATAAAAACGCTTAAATATTTTTGTGAAATTGCTTGGACTGTCAAAGCCGCAATCAGCCGCTATCTCTGAAACGCTGCTGGAATGGTTTCTTATCAGCATTTCCGCTCCCTGCATCACTCGATATTTCAATAGATACTGGATAGGAGATATTTGAAGCATTTTTTGGAAGCACCGCAGACATTCCCGTTCGCTGATATCCGCGGCTCTGGAAATCTCTTTCAAAGACAGGCTATCCGCAAAATTCCTGTGCAAAAAATTCAGCATCTTCTGGATACGGATATTATCCTGGTTTAAAATCGAAGACCGCAGATCGATCTGCGGTTCAAATTTGCTATAAAGATAGAAGCAGATATGGGAAAGATTTTCACGGACGATAAACTCAAACCCGCGTCTGTCGTTTGCCAGCGCATCAAAAGCGCAGTTGAACCATTCCGATACGTGTTTTCCGGCATCCTGATCAATCTGGCAGCAGGAAAACATGTGGCAGGATAAAAGCGGCTGGATATATTTTTTTGCAAAGATAGATTCCTTTCCTCCAGTAATTAGCGCAGGGCTGAAGACAAGGGAGTGCAACGTACATTCCGGCGCTGCTGCGGCATAGTGAAGAATATTGGAATTGATCACCGCTGTCTGTCCTTTTTTTAACAGAAACGAAGCTGCAGGCGTTTTTATCTTCATCTGTCCCTCTGTGATCTGCACAATTTCCATCTCCTCATGCCAGTGCCACGGGATTACATCTTCGGGGCTTCCCGTATGGTGGGAGGAATAACCGGCACAGGGAAACTCAAGACTTCCGTGAGGCTGGAGTTCTCTCGATACCCTGTTCAGATTCAATCCGCACTTCTGTAGCGCCATAAATTTTCACTCTCCTTCAGTTTGGCGGTTTTATTATATTATATGCTATAAATGAGCAAATTTGAAATTTCACCAAAGTTACTTCAAAGTGTTTAAAATTAAAGACATCACGCCTTTTTGGGTGTATACTG
>CAWVKK010000067.1:0-17468 GCA_963929865.1 uncultured Eubacteriales bacterium | reverse complement strand
TCGACGCATAACTCGACTCTGAAAAGGAACCTCATGAAAAGCCGCAAAAATAAACGGTTTCTTCAGATAATGAAAACATCGAAAAATTGTCATTGCCTGCACAGGGGACGCCTGATTTTCAGCATCCCTTTTCCTTTTGTGAATAGTTGCTTCTGTGATATTCAATGACAATTTTTCGATATTTTCTGCTCTGTATCACAAGCACGCAGTCTCTGGCAGCCGCGTCATGTTTTCTATGGCTCAGTCCGTTCCCACACAGCGTCCTCTCAAAATCAGCCTTCCTTCTTTTGTTTTTCCTGTTCTCTCTCTTCCATTCTCTGAAATACCATTTCATATCCGTCATTTCCGTAGTTCAAAGAACGGTTGACACGGCTGATTGTCGCAGTCGAAGCGCCTGTCTTCTCTGCAATTTCCAGATATGTTTTATGCTCCCTGAGCATCTTCGCCACCTCAAAGCGCTGTGAGAGGGAGAGTAATTCGTTGATGGTACAGACATCTTCAAAAAATAAATAGCACTCTTCTTTATTCTCTAAATTTAAAATTGCTTCAAATAAATTGTCTACTGCTTCTGTTCTTATTTTCTTACTCATCTTTCTGCCTTTCTGCACACAATTTGATGGTATTATTTTATCACAGTAAAGATGTACTGTAAAGAAATTTACAGATTTTCTCTTTTTCCGCCTTTTCCATTCCGCCTGTTCAGGAGCTTTCAGCGGCAGGTCCGATAATAATTGATATATTTTTTCAGCTCCTCCGCCGAGCGGTTGACGATCAGTTCTTCCGGAAAATCAAGGCATTTGATGATAGGATCAGAATATTCGGTGTTTCCGATGTCATAGATGCAGTGTGCGTCGCTGTTCATAATAATCGGCACCTCATATTTCTTGCACAGATCCAGCATAATCATATCGTTGGGTACCGGATCGACTCTCCCGCCCTGAGGGTTGAGGGAGTTGTTGTTCAGTTCCAGCAGTACCTGATGTTCCTTCGCCCCTTTTACCAGCGCTTCATAGTCGATCGGGTATCTGCTGTCATCAGGATGCCCGATGATATTGACATACGGATTTTCCATTGCCTTTAAATAGGCTCTGGTGTTTTCCTCTTTTGTGCCGGGTGCAAGGCACGGAATATGAAGACTTGCAATCACGACATCCATCTTTGCCAGAAGTCCGTCTGACAGATCCATCTTTCCCTCATAGCTGACAATATTAGCTTCTGCTCCGAAGAGAACCGTTATGCCATACATAGAGCGCGGCATCACTTTTAAATTGGTAAAATAAAATTTATGGCACGTTCCCGGCATGGCAGGTGCGTGTTCCGTAATGCCAAGCACTTTTAATCCTTTTTTCGATGCCTGCTGCGCCATCTCCAAAATCGTGTTGTACGCATGACCGCTTGCCAAAGTATGCGTGTGGATATCTAATACATTTTTCAATGTCCTTCCTTCTTTCTGCTGTTTTTCGCTTCTGTCCGATTGTGACGCCGGGATGCCGGACCAATTTGGCTTTTCGCGCGGGCGTCGGCGGCGTCTGGACCTTTCGCTCCCGCATCATCATATCACAAGATCAAAAAAATAACAATATCCGACATTTTGCTAGCAATTTTCTTTCCGATTTGTTATAATTTTTTTGTAAATGACTACTATTTATATGGAGGATCGATCATGAAAAAATTAATACTGACTGACAAAACTGCTTGTAAAGCATGCCTTGCCTGTGTAGATGCCTGCTCTACTGCATTCTACAAAGAATTTGACCCTGACAAATCCTGTATCCAGATCAACGCTAAGCCTGACGGATCTCCAAAGCCCGCTCTGTGCATTCAGTGCGGAAAATGCGCAAAGGTCTGCGAAGCCGGCGCCATCACTCAGAATGCAAAAGGCGTTTACATGATCAACAAGAAGAAATGTACGCACTGCGGAAAATGCGTGGAAGTCTGTCCAATGGGTGTTATGGTAAAAGTATCTGAGGACGCGGCTCCGTCCAAATGTATCGCCTGCGGTATCTGCGCAAAGGCGTGTCCGATGGGAATCCTGGAAATCAAAGAATCCTGATTTTTCGCGGTCTTGCCATACTTGTGTCCAAATCAGGGCGCTTCTGATGATATGTCAGCGGCACCCTGATTTTTATTGGATGGGAACCTTTTTTCTCTGCTCTCATATACTATTATTGTCGGATGCAGAAACAGGGAATGCCATTCTGTATCCCGGTATAAAAACAGAGAAAGGATCCTCATAATATGAAGAAAAAATTCGGTATCTCCCTGCTTGCTCTCACCCTGCTGTTTTCTCAGGCAGCCGTCTTTGCCGCTGAAACCGATGAAGAGCTGACTCCTGTCACTCTGAACGAAGTTGCCCATTCCATTTTTTATGCTCCTCAGTACGTTGCCATTGAGCTGGGATATTTTGAGGAAGAAGGCATTGACCTTGAACTCGTGACGGGATATGGCGCTGATAAAACGATGACTGCCGTGATATCCGGAAATGCAGACATCGGATTTATGGGAGCGGAGGCTTCCATCTACGCATACGCGCAGGGCGCCGACGACTATGTCGTCAATTTTGCCCAGCTGACGCAAAGAGCCGGAAATTTTATCGTAGCGCGGGAAGAAATGCCTGATTTTGAGTGGAGTGATCTCAAAGGGAAAGAGGTTCTGGGCGGAAGAAAAGGAGGAATGCCGCAGATGGTTTTCGAGTACATTTTAAAAGCTCACGGCATCGACCCGTCCGCTGATCTTTCTATCGATCAGAGTATTGACTTTGGCTCTACTGCCGCCGCTTTTTCAGGCGGAAAGGGAGATTTTACCGTCGAATTTGAACCGTCTGCCACCGCGCTGGAGCAGGAAGGCGTGGGATACGTTGTCGCTTCCTGCGGAGTAGAGTCCGGATATGTGCCTTATACGGCGTACAGCGCAAAGAAAAGCTATCTGGAAGAAAATCCGCAGATTATCCAGAAATTTACAGATGCGCTGCAAAAGGGCATGGACTATGTCGTCTCGCACTCGCCGGAAGAAATCGCCGAAGTCATTCAGCCTCAGTTTCCTGAGAACGATCTCGATACTATCATCTCGATTGTAAAGCGGTATCAGGAGCAGGATACCTGGAAAGAAAATCTGATCTTTGAGGAAGAAAGCTTCCTTCTTTTGGAAGATATCTTAAAAAGCGCCGGCGAATTGGAGGAATCCGTCAGCTACCGCGATCTTGTGACGACTCAGTTCGCCCAAAACGCAGTCTCCCAGCGTCAGTAGGATGCTGATCCCGGCGGTCAGTCTATCGCGCAGTTTCTTTTCCGTGTGCGTGTATACCGCATGAATATTTTGGTATGCACGCCCGCACTGCCGGAATCCGAATCCAGAATTCTACCCCTCTCTCTTTGTTTTCCACCCCGCACTGCCCGTTGTGCGCCTGGACAATATCTCTTACAATATACAGCCCCAGCCCGACTCTGCTCTTATTTTCCTGCTGCTGGCTGAGCTGGCTGAATCTTTCCCATATTTTTTCTATCTCGCTCTTTGAAATCTTTTCTCCTTCATTATAAACAGACAGATACAAGTCTTCCCCCTCTTGTCTGAGGCTGAGGATTACCTTTTTCCCCGGATTCGTATGGCTGTATGCGTTCATCATATAATTTCCGACCGCCTGCTCGATCTGCGCCGGATCCACCCTGGCGCAGCAGTCTGCTTCAATTTCTGAACACAGCTGTATCTTTTTTGTGGCGAGCCATGCCTCATATTTTGGTACCATATTTTGAATCATACTCGAGATCTCCAAAGGCTCCATCTCCTTTTTTCTAAGCTTGTTTTCCATAAAGGAGTCCCGCAGAAGCTGGCTGATCATGCGGCTCATCTTATCGATTTCTTCCATGATCGATTCACAGTAATCGTCTTTTTTCGATTCATCGTACTGCAGCATCTCGACCTGGCTGGAGATGATGGCGAGCGGCGTCTTTAACTCATGCGTCACGTTTGTGACAAATATTTTTCTCATATCTTCAAAGCGCGCCAGATCTCTGTTTTTTTTCACCAGCAGATAATTATAATTGTTCAGCTCATTCATATCTCTCTGGATTTTTTCTGCCATGTGGTTGATATTGCGCGCCAGACATCCCAGTTCGTCGTCCGAAACCGGCGTTTCCACCCTGACTGAAAAATCATTTTCCGCGATTTTCTTTGTCACCTCGTTGATCTTCTCGATAGGCTTTACGATTCTGACCGCCGCCGCATAAGCGAAAATGCCTCCCAGAACCATTAAAAGCAGCAGCACGCACACAAGAAAATGGTTTGCGTAAGAGATGCTTCTGCGGATAATATCTGTATTTTCATAAATATAAATATAATACGTTTTATCGTCCTGGACAATTTTCCCTTTTAAGCTCACTTTCGCTCTTGTATCGTCTTTGTCGATCACCGCTTTGCTCTCTTCATCGTATTCTTCTCTCTGCCTTCTCATCTGACGCTTTGCCAGGTTCTCTTTTGCCATGCTTCCCGACACATACACGGTCTCAAAGTTCTCATCGCAGATCATCACAAAAAAGCCTTCCTCCTCCGAAGTCTGAAAAAAGCTGTTGTTTTCCAGAGAATCGTCGTCCAGCTCCACAGTCTTTAGCGTTTCAAAGGAATCCTCCATGATTCTTTTCTTTCTGATCATGTAAAAATCTTCCGCAAACAGATAGTAAAACAGACAGGTACCTCCTACTACCAGAAATAAAAAAATACAAAAAGAAAAGACCGCCTTATTCCTTAATTTTTTAAACATCTCTCACCTCAAACCGATAGCCGATTCCGTAGACAGACTGGATATACGGGGCTTTTTCTGTCATCTTTCTGCGCAGCTGCTTTACCACGGTGTCGACGGTCCTGATATCTCCGTCATAGTCAAATCCCCACACTGCGTTTAAAATGGCTTCCCTCGACAGCACAATATTTTCATTTTCAATAAAGTAGACCAGCAGGTCATATTCTTTGGGCGTTGTCACGAGCAATTCCCCATCCACATACGCTTTGCGGAATTCTTTTTCGATCTCAAGCTTTCCTTTTTTTACTTTTTCATATTTTTTCCGGTTGCTCCGTTTTAGAAGCGCCTCCATATGTGCCTTCAATACCCTCAGCAGAAACGGCTTTGTGATGTAATTATCCGCGCCGCCTTCCAGCCCCAGAAGCTGTTCTTCTTCCGACTCTCTTGCCGTTACCATGATAATGGGAACCTCTGAATATTCCCGGATCTGTCTGAGTACATCATATCCGTCTATCTTCGGCAGCATTCCGTCCAGAAGGATCAGATCAATTTTTTGATTGTTTGCAAAATAGAGATCCAGAGCCTCCTGTCCGTCTTTTGCCGCCATCACGCTGAAACCGGTTGCCTCTAAGAAATCTTCCAGTGTTCTGCACAGCTTTTCGTCGTCTTCTGCCACTAAAATCATGTAATGTTCCTTTTCCATCCGTCTTTGTTCTCCATCTTTCTGCCTAAATAGCTGTATTCCGTCTTAGTGCGCCGCATCCCTCGCAAATCTTCTCCTGATTTCCTCTTCCCCTGCCTTCAGGCGTTGTGTCATTGCCTCTTTTTCTTGTCCTATAATCTCGCAAAAAGCATTCCATTCGTCATAGATTCCCTGTCCGTGCGGGACCGCGTAGGCGCCGGCATCGCTTCCAAGCGCCAGAATTACATTTTTGTCCCACGCTTTCTTGATTCTTTCGCTTTGAATGGCATAAATCTCTTTTATGATCTCATCGTCATACCGTCCTGTTCCGATCAAATTTTTTACCGTCACAACCGTCGGAACCCACACGGTATGGTGTTCTCCCATTGCCTCGATCGCTTCTTCCTCTATATAATTTCCATGTTCAATGCTGTCAATCCCTTCTTCTGCTGCGATCGTTACGGTCTCATTGCCGTTTACGTGTCCCATGACGGAGAAACCTTCTTCGTGCGCGATATGAATCATCTCATGAATCTCGTCTCTTCGCAGCGGGGAGCTTGTCAGCACTCCGACCCCGTGAAAGTCTACGATCCCTGTCAGCATAATTTTTATAAAATCTCCCCTTTGTCTTTTTACCTCTCTGACAAGAAGAGCATACTCCTTTAAGTCTGAAAACTCCCGACCCACAATTTTTCCGTAATGTCCCTTCTTGTGAATCGCGAAGACCGGCGTTCGGTAATCGATCCCGTATTCCTGCGCAATCTCTTTTGCTTTTTTTGAGACGCCCAGAGCGTCCCCTCCGTCTCTTATAAACGGGATTTCCCTCTTTTGGTAGACCTCCAGCCATCTCCGCACGGCGTCCTCTTGCACTCCCTTTTCGTGGATCGACACCGCATGTTTATAGTTTTCTCCATCCATCACCAGATGTGCGTGACATTCCCCAAACATCTCTTCATCTTCTTTCATTTTTCTGTAAATAAAAAAGACCGGTATTGTGTCTGTCTTTCCAGACTATTATACAAAATACCGATCTTTTCGTAAAGCCTTCGTTTGTCTTGTCTTTTTTCCGCTTTTTTCCTGCCCTCAGATCTGGCTTACGCCGTCTGTCAAAAGTTTTTCCAGTTCTTCTACGGTATCGGCGACGGCAATGGCCCCTGCCTTTTCCAGTTCTCCTTCCTCGGCATATCCAAATTTCACTCCGATCGCGTCGAGACCGCATTTTTTCGCTCCCAGTATATCGTGCTTCCGGTCTCCGATCATGACTGCCTCTTTTGTCTCTCGTGGAAGTCCCAGCCGTCTGAGCGCTTCTAAAATGACTTCTTCCTTTGCGTCTCTCGTCCCGTCAAGCTCGCTTCCGACCACGACCGGGAAATACGGGGCGAGCCCGTATTTCTCCAAAATCTGCTCTGCAAACACAAACGGCTTCGACGTGGCAACCGCCATGATCTTTCCCTGTCTTTTGAGTTTCTCAAGCATCGGAAGAATTCCCCCGATCACACGGTTTTCAAATTTCCCGACGGCTGAGAATCGCTCTCTGTACTTGTCCACTGCCATTTCCGCCTCAGACTGGCTCATACTGCAGTACCTCTGAAATGATTCCCTCAAAGGAGGACCGATAAAACAGATAAGCTCATCCAGATCCGGAGCTTTCATCCCGAAGCTCTCCATCGCATACTGCACGCACCGTGTGATTCCTTCCTTTGGGTCTGTCAAAGTTCCGTCCAAGTCAAAGAGCAGATAAGAATACGTTTTGTTCATCGCCTCGCGCCTTTCTTTTACATTGATCTTCTCTCGGCAATCTCCGCCATCTTTGCCGCGTTCAGCCGGGTGTCTCCGTGTACCCGGCTGTAGGAGAGATATCCGTTCATCCGGTCGATTTTCGTCAGATTTCTCGAGCCGCACACCGGGCAGACGTCCATCTCCAGCTCTTCGTGACCGCAGTCGTCGCAGTATGCCAGCGACAGGTTGACGCCCTCATAGTATCCCAGCGCCATCGCCCTGCGGATCAGGCTTTTGATCGCTTCGATGTTATAGTCGATCGGATAGCGGACATACTGAATCTTTCCTCCGTTGCACAGCTCCCAGAATCTTCCCTCCAGGTCCTGCTTCTCAATCGGAGTTACCTTTTCTGTCACATGGCAGTGAAAGCTGTTGCTTACATACGGGCGGTCCGATACATGCTCTATAATTCCGAATTTTTTTCGGAACTGCTCCACCTGAAGGCCGCACAGGCTCTCGGCGGGCGTTCCGTAAATCGCGTAGAGATGTCCGTCCTCTTCCTTAAACTGATTGACTTTCTGGTTGATATACGACAAAACCTCCAAGGCAAACTGTCCGTCTTCCGCGATGGATTTTCCATTGTATAATTCCTGAAGCTCATTTAAGGCTGTGATCCCGAAGGACGCTGTCATGGGCTTTAAAAGCGGCTTGATTTTCTCTGACGGTTTTAAGTGTCCGCCGTAAAATCCTCCCTCACAGTACGCGAGAGGATTTGTCGAGGCCTTCATCTCCCCCAGATACTCATATGTGCGGATATGAAGGTTCCGTATCATTTCCAGATAATAATCCAGAACCTCATAAAAATCGCGGCTTTCCATTCTCGCCTTTGCCAAAATCATCGGCAGGTGAAGGCTGACAGCTCCTATATTAAATCTCCCTACAAAAACGGGCGTATCCTTCTCGTCGGCAGGGTACATGCCTCCTCTTTCATACCACGGACTTAAAAAAGCGCGGCATCCCATAGGGCTGATCACTTTTCCGTATTGCTTGTACATGCTGGAGATATACCCTTTTCCGCTCATAGAAAGCCAGTCCGGATACATCGTTTTTGCCGAACACGCCACTCCCTCTTCAAACACATCCTCGTTGATTTTTCCCACGCCGTGAATCTGTTCGTCATACAAAAATACAATCTTGGGGAACAGCACCGGTTTGCGGCTGCCCGGTTTCCCCTGTCCCTTTTTATGTACCTGGAGAAGTGAGATAGAAGCCATTTTTTCAAACTCTGACGTTCCAAGTCCAAGCGTCACCGTCACAAACGGGTAATCTCCTCTCGAAGAGCCGACTGTGTTTAGTTTATACTCTATTCCCTGCCACCCCTGCTCAAAATCTCTTCGAATCTTGTCGTATGCGTACCGCTCTGCCTGCTCGTCATATCCTTCCCATTCCGGTCTTCCATATTTTTTAAATTCCTCTATATACCGCGCAAAGCTTTTCTGAGCGTAGGGTGCCAGCACTTTGTCCACCTCCGGCACCGTAAAGCCTCCATACTGCTGCGCCGCTGTGCTTAAGATGATGTCTCCCATAACGTCGAAAGCCGTATCCAGCGATTTGGGCTCGTTATACCAGACATTCCCCATCTCAAATCCGCCTTTTAGGACATTGGCAATATCGAAAAGGCAGCAGTTCATCGTGTCCAGTCTTGCCGATTCGTCGTGAATATAAATATAGCCGTCCTTACATGCCTGTAATTCACTGCGTGTCATAAAAAATTTTCGGTAGAGATTTTTGTTGAGTTCGTTAAAAATCAGGCTTCGCTTTGTCGCCACCAGCGCGCTGTCCGTGTTTGCGTTGCTTTTGTCTCCGATATAGCGGATTGACTGGCTCTTTGTGTAGACGTCGTCCATCATATGGATAAAATCCTGCTTATAGTTGCGGTAATCCCGGTAGCTTTTCGCCACATTCGGATTGACATGCTCCAGAGCGCCCTCTACGATATTGTGCATTTCCGGAATTGAAATTTCTTCTTTGTGCATGGACTGCGCACGTTCCCTGGCAAAAGTGCATAGATACTCAATTTCTTCGTCGGAAAACCGGTAGAGAATCCGCGCCGCTGATTTGTTCACTGCTGCAATAATCTTATCTACATTAAATTCTTCTCTCGTCCCATCTTTTTTTATCACATACATAACAGTCTTCTCCTTCACCAGATGTAGTATCTCTTCCTCTGATACCATTGTTTTTTTACAACATGTAGTTCATAGTATATACCGAAATACTCATTTCGTAAAGACAATTTTTTAAGAATCCTGCTGCGCCGGGATTTACTGGAACGCCGGTCTGTCCGGGTCTAAGACCTCTTTCGGGTCAAAAAACTCCGTCTGGTATTCGCCGTTGTAGTGCATCGTGTAGCCGTCAAAATTTCTTCTTGACTGGCGCACATAGTCGCCGTCCACATACAAAAATTCTTCCGTTCCCCACACGCCGCAGAAAAACCGGAACCCGGCTTCCCGCAGAAGATCCAGCTTTTCTCCCGGATATTCCACTTCGGAGCCATATGGATAGATAAAGATATCCGTCTCCCCCACCAGGCTCTCGACTTCCGCTTTCCAGTCCTCGATATCCTCCAGCGTCTCTGCGGAGGTAATCACGCTGAAATCGCTGTGCGTGTAGCTGTGGCTCGCGATCTCCCATCCCGTCTCACGCAGCCTTTGTGCGATGGCTCTTACCGTCTTGCAGTCTTCCTCGTACGTCTCAGAACTTTTGTCGTTTGTCCGGTACCCGAACGCTCCTTCATATCCGGTCTCTCCTACGATGCCTTTTGCCCCTCTCAGCGAAAAATCCGGGTGCTGTCTGACGAACTCGTCTAAGATCGGAATGGCGTCATAATTGCCGATCCACTCCTTGCCCTGTGCGTCTATATACAGATTTTTCACATCTCCGTTTTCGTCCAGCACAAGGCACTTGGCAAACCCGTCGTTTTTCATATAGTCATAGTAATTGATGTCGTCGAGCGAAAGTATGAACGGTGTTTTTCCTTTTGGGACAAGAGGATAATTCCGCACCAGAGTGACCTCCCCCGTCTCCTCATCCGTAACTTCAGTTACAAGTTCATGGATGTTGATCAAAACATACCCTTTCTGGTACATGCTCTCTAAGATCGCCTCGAATTCTTCGGTTGTTGTCATCCATTCATTGTATCCCTGCTCCATTGCGTCTCCGTCAAACGCTCTTTCCGTATCGACGATCAGAGAATGGAAAAAAATATGAGGCACGCTTCCCGTATATTCCTGCATCTGTCCTCTTTCCTGCTGGTATTTTATTTTCATCTCAACAACGCGCTCGTCCTCTTTTTGTTCTTCCGGGATTGTCTCCAAAATTTCGATGGCTCTTTCATAATCCATCTCCTCCGCCTCCTGCGTCGCCTCCGCAAGCGTCGCCAGAAGAGCGTCTTCTTCCTTCTGCTCCATCTCTCGGATTTTTCTCTCTGATTTCATCTTCGGCGTCTCTACCGGCTCATTGTTTTCATACATCCCCGTCGTTCCGATTGCCTCCGCAATCTGGCGGTTGATCGTCGCTTTGCTGCAGCCTGCCAGACATGCCGCACACAAAAGGAGCATTCCGACGCTGATTCTCATCTTTTTTCTCTTGTTCATTTCCCCCACCTCTTTTTTCCATGCGCTGTGCTTTCCCGCGGCATCCCGCGCTGTGCGCACTCCTGCGCCGCTTTTCTCTTTCTCATTTTCATTATAGCCAACGCGTTTTTGAATTACAACCTTATTTTCCCTTTTTCGCCGCAATTTGCCATTTTTCTGCCCGCCGCGCAGACTGCGCATTTTTTTCTTGGCAAAATGAATCCTTGTTGATATAATGGTTTCATATTATGAAAAAGGAAGGATGACATTTTATGGAAACATTTCAGATTCCGGACAACTATCGGTCGCAGCTGAATCTGTATGACACACAGATTGCGATTAAGACGGTCAAAGATTTTTTTCAGAAATCAATCTCTGATCACTTAAATCTGCTGCGTGTCTCTGCGCCTCTTTTTGTGACGCCTCAGTCTGGCTTAAATGATAATTTAAACGGTGTGGAACGCCCCGTAACGTTCGGCATCAAGGAGCAGCATGACGCGCCGGCTGAGATTGTACACTCTCTCGCGAAATGGAAACGGTATGCGCTGAAAAAATACGGTTTTTCCTACGGCGAAGGGCTCTACACCGACATGAGCGCGATCCGCAGAGACGAGAGTACGGACAATATCCATTCCATCTATGTCGACCAGTGGGATTGGGAAAAAATTATTAAAAAAGAAGAGCGCAATGTCGAAACGCTCAAGACGGTTGTCCGCCAGGTCTATAAGTCTTTAAAGAAGACGGAAAAATATATGGCGATTCAGTATGATTATATTGAAGAGATTCTTCCAAAGGATATTTTCTTTATCACGTCCCAGGAGCTTGAGGATATGTACCCGGACTGCACGCCAAAGCAGCGGGAATATAAAATTGCCAAGCTAAAGGGCGCCGTCTTTATCATGCAGATCGGCGGAATGCTTGCATCAGGTCAAAAGCATGACGGGCGCGCTCCCGATTATGACGACTGGAAGTTAAACGGCGATATCATTGTCTATTATCCAGTTCTTGATATCGCTCTGGAGCTTTCCTCTATGGGCATCCGCGTAGACGAGGCTTCTCTGGCGGAACAGTTAAAGATCAGCGGCTGCGAGGACAGAAAGGATCTGCCGTTTCAGAAGGCCATTTTAAACTGTGAGCTTCCCTATACCATCGGCGGCGGCATCGGTCAGTCCCGTATCTGTATGTTCTTTCTCAGGAAAGCGCATATCGGGGAGGTCCAGGTTTCCCTCTGGCCCGACGAGGTCATGGAGCTGGCAAAAGAAAAGGGCATTCAGCTCTTATAGGCTTTGAAGACTTTGAATAAAAAAATCTCCGTCTGCATCTGCGCAGAACGGAGATTTTTTTTGTTTTTCATTTCTTCATTATAGATTTTTGATTCTCTCTACGGCTTCCAGTGTATTTTCATACGTTCCAAATGCAGTCAGCCGGAAATAGCCTTCTCCTCCCGGACCAAATCCGGATCCCGGCGTCCCGACTACGTTCGCTTTCTCCAGCAGATAGTCAAAGAATTCCCAGGAGCTCATCTGATCCGGCGTCTTCAGCCAGATATACGGGGCGTTGACGCCGCCCGTCGCGTGAAGTCCCGCGCTTTTTAGACCCTCGAGAATCACCTTTGCGTTTCGCATATAATAACCGATCTGTTCTTTGATCTGAGCCTGCCCTTCTTGTGTGTAGACAGCTTCTCCTGCTCTCTGGATAATATAGGGAGCCCCGTTATATTTTGTTCCATGGCGTCTTGCCCAGAGTCCGTGCAGGGCAGCGCCTCCGCGCACCAGCTCCTTCGGGATGACGGTATAGCCCAGGCGCACTCCGGTAAATCCCGCATTTTTTGAGAATGATCTCAGCTCAATCGCGCACGTTCTGGCCCCCTCGCACTCATAGATCGAGTGCGGCACGTTTTCCTCCGAGATATACGCCTCGTACGCCGCGTCGTAGATAATGACTGAGCCCATTTTGTTTGCATAGTCAACCCACATCTGGAGCTGCTCCTTTGTGATTGCCGATCCGGTCGGATTGTTTGGAAAGCACAGATAGATCAGATCCGGCGTCTCCTTCGGCAGCTCCGGCACGAAATGGTTTTCTGCGCTGCACGGCAGATAAATCACGTCGCTCCACTGCTCTGACTTTCTCGAATAGTCGCCCGTTCTTCCCGCCATGACGTTTGTGTCCACATAGACGGGATAGACCGGATCGCAGACGGCAATCCTGTTTTCCAGCCCGAAAATCTCCTGAATGTTTCCTGAATCGCTTTTTGCTCCGTCCGATACGAAAATCTCATCCTCAAAGACAGCGCACCCGCGTTTTTCATAATCGTTTTTTGCGATCGCGCTGCGCAGAAATTCATACCCTAGATCAGGCGCGTATCCGTGAAAGCTTTCTTTTTTTCCCATCTCGTCTACCGCTTTATGCATCGCCTCAATGACAGCCGGGGCAAGCGGAAGCGTCACGTCGCCGATTCCCAGACGGATTAGGCTGATGTGCGGATGTGCGTCTTGAAAAGCCGCTACTTTTTTTGCAATCTCGGAAAAGAGATAATTTCCCGGAAGCTTCAAAAAATTTTCATTTATCTTTACCATTTTTCTTCTCCTTTTCTCTGTACGCAAATCTCAGTCTTCTAAATCGATTTCTCCCTCAAAGACGACGGCGGCAGGTCCTGTCATAAACACATGGTTCGTGGCGCGGTCCCACGCGATATCGAGGTCTCCGCCCAGCAGGCGGACCGTCACATCGCCCTGCGTGTATCCGTTGAGCGCCGACGCGACTGCCACCGCGCAGGCTCCTGTCCCGCATGCGAGCGTTTCTCCTGAACCGCGCTCCCACACTCTCATCTCTATGGTATGGCTGTCCGCCACCCGGCAGAATTCTGTGTTGACCCGGTCCGGAAAAGCTGCGTCATGCTCAAACTGAGGTCCTATCTTCTCCAGGTCCAGATCCCTGATCTCGTCCAGGAAGACGACGGCGTGGGGATTTCCCATCGAGACCGCCGTGATCCTGTATTCCTGCCCGCCTATGCAGACCGGCTCTGCGATGACCCGGTCTTTGTCTGAGAGGACCGGAATTCTGGAAGCCTCCAGGATAGGCTCTCCCATATCCACCGTGATTTTCGCCGCTTTTCCGTCCCGGATCTCCAGCTTCACTGTCTTGATTCCCGCGCCGGTGGCAATCTGAAGCGTTGTCTTTTTTGCGATGCCATAGTCGTACACATATTTTGCCACGCACCGGATTCCGTTTCCGCACATCGCTCCTTTGCTTCCATCTGCGTTGTACATCTCCATCTCGCAGTCTGCGCAGTCGGACGGTTTAATCAGAATCATGCCGTCCGCTCCGACTCCAAAATGACGGTCGCTGACTTTTTTTGCCGTCTGCGTCGGGTTCGGCACCGTCTCCTCAAAGCAGTTGACATATACGTAGTCGTTTCCTATTCCCTGCATTTTTGTAAATTTCATTTTCTTCTCCTATCGCATTTCTTGATCCTAAAAATTTCTTTATCCTAAAAATTTGTTGAGGCTGAAAATCATCTGCGCCGTCTCCACCAGACTGTTGCCGCTGTCCATGCTGCACTTTTGCAGATATCGGTGAGCCTCCGCCTCCGTCATATGATTTCGCTCCATCAGAAGTTCCTTTGCCTCCTGCAGGATCTTTTTCTCCTCCTCCGTCCGCTCTCTGTGCTGCTTCTTCTTTTTTCTCTTTCTGATAAAATCAGCATGGATCATGCCCACGGTGTTGAGCAGATCGTTCACCTTGAGGGGAACGCTTAAGGAAATCACTCCCCCGTCGCTGTAATCACTCAGCACCTGCTTGGAAGCGATCAAAATCATCTCAAAATCAGGCGGCAGAGCTTCTTTCAATTCGGAATAGACCATGTCGCTCATCCGATATCCGCAGATAATCAGTCCTTCCTCCAACTGGTCTGCATAGCTAAGAGCCTGGGCACCGCTTGTGCAGATTGCCGTCACCGGATAGCCTCCGCGCTGCAGGGCAGCCCGGATATTTTTTGCATCATCCAGTTTTGAAAACACTACGATAGCGGATACCATCTTCATCGCTCCTTTCCCATTTTTGAGTTTTGATCTGCAGCGGCGTCAAATCTTATACAGATACTGTTCGATTTCCCAGTCTGTCACAAAGTTTGTATAGGCGTTCCACTCCTTTTCCTTTGCCTCCGCGTATTTCTCAAAGATATGGTCTCCCAGGACCTCCCGAATCATCGGGTCCTTTCTCATCTCTCTGAGCGCTTCGTCCAGGTTTAAAGGCATGGATTCGATCTTCTCCGCCTCGCGTTCTCTCTGCGTCATCGTAAAAATGTTTCGCCGGATCAGCTTCGGCGGAACAATCTTATTTCGGATTCCGTCCATTCCCGCCTCCAGGCAGACGGCGATCATCAGATACGGATTTGCGGAAGGATCCGGGCTTCTCAGCTCAATCCGGCTGCCGACGCCTCTCGCAAACGGAATCCGTATCAGAGAGCTGCGGTTGTTCTCCGACCACGCGATATACTGCGGCGCGTCGTAGCCGGAGGTCAGACGTTTGTAAGAATTGATGAGAGGATTTGCGATCGCCGTGATGGATCTGCAGTGCTTTAAGAGTCCTCCGATAAAGTAGTACGCTTCTTCGCTCAGTCCCAGCTCGCCCTGCGGGTCGTCAAACACATTTTTTCCGTCCCGGAACAGCGACATGTGCGTGTGCATCCCGGATCCGTGGTGCTCGATGCGCGGTTTCGGCATAAACGTCGCGTGAAGCCCATGGCGCCTTGCAATCGTCTTCACCGCCATCTTAAATGTCATGATGTTGTCGGCCGTGTTGAGCGCCTTGTCGTACCGAAAGTCGATCTCGTGCTGCGCAGGGGCCTTTTCGTGGTAGGAGGCGAGCACCTCAAATCCCATCTCCTCCAGCGTCAGCACCATATCTCTTCTGGCATTCTCCCCAAAGTCAACGGGACTGATCTCAAAATATCCTGCCTTTTCTGTCGTCGTATTCGTCGGCTGTCCCTCATTGTCCATGTGGTACAAAAAGAATTCGCACTCCGGTCCCACATAAAATTCATATCCCATGCTGTTTGCCCGCTCAACGGCTCTTTTTAAAATCTGTCTGCAGTCTCCCTCAAACGGCTGCCCGTTTGACCGGTATACATCGCAGATCAGTCTGGCCACTTTTCCCTGCTGCGGGCGCCACGGAAAAATCGCAAATGTATTCAGATCCGGATGGAGATACATGTCCGACTCCTCAATCTGCGCGAAGCCGTCGATCGCGGCTCCGTCGAATACAATCTTGTGGTCGAGCGCCTTTTCGAGCTGACTCGCTGTGACTGCAATATTTTTAAACGTTCCAAATACATCCGTAAACTGCAGACGGATAAACTCTACATCTTCTTCCTCTACAAGCTTTAAGATATCCTGTTTTGTATAGTTTTCCATATCCCTGTTCCTTTCTTCGCTTCCCGCGAACAAAAAAAAGCGTTCTTTCCCCTTGTTTTAAGAACGCCTTTGCCCTGTTATCCATGATAACAGCGCTGTTTTCTTTTGTCAATCCCCTGCTTAAAATCCTCTTGACTTTCTTCCCCGGCTATGGTACATTTTTTTCAGTCGGTAGATAGTACTGACCTCTGGAGAGTCTCCTTTTTGGAGCGCCGAAGGTGTACGGCAGAACGTTTGCTCTCTGCCAATCTCTCAGGCAAAAGGACAGAGCATTTTATTCCTGACGGATGAAAAATTAAATGCATGTTCCACTCTTTGGAGGGCTGATGATTCATCAGCTCTTTTTTTTCGTTGAACAAAAAAACAAAAGAATGGAGAGAGAAAAATGTTTGAGCAACTGAACACGTTTCTGGAAACTGTGGATGACCTTGTGTGGAATATCCCTCTGATCGCCCTGATTTTGACGGTCGGAATCTTTTTGACGGTCCGCCTCAGGGGACTGCAGATCACGCAGCTGCCCCGCGCCCTCAAGTTTATGGTAAAAAATGAAGAGGGCGGACACGGAGATGTCACCAGCTTTGCGGCGCTGTGCACCGCGCTTTCCGCCACAATCGGAACCGGCAACATTGTGGGCGTTGCGACTGCCATTGTGGCAGGAGGTCCCGGCGCCTTGTTCTGGATGTGGGTTGCCGCCCTGCTCGGAATGGCGACCAAATACGCCGAAGGCGTCCTGGCCATCAAGTACCGCGTGATCAAAGAGGACGGTCATGTGATCGGCGGTCCCTTTTACTACATTCAAAACGGAATGGGCAAAAACTGGAAATGGCTTGCCAATATCTTTGCCTTTTTCGGAGTCGGCGTCGGTCTTCTCGGAATCGGAACGTTTACCCAGGTAAACGGAATTACGAGCGCGATCAGCAACTTTTTTGACCCTTCCAAGTCCTGGAGCGTCACGCTTTTCGGCAGATCGTATTCCTGGACGATTGTGATCAGCGGCATTCTCCTGACCGTCTGTGTCGGTCTTGTCATTATCGGGGGGATTAAGAGAATCTCCAGCGTCTCCCAGATTGTCGTCCCGTTTATGGCCATTTTGTATGTCGCGACTGTCGTGATTCTTCTGGTGTGCAACTATGAAAAAATTCCGGAAGCGCTCTCTTCCATCGTCTCCGGAGCGTTTGGTCTGCGCGCCGTGGGAGGAGGAGCCTTAGGCGCCATGATGGTCGCCATGCAGAACGGTATCGCCCGCGGTATCTTCTCGAACGAGGCCGGTCTTGGAAGCGCCCCGA
>CAWVKK010000066.1:0-22580 GCA_963929865.1 uncultured Eubacteriales bacterium | reverse complement strand
GCCAAGGAGTCGAAGCGACGGGATTCGAACCCACGACCTCTGCGTCCCGAACGCAGCGCTCTACCAAACTGAGCCACGCTTCGATTTTTCTTTTATCTCTCACAGCTTCATCATTATATCATCTGTTTTTGAAAAAAGCAAGTACTTTTTTTCTCTTTTTTTGCTGATCTTGATGGAAGGGACGGAAACTTTCAGATACAGTTATAATCTTACAGCTGCTCTATCGTGATAATATATAAAGAATTCCTATATATTTTGAAAAAATAGTAGAAAATATCTATATATCATTTGCGATAAAAGTATTGACATTATTTTTTGTCGGTTTTATAATAAAATTGCATTCTGAAATATACAAAATATACAAAGAAGGGGGATCTTTGGTTTGAAAAAGAATTCATTTGTAAAGAAAGTTTCAGCGATGGCGATGGCAATCGCAATGGCAGCTTCTGTATGCGCCGTAAATCCGGTCAGCGCGCCGGTTGTAAAGGCAGCAGAGGCTGAGGCAGAGACAGTGAGCTTCCCGCAGTACTACACTTCCGATCTGGTTCAGCCGGAGGACGACGCAGAGCTGATCAACGCAAAGGTTGACGCCCTGGTAAAAGCTATGACGACGGAAGAGAAATATACTTTCATCGGCGGAAGCGGTATGGGTACGGTAGGAGACGCCGGAAATCTGCCAGGCGTGGGACGTCTTGGAGTTCCGCAGATCAAAATGTACGACGGTCCGTGCGGTATCTACTATATGACAGATTCCACAAACCCGCCGATCGAAGAGATGCTCGCCGCTACATGGGATGAGGACATGGCTTATGCCTATGGAAACATGGTCAGCAAAGAGGCAAAGGCAATCGGCGCCGGCATGATGCTGAGCGCACAGCTTGACCTGCAGCGTATCCCTCAGTTCTCACGTACAAAAGACCAGTTAGGCGAAGATCCGTATCTGATCAACAAGATGGGAGCACAGCTCGTTGACGGTATGCAGAGCGAAGGCGGAATCGCAGTTCTGAAACACTTTATTGCCTATACAGAAGGCTCCAACAACGACGTTTTGTCTGAGCAGGCGCTTCACGAAGTATACTTTAAGGCATTTGAGGGCGCTGTAAAAGACGCCAACGCACTTGGCATCATGTCCTCCTACAACCTGATCAACGGTACGTACGCTTCAGCCAATACATATGTACAGGAAGACGTCCTGAGAGATATGTGGGGATATGAGTTCTTCACAATCACAGACTGGGGCGGAAACCATGAATATACTCTGGACAAAGGCACCGATATCGAAATGCCGAGCCTGAATCTGAACAGCAAGGAAAACGCAGACGCGCTCGTTGCAGACGGAACCTATACACAGGAAGAGATCGACGCTATGGTAGACCAGGCTGTAAGCCGTATTTTGAGAGCATATGGCTATGCCGGATATCTGACCTTAGTAGAACTGGATGAAAACGGAAATGTAAAAGAAGAAGTAGGACGTACAGAGCCGATTTATCAGCTGACCACAGAGGATACCGTGGCACAGCTCGCCGAGCTGCTTGACTCCAGCAACGAAGTTTCTCAGGAGGTTGCAGAGCAGGGCGCTGTTCTTCTGAAAAACGAAGACGCTGCACTGCCGATCGCTGACGGAGAAACCGCAGCAGTCATCGGTGTAACCGGTATGCACCTGGCTTCCGGTACAGGCGGAGAGCGTTCTTACGGTACATTGAAATCTATGACAAGCCCATACGCAGCGCTCGTTGAATCCCTCGGCGAAGACCGCGTGACCGGCGTTGCTTACAACGATACGATCGGAACACCAATTCCGGCTGAAAACTACTACACCACAATCGACGGCGACGAGCATGGCATCACCAGAACATACGGCGTTGCATCCGCAGCAGGAACAGAGACTGTTCTTCAGGGATTTGCAGGCGGCGGCGGATTTGGAAGCGCAAGCCTGGAAGACACGCTGATGGAAGGACATGAGCTGGGCGAATTCTGCCAGATCGATGACACCATCAACTTCACAACCGGTACGATCAACGGCGCTCCGAACAAGACATACCGCGTAGAAGGCGCTGACGAGGGAACCGCAACGGCATTCGCATATGACACTCTGCCGGCTTACACATGGGAATCCTATATCGAGGCTCCGGAAGACGGCGAGTACACCATCTCCTTACAGAGCATCGGCGGCGTTTCCTACATGTATCTGTATGAGGGAGACAGCGACGAGGCGATTGTAGCGGGAAGAGCTTCCAGCACGGCAAGACAGGGATCACAGTGGCACAACAGTATCGTTCCGTCCGAGACAGGTATGGACGTACAGAACTTCACAGTAGAACTGAAAGCCGGACAGCGCTATAAAGTCGTAACGCAGGCTCTGTATAAAGACGTACAGAAAGATCTTCAGGTCAGCCTGAACTGGATCACGCCAAGCCAGAAACAGGCCAACATCGACGCTTCCATCGAGGCAGCTAAGAACAACGACAAAGTTATCGTATTCGCTTACGCAGAATCTCTGTCAAACAACAAGACAGAAAACAGAGAAGATCTGAGCATGCAGCTCGACGAAGCACAGGAAGAGATGATCAACACGATCGCTGAGGCAGCTCACGAGGCAGGAAATAAAGTCATCGTAGTTCTCAACGCTACGACGGCAGTTGTCATGGGAGACTGGCTGGACAATGTAGACGCAGTACTCGATATGTACTATCCGGGACAGCGCGGAGGCTATGCAACCGCAAACCTGCTGACAGGCGCTGTAAACCCAAGCGGCAAGCTTGCCTTTACGATTCCGAAGGAAGATACCGATACTCTGATCACAAACTCCGATCAGGCATGGGCTCTGTATCAGACTGTCACAAACGAAGCGCTCAACCAGAAGACGACAATCTACTATGAGGGCATCAACGTAGGATACAAGTGGTTTGACGAGGAAGAGATCGAGCCGCAGTTCGACTTTGGATACGGTCTGTCCTACACAACGTTCGACTACAGCGATCTGAGCATCACGGAAGCTCCTGCTGAAGGAGAAGATTACGGATACGACGTCACCTTCACCGTAACGAACACAGGCGATGTAGCCGGTTCAGAAGTCGCACAGCTGTATCTGGGTCAGGCAGAGGTTCCTGAGGGACTGCAGTCCTCCAAGTACACACTGGCCGGATTCGAGAAAGTAAAAGATCTCCAGCCGGGCGAATCGAGAGAAGTGACCATTCATCTGTCCCAGCGTGAACTGTCCTACTGGAACAGCTATCAGGAAGAGCTGACAGAGAGAGAAGACGGAACAAAAGACAAATGGACGGTAGCTACCGGAACAAGAACAGTCTATGTAGGCGCTTCCTCCGACAATCTGCTTCTTCAGGAAGACATTACGATTGAATAAATTCTGATATCATTCTGATTTTGATATTTGCAGCATTCAGAAAAGGGATCTCTCCGGGTTATCCGGAAAGGTCCCTTTTTTAAATAAGCTACAGATCTTTTGTGTGGAAATCGCAAAAGCGGATCAGACGGAAAAGCTCGTGCCGCTTTCTGAGAGATAAAAGAATCTGTCTGCCGTCCGACATGGTGATCGTTTTCCTGGAGAAATCGATGTGGCGGATAAAGTCGACGTTTACGATATAAGAGCGGTGGCACTGACAGAAGCGGGAATCGAGCTGGGGAGAGATTCCTCTCAGCGTGCCGTTAAACTGTATCTCGCCGTGGACACTGTGCAGAATCAGCTTATGGGACTGCGTATGAGTCTCGAAATACAGAATCTCATTGAAATTGACAAGCGAGATCCGCTCGCCGATCCGAAAAACAAATTTTTTCAGCCTCTGTTCGCGGACAGAGCTGCATTTTTCCATGATATTGACAAGACAGCCGTTGATCTGAGCGGCGAGCGATTCGGGATGGTCCTTCACGATATAGTCCAGCACCTCCAATTTTAACTGAAACGTCAGATGCGCCATCTCGGAGTGCGACGTGATAAAAATCAGAAAGCCTCTTGGATCTGCCTTTCTGATTTTCTGGGCAAGCGAAAATCCGTCCAGATCAGAATCAAGCCCGATATCCAGAAAATAGATCCCCATCTGCCCGTCAGGCGGAATGCTCTGCAGGATATCATACGGATTGGACGAAGCGGCGGCAATCTCCATATCCAGGTTGTTGAAAAAAATAGATTTTTGAATCGATTCCCTGATAAAATTCAGCTGATTCACCTCATCTTCACAGATATAAATGTAAAGCACATAACTCCCTCCTTAGCGACCTTACCGGATTTCAGGCAGAAGACAAAGCCTGAAATCACGTTCAAACATATACCAGTTGAAGCTAAATACCCAGACGGAAAAGGTAGCAAAAATCTTTTCAATCCTTTATAATAGAAAAAACAGACAGCTGTTTGTCTGATAAGAAGTAACATTATTATAACAAATAAAAAAAGGGGAGGGAAATGTTTTGAAAAAATATTTTAGCCCGGATTGTTCCAGAAGTGAAGTGGAGCAGGCGCAGATTGCATATGGGTTTCAGGTGCTGATGTACAATATCCTCACCATGGCTGTCATCTTTTTTACAGCTGCGCTCTTGGGGCTGGCATACGAGACGCTCTGCGTCTGCGTGGGATTTGGACTGTTCCGCCTCTGCGCGGGAGGACTTCATCTGAACACAAGAATCGGATGTCTTTTGACAACGGGAAGCATCATGATAGGAGGAGGAGCGCTGGGGAGATATGTCACATTTCCGACTTGGAGCCTCGTCATAATCTATGCCGTCGTGCTGACCGGCGTGTTTCTGATCGCCCCGCAGGGGACCCTGAACAATCCGATTTCACCGCAAGACCAGAAAACAATGAAAAAGCGGTCTCTGGCTCTGGCGGCAGCGTACGCGCTGATCGCCCTTACCGATCTGGGAGGAGTGGGCTCCTGGATCACAATCGCGGCGGCGGCGGAAATGATAACGGTTCTGATTTTATATGTCCAGAAAAAAATGGTCACGAGATCAGAAACGTCAGCTGATGCTCAAAAACATGATCTTTCATCGTGACCTGGTGCAGCACGTTCGGATAGCGGGAGAGAATTTCCTCCGCGCTGTGAAGCCCGATTCCGCGCAGCGGTCCTTTTGTGGAAAACGAAATGCTTTTCATCTGGCTGTAGGAAAACGCATCTCCGCTGTAGCTGTTTTTGATGGAAATCACGACAGACTCCGGGAAGGAGACGATCGCAAACGACACCGTGCGCTCTGCGGAATCCTGCGCCGCCTCCACCGCATTGTCAAGATAAATGCCGAGAACGCGGGACAGATCGAGAGAATCCATGCCGAGCCGCTCAACCGGCTCCAAAATCTCAATCTGAACGTTGATCCCGAGTTCATGCGCGTAGATCAGCTTTGCTGAGACAAGCCCTTTAAGCTGCGGAATTTTCAGGTTGTTAAACTGGGAGAGGCGGAAGCTGTCCTGCGTAAAGCTGCGGCTGAAGGGCAGAACCTTTTCATAGAAGTACGACTCCATGCCGTCAAAATCCTTTGTCTCAAGGTATTCAGACATCGAGAGCATGATATTGGCATAGTCGTGCTTAAAAGCCCGCAGCTCCAGATTCATGGCCTCGATCTTCTCCGTGTACTGCTGAAGAGCCTGGTAGGCCTCCTCCTTCTGCTGCTGCCTGTGGGAGGCGATCAGCGTTTTGACAGAGCGGTACGCAGAGAACAGAGACCAGACCGCACAGCACCCGAACAGGACAAAATTGAAAAAGATGACCGAATCCGTGTACCCCAACCTCTGACCTGCGATAATGTTCAGGAGAAAAATCAGAAGGCAGAGAAAGAGACTCGGGAAAATCAGCGTCAGGATCTCGTCGGAGTCCAGAAACGCCGAAAGCCGCCTCCTGAAAAAGGGAAACAGAAAGCGGGAGAGCAAAAAGCAGATCAGACCCTCCGCGGCGAGCGATATACAGCAAAAAAGAACCAGATAGACATAGTTTTGCTGAAGCTCAGGCACGGAATGACCAAACGGGATAAGAAACATGGCAATACAGTGATCAACGATCACGACCAGCAGGTAGGAAAAGATGACGGCGCAGGCGGTCGTGACCTTCTTCTCGGCTGAGCCGCACAGATATAAGAGCAGGACGAACAGGAGGATGACGACGCCTCTGTTGTCTGTGAGAAAGACAAAGAGCAGAGAAGAAAAGGAGAGGAAGAATAAGACACAAAACTGCTTCCCGGAGAGGCGAAAAGGCAGAAAGACAGCGATGGGCAGCAGGTAAAGCAGAGAAGCTAAAAAAATATAAAGGACTGGCATCATGTTCTCCCTCCATGTTTTTCAATATTTAAAAGAATTATAAATTTGAAAGAGGAAAATGTCAATCGCCGGAAAAGAGACGGGATTTTCCGGAGAAAGCGTCGAAAAAAAGCGTTCAGGGCGGAAAATGAATCATTTAGGAAAAAATGAGCAGATTCTGGGAAGTATGGTATAATCAAAAAAAAGAAAGGGGATGGAGATAAGAATGAAAAAACAGATGGAAAATATTTTGCTCTGGATGGGAAAACATGCAGTAGGGAAGTCAGTTGTATTAGGCGTATATGAGCCGCGTGTTCCTGAGATTTTAAAGAGACAGCAGGAAACAAAGACAAAAGAAAATCAGTAAAGGGAAGATTCCAGAAATACAGGTATGTTCAACCGGAAAAATTCCGGAATCCTCAAAGGGAGAGAGAACAGTAAGCAATCCATACACCTCAATTTTAAATCTGAATAGTTTTCGGGACGGCGCGAAAGCCTCGCGGGCTGTTCAGATTTAAATATAATCAAAATGAACCCGTTTCATTTGATGATGATACAAAAGAAAAACCACTGATTGCCTAACAGAGGGGTAAAATACAAAAGAGAAAAAGAAAAAGAGTATCTGGAAACTGAATTGCCGAAGAGGCGGGATATCCTGTATAAGAGCAGTCAAAACGCTGGTCTGTACAGGATATTTTTTTTGAGATGGTAAGGAGGCAGAGCCTCATTTTGGAAAACGCGGCATAAAAAAATGACAGAGCTGCGGTTTAGACGAAATGCGGCTCTGCCTTTTTGCGTTTTGGAACAGATTTCCGGCGATGACAAAAAAACACACATAGAACAGCAAGAAAGAAAAGATAAGTCAAAAATCATCATGAGATGACAAAAATTTTTTGTAAAAAGCAGAAAAATGGTATGATATAATGAAGAAAAAGCGATAGGAAAGGGAAAAGATGGCGGGGAAAGCACAGGGAAAAGGAAAAAGAGTATCTGCCGTGATTGCAGCATCGTCTGCAGTCCTTTTTTTTACAGTTCTTTCTTTTTTTTATATGGACGGAAACCATACCGAGAAGGAGGGAAAAGCGCTCGATTATCACATGATCTTTATCGCCGATGACATGGAGGATGTATTTTGGAGTGAGATCTACAGGGAGACGAAGGCGTATGCGGAGCAGTCCGGAATCTATCTGGAAAACCTGAAGGATGTTTTTTCGGAGGAGTATACAAAGGCGGATTTTCTGAAGATGGCAGTGGCGATGAAGGCGGACGCCATCTTGATCCAGGGAGATCAGAGCGACGAGACGAAAGCGGGGATCGACGAGGCGGAAGAGGCGCAGATCCCTGTCATCACAGTCCTCGATGACTGCGAGAACAGCAGCAGGGAGAGCTATGTCAGCATGGGCAGCTACGACATCGGATGTGAATACGGCAGGCAGATTCAGATGATAGAGAGAGAAGGAAAGCAAGTCAGGAGGATTCTTCTGATTACAAGCGAGATCATGGACGAGGCAGGGACGCACCTCGTCTATACAGGGCTGAGGGATATTCTGAACGAGCAGGAGAACGGAGACGAGATTGAGATTTCATCCTTAAATGCGAAAAACAGAACGATCTTCGACGTCGAGGAGCAGGTCAGACAAAAGCTGATCTCGGAGCAGGAGGAGGACGTGCCGGACATTATCATCTGCATGGGGGAGAAGGAGACGATCAGCGTCAGCCGCCTGGTCGTCGACTACAATAAGGTCAACACGACGAAAGTGCTGGGGTACTATACGTCAGAAAATGTGCTCAAGGCGATTGAAAACGGATCCGTGTCCGCGACGCTTGCGGTGAGCGCGCGGGACATCGGCAGGGCGTGCGTCGACGTCTTTCTGGAATATCTCACAGAGCATGAGGTCAGCGATTACGTCTCCATCGACGTCAACACGGTGACAAGAGAGAATCTGGAGGAATACCGGGAGAATGGAAAACAAGAAGATACGAAATCTTAGCTTTTATGGGATTCAGGTCAAGCTGATCCTTGTATTTCTGACCATTTTTTTTGTGATTTTTGCGGCAAGCCTCGCGCTGTACGGCGGAACGCAGAGAAAAGCAAGGCAGATCGAACAGACGTATAAGAGCAACTCCAATCTGATGGAGATGCAGAAAAATCTAAAGCAGATGCAGCAGGCAGTCTCCGTCTATCTCAACACAAAAGACAGAGATTCCCTGGAGACGTACTATGACTGCGTGAATCAGCATGAACGGATGTCACGGAATTTAAACAATGAGATTGTAAACGACGAAAACCTGATCATGGAAAAAAACATCCGGAATCTGTCTGAGGAATATCTAAAGCTGTTAGACCAGGCGATCGGCGCAAAGCTGGGGAGAAACATTGAGAAATATGAGAAAAGCTTTCTGGCGGCGTCCAGACTGTACCAGTATCTCGACGCCGGGATTTACGGGCTGAACAATCTGCAGTTTCACAGCAACTCCATCCACTACCAGAGCCTGATGGAATCGATGGAATATTCCGAGTCTGTGAATATCGTGATCTTAGCCGTCATAGGAATGACGAGCGTGGCGCTTCTGGAGCTTCTGACGTCCCGCTTTACAAGACCGCTCAAGCAGCTCGCGGCCACGGCGAGAAGGGTGGGAAGCGGGGATCTGGAAGTGCAGATAGAAGAGTCCGGGACGAGGGATGAGGTGGGGATTGTGACGGAAGAATTCAACCGGATGGTTTCCAGCCTGCGGTTCTACATGGAGAGGCAGAAGGAGAGCATGGAGCTGGAAAACGCGATGAAGGAAAAGGAAATTTTGATGGAGGCGCACCTAAAAGACGCCCAGCTGAAATATCTGCAGGCACAGATTCATCCGCATTTTCTGTTCAACACGCTCAACGCCGGCGCGCAGCTGGCCATGATGGAGGGGGCGGATGAGACGTACACGTATATCCACAAGGTTTCCGAATTTTTCCGCTATAACATCCAGAAGGGGAAGGAGATCACGACCCTCGGCGAGGAAGTGGAGCTGGTCGAGAACTATGTGTATATTTTGAACGTGCGGTTTTCAGACGAGATCCGTCTCGTCTGCCAGATCGAGGAGGCGGCGCGGGAATGCAGGATTCCCAGGATGATTTTGCAGCCGATTGTGGAAAACAGTATCCAGCACGGATACCGGAACAGAGAAGGAGAAAAGAGGATTGACCTGCAGGCAGGAAGAGAAGACGACTGCTGCTGCATCTCGATCCGCGATTACGGGTGCGGGATGACAAAGGAACAGATCAGGGCGGTCAAGAACAGGGATGTGAAGCAGACGGTGCCGGAAAAGGAAGCGGCGCACGGAATCGGACTGGACAACGTGATCGGAAGACTGAGGATGTTTACAGAGGCTGAGGATGTGATTGAAATCACAAGCGGCGGGACGGATACGGGGACAGAGGTTGTGATCTTCCTGCCCTTCGGGTGAGGAAAAGACAGAAAAGAGGGAGAGAGATGTACAAAATTTTAATTGCGGACGATGAGGGAATTGTGATCGAGGCGCTGACTTTTATCATAGAGAGAAATTTTCCGGGTCAATGCGTGATTCAGACGGCGAAAAGCGGAAGAGACGCGATTGAGATCGCCGAGCATTTTCACCCGGATCTTATTTTTATGGATATCAAAATGCCCGGAATCAACGGAATTGAAGCGATGAAGGAGATCAAGACGACAAGCCCGTCGAGCATTTTTCTGATTCTGAGCGCGTATGACAAATTTGACTATGCCAAAGAGGCGATCAAGCTGGGCGCCATGTCCTATCTGAACAAACCGCTGAAAAAGGATGAGATTGTCCAGAATATCAAGGAAGCCATGGGGCAGGTCGACCAGGTGAGAGAAAAAAGAAGCCGCGACCTGAAAATCCGGGAGAAGCTGGAGATTGTAGTCCCGATTATCGAGAACGGTTTTGTGTACAGCATGATCTTTGAAAAGATTCACCACAGCGACGCGGAGGAATTCCGAAAGCTTCTGGACATCAAAGAGGAGTCGGGTTTTGCGATGGTGCTGCGCTTTTTTGACCGGAACAGGGAGGAAAGCGCAAACACGGTGGCGGTCAGCATCCGGATGAATGCGCAGTACGGAAAAATGAGAGAGCTGATCAAGGATTTTTTCCGGTGCGCGGTCGGAAGCGTGATGGGCAATACGGTGACAGTCTATGTGCCGTTCCCGATGGTTTCGCAGGAGGAAGAGTACGAGGCGCGCATCGGTATCATTGAGAAGGCGAGAAAGATGTGCCATGAGCTGGGGCGAAAGCTGGACGCGCATTTTCAGGCGGCGATCGGATCTGTCTGCGAGATGACGAGCGCGTATGAGTCATACCATGAGGCGGTCAGATCGATGGAATACGCAAAAGGCGTGGTGATCCATTTCCGCGATCTGCCGTTTCACAAAAATATGCCCGTCTATCCGGTCATCCTCGAAAAGGAACTGCTCGACGCGGCGGAAGAGGGAAACGCACAGCTTGCGGAGTACAAGGCAGAAGGGCTGATCTTCTGGATGAAGCAGGAGTACCAGGAAATGGGGCAGGAAGTGAAAATGAAAGTGCTGGAGATCGTCCTCAAGGCGGAAAACCTGAAATACGGCAGCGGGACGGCGGCAGAAAGCCTGGAGCTGCGCGGCGGATATCTGGACCAGATGATCAAGGTGCAGAACTATGAGGAGCTGAAGCACTGGTTTTTGGAGAAAATCCGAAACGTCTGCCATAAAATCAGGCAGGAGAAGGAGGAGCTCGCCGTAGATCTGATCCGGAGTGCAAAAGAGTATATCCAGAGCCGCTTTATGCAGGATCTGTCCCTGGACGAGGTGTCGAAGAAAGTGCAGATCAGCCCGTATTACTTCAGCAAGCTGTTTAAAAAGGAGACGGGAGAAAATTTTATCGAATACCTGACGAAGATACGGATCGAAAAGGCGAAAAAGCTGCTGCGCGAAACTCAGATGAGCATGAAGGAGATCAGCGACGCCGTCGGGTATTCCAACCCGAACTACTTCAGCCATACGTTCAAAAAAAATGTGGGAATTTCCCCGTCTGAATATAAGGAGAGGGAAGCATGAAAAGGATTAGAAGCATTGTGATTGTCCTGGCGGTTCTCCTCCTCTGCTGGGGATGCGCAGAAGACAAAAGGGATACGCCGCAGGAAGAGACGCAGAAGAAAAAGATTGGTCTGCTGTTTGACACATATGTGATTCCGAGATGGCAAAAAGACAGAGACGTGCTTGTCTCAGCCCTGAAAGAGCTGGGCGCGGAAGTGAACGTCCAGAATGCAAACGGCGACAAGGAAAGACAGGCGCAGCAGATGGAATATCTGATTGACCAGAAAATGGACGCGATCGCAGTCGTGGCGATCGATTCCGAGAGCCTGGAAGGGGAGATCAAAAAAGCACAGGCGCAGGGGATACCGGTGCTCTCATATGACAGACTTGTCAAGAACGGGGGGACAGACGGGTATATCTCGTTCGACAATGAAAAGGTCGGGAGGCTGATGGGGGAGGCGATGGCAGAGCGGCTGGAGGAAGGGAGCAAAATCCTGATGATCTGCGGTCCTCTGGAGGACAACAATGTCCACTACGTGGAAAAAGGATTTCTGGAAGCGATTGAGAAGAAAAAGCTGGAGGTCCTGGACACGACGTACGTGATAAACTGGGATTCCGACGAAGTGGAGCATTACCTGAATGAGAACATGGATCTGGTGGAGCAGGCGCAGGGGATCATGTGCGGAAACGATTCGCTCGCCGGACAGACGATCACAACGCTGGCGCAGCACCAGATGGCGGGGGAGATTGTTGTGGTCGGACAGGACGCCGATCTGGACGCGTGCCAGAGAATCGTCGAGGGAACGCAGGACATGACGGTCTATAAGCCGGTGGACGAGCTGGCAAGCGCGGCGGCGTCACTGCTGATAAAGATGGCGCAGGGGGAGAAGATGGAGGAGGAGACCGTCCTGTTTGACGGCACGTATGAGATCCCGAGCGTATTTCTGGAGCCGATCGCCGTGACAGAGGAAAACATGGAATCGACGGTGATCGCGGACGGCTTCCATCTCAAAGAGGACGTCTATCTAAACGCGGACTAAGAGGCAAAGCCAAAAAGAAGTCCGAGCGGCGGATGATGATTGAACCGGTTTCCCAACCGTGCTAAAATTGAAAAAAACGGGTGGGGAATATGATTAGAATTGCAATTGTAGAAGATGAGGCGTCCTACGCCAGACAGCTGTGCGGCTATCTGGAGCAGTATGCCAGAGAAAAACAATGCGAGATGAAGGTGACGTGCTTTTCCGGCGGAGATGAGATCACAGCCCGCTACCGGCCGGAATACGATATCATTTTGCTGGATATCGACATGCCTTTCCTCGACGGGCTGTCGACGGCGCGGCTGATCCGGGAGCAGGACCAGGAGGTGGTTCTGATTTTTGTCACCAATCTCGCTCAGTACGCGATCAGCGGATACGCGGTTGACGCGCTCGACTATATCTTAAAACCGGTCTCCTATTTTTCCTTCTCTCAGTATCTGACCCGCGCGATTTCCAGGATCAAAAGGCGGACGGAAGAGTACCTGTCTGTCAGCTCAAAGGGCAGTATTTACAAAATCGGCATCTCCTCGATCTGCTATGCGGAAATTCAGGACCACAGCCTGATGATCTGCACAAAAGAAAAGACGTACCGCGCGGCGGGGAAGATGAGAGACATCGAAGAGAAGCTGAAGCCGTACCATTTTTTCCGGTGCCATGCCAGCTATCTGATCAACCTGGAATACGTGCAGGGATTTCAGAGAGGCTTTGTCATCGTGTGTGAAAAGGAGATTCCGGTGAGCCGGAGCAAAAAGAAAGAATTTCTGCAGGTCATGGCAGATTATATGAATGGGGTGTGAGCATGGAACAGATTGCGTTATGGCTGAACGGACCGTATTTTCTGACGGCGCTGACGGAGTGGTTCTGCTGTGTGTGCTACATTGTCAGAGAAAAGAAAAAAAGGACAGGAGCAGCGCTGTATCTGGTCTGCGCGGGAATGCTGGCGGCTTTTGGCATCGCCCTGTATCTGACAGACCATTATAACCCCATACAAAACGAAATGATCTGGCTGTTCTTCCGAATGCCGCTTTACTGCGCGCTGATGTGGCTGTTCCTGTTTCTGTGCTGTGAAGGGTCAAAATGGTATATCTTCTGTATCTGGATCAAGGCGTTTTTGTTTGCGGAATTTTCCTGGTCTGTGCTGATGGACATCCGGGAGAGATTCTGGAGGGCAGGAACCGGTATACCAGCGGCGACGTGGGCGATTACGGCGCTTTTTATGATATTTTTGTTTTTTGCGCTCGACGGGATAGAGAAACTGTTTCCGATCCGGAGAAAAAACGACGTCTCCCGACATGAAGCGATTTTATTTGTCAGTATCGGGATGATTGCCTTTTTGTGCGCAACGTTCTTCTTTGGATATTTTTATTCATATTTTGGGGAATGGTTTAACATCTCCCACACAGCTGCCGATCTGATCGGGCTTTTCTGCATCTTTGAATACCAGATGTGGTTTGTGAACGAGAAGACGAAGCAGGAGCTGGTGCTGATTGAGAAGGTGATGGAGGAGCAAAACAGACAATACCGGATTTCTCAGGAAAATATCGCTGTGATCAACCAGAAATACCATGACATCAAGCACATGATTTTTCTGCTCCAAAAGAATCCGTCACAGAAAAATATGGAGTGGCTCTCCGAGATCGAGACGGAAATCCGGGATTTCGAGGCGGCAAAGAGGACGGGAAACGACGTGCTGGACACGATGCTGACGGACAGACATCTGTACTGTCTGCGCCACGGCATCGAGATGACCTGCGTGATTGACGGAAAACACCTCAATGACATGAGAGAGATCGACATCTGCACGATCTTCGGGAATGCGCTGAGTAACGCCGTGGAATGCGAGGAGAAGATAGCGGACGAAAAGAAGCGGCTGATCCATGTGTGCGTGTTTGAAAAGCAGGGTTTTCTGAATATTCAGGTTGACAATATCCTGGAGGAGACGCTTCAGTTTGAGGAGGGGCTTCCGGTCACGACAAAAGGCTCGAGGGAGATTCACGGGTACGGGCTGAAAAGCATCCGGTATACCGTCTCGAAGTATCACGGTCATATGAACGTTCAGACGGACGGAGACTGGTTTGAGCTGCGGATTCTCATTCCCATGCCGCTGAGGCGGGAATGAGACGGGGCTGGAAAAGCAGATGAAACGTATGAAAAATAAGCGAATAGCACGCAAATATTTATGAAAATCGGAATAATGCAGAGAAAAAGAAAAGAGAAAATATAATATTGGTCAATATTTACAGTTAAAGACAAAAAATTACATTTCGTGACATAAAACTTGCACAAACAGAAAGAATAGTCTTATAATTAAAATAGCTTAAGAGCGAAAAAAGAAATCTTTGCGCAGAGTTTTCGAAAAAAGCAGAAAACGGAGAACAGAAAATGCAGATAAAAAATATTGAGGAAAGAGAGGGTGTTACGGTATGAAACGAAAAGCGGCAATGTTTTTGGCAGCCATGATGGCGGTGTCATCTCTTCCGGCAATGGCTTTTGCAGAAGAGACGGCGGCGGATGCGGCAGACACGACGGTGGAGGTCACAGGGGGACAGATCAGCGGAGCGTACAATGAAGACGGAAGCGTAGCCGTCTACCGGGGAATCCCGTATGCGGCGGCTCCGGTCGGAGATCTGAGATGGAAAGCGCCGCAGGAGGTAGAGCCGTGGGACGGCGTCAGAGAATGCACAGAGTGGGGCGCAAGCGCGATTCAGGCGGAGCAGGCTCCGTTTATGATGTGGTCGACAGAATTTATCATTGAGGACACCGGATATTCCGAGGACTGCCTGACGCTGAATGTGTGGACGTCCACGGATTCCGAGAACGAGAAAAAACCGGTTATCGTCTACATCCACGGCGGCGCATTTACAAGCGGCGGATCTTCGTGCGAAGTGTATGACGGGGAATATGTGGCAAGCCAGGACGTTGTGTACGTCAGCATCAACTACCGCGTGGGAATCTTAGGATTCCTCGCCACAACGGCGCTCTCAGAGGAATCAGAGGAGGGCGTATCCGGAAACTATGGACTGATGGACCAGATTGCAGCTTTGCAGTGGGTGCACGACAACATCGAACAGTTTGGCGGAGATCCGCAAAACGTGACGATCATGGGACAGTCAGCCGGGGCAAGCAGCGTCAACAGACTGGTCACATCGCCAAAGGCAGCCGGGCTGTTCAGCAAAGCGATCTCGCTGAGCCGCAACGATATCGAGAGCGAGCTGGAGACTTTAGAGGAAAAAGAAGCGCAGGGCGACGAGCTCTTCCAGGATATGACGCTTGAGGAGATGAGAGAACTCTCGACCGATGAGCTGCTTGCGATGAGCTGGACAAGCAGTCCGTGTATCGACGGCGTCTACCTGACAGAAGACCTTGCAGAGAGTCTTGCCTCCGGCAATGCCAACGACGTGATCTTGATGTCCGGATTTGTGACAGGAGATGCCGGAAAATCTTTACCGCTGAGCGCAAACAGTGAGGGAGAGACGGATCAGGCTTACTATGAGGCGCAGGTTCAGGAAGCGTTCGGAGAATACGCAGATGAATGCCTTGCCGCATATCCGGCAGACGACGAGACGGCGGCAGAGGTGATCGAGCAGATGCAGATTGATGCCATGAAGGCGCTGCAGAACTATGTCGCGCAGGCGCATGACCTGGGAGCAGACAATCCGACCTATCTGTACTACTTTTCACATGTGATGCCGGGCGAGACGGACTTCGGAGCATTCCACACGTCAGACGTTCCGTATTTCTTAAATGTCTTCAGCGATCTGCGCGCAGAGTACTGGACAGAGGAAGATTTTGCTCTGGGACAGACCATGTCCTCGTACCTGATCAATTTCGCAAAGACAGGCGATCCGAACGGAGAAGGTCTGATAGAATGGGCTCCGAGCGAAGACGACTTTACGATCTTCAACCTCGATACAACGTGCGGCGAGCTTTCCCTGACAGAAGAGCAGAAACAGTTCTTTGAGGACTACTACTCAAGCCTTGAGGAGAGAATCGAGGCAGCGGCAGAATAAATCGAAGTCAGAATAAAATAAACCGAAAAAAGATACGGTACATACAGGGCGGCGGCAGAACACAGACCGCCGTCCGAAAGAAAGATATCCTGAAAATCAAGTCTGGACAGTCGCAGGGGACAGACGCGGTTTTTGGGATATTTTTTTCGCTTCTGTGTGAAGCGGATGCAAAATACGGCAAAAAATAGGCAGATTACGCACGGACAGCCTTAAACGGAGAAAAATGTGGTATGATTGCAAAAAATGCAGGACAGGAAACGACCATGTCCGACAAAAAAAGGAGGGTTTTTATGAAACGGAAAACGGCAATGTTTTTGGCAGCCATGATGGCAGTGTCCTCTCTTCCGGCGATGGCTTTTGCAGAGGAGACGGCGGCGGATGCGGCAGAGACGACGGTGGAAGTCACAGGGGGACAGATCAGCGGAGAGTACAATGAAGACGGAAGCGTAGCCATCTACCGGGGAATCCCGTATGCGGCAGCTCCGGTCGGAGATCTGAGATGGAAAGCGCCCCAGGAGGTAGAGCCGTGGGACGGCGTCAGAGAGTGCACGGAGTGGGGCGCAAGCGCGATTCAGCCTGAGCAGGCTCCGTTTATGATGTGGTCGACGGAATTTATCATTGAGGACACCGGATACTCCGAGGACTGCCTGACGCTGAACGTGTGGACGTCCACGGATTCTGAGAATGAGAAAAAACCGGTTATCGTCTACATCCACGGCGGCGGATTTACAAGCGGCGGATCTTCGTGCGAGGTATACGACGGGGAATACGTGGCAAGCCAGGACGTTGTGTACGTCAGCATCAACTACCGTGTGGGGATCTTAGGATTCCTCGCCACAACGGCGCTCTCAGAGGAATCGGAGGAGGGCGTATCCGGAAATTATGCGCTGATGGATCAGATTGCAGCTTTGCAGTGGGTGCATGACAACATCGAACAGTTTGGCGGAGATCCGGAAAACGTGACGATCATGGGACAGTCAGCCGGGGCAAGCAGCGTCAATATGCTGGTCGCTTCCCCGAAGGCAGCCGGGCTGTTCAGCAAAGCGATCTCAATGAGCTACAACGATATCGACGGCACGCTTGCTACCATGGAGGAAAAAGAAGCGCAGGGCGACGAGCTCTTCCAGGATATGACGCTTGAGGAGATGAGAGAACTCTCAACCGATGAGCTGCTTGCGATGAGCTGGGCAAGCGGTCCGTGCATCGACGGCGTCTACCTGACAGAAAACTTTGCCGAGAGTCTTGCCTCCGGCGACGCCAACGACGTGACGCTGATGTCCGGATTTGTGACAGGAGATACGGGTCTGTTCGCATCTCTGCGCACAAATGGTGAGGGAGAGACGGATCAGGCTTACTATGAGGCGCAGGTTCAGGAAGTGTTCGGAGAATACGCAGATGAATGCCTCGCCGCATATCCGGCGGACGATGAGACAGCGGCGGCAGTGATCGGAGAGATCCAGATTGACTCGATGAAGGCGCTGCAGAACTATGTCGCGCAGGCGCATGACCTGGGTTCTGAGAATCCGACCTATCTGTACTACTTTACGCATGTGATGCCGGGCGAGACGGACTTCGGGGCATTCCACACGTCTGACGTTCCGTATTTCTTAAATGTCTTCAGCGATCTGCGCGCAGAGTACTGGACAGAGGAAGATTTTGCCCTGGGACAGACCATGTCCTCATACCTGATCAACTTCGCAAAGACGGGAGATCCGAACGGAGAAGGTCTGATAGAATGGGATCCGAGCGAAGGCGGCTTTACGATCTTCAATCTCGACACAACGTGCGGCGAGCTTTCCCTGACAGAAGAGCAGAAACAGTTCTTTGAGGACTACTATTCAAGCCTTGAGCAGAGAATCGAAGCAGCGGCAGAATAAAATAAACCGAAAAAAAGATACGGTACATACAGGGCGGCGGCAGAACAGAGGCTGCCGTCCGAAAGAAAGATATCCTGAAAATCAAGTCTGGACAGACGCGGTTTTTGGGATATTTTTTTGCGCTTCTGTGTGATTTTTTGGCGGGCAAAAGATCAGAGACAAAATAAGAAAGAAAAAAGACGCGAAAGAGAACGGGATACAATTATTTAGAGAACAAGACAGGTTATGACACGCGTTAATGTGGTAAAGTAAAAGTATCAAAATAAAACGGTATGGGAGGTAGAAACATGAAGAAAAAATTATTGAGCGTGCTGCTTGCAGGTATGATGTGTCTTTCGGTGACGGCAGTGAGCGGAATGGAAGCCGACGCGGCGGGCGTGGAAGTCGGAATTGTCCTTCCGACAAAGGATGAGCCGAGATGGCTTCAGGACCAGGCTCAGTTTGAGGCAATCTTAGGCGACGCCGGATTTACGAACCAGGTATTGTTCAGTCAGGGTTCCTCCGCGACAGAGAGAACGAACGTGGAGACGCTGCTGAACGCAGGAATCAAAGTGCTGATTATTTGCGCGCAGGACGCGGCTGCAGCCTCCGCAGCGGTGGAAGAGGCAAAGGACGCAGGCGTGACGGTTATCGCGTACGACCGTCTGATCACAGGAACGGAAGCGGTAGACTATTATGTGACGTTCGACAGCATGGCAGTCGGAGCTGCGCAGGGACAGTATCTGCTCGACAATATGCCGGAAGGCGAGACCGAGATTCCTCTGTATCTGTACGCAGGGGCAGCGACAGACAACAACGCATTTTTGTTCTTTGAGGGAGCGTGGGAAACCCTTCAGCCGAAGATTGCGGACGGCACGTTAAAGATTGCGAACTCTTCCGAGGCGGAAGCATTAAAGGACAAGCCGGTGTTAGAGCGCGCAGAGCAGAGCAAGATTATCGGACAGGTGACGACGGACTGGGATTTCAACGTGGCAAAATCAAAAGCAGAATCGAACCTGACCGCGGCAGGCGCTGACGCGAAGGGCGACGTCCTGATTCTCGCCCCGAACGACGGAACCTCCCGCTCGATCGCTGACGTATTTGTGACCGACCCTGATATCACAAGCTACCAGATCACCGGACAGGACACGGAGAAGGCTTCCGTACAGTATGTGATCGACGGCAAACAGTCTATGACGGTCTTCAAAGATACGAGAAAGCTGGCAGCTGATTCTGTTGCGATGGCAGTCGCCATCTTAAACGGAGAAGTTCCGGAGACCGACACGACATATGACAACGGCGTGAAAGAGGTTCCTTCCAAACAGACAGCGATTCAGGTTGTGACAAAAGACAATGTACAAGAAGTTTTGATTGACTCCGGATATTATGAGGCGGCCGACTTTACCGGTCTGGAATAGAGAAAAAAAGCGGGGGAAAATCCGCTCAGCAAAAAAGTGACGAGATGAGGGCGTTGCAACATACGATTTGACGGTTTGGGGGTGTATGGAGAGGAATGCCTGACCATACGCCCGCAGGCGCGGACGTAGATGCAGCGCCCTTATTTTCTGCCTGAGAGGAGGATTAGGATGGACGATTATATTTTGGAGATGAGAAATATCACCAAGACATTTCCGGGCGTCAAAGCGCTGGACAACGTAAATTTTAAAGTCCGGCGTGGGGAGATCCACTGTCTGGTCGGGGAGAACGGAGCCGGAAAATCAACCTTGATGAAAGTGCTCTCCGGCGTGCACCCGTATGGGACATACAGCGGCGATATTGTGTACGACGGGGAAGCGCAGCAGTTTAAGACGATCGCGGACAGCGAGGGAAAAGGCATCGCGATTATCTATCAGGAGCTTGCCCTGATTCCGGAGCTGAGTCTGTATGAGAATATCTATTTTGGTCATGAGATCATGAGAGGGCGGACCATCGACTGGAATGAGACGATCGTGCGCGCGAAAGAGGTGCTGAAAAAAGTGCGCCTCGACACAGACCCGTCGAGAAAGGTCAAAGAGCTGGGAGTCGGAAACCAGCAGCTTGTGGAGATCGCAAAGGCGCTGAGCAAAAAGGTGAAGCTGCTGATCCTTGACGAGCCGACGGCGGCGCTGAACGAGGACGACAGCCAGAACCTTTTAAAACTGATCCGGGAGCTGAAGGAAGAAGGCGTGACGTGCATCATGATTTCCCATAAGCTGCGGGAGATCACCGCGATCGCGGACACGATCACCGTCTTAAGAGACGGGACGACAGTCTGTTCGATGGACTGCCACGAAAGAGAGATCACCGAGTCGGAGATCATCAAGCATATGGTCGGACGTGAGATGAACAACATCTATCCAAAGAGAGAAAAAAGAGAGTTTGGGGAGAAAGCGCTGGAGCTGAAGAACTGGACGGTGGAGGACCCGGCAAAGGGGCGGGAGATTCTCCACAGCGTCAGCATCCATGTGCGCAAGGGGGAGATCGTAGGGCTGCAGGGTCTGATGGGCGCCGGCAGAACCGAGCTTGCCCTGAGCATTTTCGGAAATCCCTGCCATTATAAGCTGACCGGGGGAGAGCTTTTGATAAACGGGAAGAAAAAGCACTTCCGCAATCCGAAAGAGGCGATAAAAAACGGAGTCGCCTATGTCACAGAGGACCGAAAAGGAAACGGGCTGATTCTGATTCAGGATATCCGCTACAACATCACGATCGCGAATCTGGAAGCTTTGACAGACGGAATTTCCATCAACGCCAACGAGGAGATCAAGGTGGCGAATGAGTATAAGGAACAGATCAACATCAAGGCGCCGTCAATCCGGCAGAAGGTGCGCAATCTAAGCGGCGGAAACCAGCAGAAGGTACAGCTCGCGAAGTGGATGTTTGTAAAGCCGGACGTTCTGATTTTGGACGAGCCGACGCGCGGGATTGACGTAGGGGCGAAATATGAAATCTATACGCTGATGAACCGGCTGGTGGAGCAGGGGATGAGCATTATCATGATTTCCTCGGAGCTGCCGGAGGTGCTGGGCATGAGCGACAGGCTCTACGTCATGTCTGAGGGAAAAATTACAGGAGAATTTCTGGCTGAGGAGGCGACAGAGCAGAAGGTCATGGCGATGGCAGTGAAATCATAGGGAGAGGCAAGAGAAAAACGAGGCGCCTGTCCGGAATTTATGGCATCGTTGGAGATGCCGCTGGAGGGAAAAAGATGGAAAAACAAAATGAAAAAAAAGGGATTGGAGCGGAGATGCTCCAGGGAGTAAAGAGCAACGTCAGAGATTACATGATGTATATCGCCCTTGTCGTCATCATGATTTTCTTTACATGGAAGACGAACGGGGGCTTTATCCAGGCGAGAAACATCGCCAACCTGATTAACCAGGCAGGGTATGTGGCGATTCTGGCAATCGGTATGACCTTGATTCTGATTCTGGTTCATATTGATCTGTCAGTCGGCTACGTGGCAGGCTTCTGCGGCGCGGTCGCGGCGGTGCTGATGACAAAATATAAGATCAACGAATGGATTGCGATCTTAATCGTGCTTCTTCTTGGGCTTGTCATCGGTCTGTACCAGGGAACGCTTGTGACGAGAGTCGGGGTTCCCGCCTTTGTCACCACGCTTGCCGGAATGTTTATCTTCCGCGGGCTTTTGAACCTGACGCTTCAGGAAACCGGAACGATTATCGTTCCAAACGACGGCTTCAACGCGCTTTCGAACGGTTTTATCCCGGATTTTCCGGGCGGAAGCAAGGTTCACATCCTGACGATGATCATCGGCGTCATCGCTGTGGTTTTGATGATTCTCTCACAGCTCAAGGCGAGAAGAGCAAATCAGAAATATCATTTCAAGGTGGCGTCCTCGCCGGTGTTCGCCATGAAACTGATTTTTCTGTCGGCGATCATCATGGTCATCATCTGGGTGCTGGCAAATTATCACGGCATTCCGTGGACCGCAGTGATCATCGGCGTGGTTCTGTTCGCCTATAACTATATGCTCAACAAGACGAGACTTGGACGGTATATCTACGGCATCGGCGGAAACGCCCAGGCGGCGGAGCTGTCCGGCATCAACGTAAAAAAGGTGACGCTGTTTGCCTTCTGCTCGATGAGCGTGCTCGCCGCGCTCGCCGGAGTGCTCTACACCTCGCGTCTGCAGTCCGCGACTCCGACGGCAGGACTCGGGTTTGAGATGGACGCGATCGCTTCGTCCTATATCGGAGGCGTCGCGGTCAGCGGCGGTATCGGGCGCGTGACGAACACGATTATCGGAACGCTCGTCATTATGTCGCTGACAAACGGGATGAACCTGATGGGCATGGATATCTCCTACCAGTATATCGTAAAGGGAATCATCTTTATCATCGCGGTAGCGTTTGACGTGAGAACAAGAAACGCGAGAAAATAAAAAA
>CAWVKK010000065.1:0-220309 GCA_963929865.1 uncultured Eubacteriales bacterium | reverse complement strand
TATAAATATCTATATTGAACACTCATAAGAGTGGCTCAATCTTAATTTCGATGAACATTCATCTTAGTTTTCGGACAGTCTCCCCTTTCAGAACCCAAATTAAAAATGATACAGTTATATCACCAAGAGAAAATACAAATTGGTCATCTTGTTGGTGGGCGGAGAGTTCTCCAACAGCGACTGGAGTGCAAGACATCTGGGACATTGCCAACAGGTAAGTATATCAGACTCAAAATTTTTTAAATGTAAAGGAGTGTTGTACATCATGAAAGAAAAAACTTATTCCAAGAGCATTGCTAATGCAATCAATAACTTCCTCACAGAGGATGACTGGAATTTTTTATTTGACGACCAGCTCGGCTTATTTAAATTTGAACTGTGCATTAAGGGTAGAATAAAGCAGATCAGCTATATTATTGATGTCAAAGAAGATGCCTACATTGTCTATGCGATTTCTCCACTGGGCGCTGATGAAGCTGATGAAAAGATAATGACCTCCATGGCTGAGTTTGTCTGTCGAGCTAATTATGGGATTCGAAACGGCAACTTTGAATTCGACATGAGAGATGGTGAGATCCGCTATAAGAGTTTTGCAGATTGTGCAGGTATCACGCCTACCGTGAAGATGATAAAGAACAGTATCGTCTACCCTGCTACGATGTTTAATCGTTATGGTGCGGGCATTGTGAATATCATCTTCGGCATCTCGACAGCAAAGGAGGCTATTGATAAATGCGAAAAGTCTTCAGTGGAAGAACTCCGTGCACTCCTCGGGGATGAGGTCGATAGTAATGAAGATATACAGGCTATGATTGCCCGGCTTGCTAAAGCAAAAACAGACAGCTCCGATGTTGAGTAATCAAGCAATCCGGTATCTTGTTCTTCTGTCTGAAATTCATACAGATTGATGTATCCGTTTTTGATCTCCTCAGCGGTGCATTTTCGTATGGGTATCCAGTCTTGACCATGCTTTGGGACATAGGAACGGAGTTGCAGAACTCTAAGAATGCCTTTGAGGTATATTGACATATGAGCATAAGACTCTCAACGTTCCAGATCAGATTGGAATAGAGCAGAAATTTCATTCTCTATCTGCTGGCGCGCCATCAGCCTGCCAACTCGGGGCTGATGATTGAGATGACTCAGGAGGAGATCGCCGATATTCTTGGTATGAGCCGCGTGCAGGTCACCCGTGAGCTGGGCGCTCTACGGCAAGACGGAATTCTTAAGACGGTCAGAGGCAGACTGCAGATTATAGATCTTTCCTCTCTGGCAAAACGATGTTCCAGCGAGACCGTATAGCTGTCTGTACTGCCTATTTTAGCAGAGCTAAGGCGCGCCGTCTGCTTCCGGTGAAGCACATCCTCCTGAAAAGTCTCCTTTTTTGATGAGAGACGATTAGAGATCTGCCCCGCAATTTTTTACCAGCTCTTAATAAGTATTTGATATTTAATTCTTGCGGCAGTACACTGTAGATGTAAGGAAAAGTGATGATGAAAAGAGGTTGATTAAAATGGAAGCACACATGCTTAAAGATAAAGCGGCTATCATCACGGGAGCCAGCTATGGTATGGGTCAGACGACGGCAGAATGGAAAGTGATTGAGAATCAGACCTTTGACGCAGAGCGTGCCCTTTACGGCAGCCGCGATCTTTTAGTAAAGGACTGCTCCTTTGACGGTCCGGCCGATGGCGAGAGCGCCTTCAAGGAGTGCAGCAACGTGCAGGTGGAGCACAGCTTCTTTAACCTGCGTTACCCCTTCTGGCATGACCATGGTCTTACAATTCGGGATTCCGAGATGACGCAACTTTGCCGGGCAGCCCTGTGGTATTCCGACCACATTACGATTGAGAATACAAGGCTCCACGGCATCAAGGCTTTGCGTGAATGCTCGGACATCACCATGCGGGGCTGCGATATCATTTCTCCAGAGTTCGGCTGGTCAGTCCGCAATATCGAAATGGAGGACTGTGATGCCCAGAGCGAATACTTTATGATGCGCTCTTCCGGTCTGCACGTTACAAATGTGCGGATGAAGGGCAAATACTCCTTTCAGTACATTGAGAATTGTGTCTTTGAAAACTGCACTTTTGACACGAAGGATGCCTTCTGGCACGCAAAAAACATCACCGTGCGAAACAGCGCAGTCAAGGGTGAGTACCTGGCTTGGTACTGCGAAAATGTCACCTTTGAGAGCTGCAAGATCATCGGTACTCAGCCTCTGTGCTACTGCAGGGGATTGAAGCTCATTAACTGCGAGATGGTGGACTGCGACCTGGCTTTTGAGCGCAGCGAAGTGAAAGCTACGATCACCACACCGGTAGTCAGCATCAAGAATCCGCTTCAAGGCAGCCAGATCACTGTGCCCGAGGTAGGAGAGATCATCCGGGACATTGAAGAAGGAACCGGAACCGTAATTACTGGACAGCGAGGATGCAACGGTAACTTTCTTGAATTCACCACTTGACATTTCAGAAAACCGCTCCAGTATCAAGGCAAAAAATTTTGAATATGATGTAGATAAAGAAAAAAACAGGAAAGACGATATGGCAAAAATTGTGATTGATCCGGGACACGGCGGAAGAGATCCGGGAGCTGTGCATGAAGGCAGACAGGAAAAAGAAGACGCGTTAAATCTGGCGCTGGCGGTTGGAGATCTTTTGCAGGACGCCGGGGAGGAGGTCGTGTATACGAGAATCGACGACGTCTACGACTCACCGGCAGAAAAAGCGCGCATGGGAAACGAGGCAGATGCAGACTGGTTTCTCTCTTTTCACCGAAATTCGAGCGAACAGCCAAACCAGTATAACGGCGTGGAGACGCTGGTGTTCGACCGCTCCGGAGAGAAAGCGGAGCTTGCGGAGAAAATCAACGGGAACCTGGCAGAGCTGGGATTTCGGAATATCGGAGTCAAGGAGCGCCCAAACCTGACGGTGCTGCGCCGAACAAAGATGCCGGCTGTTTTGATCGAGGCAGGATTTATAAATTCTGATCAGGACAACGAACTCTTTGACAGCCGCTTTGAGGAGATTGCGCGGGCAATCGCAGACGCTGTCCTGGAGATGACAAGAGGGCAGGAAAAAAATTCGGCGTACCGCGTTCAGGTGGGAGCGTACCGAAACAGGGGATATGCCCAGAATCTCGCTCAAAAGCTGATCCAGGACGGATTCAGCGCCGAAATTCTTAAGGACGGTCCGTACTACAAAGTGGTGAGCGGATCATTTGAAAACTTAGACAATGCGGTGCGACTGGAAAAAAGACTGCGGCAGGCTGGATATTCGACTTATATTATAAAAAAACTTTAAGAAAAATATACTTTTAAAATAAAGGATAAAATGATATGATAATAAAGATTCAGCCTGAAACTGCGTCAATACGGAACCTCGCCTGTTGACGCAGAAAAAAGCGCTGAAAACACGAATACAGCCAGAGCAGAGCCTGAACATTGCCGGTTAGGCACATCAGTCAGGAAAAGTAAAGAATAAGAGGGATATACATGGACGAGATTACAAAAGGAAAAAAGACAGACGAATTCTCCGATCCGCCATATGAAGACGAGAGCGCACAGCAGAGCAAGATAGAATTAGAAGAACCGCCTACCTATGATACCGCGGAGGAAATGATTGCGGAAGAAAAGGAGACGCAGGAAGAAAAAGCGCAGCAGGAGAATGAGACAGAAAATTGCGGACAGTCAGAAGAAGCAATCCCGCCACAGACAAATGAAGAGAAAACCCAGTCAGAACAAAAGATCACAGTCTGCCGCAGCTGCGGGGCAGTTTTAAAAGAGACGGACCGCTTCTGCTCAAACTGCGGCACAAAAAACGAAGCGCCGGATGAGAGTATGATGACAGCGGCGGCAAAAGAGGAAGAGCAACCAGACGGCTCTTCGCAAGAGGAGGGCGGCGATTCTGCGCAGAGCGGAGAGGAAGCGCCGAAAATCGACGAGGAGGCGCTGAAAAAAAGCGTAGAACAGGCTCAGCTGGAGGAGCAGAGAGAATGGACAGAGGAGACGCAGGAGAGTGCCGCACCGGAGCAAGGTCAGGCTTTGGACGGACAGGAATCCCATCCGGAAAACGCGGCGGGCTATACGCAGGGAGAGCGGCTTGAGCAGGTTCTGCGCACGAGAGACCAGGAGATCAATTACGGACGCCAGCTTGAGCAGATGGAAGAGGAAGAAAAGCCGAAGAAAAAGAGAAAGGTCTGGAAAATTTTGCTCGGGACGGCAGGAGCCCTGCTGATTCTCGCAGCAGCAGGCGTCTACGCAGCCGGGGTATACCATTTCCAGAATCAGTTTTTCCCGAACACGACGATCAACGGCGTCGACGTCTCAGAAAAAACGATCGAGGAGGTCAACCAATATCTGGGGGACGAGATCGCAAAGTATCAGATCGCCGTCAAAGAGAGAAACGGCGTCACCGAATATCTGACGTCGGACGACCTTGGATACGGGTATGAGCCGCTGGGAGGAATCGAGATTTTGAAGGAAAAACAAAATCCGTTTCTGTGGCCGGAATTTCTGATCACGACGTATGCGTACACCATCACGCCGAACGTATCCTACAGCAGCCATACTGTGGAGGAGAGCGTTAAGAATCTGGCGTGCTTTCAGGAAGAAAATATCGTAAAGCCCCAGGATGCGTATGTAGAATACAATGGGGAGACGTATGAGATCGTCCCGGAAGTGGAAGGAAATGAACTCGACCTGGAAAAGGTGACGCAGCTTGTGCTAAACGCAGTGGAGACGGGAGCGACCGAGATCTCCCTGGAGGATGCGGGGTGCTATCTGGAGCCAGGCCGCAGACAGGACGACGAGGCGATGAACAGCGCCGTCAACCAGCTGAACACGTATCTGAGCACGAGCATTGAATACATTTTCGGAGCCAACAGAGAGGTTCTGGACGGCAGCATCATCAAGGACTGGATTTCATTTGACGAAGAGACGTTTGAGGTGAGCTTCGACGATACGAAACTGACCGAATACGTGGCAGGTCTCGCAGAGAAGTACGACACATACGATAAGGACAGGCAGTTTACTACGCACGACGGCAGCGTCGTGACCGTAAGCGGGGGCAGCGGATACGGCTGGATGATCGACCAGGAGGCAGAGGTTTTGGAGGTAAAGGAATGGATCGCGCAGGGAACGCAGAACATCCGGTACGCCCTCTTCGCCAGAGAGGCCGTCAGCTGGGACAACTGCGATCTGGGCGACAGCTATATCGAGATCGACTTGACGAACCAGCATGTGTGGCTGTACATTGACGGAAAAGAGATCGTCTCCACCGACTGTGTCTCAGGAGATATGACGATTCCGGGCAGAAGCACTCCGGCCGGAACGTATACGCTGTACTACAAGGAGTCGCCTTCTATCCTGAAGGGCGAGGGATATGCGCAGGAGGTGACGTACTGGATGCCGTTCAACAATGACGTCGGTCTGCACGACGCGTCGTGGAGATCGGAATTCGGCGGCAATATCTACATCACCAACGGCTCTCACGGGTGTGTCAACCTGCCGAGCAGCGCGGCCAAGACTATCTACGAAAATATTTATCCGGGAATTCCGATTATCTGTTACTATCGATAATCCATGACTGTTAAAGAAAAAAAGCGGTCTGGTCTAATAGAAAAAAGGTGTTTGAGGAGTCCCGGCGGACGTTTGCCAGCCGCCGAGACTCCGTTTTTTATTCATGGAAAAATGTTTCAGAAGAAGGGAGAAAGAGACAATGGAAGAATATCAGATGACAGACATCCACATGCACATCATCCCGCAGGTCGATGACGGATCGTTTTCGATGGACATGTCAAAGTCGATGACGGTGATGGCGTATCTGCAGGGCGTGCGGGCGATCTTTGCGACGCCGCACGGCGGCGCGTTTCTCTCAAGAGGGGAGCTGGTGCGGGAAGCGTACGAGAGCTTAAAGGAGGAGATCTCGCATCTTCCGTGGAAGATGGATCTGTTTTTGGGGAGCGAAGTCCGGTGCGAGACGGGAAATATCCATGAGACGCTCAGACAGCTGGAGGAGGGAATTTTGCCCTCCATGAACGGGACGCGGTGTGTCCTGACCGAATTCCGGACGAGAATCACGCCGCAGGAGGCGCTGAAAATCGTCTCTCTGCTCGGGAGAGAAGGGTGGATTCCGGTTATCGCGCATGTGGAGCGGTACGCGCAGCTCTTTGAGGGCGATACGGTCGAACAGCTTGTGCAGAGCGGATGCCTTTTGCAGATCAACGCGTACAGCCTGGAGGAGGAGGCAGAGGAGACGTTTGCGCGGGCACAAAGACTGCTCCTTGAGAGAAAGGTTTCGTTTCTGGGATCGGACGCGCACCGGATGAACCACAGACCCCCGAGCGTAGAGAAGGGACTGCGGTATGTATATGAACACTGTCCGAGGGAGTACGCGGACGCCGTCGCGTTCGGAAACGCGCAGCGATATCTGATCAGCCGTCAAGGGAAAGAGCAATCCGGTTTGGAGAGAGAATAGAAAAAGAAGGAAGAAAAAACGTGATAGAAAAAATTGTAAAACCACTTTTAAAGTGGTATGATGAAAATGCAAGGGTTTTGCCATGGAGAGAGGAACCGACGCCGTACCGCGTCTGGGTGTCCGAGATTATGCTCCAGCAGACAAGAGTGGAGGCGGTCAAGCCGTTTTTTGAACGGTTTGCCGCAGAGCTTCCGGACGTCAGAGCGCTTGCCCGGTGCGAAGAAGAGCGGCTCTTAAAGCTTTGGGAAGGGCTCGGATATTATAACCGCGTGAGAAACATGCAAAAGGCGGCCCGGGCGGTGGAGGAGCAGTACGCAGGCGCGCTTCCGGCTGACTATGAAAAGCTTTTGGCGCTTCCGGGAGTCGGAAGCTACACAGCGGGCGCGATCGCCTCGATCGCGTACGGGATCGCAGTCCCGGCGGTAGACGGCAACGTCCTGCGGGTACTCGCAAGAGTGACGGCAAGCGGGGAAGACATTTCAAAGCTGTCTGTAAAGAGAGAAGCGGAAAAACAGATACAGGCAGTCATCCCGGCGGAAAGACCGGGGGCGTTTAACCAGGCTTTGATGGAGCTGGGGGCGACGGTCTGCGTCCCGAACGGCATGGCAAAATGCGGGCAGTGTCCGCTGAGAGAACTTTGCGCGGCGCACCGGGAAGGAAGAGAGATGGAATTTCCCGTCAAGAAAAAGAAAAAGGAAAGAAAAATCGAGCGCAGAACCGTTGTGGTCATTCAAGACGGGGAAAGGGCGGCAATCCGAAAGAGACCGGACAAAGGACTCCTTCGCGGGATGTATGAGCTGCCGAACTGGGAAGGAAACCTGGCGGAGGAGCAGGCTTTGGAAAAAGTAAAAGAGATGAAATTTTCCCCAATCAGAATTCAGAAGCTGGAACCGGCAAAGCATATATTCAGCCATGTGGAATGGCAGATGACAGGATACAGCGTCCTGGTGGAGGAATCGAAAGACGACCATGAGGGCATCCTGTTTGTAGAGACAGAAAAGACAGAAAAAGAGTATCCGATTCCGGCAGCTTTCGCGTCATACGCAAAGTATCTGAACATCCGGCTTGGACAGGAAAAATATGAAAAGCAGCAGAAAGGGCAATGAGATGAAAATACTTTCAATCGCAATTCCGTGTTATAATTCAGAAGCGTATATGGAAAAATGCGTCCGCTCACTTCTGGCAGGAGGAGAGGACGTCGAGATTCTGATCGTCGACGACGGATCGAAGGACAGAACCGCTGAGATCGCCGACGCGTATGAAAAAAAATATCCCGGCATCATAAAAGCGATTCATCAGGAAAACGGCGGACACGGCGAGGCGGTCAACACAGGATTAAAAAATGCGACCGGACTGTACTATAAAGTCGTAGACAGCGACGACTGGGTAGACGGCGAGGCATACCGAAAAATCTTAAAAACGCTAAAAGAGCTGATCGGGGGACCCGACACAGTCGACATGGTGATCAGCAACTTTGTCTATGACAAGGTCGGGGCAAAGCACAAAAAGGTCATGCAGTACCGGTCCGCTCTGCCGAAGGAAGAAGTATTTACGTGGGATCAGATGAAAAAGATGCACAAGGGAAAATATATCCTGATGCACTCTGTGATCTACCGCACGAAGCTTCTGAGAGAGTGCGGGCTGGAACTGCCCAAGCACACGTTTTACGTGGACAATCTGTTTGTGTACCAGCCGCTTCCGAGCGTAAAGAAGATGATTTATCTGGACGTCAATTTTTACCACTATTTTATCGGAAGAGAAGACCAGTCTGTCAATGAGGAGGTTATGATCCGCAGGATTGACCAGCAGATCCGGGTCAACAAAATCATGATCGACTGCTTCGTGTCCCAGAAAATTACCGATAAAAATCTTCGGAACTATATGATCAATTACCTGGATATCATCACGACGATCTCCTCGATCATGCTGATCCGCTCCGGAACAGAGGAAAACTTCCAGAAAAAACAGGAGCTGTGGCAGTATTTAAAAAAGAGCGATATCAAGCTGTACTATAAGCTGAGGCTCGGCATTCTGGGCAGGACCATGAACCTCCCCGGGAAAGCGGGGAGAAAGGTGTCGGTTGCGGCCTATAAGATCGCCCAGAAATTTTATGGATTTAACTGATCCGGCCGTCCGGGAGTACCGCGGCACAGTCCCGACGGTTTAGAACATCATTTCCCGCGATGATGCGGATCTGAGACGGGACGGACGCGCAAATCAGGCGGCAGCTGCCGAAAATCTCGCCGTCCGTGTGGACCGGAAGGCGGCGCCGCGTATGGATCTCGACGCTTCGGCAGCGGAAGATATGGATATGAGGGGAGCGGATATGGGTTTGGCACAACGCTTTCAGAAGAATCAAGGCGGCGTGAAGGCGGGAAACGCCTTCGAGGATGCACACATCCAAACACCCGTCCGCAAAAGAGGCTTCGGGACAGAAAAAAATGCCTCCGCCCTCGCAGGGATGGTTCATGATCGCCGCCATGTATACCTTCGGAAAGAAGATTTGTTTCCCTCCGTCTGCTATAAGCCGCATAGGAGTGATCTCTGCGGCAAAAAGCTGATGGACGGCGATGGCGGCGTATGTCAGCTTGCCGAGATGGAGCCGGTTAAGGACAGGCTTGACGGGGGAAGTAAATGCCTCGCGGCAGATGGCGGCGTCAAACCCGATACCGGCGCTGACGCCAAATTTTTTCCGGCGGGAGCCGCAGGTGAGGAGACCTACGTCCATGAGAACGGTTTTTGACGGATTCAAAATACAAGAAAGAGCGAGAAGCGGGTCGGAGGGAATTCCAAGACTTCTCGCGAGATCGTTGCTCGATCCGGTCGGAATATACCCGAATGTGACGGCTCTGGTCTGAGAAAGACCGTTTAACACCTCGTTGGCGGTTCCGTCTCCGCCGACCGCGACAATGACACAGTCAGGGGAAAAGGAAGGCGAGGAAGAGCAGGAAGCGGCGAGGGAGACGGCGTCCCCGGGTCTGCGCGTAAAAAAATACCGGCAAGGAGTTTTTCTAAGGAGAAGCTCCCGTTTTATTTTTTTCCAGACGATTCGCCCGTTTCCGCTGCACGAGGCGGGATTGACGATAAAATAATACATAAAAACCTCCAGGATCAGTGTGATGGTTGATGGACATACCGGCAGAATACGGTATCGTCTGTATTGTAGCAGGTTTTAAACGCAGACACAATACGCTTTGTGCGGCCGCGCGCGGTCTTGCCAGCGCAAGACTATGTATTGACTAATTAAATGCGATATCATATACTCATGAAGAACGGCCGCGCAAAGCGAAAGTCCCTGCGGCAGCGCAGGCTTTCAGCCGGAAAGCCTGAAAAAGGGAAAACAGATCAAAATAAAGAAAAGAAGAGAGAAAGAAAAAAGAAAAGAACCAGGGAAGAGTCAGGAGGTTAAACAGACAATGGCAGAATTTAAGACAGAAGACGGAAAGATGGAAAAAGAAACCGTCTCTAAAAATTTTATTGAACAGATTATCGAAAAAGATCTTCAGGAGGGAAAATGCGAGACGGTACATACCCGTTTCCCGCCGGAGCCAAACGGCTATCTTCACGTCGGACACGCAAAGGCAATCCTGTTAAACTATGGGCTGGCGCAGAAGTACCACGGAAAGTTTAACATGCGCTTCGACGATACGAACCCGACAAAGGAAAAGGAAGAATTTGTAGAGTCGATCAAGGAAGATATCAAATGGCTGGGAGCAGACTGGGAGGACCGTCTTTACTTTGCGTCGGACTATTTTGACCAGATGTATGAGGCGGCTGTGAAGCTGATCAAGAAAGGCAAGGCATACGTCTGCGATCTGTCCCCGGAAGAAATCCGGGAATACAGAGGAACCCTGACGGAACCCGGAAAGGAGAGCCCGTACCGCAGCAGAAGCGTGGAGGAGAATCTGGAGCTGTTTGAGAACATGAAAAACGGGAAGTACAAAGACGGGGAGAAGGTACTCCGGGCGAAGATCGATATGGCTTCCCCGAACATCAACATGAGAGACCCGATTATCTACCGCGTGGCGCACATGACGCACCACCGGACAGGGGACAAATGGTGCATCTATCCGATGTACGACTTCGCCCACCCGATCGAGGACGCGATCGAGGGCATTACCCACTCGATCTGCACGCTGGAGTTTGAGGACCACAGACCGCTCTACGACTGGGTTGTCAGAGAGGTGGGATATGAGCATCCGCCAAAACAGATCGAGTTCGCGAAGCTGTACCTGACGAATGTGGTCACAGGAAAGCGGTATATCAAACGGCTCGTAGAAGAGGGAATCGTAGACGGATGGGATGACCCGAGACTCGTATCGATTGCGGCGCTCAGAAGAAGAGGCTTTACACCAGAGTCGATCAAAAGCTTTGTCGAGCTCTGCGGCGTGAGCAAGAGCAACAGCTCGGTTGACTACGCGATGCTCGAATACTGCATCCGGGAAGACTTAAAGCTGAAAAAGCCGCGCGTGATGGCGGTCTTAGATCCGATCAGGCTGATTATCGACAATTACCCGGAGGGACAGGTAGAGGAGCTTGAGGTAGAAAACAACCTTGAGAACGAAGCCCTTGGAAAGAGAACGGTTCCGTTTTGCAGAGAGCTTTATATTGACCGCGAAGATTTCATGGAGAATCCTCCAAAGAAATATTTCCGTCTTTTCCCGGGAAATGAAGTCAGACTGATGCACGCGTATTTCGTAAAGTGCGAGAGCTTTGTGAAGGACGAAAACGGCAATGTGACGGAAATCCACTGCACGTATGACCCGGAGACAAAATGCGGCACAGGATTTACGGGAAGAAAGGTAAAAGGAACGATTCACTGGGTAGCGGCGCCGACGGCAGTGGAGGCGGAGGTGCGCCTGTACGAAAATATCATTGACGAGGAAAAAGGCGTCTACAACGAAGACGGCTCCTTAAACCTGAACCCGAACTCGCTGACGGTCAGAAAATGCTATGTGGAACCGGGACTGAAGGATGCGAAGCCGTATGACAGCTTCCAGTTTGTCAGACAGGGATATTTCTGCGTGGACGCAAGAGATTCCAAACCGGGCGCGCTGGTGTTCAACCGGATTGTATCGTTAAAGAGCTCTTTTAAGCTGCCGAAATAAGGCGCAATACAGCTGCTGCTAATGATAAATACGATTGAGAGACAGAACAAAAGGTTCGCTCCGGACGCGGACGCGGCGATTTTCCAGATTGTGAAAATCTGCCGCATGTCTGCGAGCCGGAAGCGAACCCTTCGCTCTGTCTTTTCTTGTTTTTTTCGCCGAAGGATTCCGCCGTTTTTGCGCTAAGCGCCCTCTGGCGTGTTAAATCTCTTCTGCCGAGTATGGCGTCCTGGAATCATCTTCTTCGCCGTCCTCGTCCAGTACGTCGTCCTCATCGCTTTCTTCTTCTTTGTCCAGCGCGTCCTCTTTCTCCTCCTGCCCGCTCTGCTCAGAGGAAGGATCATCGGTTTCGGTCTGCGCCGCTTGGGCGTCTGCTTCCGTCCCGCTGTGGATTTCTTCAGCCATATGGTCTGTATGTTCTTTTGGAATCGTCACATATCCACGGTCAACGGAAGAAAAGTCATCTCTTAAATCTTCTTCCTCGTCATCTTCAAATTCATCCTGAAAATCGTCGAAATCGTCATCGAGTGAGTTGGAGTCGTCTTTTGATTTTCTGTAGTAAGCAATTCCGCCTAAGACCGCAGCCCCGATAAAGGCGCCGACCGCCAGAATTTTACCGAATTTTTTAGCCATAATGCCAAGCTCCTTTCAACAAATCTTAGCTACATTTTAATACTTTTTCACAAAAAAAGGAAGGGCTTTTTTGGGCGCGGGGGAAAATATTTTGGGAAAGAAAAATGCAATTATCTTGATCTGAACTTTTTCAGAGTATATTGACAAAGTACTCCTTTGGGAGTATAATAAATGCGAAAATTGGAGATGATACCTATGATCAAAAAGATTTATCACGGTTCCTCAAATATCATTGAGAAGCCTTTATTTGGATACGGTAAGCCTTACAACGATTATGGTCTCGGGTTTTACTGCACCGACAGCATTGAGATGGCAAAGGAATGGGGGGTCGGCAAGGATCAGGACGGCTATGCCAACTGCTATGAAATCGAGTGTGACGGTCTGCAGATTCTTGAACTGAATGCGCCGGAATACTGCATCTTGCATTGGCTTACAGTGCTGCTGAAAAACCGCGAGTTTGATATTCCCTCTGCTCTGGCATTGGAGGCGAAGGAATATCTGCTTGCCAATTTTTCCGTCGATTACGAGAGCTGCGACGCGATCATTGGCTATCGCGCCGATGACAGCTATTTTTCGTTTGCACAGGATTTCATAAACGGTACGATTTCTTACCGCCAGCTTAACAATGCAATGTATCTTGGCAAGCTCGGTCAGCAGTTTGTTCTCAAGAGCAAGACGGCATTTGAGCGAATTAAGTTCATCGGCAGCGAGATTGCCGAAAGCAGCGAACGGTACGCAAAAAAAATGGTGCGCGACAAGACCGCCCGCCGCGAGTATTTCAGCGTGGAGCGAAACCGCCGTCAGCGCGGCGATTTATATATCACGCAGATTATGGATGAGGAGATGATGCCGGATGATCCGCGCTTACGATAAGGTGTATCTTGACAAAGCCCGCACTGCCCTTGGACGTATGCTGGACTTTGCGGTGTATGATCTCAAATACGATATTGCCGAATTTTTCGATCTGTTCATCAAATCCGGCGTTGCGGAGCGGTTTGAAACCGGCGATTTCGCTGTTATTGTTGGTATGTCCGGTGTGGAGCTTGCTTATAAGGTGCTTGAGCAGTCCGGCGTGGAAAGTGAACGCATCAAACCGCACTACATCGTCTCACGGAGCGAGGAATTTTGGCTGGGCTGGGCATTAGCATATTATCAGTGGGAAACATCCATGAGCTTTGCGGAGATCGTGCGGTATGTGCCCATCAAAGATATGATGGCTCTTTACGTGCCCTATCACGAAATGGATATTCGTCAGTTCGTCGATAAGGTGAATGCTATGTATAAAGCGGAGAAACCGGAAACAAATCTTAAACTTCGGCGGCAGAAAGCCGGTTTGAGTCAACGCGGGCTTGCAGATTTGTCCGGCATCCCGGTGCGCACTATCCAGCAATACGAGCAGCGGCAGAAGAATATCAACAAGGCTCAGGCAGAGTATCTTGTCGTGCTGGCAAAGGTGCTGTGCTGTGAGGTAGGGGATTTGATGGAGAAAACGGAATAAAAAAATATTTGGAAAGAGAGAGATACCCATGACAATCGAACAGACCATCACACAGTTTATTTTCATAGAACACCCTTTGCAGAGAGCGGATGCAATCCTGATCCCCGGGAGCAATGAGGGTGCTCTTGCCGTCCGCGCTGCCGATCTGTACCGGAGGGGATACGCGCCGCTTGTGGTTCCGTCTGGAAAGTACAGCATTTTGACGGGCAGATTTTGCGGCGCGGCGCAGACGGGGCTTGCGCCGGAGCGGGAGTATGAGACGGAGAGCGATTACCTGGAGGCGGTGCTGATCGAACACGGCGTGCCCGCAGAGGCGGTGTGGAAGGAGCGGGAGGCGACGTACACGTATGAAAACGCGATTTTTACAGAAAAGCTTTTCAGGGAGAGAAAAAGAAAAATCAGCCGGGCGATTCTGTGCTGTCAGGCATACCATGCCAGGAGATGCCTGATGTATTATCAGCTTTTGTTCCCGGACACAGAGTTTTTGGTCAGCCCTGTCGTCACAAAGGAGATAAGCAGAGAAAACTGGTATCTCGACGCTGGTAAGATTGACGCAGTTTTAGGGGAGATGGAGCGCTGCGGGAGTCAATTTCACGAAATTTTGAAAGAGAGGATTGCGCGGAGATAATCGTATTGCAGGAAAAAATATTTCGTGGTACGATAGCAGGGACAACAAGGAAACGGAAAGCAAAGATTGGCACAAAGGAAGAATGGATATGTACAAAGCATGTATTTTTGATCTGGACGGCACTCTGGCGGACACGCTTGTCTCGATTGCGCACAGCGCAAACCGCGCCCTTGAGGCAGTGGGACTTAAAGCGCAGCCGACACAGCGGTACCGCTATTTTGCGGGCGACGGAGCGGACGAGCTGGTAAGGCGGTGCCTGAAGGCTTCGGGGGACGAACGGCTGGAGCTCTATCCGCAGATGAAAAAAATTTACACACAGTTTTTCAGAAAAGACTGTCTCTACGAGGTAAAGCCGTTTGACGGAATGGTGGAAGCGCTCGAGGAGGTGAAGAGACAGGGAGTCAAAATTGCAGTCCTCTCGAATAAGCCTCACGAGAACGCGGTCAAGGTCGTCGAGGGAATTTTTGGAAAGGGATTTTTCGATCACATTCAGGGACAGCAGGAGAACATCCCGCGCAAGCCCTCCCCGGTCGGAGCGCTTCACACGGCGGAGCTGTTCGGCGCGAAGCCGCAGGAGTGTCTCTACTTTGGAGACACGAACACGGATATGCAGACAGGCAAAAGCGCCGGCATGAAGACGGTCGGCGTAACATGGGGATTCCGGACGAGAGAAGAGCTGAGAGAAAACCATGCGGATCTGATCATCGATGATCCGGCTGAGATTGTAGGACTGGTAAAAGGAGAGACGCAGAGAGATGATTCGGCTGATTGCAAGTGATTTGGACGGGACCCTGCTCTTAGACGGCGCGCAGCAGCTTTCAAACGGGACGATCGGGCTGATTGAGGAGCTGAAAAGACAGGGCAGAATCTTCGCGCCCGCGAGCGGAAGGCAGTACCCGAATATGAGAAGGCTGTTCGCGCCGGAGAAGGATCTGTATTACATCTGCGAAAACGGAGCGCTCCTGATGAAGGACGGAAACATTCTGCAGCAGCGCCTGATGGCACGGGAGCTGGGAGAGGAAATGATCCGCGCGATTCTGGCTGAGGACGGATGCGAGGTTCTCGTCTCCGGCATCCACACCTCCTATATTCAGCCGAAGGAATCGTGGTTTGTCACCCACCTGCGCGATGTGGTGAAAAACAATATCACCGTGACGGACGATATTTTTTCGGTCAAAGAGCCGTACATGAAAATTTCCGTCTGCCAGAGAGCCGGGATTGAAAAGACGCGGAGGATGTGGGAGGAGCGATTCGCAGGCAGAGCCGTGGCGATGGTGTCCGGAAACATCTGGATCGATCTGATGCCGTTCGGCGCCGACAAGGGAGCGGGAATTGCAAAAATTCAGCAGGATCTTGGAATTTCGCCGCAGGAGACGATGGTGTTCGGCGACAACTTCAACGACCTGGCGATGTTTGAGAGAGCGGCTTACAGCTTTGCGATGGAGAAGGCTCCGGATGCGGTCAAAAAAGCGTGTCGGTTTGAGACAGACCGGGTGGAAAATGTGCTGAGAGACGTGCTGGAAGGAAAATATGACACGATGCTGGAGAAACGAGACATGCTGACTTCGGCGTGAGAAGAAGAGAAAAAGGAGAACGCGATGGGAGAATACAGCAAAGAAGCGATTGAGGTATTTTTAGAGCAGCAGGGCAAACTGTTCCGGGAAAGCGTGGCGCAGACCCCGGAGGAGGCAGAGTGGTTTTTGGAAGACTGCCTTGCCGTGGAGGTCGGATCTATGAGGGAAGTCAAAAAATATTTTGAGGAGAACGGAATGGATATCGACGGCATGACGATGGAAGAACTAAGGGAAGCAGCAGAGGTCTTTCCTCTTCCGAGCGGAAGATTTCTGATCGTAGAAGGATAAAAACAGATGGAAAAAGCCATAGAAGGCAGAAAAAAAGAGAACACAGAAAAATGAGGAAAACCGGCGGCGGGAGTCAATGCATCCTGCAGCCGGTTTTTTTCAGAAAAGAGTGACAGTGGGAAAAAATTGCCGGAAAGTACTTGACAAGGATCCTTGTCAATGGTATAGTAATGACAAATATATTTGTCAAGATGACATGGAAACTTGTCAAAAATTAGGGGGGGGGGTAAAAGAGATGCCACTGTTGAACCGGCTGAGAGAATATCGTGCACGACTGGGAATCAACCAGCAAGAGCTGGGAAAACTGGTGGGAGCATCCAGACAGACCATCAGCTCCATTGAACGGGGAGATTATTCTCCTTCCATCGTACTCGCCCTGAAGATCGCGAAAGTATGCGAGGCGAGTGTAGAGGAACTATTTCAATATGAAGAGGATGAGGAAGATGAAAGAGAAAAAGAAGAGACATAATGAACACAACGTTCTCCGCTTTATCGGCGCGGTGCTCATCTGCGGACTGCTCGGGGGACTGGCAGGAATCTTTTTTATGGGACAGGATCATGCGATTCTCTCGGCGGCGACAGGTCTTCAGAACTGGATCGCGGATCTCTCGCCGTATGTGATCGCAGGCTTTGAGGTTTTCGGACTGGGATACACGGTGTTCCTGTACCGCAGCGCAAAACAGAAATTTTTGCGGTGGGATCAGGAGGATGAAGATTTCATAGAAGATGTGGAGCGCCAGATTGAAAAAGGCATAATGGTGACAGAGCTGGTCCAGATCATCTGCTTTTTGCTGCTGGCATTTCTCCTGTGGAACCTGAAGGAAAACACGAGGGCGGCGGAGGCGCTGGCAGGCTGCGTCATCTTCCTGGTCTTAATGATTGCGATGGTGTTCGTTCAGAGAGCGTATGTCGAACTGCTCAGAAGGATTAACCCGGAAAAGAGGGGAGACGCCCTGGATCTCCATTTTCAGAAAAAGTGGATTGAGAGCTGCGATGAATTAGAGCGAATGCAGATTTACGAGTCTTCATACCACAGCTTTCAGGCGATGCAGAAATGCTTTCCGCTCGCGATGGGAATCCTGATGTTCGCAGAAATCTATTTTAACATGGGAATCTTCCCGATTGTGGTACTCGGCACCCTGTGGCTGATTCAGACCGTCACATATAGAAATCACGCGATGAAATTATCGAGGAGAAAGGGGAACAAAAAATGATTGAGATTGAAAAGCTGACGAAGATCTACAGACTCAATAAAAAACAGCAGAGAGAGCTGAAGATAAAAGACACGCAGAAGATTGCGGTTTCCGATCTGTCGCTCACAGCAAAGGAAGGGGAAATTTTCGGACTGCTCGGCACAAACGGCGCGGGAAAGACGACGACGCTGCGGTGTCTTGCGACGCTGCTGAAACCGACGAGCGGAACGATCCGCGTCAACGGATTCGACACGGTAAAAGACGGAGAGAAGGTAAGAGAGCAGATCGGATTTTTGACAAACGAGATGAAGCTGGACCCGCAGTTTTCACCGGATTATCTGATTGAATTTTTTGGACGGCTTCACGGCATGGAGGAAGCGGTCATCAAGGAGAGAAAGCGGAAACTGTTCGAATACTTTGGAATTGACCAGTTTGCCGAGAAGAGAGTGGAGGAGCTCTCAACCGGTATGAAGCAGAAAGCGTCGATTGCGGTCAGCCTGATCCACGACCCAAAGGTCGTCATTTTTGACGAACCGACGACAGGTCTCGACATCATCACGGCAAAGGCGGTGACGGACTACCTGAAAGAGCTGAGAAAGCAGGGAAAACTGATCATCATGTCGACCCATATCATGTCAGAGGCGGAGAAACTGTGCGATCGGATTGCCACTATCATCGACGGAAAGAAAGTGGAAGAGGGGACGATACCGGAAATTCTGCGCAGAACGCAGACGGACGACCTGGAGGAGGCATTCTTTAGACTGTATCAGAAATATGGAAAGGCGGTATAAGAGATGAGGGGAATACAGATTATTTTCCAGAAGGAAATGAAACGCGTGTTTAAAGATAAAAAGATGGTGGTTTCTCTTTTTATTCTGCCGGTCATTTTGATGGTCGGAATCTATGCGCTGATGGGATATCTCAGCGATCAGATGATTGAAAATGTGGAGACGCACCAGTCCGTCATATGGATTCAAAACGAGCCGGAGGACCTGGAGACGTATCTGCCGCAGCTAAGACAGACCGCGCAGGTGCAGACACTCTCAGCGGACGACTCCGCAGACGAGGTCAAACAGATGATTTACGACGGAACAGCAGATCTGCTTTTGGTATTTCCGGAGGATTTCAGCGAACAGATCGCAGACTATGAGAACAGCCAGCAGCCGCCGGAGATTCAGACCTTCTACAACCCGTCTGAGGAATACTCCCAGGCGGCGAGAGAAAACGTGGTGGGGCTGCTGGAGAGTATCTATGAAAAAGCGCTGCTTGAGCAGAGATTCGGAAATCTCAACGTTGTGACGGCATTCACGATCGACACGACGAATACCGAGTCGCAGATCCAGGATGAGAGCAAAGCGGCGGGAAGAATACTCGGGATGATGCTCCCGTATCTGATCACGATTCTTCTGTTCGCCGGAACAATGAGCCTTGGAACGGACACGATCACAGGGGAGAAAGAGCGCGGAACGCTTGCGAGTATGCTGGTAACGCCGATTAAGAGAAGCGAGATTGTGCTGGGCAAGCTTCTGTCCCTGACGGTTTTATCCATCCTGAGCGCTTCGGTGTATGTCATCGCCCTTGTGATCTCTCTGCCCAAGACGCTGGGATCGATGGGAGCGGAAAATATGAGCGTCAGCTTCAGCGCAAGCCAGGTTGCAATGATGGCGGCGATTATTCTCGCGCTTGCCTTTTTATACGTACTCTTAGTAGCCGTTGTCAGCGTGTTTGCAAGAACTGTAAAGGAAGCGGCGACATACGTGACGCCGCTGTACCTGATCGTGATTGTGGCGGGACTGTTTACAATGTTTGCCACGACAGGGACAAGAGAGGTGTACGAGTATATCATCCCGATCTACAGCAGCAGCATCTGCCTGAGCGAGATCTTTTCCAACGAATTGACAGTCGCGCATTTCCTGATGTCGTTTGGAACGACGATTGCGGTCAGCGCGCTCCTGACAGCGGGAATTGTCAAGGCGTTTAACAGCGAGAAGGTCATGTTTAACGCTTAGAGACGGACAGAGACAGACTTATCATATGGCAAAAAAAACTGTGGAGAGAAAACTCCGCAGTTTTTTTAAATTAGAAATTTTAATTTTTCTTTTACAGGAAAAAAATCTGCTGCAGACAAAGCTTTCGGCAGCGCCGAAGCGGTCGGCTAGGAGGCGACCGCGGGGAGAACGGAAAACGTTAAAATGCCAAAGATGATCAGATGAGCCGGATAAAAGGCGTAGAAGAAATAGCGCAGCCGCAGCCCGCGCTTTCCGTTGTACAGCCAGATCGGGAGAAAGGCAATCGGAGCCGTCGCTTCCCAGGAAATGGCGAACACCCCGGCGATGATCTGCATCAGGCGTTCATTGCGGAATAAAAACAGCACTTCTATCAGAAAGACGCCGCGGAATCCGTAATCGACATAGAAATATTTTCCGGCTAAAAGACCGAGTCCGAGAATGACCAGCTGCAGCAGCGGGATTTTTGAGCATTTCGTGTACAAAATCATGACCATCAGACCGATAAAAAGCGTAAAGAACACATTTTGATGGCGCTCCACGAAAAAGGCACCCCGAAGACCGTAGTCAAAAGGAATCTCAGAGATCAGCGCAAACACGAAAAGACGAGCGGCATATTTCGTCTGATTCCTGGTGTGGCAGAAGCCCTCCACCAAAAGAAAACAGAAGATGGGAAAAGCAGGGCGTCCAATCGCGCGCATAGCGGAGTACAGCTCCCGCAGAAAACGCATCAATTCTGTATTGGAGGTTACGGAGGGCAAGATCATAATTCCGCGGTATAAAAAAGAAGCAGCAAAATGATCAATCGTCATAGAAATGATAGCGATAATCTTTAAGGTGCTGCCGGAGATTCCAAAGCGTTCCCGAACACATTCCATTTGTGATCCATCCTTTCTAAAGTTAATACGAGGAACTCTTTTTTATTATAAACAGAAAAAACTTTGCTGTAAAGAAAAAGAATCCGGTCTCCCAGCGCCTTTTGTGAATGATCTGCGCCCATGCAGCAGGGGCCGCCCTGAATGATGCTCTCAGGGCAGCCCCACAGCTATAGCGTTTTATTTTATATGAGAATGCCAGACATTTTATCCGGTCTTTCCGACACCCTATTCCTGCATATAATCCGGAAGGGAATAGCCGCTTCCGCACGGTTCGCTCTCAATCATGACTAAGATAGCGTCCTTGATTCCCTGAACCAGGATGTCCTGATCCTCCGGAACCTTGTCTACCATCTGGTTGGTGGAGCTGGTGTAGAACCACAGACCTTCATCCTCCGCCAGCTTATCGCCGTTTGCGTTGGTCAGATTTTCAACGTCTACGCCCATTGCGGCAAGTTCATCCTGCGTATAGAATACCCATGTCACTTCAGGCAGCGTATTGTTCCAGCGGTATTCGCCCTCGCCGCCTGCATAGACTTCGATCGTGTAGGCGTGAATGTTGAATTTGCCGAAAGCGTAATCGATCAATTCGGCAGAAGTAGGATAGTCTGCATGAGAGCTCTTGCTGTAGAAGTCTCTTCCTGTCGTGGCAGCCGCAGCCTGCGCCATATCTTCCGCGATTTCAGCCATGAGAGGGATGTCAGCATCCTTTTCCTCTGTCTCATCGTATGGGCGGTAGCACCACGGGTACAGAACAGACTGCTCTCCTGTGTGCAGCACAACAAGCGCGCTCATCTCATGCTTCTGCATAAAATCCTGAACAGCCTGAACCTCCGGCTCCGTGGCAGGTCCTGTGATAGCCGCGGAAGCGACTCCTCCGATCTGATTGTCTGTTCCGGCTGTCTCAATATCGTAGCGTCCCCACTGATAATCGAAGGTGCGGTTCAGATCGATGCCGCTGTTTCGGGGATCGTCGCCTAAAATACCGTTGCCGTCCCAGTCAGAGCTTTCCGTTCCGAATGCTTTCATGCCCTCGGGAAGGTCATACGGAGAGGAAGGCGTCATATCGGCAGTTCCGCTGTAGAGCTGAGCGATATATCCGTCCCCGTCGATATCGTTGTAGGGATCGCTGAACATAATGCCGTCGCCGTTTAAATCGCGCGGTCTTAAGTTTTCGCGTGTGTTGATGACGAAGGACTGCTCATATCCGTCGGGGTTGATCGACGGAATCACATAAATCACGTAGTTGTCGAGCATGTTTTGAACATAGTCTGTATCAGAATTTAAGAGCGTCCACCATGCAAAGTACATAGCGCTCGAAGCGGCTTCCCGCTCACCGCCGTGGATCGGTCCGAAGACGCCGATCTTTGTCTTGTCTTCAGCCGGCGTTTCCTCGTTCGTGATCTCGAGACACCACAGATCTCTTTCCTGCCAGCTTGTCCCGATGGAATACAGCTGTGTCAGCTCCGGATACGCGCAAGCCATCTCCGCGATCTGATCCTCCAGCTCCTCATAGGAATATCTGGTCATCCAGTCGATCTGCAGATTTTCAGGTACATTTTCCGGATTTCCGGGGACAGTGGATGCCTCCTCGGCAAATACGCCCATACTGCCGCACAGCAGTGCAGCCGACACAAAGGAGCAGACTAATTTGGCAAGTTTGTTTCTCTTCATAACTCAATAGGCACACAAACCTGCTCTCTCAAGAAGCAGGTCTGTGCGCCGGCCTCCTTTCGTTAAATTAAAAAATATTTTGCCGGTCAACCTTGCCGCGGTGTGCTTAAAATATCTTTTGATCATGCATTTAAATGAAAGAAAATGCAATATTTTAGAAGCACATCTCTGCAGGAAATTGCCAGCTAAACTCCATATTATAGAAAATACCATACATTTTTTGCTGTGTCAAGGTAAAAGATAAGACTGCATTTATGAATAGTTATTCAAAAATGGATTCTGCATCGCTGCGGTCTCATGAGAATGGCAGCGCTTTTTGCCGGACATCCCAATGAAATAGGAAGAACCGGCATTTAACGGAAGAAAAACCGATGCCGCAGGAGATGAAATCACGGATACAAAAGCTCGAAACAGTATGGAGGGGCGAATGACTTCCCAGGCGATTGCAATCTTTGCCCGGAAATGGTATGATACTATCGTCGGATGGTGAGAACAGGACAGGATCGGAATGCGGAATATCACCGGCGCCGAAGAAAAGAAATGTGGAGGAAAGCAGACAGAGTATGGAGAGCCTGAAGAAAGTCAGTGTCATTCTTCCGGTGTACAATCGGCAGGAAACGATAGAGAGATGCCTGGACAGTGTGATCTGCCAGACATATGCCAATCTCGAAATTTTAGTGATTGACGACGGGAGTACGGACAGGACGCCGGAAATTTTAAAGGAATATGAAAAAAAAGATCCGCGCATCAGGGTGATCACAAAAGAAAACACAGGGGTGTCGGACAGCAGAAACTGCGGAATTGAGCACGCGTGCGGGAGATTTCTCCAATTTTTAGATTCGGATGACTGGATTCCGAAAAACGCTACGGAGCTTTTAATCCGCGCGATGGAGAGACACAACAGCGATATGGTGATTGCGGATTATTACCGGGTCAGAGGACACCAGCTCTACCAGAGCGGCGCGATTGAAGAGCCGGGTACGCTCTCGAGGGCGGAATTCGCAAAGATCATGATCGACAAGGCGTCTGATTTTTATTACGGGGTGGTATGGAATAAATGCTACCGGACAAAGATTGTAAAAGACAGGGGAATCCGATTTTCTGAGCAGCTGAAATGGTGCGAGGATTTTCTGTTTAACCTGGATTACCTGAAGTATGCGGCGAAGATTGAGGTGATCAAGGAGCCGGTCTACTATTACGTCAAGACAAAGGGAAGTCTTGTCAGCACGCAGACGACGCCGGTCAACATTATCCGGACAAAAATGCGTCTGTATGAGTACTACAAGGCGCTGTATGAATCGCTGGATCTGTATGAGGACAACAAGATCAAAATTCAGCTCTTTCTTGTCCAGGCGGCCAGAGACAAAAAGCAGAAGCTGAAAAAGGAGGAATATCCGCCGGAGCTTTTAAAAAAGCAAAAACAGCACTCGGAAAAAGCGGGCAGGAGATTTCCGGTCAGGGAAAGCCGGCTCTGGCAGGAGCGAAGGGAAAAGGATCTCATTTTGCGGGCGCAGCTTGAGGGGATTGCGATGGCGAAAAAGGTCATGCAGAGAAAGGCGGACGGCATGGCGGAGGAGAGCATTGCGAGAGAACTTGATCTGGATGAAAAAATCGTGCGGTATATTCTGGATGAGGATACCATATAATATAGAGAAAGCTTCGGTCTGAAAACATACGCAGAAAACACACAAGTCTGCGCGTTCAGACCGAAGCTTTTTTTGCCGGATCGATATGATTGCCGCCTGATGGCTGCCGCGGTTTTTATTTGGCGAGCAGCATCATAATTTCATTGCTGCGGGCGATGAATTTTGTCATCTCATCCGGATTTAACGGTTTATGGCTGAGCATAGCCAGATCATATAACTGGCAGCACATCATCGGGACATGCTCAGAGTCTTTGTGCTCTAAGATATACTGCACCAGCTTGTTGCCGGCGTTTAAGACAAGCGTCTCGCTGCCGGCGAACATAGACGGGTCCATGCCGTACATACCGTACATTTTCATCATTTCCTGCATACGTCTGCTCTCCTCTGAGAGAATCATCATGGAGGAGATATTTTCGTTCTTCAGCTTTTCCACCTTGATCTCCAGCTTGTCTTTGTTTAAAGCCTTGCGGAAGATTTCAGCCAGGGCGTCTGCCGTCTCTTTTAAATCTTCAGAGGTTCCATCCGTCACGCTCTCATTGATGTCGGCGTCAATGCGCTGGAAGCGGATATCCGGATTCTTGCCCTCCAGGTGCGTGATGAAGGCGGAGTCGATGTTGTGCTTTAAGATGACAGCATCCAGCCCCTGCTCTCTGAAGAGATTGATATACTGGCTCTGCTGAATCTCGTCCGTGACGTAGAAGAGCGTTGTCTTTTTCTTCTCCCCGTTTTCAGAATCCTGCTTCTGCTCCTTTGACGTCTCTTCGGATTTTGTCTCTCCTTCTTTTGCATCCTCAGATTTGGACTCCTCCGAAGTCTGCTCGTCTTTCTGATTTTCTGCGATAAAATCCTTTAAGGTCAGATATTTGCCGTCGAGATTCTTAAACAGAATAGAATCTGTCATCTTCTCGGAGAATTTTTCGTCTTTGATGCAGCCGAATTTGATGAACGGGCTGATATCGTCCCAGTATTTTTCGTAGGACTCGCGGTCTGTCTTGCACATGCCGGTCAGCTTGTCTGCAACCTTTTTGGTGATATAGTCGGAGATCTTCTTGACAAATCCGTCGTTTTGCAGCGCGCTTCTTGAGACGTTCAGAGGCAGATCCGGACAGTCGATCACGCCTTTTAAGAGCATCAGAAATTCAGGGATGACCTCCTTGATGTTGTCGGCGATGAAGACCTGATTGTTGTACAGTTTGATCGTGCCCTCGATCGAGTCATACTCAGTGTTGATCTTCGGGAAATACAGGATTCCCTTTAAGTTAAACGGATAGTCCATGTTCAGATGGATCCAGAACAGAGGCTCCTTGTAATCCATGAAAACCTTGCGGTAAAATTCCCGGTATTCGTCTTCTGTGCACTCGTTCGGATGCTTTGTCCACAGCGGGTGGGTATCGCTTAAGGAGACGGGACGCTTGTTGATCTTGACGCGGTCGCGCGCAGGGGAAACCTCCACGATCTCTTTTTCGCCCTTGTCGTTTTCCTTCTCCTCGGTTTTCGCCTCCTCGTGGATGCGCTCGACTACGACGTCGTCGTCTCTTAAATCGCTCTCATCGATCGTCTCATACTCCTGAGGCGCATTTGCCTTTGAGAGGAAAATCTCAACCGGCATGAAGGAGCAGTATTTTTCCAGAACCTCTCTTGCGCGGTACTCGTTGGCAAACTCTACGCTCTCATCGTTTAAGAACAGCGTGATCTCCGTTCCGACTGTCTTTTTGTCCCCGTCGCCGATTGTGTATTCCGTTCCGCCGTCGCACTCCCAGTGGACAGGCACGGCGCCTTCGCGGTAAGAGAGGGTGTCGATGTGAACCTCGTCGGCAACCATAAAGGCGGAGTAGAATCCCAGACCAAAGTGACCGATGATTTCATCGCTGTTTGTCTTGTCTTTATATTTCTCAAGGAAATCAGTGGCCCCGGAAAAAGCGATCTGAGTGATGTACTCCTCGACCTCGTCGGCGGTCATACCGATACCGGTATCGATGAACTTTAACGTTTTCTTTTCCGGGTCGACAATGACGTCGATTTTGCTCTTATAGTTTTCAGGGAAAGTGTATTCTCCCATCACTTCAAGCTTTTTCAGCTTTGTGATGGCGTCGCATCCGTTTGAGACCAGCTCGCGGAAAAAAATATCGTGGTCAGAATACAGCCATTTCTTTATAATCGGAAAAATATTTTCACTGTTGATGGAAAGACTTCCTGTCTTGCTGCTCATATACAAACACTCCTTTAAATGCTGTTTTTTTACTTTCTTTTTTGCTGCTGCTCTAAGTGTAATACGCAAAAGGGAAAAAGTCAAGAGAAAATTAGCACTCAAATTAGGTGAGTGCTAACAAAATGAACGCCACACAAAATGCGTCCCTCATGAAGGGATGTTGAACGAGACGCCAAGCTGGCTGAGAAAAGCCTGAATTTTTTGATCCCAGAGATGGTCGAGCGCTTTGTCGAGGGAGAAGATCCGGTATGAGGTTCCGGTTATGCAGCTGAGAGAAGAGTCGTTGTATTTCAGGTGAAAAAAGAGTCCGCCGATATCGTCCAGAGAAAAAGAAGCCTGGCTTTGGCTGAGAAACTCTGCCGTGCGCTGCCGGGAGAGCTGAAAGGTGATTTGAAACTGAGAAGGGGTTTTCGTCCCTCTTATGATTTCATAGCAGAAATGGCGAAGTTCTTTCCACGGCGTCAGCGCGAACTCGCCGGCGGTCAAAGACGCAAACTCTTCCTCTGTGTAGAAATCACGGTTTAAGTGTCCGTCGATGGAAAAAAGATTTCCGGTGCGGATGGAAGCTTCCAGGAGCAAGAAAGCGTCAAAGCAGTCCTCGAGGAGGAGCTTTTCCATGAAGCGCCGGACGTCTAAAATCTTTAAGTGAATCAAGTGGGATTCCTCCTTTTTGTGAAAGCGGAGAGGCGCAGGCACCCTCCTGTGTCGCGAGAAACATTATATTCTTATTTTGCCCCCTTTTCAAGGAGAAATATATGTGCTATGATTATCTAGTATTGAATACTACATAATAAGTGATAAAGAGTGCAAAATATAGATACTGAAATAATCTGGCGATGCCAGAGTCAAAAAAGAATCTGATGCCAGGAGGAAATCGTATGAGTTTTAGAGTGATTGTCGACAGCTGCGGGGAGCTTACACAGAAAATGAAGGAGAGCGGAAATTTTGTCACTGCGTCGCTGACGATGCAGGTGGACGATGAAATTTTTGTGGATGATGAGACGTTTGACCAGAAGGTGTTTTTAAGGAAGGTTGCGGCCAGTCCGAACTGCCCGAAATCTTCATGTCCTTCTCCCGAACTCTACAAAGAGGCGTTTGATGCGGACGTGGACCATGTGTATGCCGTGACGCTGTCAGCGGAGCTGAGCGGCTCTTACAACAGCGCGCAGCTGGGAAGAAATTTGCTTCTGGAGGAGAAACCGGATAAGAAGATTTACGTGTTTAATTCGCGCTCCGCGTCGGTCGGAGAGACCCTGATCGCGATGAAAATCGAAGAGTGCGAGGAGCAGGGGATGGCGTTTGAGCGTGTTGTTGAGGAGGTAGAGCGGTATATCGCGGAACAGAATACGTTTTTCGTTCTGGAGAGCCTGGAGACGCTTAGAAAGAACGGGCGGCTGAGCAACTTAAAGGCATTTGTCGCAAATGCCTTGAGAATCAAGCCGGTGATGTCCGCGACGCCGGAGGGCACGATCATTCAGATTGACCAGGCGCACGGGATGAATAAAGCGCTTGTAAAGATGGTTGGTCATATCGTGGAGAAGACGGACCATCCGGAAGAAAAGATTCTGGGAATTTCGCACTGCAACTGCCCTGACCGCGCCCAGATTGTCAAGGAGGCGCTGGAGGAGAGGATGAACGTAAGAGACATTTTTGTCGTGGACACGGCGGGAATCAGCTCGATGTATGCCAACGACGGGGGCATCATCGTGGTCGTATAAAAGGCGCACAAGCGCGGGGGCGTTCTGGAAGGCAGAAAAAAAGTGTGCGAAAAAGAGGATGCAAAAAGAGAAATTATGTTGTATAATAAATCCCATACAGCAGCCTCAAAGCCAGCTGCGGATATTTTCAGAAATTACAGTAAGGAGCGAAAAGGTATGAGTCAGGAAAAAGTAGACCGTTATAAACAAAAGAAGGTAAACCGTACGCAGGAGATGAAGCGGGAAAAAATGAAAGCCAATCTGGAGAAGGCTGCGCTGGGCGTAGTCGGAATTGCCGTGTGCGCATGGATCGTATTTTCTGCCGTCGATAAAATCTACGAAGAGCCTGTGAAAAACTACGAGGTCAATTTAGACGCGCTGGTCGACTATCAGAATTCTTTAAGCGTAAACTAAAGAGGATTACAAAAAAAGAAAACCGCAGAGAACAAAAAAGGATAAGCGAAAAAGCCTATCCTTTTTTTTCGTGCTGCGATATTTGAGAAAACAGACAAGAAAAAATCAGTTTGTCTCAGTCTGCTTTTTGGCAAGCTCTGCCATCTTCATGGCGCGCACCTTTAACGGCAGCCCGAACAAGGTGATGAATCCGTCGGCGTCGTGATGGTCGTACAGATCTCCCGTTGTGAAGGATGCGAGAGATTCGCTGTATAAGGAATACGGGGAGGTCGTTCCGGCTTTGATGATATTGCCTTTGTACAGCTTGAATTTGACTTCGCCTGTCACATACTGCTGGGTGACGGTCACGAAAGCCTGGATCGCCTCGCGCAGAGGGGTAAACCATTTTCCCTCATAGACGAGCTGCGCCATTTTGTTGCCGATATCTTTTTTCAGGTTCATGGTGTCTCGGTCTAAGATCAGCTCCTCAAGCTGCTTGTGGGCTTCCATCAGAATCGTTCCGCCCGGAGTCTCATAGACGCCGCGCGATTTCATGCCGACAACGCGGTTTTCCACGATATCGATGATGCCGATGCCGTGTTTTCCGCCGAGCTCGTTTAATTTTGCGATGATCTCGGAGACCTTCATCTTTTTGCCGTTTAAGCTGACCGGAACGCCCTTTTCAAACGTCATAGTCACATATTCCGGCTCGTCGGGAGCTTTTTCAGGAGAGACGCTCAGCACTAAAAGGTGGTCGTAATTCGGTTCGTTCGCCGGGTTTTCCAGCTCCAGACCTTCATGGCTGATATGCCACAAGTTGCGGTCGCGGCTGTAGCTGCTGTCGGCGGAGAAGGGCAGATCGATCCCGTGCTTTTTGCAGTACGCGATCTCGTCCTCGCGGGACTGCATGGTCCAGACGTCTGTCATGCGCCAGGGGGCAATGATTTTTAAATCCGGAGCCAGAGCCTTGATCGCCAGCTCAAAGCGGATCTGATCGTTTCCCTTTCCAGTTGCGCCGTGGCAGATGGCGCTGGCGTTCTCCTTGCGCGCGATCTCCACTAATTTTTTTGCGATGCCCGGACGCGCCATAGAGGTTCCGAGTAAATACTTATTTTCGTAGACAGCGCCTGCCTGGACGCACGGCATGATATAGTCCTCGCAGAATTCGTCGACGATATTTTCGATGTAAAGCTTGGAAGCGCCCGATAATTTTGCCCTCTCATCCAGCCCGTCCAGCTCGTTTCCCTGTCCGCAGTCGACACAGCAGCAGATCACATCATAGTCGAAGGTTTCCTTTAACCACGGGATAATGGCGGTTGTGTCGAGTCCGCCGGAATACGCCAAAACTACTTTTTCTTTCATACTTTCATCCTCCTGAATTTGCTCGTTTGTATTTTGCTGCCTTTTACTATACATCAATTATCATAATTATTCAAGTACTAATATGAGAATTGTGAAAAGCAACAGACAAATTGAATAATATGCGATAAAAATGTATAAATATGCGCCAAAAAATACTTTACTTTGACCATCAGATAGTATATCATAAAAAAGAATCTTGAAAAACAGGATGATCTGCCGCGCCCTGTTTTAGGCGGAGCGCGCGGAAAAATGAGAAGAAAAAGAGGTAGAACAGATGATCAGGGTAGGAATTATCGGCGCTACGGGCTATGCCGGCGGCGAGCTTGTAAGATTATTATTGGGACACAGACAGGCAAAGATCTGCTGGTACGGCTCAAGGAGCTACATTGACAAAAAATATTATGAGGTGTACCAGAATATGTTTCAGATCGTGGACGAGACGTGCATGGACGACAATATGGAAGCGCTTGCCGATCAGGTGGACGTGATCTTCACGGCGACGCCGCAGGGACTGTGCGCTTCTCTCATCAGCGAGGAGATTCTCTCTAAGGCGAAGGTGATCGACTTAAGCGCGGATTTTCGGATCAAGGACGTTAAGACATACGAAAAGTGGTATCAGATCGAACACAAAGCGCCGCAGTTTTTGAAAGAAGCAGTGTACGGTCTGTGCGAGATCAACCGCGAGAGCATAAAAAAGGCAAGACTTGTGGCAAATCCGGGATGCTATCCGACGTGCAGCACTTTGTCGATCTATCCGGTCTTAAAGGAGGGTCTGATCGATCCGGACACGATTATCATCGACGCAAAATCCGGCACCTCCGGCGCGGGGAGAGGGGCAAAGCTCGATAATCTTTACTGTGAGGTCAATGAGAATATAAAGGCGTACGGGGTAGGCACGCACCGCCACACGCCGGAGATCGAAGAACAGCTCGGATACGCGGCGGGGAGAGAAATCCGGCTGAATTTTACGCCTCATCTCGTCCCGATGAACCGCGGCATTTTGGTCACGGCGTACGCTTCCCTGAAAAAAGAAGCGCTGTATGAGGACGTGAAGGCAGCGTATGATCAGTATTACGCAAAAGAGAAGTTTGTGCGGGTGCTGGAGCGGGACGTTGTGCCGCAGACGAAATGGGTTGAGGGCAGCAATTATGTCGACGTCGGCTTTAAGCTGGATCCGAGGACGAACCGGATCATCATGATGGGCGCGATGGACAACCTGGTAAAGGGAGCGGCAGGTCAGGCTGTGCAGAATATGAATCTGATGTTCGGTCTTGAGGAATCCGAGGGACTTTGCCAGGCGCCGATGTTCCCGTAAGACAGGCATGCAGACGGCTGACGAAACGCGAAAGGAGAGAAAATATGGAACGGTTATCAGGCGGCGTGACCGCCGCGAAGGGATTTTGCGCGGTTGGAATCTGCGCCGGAATTAAAAAGGACAGAAAAGATATGGCGATGATCGTAAGCAGCGCGCCGTGCAGGGCGGCGGGAACGTTTACGACAAACCTTGTAAAGGCAGCGCCCGTAAAATGGGACAAGGAGATTGTGACAGACGCGCACGACGTGCGGGCGGTCGTCGTAAACAGCGGCGTGGCAAACGCCTGCACCGGTGAGGAAGGGTACCGCTGCTGCGAGGATATGGCAAGGATGGCGGCAGAGCTTCTGGGCGCTAAAACGCAGGAGATCCTTGTGGCCTCAACCGGCGTGATCGGCAGACAGCTGCCGATGGACAAGATTAAGGAGGGGATCAAGACGATGGTTCCTCTCTTAAGAGATACACCAGAGGCGGGATCAATGGCAGCGGAGGCGATCATGACGACGGACACGGTAAAAAAGGAAATCGCCGTGGCTGTGACGATCGGCGGAAAAAAGGTGACTGTCGGCGGCATGTGCAAGGGAGCCGGCATGATTCACCCGAATATGTGCACGATGTTGAGCTTTGTGACGACGGACGCCTGCATTTCGCAGGAGATGCTGCAAAAGGCGCTCAGCGCGGTCGTCAAGGACAGCTACAATATGATCTCGGTTGACGGGGACACCTCCACAAACGACACGGCTCTTGTGCTGGCAAACGCGATGGCAGGAAACGAAGAGATCGTGTGCGAGGGGGAAGCATACCGGAAATTTTATGAGGCGCTCGAGTACGTCAGCATCTATCTCGCCAGACAGATGGCGGGAGACGGGGAAGGAGCCACGGCGCTGTTCGAGGTCAAGGTGGTCGGCGCGCAGACAAAGGAGCAGGCAGTGACGCTGAGCAAATCGATCATCACTTCGAACCTGACGAAAGCGGCGATTTTTGGTCACGACGCAAACTGGGGCAGAATTTTATGCGCGATGGGATATTCCGGAGCGGAATTCGACCCGGAGAAGGTGGACCTGTACTTTGAGAGCGCAGCGGGAAAATTAAAGATTATTGAAAACGGAGTGGCGCTCGGCTACAGCGAGGAGGAAGCGACAAAGATTCTCTCGGAAAAAGAGGTCACTGCGATTGCGGACATCAAGATGGGAACCGCCAGCGCGACGGCGTGGGGCTGTGATCTGACATACGATTATGTAAAAATAAATGCTGATTATAGAAGCTAGCGGAAGGAGCAAATGAAAGATATGGAGATGGATATGTGGCTGCAAAAGGCAAATGTGCTGATTGAAGCGCTGCCGTACATCAAACGGTTCAGAGGGAAAATTATGGTGGTAAAATACGGCGGAAGCGCCATGATCGACCACGATCTGAAAAAGAGCGTCGTGCGGGACGTCGCGCTGCTGAAGCTGGTCGGATTCCGCCCGATCATTGTCCACGGCGGGGGCAAGGAGATCACAAAATGGTGCGGTAAGGTCGGCATCGAGAGCAGCTTTGTCAACGGACTGCGCGTCACGGACAAGGCGACGATGGAGATCGCCGAGATGGTGCTTAACCGGGTCAACAAAGGGCTCGTCTCCATGATGGAGAAAGTGGGAGTCCACGCGGTCGGGATCAGCGGAAAGGACGGCTCCGTTCTGCGGGTAAAGAAAAAATATGCCAAGGGACAGGATATCGGTTTTGTCGGAGAGATTGAGACCGTAAACACAAAGCTGCTGCACACGCTCCTGGACAATGACCTTGTCCCGGTTGTGTGCCCGATCGGATCAGACGAGGGATTTTATTCGTATAACGTAAACGCCGACGACGCGGCATGTGCGATCGCGGCGGCGATGGGAGCGGCGAAGCTGGCCTTTTTGACAGATATCGAGGGCGTCTATAAAGATCCGATGGATAAGACAAGCCTGATTTCCAGGATGAATGTGCCGGAGGCAGAGGCATTTTTGGCCTCCGGCATGGCAGGGGGCGGAATGCTCCCGAAGCTGCAAAACTGTATCGACGCCATCAAGGCAGGCGTGTCGAGAGTCCATATTTTAGACGGAAGAATGGAACACAGCCTGCTGCTGGAATTCTTCACCGATCACGGGATTGGGACGGCGATTATTGGAGATCAGGAGGAGACAGAAAATGAGTAAAACACAGGAGTATATCGAACGCGCCGAGAAGGTGATTCTGCACACCTACAACCGGTTTCCGGTTGTCCTAAAGAGAGGAGAGGGCGTCTATCTGGAGGACGTGGACCAGAAGCGGTATCTGGATTTCGGAGCCGGGATCGCGGTGTTCGCGCTTGGATACGGCAACGCAAAGTATCAGGACGCGCTGAAGAGACAGATAGATCAAATCATCCATACCTCGAATCTGTACTATAATATCCCCGCCATCGAGGCGGCGGAAAAGCTGACAGAGGCGTCCGGAATGAGCAGGGTCTTCTTTACAAACAGCGGGACAGAGGCGATCGAGGGCGCCATCAAGGCGGCAAGAAAATATGCGTACAATAAGGACGGTCATACGGATCACGAGATCATCGCCATGAACCATTCATTCCACGGAAGAAGCATCGGGGCTTTGTCTGTGACCGGAAACCCGCACTATCAGGAAGCGTTCCGGCCGCTGATGGGAGGCGTGAAATTTGCGGATTTTAACGATCTTGACAGCGTAAAAGCGCAGGTTAGCGAAAAGACGTGCGCAGTTATCTTAGAGACGGTTCAGGGGGAGGGCGGCATTTACCCCGCAGACAGGGCGTTTCTTGAGGGCGTCAAAGAAATCTGCGAGAAAAACGATATCCTTTTGATCCTGGATGAGATTCAGTGCGGAATGGGAAGGACAGGAGAGATGTTTGCATGGCAGGGCTACGGGGTTTCCCCTGATATCATGACATGCGCAAAAGCGCTTGGATGCGGCGTTCCGGTCGGAGCGTTTTTGCTGAACGAAAAAACGGCGCAGTCGTCTCTGGCTTCGGGAGACCACGGGACGACATACGGGGGAAATCCGTTCGCCTGCGCGGCGGTCTCGGAGGTATTCGACCTCTTCAAAGAGCAAAATATTGTAGAGCATGTGCGGCAGATTACGCCTTATTTCGAAAAGAAACTTGATGAATTGGTGCAATCGTACGATTTCCTGAAAGAGAGAAGAGGAAAAGGGCTGATGCAGGGGATCGCGGTCGAGGGAAGACCGGTCGGAGAGATCATCAAAAAAGCGCTCGACAACGGGCTGATCGTTCTCTCCGCCGGAGAAAATGTGCTGCGCTTTGTGCCGCCGCTGATCATCACGCAGGAGCACATCGACGAGATGACGGAAAAACTGAAAAAGAGTTTTTGACAGCAGAGAAAAAGGAAGAAAACAGTGAGAAAAAAATGGCTGCCGGGCGGAAGAATGCTTTGCAGCCATCTGTATGTTTGAGAAAAAATCCGCGCATAATAAAAAGAAAAAAGGAGATTGTTATGTGGGGTATTTTAATTGCACTGCTTTCCGGAGCGCTGATGAGCGTACAGGGCGTCTTTAACACAGAGGTGACAAAACAGACAAGTCTTTGGATCTCAAGCGGATTTGTACAGCTGTCGGCGCTTGCAGTCTGTACTGCAATGTGGTTTTTTTCGGGGAGACAAAACCCTTTGGAAATCCTTTGGGTGGAGCCGAAATACATGCTGCTTGGAGGCGTTATCGGGGCGTTTATCACCGTCACGGTGATCAAGAGTATGGACAGTCTCGGACCGGCGCGGGCGGCGATGCTGATCGTGATTGCGCAGCTGATTGTGGCGTATGTCATTGAGCTTGCCGGTCTGTTTGGAGTGGAAAAACAGCCGCTGGAATGGAGAAAGGTGATCGGGATGGCGGTGGCAATCGCGGGGGTCATTGTCTTTAAATGGTAAAGTGAGAAAAAACTATTGTAATTGTTTCCATTTTCCGATACAATGAAAGAGACGCACGAGGAGGACTTTGTAGAATTGAATTCTATGAAGGAGAAAAGTGTGTGAAAACAAAGAGATTTTTCAAAAATTTTTTATGGATTTTAGCGGGACTGATGCTGAGCGGGTGTCAGAAAGAAACCATGGAGCTTTCCTGGGAGACGGAAGAGGAGACGCCATATCGGGAGACGGAGACACAGCAAAAGCAGACGGAGGAGACGGTGCTGGTCCATGTGTGCGGCGCGGTCAAGTCTCCCGGCGTCTATGAGCTGCCGGTCTCGTCGAGGATCATCGATGCGGTCAGCGCAGCCGGCGGCTGCCTTGCGGACGCCGCGCCGGATGAAATCAATCTTGCGCAGAAGCTGCAAGACGGGGATCAGATCAGAATTCTGACAAAAGAGCAGGCACAAAGTCAGGGCTATCCAGAAGCGCAAGAAGAGACTCTGGATCTCAACCGCGCAGACAAAGCACAGCTGATGGAACTTCCTGGTATCGGAGAGGCAAAAGCGGAAGCAATTTTGGCATACCGGGAAGAGGTCGGGAGGTTTCAGACCATCGAGGAACTAAAGAACGTATCTGGGATAAAAGAATCTATTTTTGAAAAAATAAAAGACAAGATTATGGTCCGTTGAATTTAAGGAGAAAGTTATATGGCAAAAAGGGTTCTAGTTGTTGATGATGAGAAATTGATCGTAAAAGGGATTCGCTTCAGTCTTGAGCAGGACGGCATGGAAGTAGACTGCGCTTATGACGGGGAGGAAGCCGTTCGGATGGCGAAAGAAAGAGAGTACGACATCATGCTGCTCGACGTGATGCTGCCAAAACTGACGGGATTTGAAGTGTGCCAGCAGATTCGGGAGTTTTCAACCATGCCGATCGTAATGCTGACGGCAAAGGGAGATGATATGGATAAGATTCTGGGACTGGAATACGGCGCGGACGACTATATCACAAAGCCGTTTAACATTTTAGAGGTCAAAGCAAGAATCAAAGCAATCATGCGGCGCACGGCGAAAAAAGCGGCGGCGGAGAATAAGAAGAAATATATCGAAGTCGGAGATCTCGTTTTGGACTGTGAGGGAAGAAGAGTCGCAATCGGCGGCAAAGAGATCAATTTGACGGCAAAAGAATTCGACGTGCTGGAGCTGCTTGTGTTTAACCCGAATAAAGTGTTCAGCCGTGAAAATCTGCTGAATATTGTCTGGGGATACGAATATCCAGGGGATGTCAGAACGGTGGATGTGCATATCAGAAGGCTGAGAGAGAAGATTGAGGCAAATCCAAGCGAGCCGAAGTATGTACATACGAAATGGGGAGTTGGTTACTATTTCCAGCATTAGAACATATCTCCACACGATGGGAGATTTCAGAAAAAGTCTTCAGTTTCGCATTTTTGTCTTTTTTATTTTGGGAGGAATGATTCCTCTCTTTATTTTGAAATATGGAATGCTCTACAGCCACCAGGAACAGATGCTGGACCGCCACAGCGCGATGATCCGGAATCAGTGCGCGCAGATTTCCGCTGATTTGATTGACACCGGATATCTGGAAGGAGAAAAGTCTGAGATTGTAGACGTAGAGCTTGCCCAGCTGGCAAGGCTGTACGACGGAAGGGTTCTGGTGGTCGACAAAGATTTCCGCATTGTGAAGGACACATACGGGATCGACGAGGGCAGATTTCTCATCTCGGAGGAGGCGATCGACTGCTTTTCCGGGATCAACACAACCTTTTACAGAAACGAAACTGCCCAGATCATGCTCCCGGTCGTCGACGAGGACACAAACAGCGTGGAGGGCATTATGGTGATCAGCTTTCCGACTACGGACATTCAGACCTCGGCAAAGCTGCTCAACAAAAATGTGCGGATTCTCCAGTGGAGCGTGATCGTCCTGATCATTCTGTTCGCGTTTTATATGTCCAGGATGCTGGTAAAGCCATTCAGAAAGGTGACAAAATTTCTGGAGGAGAGTTCTACAAGTGTGGAGGATGAGGGCATTTCTCTTCCCGACTACACAGAGACCAGGCTGCTGACGGACGCGTACAACAAGATGATGGCGCGGATGAAAGAGCTGGACGATTCCAGGCAGGAATTTGTATCGAATGTGTCGCACGAACTCAAGACGCCGATCACATCGATGAAGGTACTCGCCGACTCCCTTCTGATGCAGCCGGAGGCGCCGATTGAACTGTACCAGGAATTTATGAAGGATATGTCCGAGGAGATCGACCGGGAAAACAAAATCATCAATGACCTGCTCTCCCTGGTAAAGATGGATAAAAAATCGGGAGACATCCATATTCAGCCGACAAATATCAACGAACTTCTGGAGCTGATTTTAAAAAGGCTGCGCCCGATTGCCGATAAAAGAAGCATTGATTTAGTCATGGAGACGTTTCGGCCGGTGACGGCGGAGGTCGATGAGATGAAGCTGACGCTTGCGCTGTCGAACCTGGTGGAAAACGCGATTAAATACAACAAAGACGAAGGGTGGGTTCACATCTCCCTAAATGTAGACCACAAGTACTTCTATGTAAAGATTGAGGACTCCGGCATCGGGATTCCGGAGGAAGCCCAGGAGCATATTTTTGAGCGCTTTTACCGGGTGGATAAATCGCATTCAAGGGAAATCGGAGGAACGGGGCTGGGTCTTGCGATCACGAGAAACGCGATTTTGATGCACAGAGGAGCGATCAAGGTTTACAGCAAAGAGGGCGAAGGAACGACATTTACAGTACGTATACCGCTCAATTATGTGGAATAGGCGGAGAAGTCAATGAAAATACGAAAAAGCTTTTTATGTCTGATCCTCGCAGCGCTGCTGCTTGGAGGATGCAGGAGAGAGGAAACACAGGAAGAGGGATATCTGATCTATTATCAAAGTGCAGAAAAAGACGGGCTGCAGGCAGAAAGCTATCTTTCCCAGTCGGATCAGCCGGAAACGCTTGTACAGGAGCTGATGGAAAAATGGCAGGAAACCCCGGAAAGGGAAAACTTAGTCAGCGCGAAGCCTCAGACTGTTTCCGTGGCGTCATATGAGCTGACGGACGGCAGACTGACCGTGGATTTTGACGGACCGTACCGGGAGCTGTCAAATACGCAGGAGATTTTGACGCGCGCTTCGCTTGTCAAAACGATGACTCAGATTTCCGGGATCCGAAGCGTTCAGATTACTGTGGCGGGGGAACCGCTTAGAGACGCTTACGGAGAAGAAATCTCAACCATGACGGCGAGAAGCTTTGTGGAAGCGGAGGAGCTTGGCGTGGAAGGCTTTGAGTCCATGGACTATCCGTTTTACTTTGCGGACAGCGAAGGAAGACTTAAGAAAGAGACAAGAAAGATTCACTATTCTACCAGCTCCGAAAAAACGCAGGTCGTCTTAAAGGAGATAATCGCCGGCACAAAAAAGAAGGATCTGCTCTCTGTCATTTCGCCTGACACGCAGGTCCTCAGCTCAAGAATTGAGGATGGTCTGTGCACCGTAAATTTCAGCGCAGAATTCAACACACAGACAGAGGGGGTTCTCCCCGACACGAGTATCTATGCGGTCGTCAATACTCTGTGCGAGCTAAACGGCGTGACAGCCGTCAAGATCAACATTGCAGGGGATACGCACAGCTATTACCTGGATACGATCGATCTGTCGCAGCCGCTGGAAAAAAGGGAGGATCTGATCAAGACGGAAGAAGAGAAGCAAAGAGTCGGCGTCGATTACCTGATGAGAAAGGTGACGCAGGAGGAGATGCAAAATGAGTAAACGTCCGTTATGGACAGCATTCCTGATCTGGTTTTTGCTTCTTCTTGCCGCAAAGGGAGGCGGGCTGATCAAAGAAGAGCAGCCGCCTCCCTGGATAAAAGAGGGGCAAACCATCCGGCTGGAGGGTCAGATTTACCGGCAGGAATGGAAAGAAAATACAATTCTATTATATCTAAATCAAATCAAAGTGAAGTCACAGTCGGACTTCCAATATTCCAAACACGCAGTCGTTTTTATCAAAGAAAAAAAACAGTGGCACATCGGAACAACCGTGCAGGTAAGCGGCGCAGTCTCGCTCCCGCAAGAGCCGTCCAACTGGGGAGAGTTTGACCAGAAATCGTATTATGAACAGCAAAAAGTGGGACTTATCCTGTACAGCGCGGCGGTCGAAAGCGTGATCTCGCCCGCGCCGCCCATTCTCCGCGCGCTGGAGGGGGCAAAGCAGGCTCTCAAAGACAGTATCTGCCGCGTGAACCGCAAAGAGGACGCCGCGGTCTTAAACGCCATGATTTTAGGGGAAAAAGGCGCTCTGACTCCAGAACAGAAAAAAAGCTATCAAAAAGGCGGAATTTCTCATATTCTGGCGATCTCCGGACTCCACATTTCCATGATTGGAATGGCTTTTTACCGGATTTTGAGAAAAATAGGACTTCCCTTTTGGAGCGCAGGCATTTTGGGGATGAGCGTGATGGGATGCTATGCCGTCATGACCGGCATGAGCATTTCGGCGGTGCGCGCGGTCGTCATGTTTTTTATGTACCTGGGAGCGGAGATGTCCGGGCAGACGTATGACGCGCTCTCATCTTTGGCTTTGGCGGGCATCCTTGCGCTTGGCGCAAACGCGCAATGCTTAGGACAGGCAGGATTTCTCCTGTCGTTTGGAGCGGTGGCGGGACTTGCCGTGATCCTGCCAAAGATGGATCAGACGTGGAAAAAAGAAAAAGAGCATTCCGCAAAAAAGACGATGCGGGCGTCGCTGTGCGTGTCGCTTGCGACGCTGCCGGTCAGCCTGCGGTTCTTCGGCGAATATTCGGTGTTCGGACTGGGACTCAACCTGTTTGTAATCCCAAGCGTCCAGATTGTGATGGTGTCTGGGATCGCCGGCATGACCGCAGGTCTTTTCTGCACGCCGCTGGGGGTCATATGCTCTGCGCCGGCGCATTATCTGCTGAGACTGTATGAAAAGACGGCAGAGCTTGCGGCAGAGTTTCCCTTTGGAATCTGGAGACCGGGAAGCCCAAAGACATGGCAGATTGTCTGCTATTACGGATGTCTGATTCTGTTTTTAAGCGTGGTGGGGCGGCTGCGGAAAGCGCGGCAAAAGCCTGCGTGGCTGATCAGCGCGGCGCTTCTGATCGGAATAATCGGAAAGATTCCTGACCACCGCCTTGCAGTTACGATGCTCGACGTAGGGCAAGGAGACGGAATCTGCATTCAAAACGGCGAAAAAGGCGTATATCTGATCGACGGCGGGAGCAGCTCTCGCAGCGAAATCGGAACGTACTGCATAGAACCGTATCTGAAATCGGAGGGGATTGGCAGTGTAAAAGGATGGTTTGTCACCCACACGGATATGGATCATATCAGCGGGTTGCTCGAGGTACTGCAGACGTATCAGCCTTCATGGGATGGGAGAAACAAAAACGGTGTTTCCATAGAGAATCTGTTTTTGCCGTACCGCGAAAAAAAGACAGACTTACATCTGCTGATAGAAAATCTGGCAAGCCGCAATGGCATTGCCGTGCGGTATATGGAGAGCGGGAAAAAACTGACGCAGGGCAGACTGGAAATTGCGTGCCTGGCGCCGTTTGGAGGAGAAACCAGCGGAGAAGAAAACAGTGATTCTATGGTTCTGCTGCTGCGCTACGAGGATTTTAGCGCGCTGTTTACGGGAGATCTGGAAGGAAAGGGGGAGGAGCGGCTGATCCAGAGCGGTCTGCTTGAACCGGTCGACGTGCTGAAGGTGGCGCATCACGGGTCAGCATTTTCCACGACGGCAGAATTTCTGCGCCAGACACACCCGCGGCTGGCGGTGATCTCCTGCGGACAGAACAACGCCTACGGACATCCGCACCCGGAACTGCTTGCGAGACTGCACGAGATGGAGGCGCAGGTCAAAATGACAAAAGACAGCGGAGGCATCCGGATATTCACAGACGGCAAAAATCATTTCCTGGAAGAAAAAAAGAAAGGTTGAAATAGTTTGGCGCGCGCTATTATAATAAACAGTATGGACCGCAAAGAAATTTTGAGAAAAAAGGAAGGGCAGGGCTATGCATTACTCAGAAGATTTGATTGAAGAGATACGGCTTCGAAATGATATTGTCGACGTCATATCCGGCTATATAAAACTGCAGAGAAAAGGAAGCTCGTATTTTGGGCTGTGTCCGTTTCACAATGAAAAATCACCGTCTTTTTCGGTCAATCCGGACAGGCAGATGTACCACTGCTTCGGATGCGGGGCGGGGGGAAATGTATTTACTTTTATCATGGAATATGAAAACTATACCTTTCCCGAGGCGCTGAAGGTTTTGGCGGACCGCGCGGGGATCGAGCTGCCGTCTGAGGAGAGAAACGGGCAGATGCGCCAGGAGCAGGATCTAAAGACGCAGATTTTAAACGTGAACCGGCAGGCGGCAAACTACTACTACTATCAGCTCCGCTCAGAGAGCGGAGCGCAGGCGATGGCGTACTTAAAAGAGCGCGGACTCAGCGCGGAGACGATAAAAAGCTTTGGACTTGGCTTCGCAGGCAAGTACAGCGGCGATCTGTACCGGTATCTGAAGACGAAGGGCGTTTCCGACGCGCTGCTTAAGGAGTCGGGGCTGATGAACGTCGACGAGCGCCATGGAATGTACGACAAATTCTGGAACCGCGTCATGTTTCCAATTCAGGACGTCCATGGAAGAGTGATCGGATTCGGCGGAAGAGTGATGGGGGACGCAAAGCCGAAATATTTAAACTCCCCGGAGACGATCGTCTTTGACAAGAGCCGGAATCTGTATGGTCTGCATGTGGCCAGGACGTCCCGGAAAAAATATGTTTTGCTGTGCGAGGGCTACATGGATGTGATTTCCATGCACCAGGCAGGCTTTACAAATGCGGTTGCGTCTTTGGGGACCGCGCTGACCGCGCAGCAGGCGGCTCTGATCAGGCGGTATGCCGAGGAAGTGATTCTGACGTACGACAGCGACGAGGCGGGGACGAAGGCCGCGCTGCGCGCGATACCGATTCTGAAAAAGGCGGGAATCTCCGTAAAAGTACTGCACATGGAGCCATACAAAGATCCGGACGAGTGCATAAAAGCACAGGGGGCCGAAAAATTTCAGGAGAGAATCGAAAAAGCGCAGAACAGCTTTCTGTTTGAGATATCTGTTCTGGAGAAAAATTATCAGATGTCGGATCCGCAGAGCAAGACAAAATTTTTCCGCGAGGTCGCCGCAAGGCTGATGGAATTTGAGCAGGAGCTGGAGAGAGAAAATTACATTGAGGCGATTGCGGTACAGTATGGAGTCGGCTTTGAGAGTTTAAGAAAAATGGTCAATCAGCTCGCCATGAAGGGATATGTGCCGAAAGCGGAAACGGACAAAAGACAGAGAAAGACGCCGGAAAAAGGCGAGGGCATCAAAAAGGCGCAGAGACTGCTCTTGACGTGCCTGATGGAATATCCGGATCTGTTCGGGACGGTAAAACAGTACGTCACGCCGGAGGATTTTACGGAGGAGCTTTCCCGCACCGTGGCGCAGATGCTTTACGGACAGCTGGAACAAGGACGGGTAAACCCTGCTAAGATCCTGGATCATTTTAAGGACGCCGGGCAGCAGCGCCAGGCGGCGGAGCTGTTTCATGCGGCGCTTCCGGCGGAGACAAAGGAAAGCCTTGAAAAAGCTATAAAAGAGACGATCGCAAAGGTGATGGAAAACAGTCTCTCCCACCGGACCGCCACGCTTGACCCGACAGATCTGGCAGGGCTTCAGAAGATAGTGGCAGATAAAAGAAAAATGCAGGGGCTTGCGAATACAGCGATTCATCTGCCGGATAGAAAATAAAAGAGAGGAGAACATCATTGCAGTTATCAAAAAGATTATCGGCGGTGGCTTCCATGGTAAAAGAGAGGGGACGCCTTGCGGACGTCGGAACGGATCACGGGTATATTCCGATTTTTTTAGTGCGGCAGGGAACCATAAAATCAGCCGTCGCGATGGACATAAAAGAAGGACCGCTTGCCAGGGCAAGAGATAATATCCGCCTTTACGGATTAGAAGATCAGATTCAGACAAGACGCTCAGACGGGCTGGAGAAATTACAGAAAGGAGAAGCGGACACCGTCGTGATCGCAGGGATGGGCGGGCTTTTGACGATACGGATTTTAAAAGCAGGAGAGGAACGCTTAAAAGGCGTAAAGGAACTGATTCTGCAGCCCCAGTCAGAAATCTGCGAGGTGCGCCGGTTTTTGCAGGAACAGGAATATCGGATCACAGAGGAAAATATGGTAGAGGAAGAAGGAAAATATTACCCGATGATGCGGGCAGTGCCCGGAAAAATGGAGCCGTGGACTCACATGGAGCGGCTGTATGGGAAATACCTGCTGCAGAAAAAAGATCCGTGCCTTCTGGCCTTTTTAGAACAGGAAGAACGGATTTATCGGACAGTAGAGGAACAGCTCAAAGAGAAGAATACCGTAAAAACACTTCAACGGCAAAGAGAAATCGAAGAGAAGCTTGAGCTGATCTGTGAGGCAAAAAAAAGGATTCTGTCGTAGAAAGAAAAAACAGAAAGGAAAGACGAGTATGAAATGTAAAGAAATTATCGAAAAGCTGGAACAGCTTTACCCCCTGAAACTGGCGGCTTCCTGGGACAATCCGGGACTGCAGGCAGGAGATATCGAGCAGGAAATCCATACGGTTTATCTCGCCCTGGACGCGACGGACGAAGTGATCGACCATGCAGTGCGGGAAGGGGCTGATCTGCTGATCACGCACCATCCTCTGCTTTTTTCGGGACTTAAATCTGTGAGGGCAGATCACTTTATCGGGCGCAGAGTGATCCGCATGATTGAGGAAAAGCTTTGCTGCTACGCAGCCCACACAAATTATGACGTGGCCAAGATGGCGCAGCTGAGCGCAGAATGCCTGGATTTACAGTCAAGTGAGATTTTGAGCGTTTCCTACTGTGATTCGCAGACTGGACAAACGCAGGGATACGGAAGAGTGGGGGATCTGAGAAAAGAGATGGCGCTGCAAGAGTACGCCGATCTCGTAAAAAAAGCGTTTTCTTTAAGGGAGGTCAAGGTATTCGGCGACCCGCACAAGAAGGTCAGACGGGCGGCGGTTCTGCCCGGTTCAGGAAAAAGCATGATTTCCGACGCGATAAAAGCGAGAGCGGATGTCATGGTTACAGGGGACATCGACCACCATACGGGGATTGACGCGGCAGCGCAGGGGATTGCCGTGATCGATGCGGGACATTACGGGACCGAACACATTTTTATCGATCAGGTGGAGCGGGAGCTGAAAAAGGAATTTCCCGCTCTGACTGTGAAGAAGGAGCCATTCCAGATTCCATTTTGGATGGTCTGATCAGGAGGGAAGGTATGAGTCAGAGTTGGATTACGGTACAGATCGGGGAGGAGAAAAGACAGTATCCGCCGGGAACCACATTCTTTGATGCGGCAAAAGAGTTTGCGGGGAAAGAAAAGCATGACATTGTCCTGGCGCAGGCAGACAATAAGCTGTTTGAGCTGAATAAGAGGATCGAAACAGACTGCGCCGTCCGTTTTATCACGACAGCGGAAAAGACGGGGTATGACACGTACAGAAGAAGCGTGACGCTTTTGATGCTCAGGGCGATGTATGAGGCGGCGGGAAGAGAGAACATCGAAAAAATCAGCATCCATTTTTCCCTCGGAAGCGGCTACTACTGCACGGTGACAGGAAAAGTGACGCTGGACGAAGCGTTTTTAGAGAATGTCAGGCAGAAGATGAGGCAGCTTGTGCAGAGAAAACTTCCGATTCAAAAGAGAGGGGAAAAGACGTACAAGGCAATGCGGCTGTTCCATGAATATGGCATGTACGACAAGGAGGCGCTGCTGAAGTACCGGAGAGTTTCAAACGTCAATATCTACAGCCTTGACGGGTTTGAAGACTACTTTTATGGCTACATGGTTCCGGACACTTCTTATCTGAAATATTTTGATCTGGTTTTATACGACGAAGGGTTTGTGCTTCTCTTTCCGTGGATGGGAAATCCCGAAAAAATGACGCCTTTTTCGCCCCGGAAAAAGATTTTTGAGGTACAGAAGCAGACGCTTTTGTGGGGAGAAATGCTGAACGTGCCAAATGTGGCGGCTTTAAACGACCGGATCGTAAACGGAAATATAGATGAGCTGATCCTGTGCCAGGAAGCGCTGCAGGAAAAGAAGATCGGGGAGATTGCAGAACAGATCGCACAGAAAGGGGCTAGAATCGTACTCATAGCGGGACCGTCCTCGTCCGGAAAAACGACGTTTTCCCACCGCCTTGCCGTGCAGCTTCTGGCGCACGGACTCAGACCGCACCCTGTCCCGGTCGACGACTATTTTATAGACCGGGATAAAACGCCGCTTGACGCGTTTGGAAACCGGAATTTTGAGTGCCTTGAGGCGCTTGACGTGGAACTGTTCAACGACCAGATGATCCGGCTTTTGTCGGGCGAAAAAGTAGAGCTGCCGTACTACAATTTCAAAACGGGAAAACGGGAATACCGCGGAAAATACTTAAAGATCGGTCCGGAGGATGTGCTGGTGATCGAGGGAATCCATGGGCTGAACGACAAGATGACGTACCGGCTTCCAAAAGAAGAAAAGTTTAAGATTTATATCAGCGGGCTGACTCAGCTGAATGTCGATGAACACAACAGGATTCCGACGACAGACGGACGGCTCTTAAGAAGAATCATACGGGACGCAAGGACAAGGGGAACCTCGGCGAAAGGGACGATTGCGATGTGGCCTTCGGTGGGGCGAGGGGAGGAAGCGTATATCTTTCCGTACCAGGAACAGGCGGACGTGATGTTTAACTCGGCGCTGATCTACGAGCTTGCAGTCCTTAAAGTGTATGCAGAGCCTCTCCTGTTCGGGATTGGGCAAGACGAGCCGGAATATCAGGAGGCAAAGAGGCTGCTGAAGTTTTTAGACTATTTTGTCGGAATTCCGGGAGAAAGCGTGCCGAAAAACTCGATTTTACGGGAATTTATCGGGGGAAGCTGCTTCAGCGTCTGAGAGATCAGAAGACATAAAAAAATTAAATATTTACAAGAAACGTTTTTCGTGCTAAAATTTGATGCGGCATAAGTAGAATAAATGATCGCGGATGACAAGACGAAAGGTGTCATACGAGGAAAGTCCGGGCTTCACAGGGCAGGATGCCAGATAACGTCTGGTGGAGGCGACTCTAAGGATAGTGCAACAGAAATATACCGCCAGCTTAGGCTGGTAAGGGTGGAAGGGCAGTGTAAGAGACTACCGCCTTTCTGGCAACAGGAGGGGCATATGTAAACCCCATTCGAAGCAAGACCGAAAAAAAGCATATGGCGGCCCGTCAGCTTTAGGTAGGTCGCTGGAACCTGCTGGCGACAGCAGGTCTAGATAGATGATCATTCAAGACATAACCCGGCTTATCGTTCTGCTTATGCGGCAAAAAGAAAAAAGCGTTCAGGCTTGCCGGAGAAAAAAGGGTAAAAATTGTAAAAAAAGGCTTGCATATTTAAAAGAAAACGAATATAATAAAGAGCGACAAGGGCGTCAGAAAAATTTAGGGGAAGGGAAATTCCGCTGAATTGTTTTTGGAGTCCTTTTTTGCTTTTTAAAAACAGGAAATCACAGGACAATTTGACATCTTTAAAGAGTAAAAGGCGAGAAGATAAGAAAAAATGTAATTTTAAGGAGGAACAGCAAATGTCATACGTAGATGAAGTCATCGACTTAGTCGTAAAACAAAATCCGGCAGAACCGGAATTTCACCAGGCAGTAAAAGAGGTACTGGAATCTTTAAGAGTAGTCATTGAGGCAAACGAAGAAAAATACAGAAAAGAGGCTCTGCTGGAGAGACTGGTCAACCCGGAAAGACAGTTTAAATTCCGCGTGCCGTGGGTAGATGACAAAGGACAGGTTCATGTCAACACTGGCTACCGCGTACAGTTCAACAGCGCAATCGGACCATACAAAGGAGGTCTGCGCCTTCATCCTTCTGTAAATCTGGGAATTATCAAATTCTTAGGATTTGAGCAGATTTTCAAGAACTCTCTGACAGGACTTCCGATCGGCGGCGGCAAAGGCGGTTCCGACTTTGATCCAAAGGGAAAATCAGACAGAGAAGTGATGGCATTCTGCCAGAGCTTCATGACAGAGCTGTGCAAATATATCGGAGCTGACACAGACGTTCCGGCAGGCGACATCGGAACAGGAGCAAGAGAGATCGGATATATGTTCGGACAGTATAAGAGAATCAAAGGCTTATACGAAGGCGTTCTGACAGGAAAAGGATTGTCCTACGGCGGATCTTTAGCGAGAACAGAGGCAACAGGATACGGTCTGCTCTACTTCACAGAAGAGATGTTAAAATGCAATGGAAAAGACATCAAAGGAGCGACGATCTGCGTATCCGGAGCAGGAAACGTTGCGATCTACGCTATTGAAAAAGCACAGCAGTTAGGCGCAAAGGTTGTGACATGCAGCGACTCTACCGGATGGGTTTACGATCCGGACGGAATTGACCTCGCCGTATTAAAAGACCTCAAAGAAGTAAAACGCGCCCGTCTGACAGAGTATACAAAATATCGTCCAAACGCACAGTACCACGAAGGAAAAGGCGTATGGACCGTAAAATGCGATATCGCTCTGCCGTGCGCGACACAGAACGAGCTGACATTAGAGGACGCAAAGACGCTGGTTGCAAACGGATGCTATGCGGTTGCAGAGGGAGCAAACATGCCTACCACTCTGGATGCGACAGAATATCTGCAGAAAAACGGCATCTTATTTGCACCTGGAAAAGCTTCCAACGCCGGCGGCGTAGCGACATCCGCGCTGGAAATGTCACAGAACAGCGAGAGAATGTCCTGGACATTTGAAGAGGTAGATTCTAAACTGAAATCGATCATGGTAAACATTTTCCATAATCTGGATGACGCGGCAAAACGCTACAACGCAGAAGGCAACTACGTAGTAGGAGCAAACATCGCAGGATTTGAAAAGGTAGCAGACGCAATGCTGGCTCAGGGCGTTTGCTGATAAGATAAAAAAGCTTCAGCATATATACCTGCAGGCTGCCTGTACGGCATAACCTGCAGGGAGAAAAAAAGAGACGATCCCGTCAAATTCAGGCTTCCGAGTTTTGACCTGATTTTGCCGGGGCGTCTCTTTTTTTGCGCCCTTTTCGCCCGCGCTAAGCGGTGATAATCGTTCCGGTCTTGTCATGGAGAGCATCCATGGCAGCGTCGATGGAAGTGATGATCGCGGTTTTTCCCGGCTTCTTGGAGACGAAAGCGACAGAGGCTACCATCTTGGGGAGCATGGCGTTCTCGCCGAACTCCTGATTGGCGATATGTGTCTTGATCTCGTCCGCCGTCACATGGAACAGGGGCTGCGGGTGCTCGGAGCGGTACTGAATGCAGACCTGATCCTCGTTGGTCAGAATCATTAAGAGATCTGCGTCGAGAAGCTCTGCTAATTTTCCGCTGATCAAATCCTTTTCGATGACGGCGCTGGCTCCCTTGAGCTCATTTCCCTGCTGCAGGACAGGGATACCGCCGCCTCCGCACGCGATAACGATCTGTCCGGCGCCGACGAGAGCGCGGATCGCGTCGATCTCGATAATATCCTTTGGAGTCGGGGAGGAGACAATGCGGCGGAAGCCTTTTCCAGGCTCCTCGATGACGTAGTTTCCCTTCTGCTCCTCGATCTGTGCCTCCTCAGCCGTCAGATAACGGCCGATGACTTTGACGGGTTTATAGAAAGCTTCATCGTAAGGATCTACTAGAACCTGCGTCAAAACCGTGCTGACTGTCTTGCAGATTCCGCGGTTCAACAGTTCTGCGCGGAGCGCGTTCTGCAGGTCGTATCCGATATATCCCTGGCTCATGGCAGAGCAGACAGACATCGGAGCGTACGTGTAGTCGGGGTGCATTTTGGCAAACTCATTCATTGCCGTGTGGATCATGCCGAGCTGAGGGGTATTGCTGTGAGTGATGACCAGCTGATATCCCTCGACAACCAGATCAGCCAGCTTTTTGGCGGAATTTTTTACAGCAGCCTTTTGCTGCGGCAATGTGACGCCAAGCGCTCTGTGACCAAGAGCTACAACGATTTTTTTCTTCATAAAATTGTATCAGGCACCTAGTCTCCCCGGAAGCAGCGGATGAGAAAAGTGCCGTTCTCCTTTCTGAATTCCTATTTTGATGTTTATTATATAATCCATAACGGCAAAAATCAATAAATTATGGCGGCGGAACGGTCAAAAAAGGATATTATTATAAAATTATTTTGAAAGAATAAGAAAATAGTCTGTTTTAAAAAAGAAATAAAAAAAGATAAAAGAAAATATTAAAAAATTTTTAAAAAAGACTTGACAAATAGGGGAAACTTCTATTATAATAAAGACATCAAAAAAGAAAGAGAGGTACAGACCACCAGCAACGTAAATTACAGTTCCTTTTACAGAAAGTAAAAAAGCAAACAAAATAAAGAAACAATTTTTACAGAAAGTAAAAGGAAAGGAAGACTCAAAGAAAACGTTTCAGATAAAAAGTAGAGGAAATCGGAATTCTTGAATTTTCGCAGAGTAGATGGATCTGCAGTTGAGAAAAAAGAAAAAATAAAAAAGATGGTTCTATTAGAAATAGAGAAAAGAAAAGGTTCCAGTAGGATTATCAGCAAATAAAAAATTTCTTAAAAAATCAGGAAATTCAAGCAGATAGAAATCGAAAAGAAAACTGAAGCAAAAAAAGTAAAAAAAGAGGTATGATATGGTAGAATTTCATTAGGATCGGTTGTCAGAAGAAAAAAATGACAACCGATCCTTTTTTTTGTTTAAGAAACGCGGTGCGGCGGCAAACAGACATTTTGAAATTTCCGGATCAGAAAATGAATGAAAAGATGGACATCCTCATATATTGAATAGAAGGGGTGAGAACATGAATATACATAAAGAATTTATGCAGATCTTTTCGGAAAATCTTCGCTCTATCATAAAAAAGATGAATATAGAGGAAGAAATGCTCCAGGAAATCCGGATGAGAGTAGAGAAGCCTTTTTTAATTCTGGCGGACGGCGAGGAATACTTTGTGACGGAGAATGGAGAGCTGACGAAAAAAGAGGAGGAGGGATACCTGATCACAAAGCAGGAGATGATGGAGACCATCTCCTATATCACACATTATTCGCTGTACGCGTATGAGGAAGAGATCCGCCAGGGATTTCTGACAATCGAGGGCGGTCACCGCATCGGGATCGCGGGCAAAATGGTGATGGAGGGAAAGAGAATAAAAAGCATCAAATATATTTCTTTTTTGAATATCCGGCTGACCCATGAAAAAAAAGGATGCGCGGACTGCCTGCTGCCTTATATTATAGACGGCGGAAAAATATGCCACACACTTTTAGTCTCCCCTCCAAGAGGCGGAAAGACGACAATTCTGCGCGATCTGATCCGGCAGCTCTCAAATGGAACAAAGCTTTTAAACGGGGTGACGGTCGGGGTTGTGGACGAGCGGTCAGAGATAGGGGGATCGTATCTGGGAATTCCGCAGAATGATCTGGGAATACGGACGGACGTGCTGGACTGCTGTCCAAAGGCAGAAGGGATGATGATGCTGATCCGGTCGATGTCGCCGCAGGTGATCGCAGTCGATGAGATTGGAGACTATGAGGACAGCAGGGCGATTGAGGCGGTGATGAACTGCGGCTGCAAGGTGATAGCGACGGTCCACGGCGATTCGATCGAGGATATCCAGAAAAAACCGGTTTTGCAGCAGATGGTGTCTCACAAGGTGTTTGAGCGCTATGTCATTTTGGGAAAAAAGCCGGGGAAGATCCAGGAAATCTTCGATGAGAGGGGGACAAGGCTGTATCGGGAAGGGGCTGGCGTGTGCTGAAAGTGATCGGTCTGGGAATGATTTTTTTTTCGTGCTGCGGGATCGGAGCGGCGGCGGCGCGGGAACTGAAAAGAAGAATACGGATCCTATGGGAGCTGGAAGAGGGCATGAGGCTGCTGCAAGGGGAGATCCGGTACGCAAAGGCAACGCTTCCGGAAGCCTTCGCGCATGTGGGAATGCGGGCAGACCCTCTGTGCCGCTCCTTTTTCCGGGAGATGGGAGATCGGACAGCGCAGCTTGCATACCGGTCTGTCCGGGAGGCGATGCAAAACTGCGCTGCAGAAACGCTGAAAAATCTCTGCTTAAAGAGAGAGGATCTGGAGCGCCTTTACCGTCTGGGGGAACAGCTTGGATATCTGGATCAGGAGATGCAGATAAAAGGGATTGAAGGGTACCTCGAACAGCAGAAGAGTGTCCGCAAAGAGGCGGAAAAAGAGTACAGAGAAAAAGAGAAAGTGTATCATTGTCTGGGAATTATGGGAGGACTTTTTCTGGTAATTCTGCTGGCTTAGGGGTGAAAGCATGAGTGTGAATATCATTTTCAAAATTGCGGCAGTGGGAATTTTAGTCTCTGTCTTAAGTCAGGTGCTCAAACACAGCGGCAGAGAGGAACACGCCTTTTTGACGAGTCTTGCCGGACTTCTGCTTGTGCTGTTTTGGGTGCTTCCCTACATTCAGCAATTATTTGAAACGATCCGCCAGCTGTTTGACTTATAAAGGCAAGGAGAGATCTTTTATGGATGTGATGAAAATCGGGATGATCGGGATCGCAGGCGTCTTTCTGTCTGTTTTGCTCAAGGAAGTAAAACCGGCGTTTTCGACTCTGATCAGCATCACGGCTTGTATGCTGATTTTCTTTTTTCTGACAGAAAAACTGGAGTATCTCGCACAGACGTTTCAATCCCTCGGAGAATATCTGACACTCCAGAATGTGTACCTGAAATCGCTGCTGAAAATTTTAGGCATCACGTATCTCGCCGATTTTTCCGCAAACATCTGCAAAGACGCGGGGTACCGCGCTGTGGCCGGCCAGATAGAAATTTTTGGGAAGCTGTCGATCCTTGCGCTCAGCACGCCCATTCTCGCAGCGATCTTAGAAACGGTCCAGAAATTTGCGATGACATAAAAGGCGGGAGGGGCAGTGTGAAAGGTTGGATCAAACTTGCCATGATCATCTTGTATCTGCTGCTTTGCAGACTTCCCGTCTGCGCAGAAGAGGCGCTCGATGAGCTCTCCTTCGACGAGATAGAAGAGAGCATAGATGAAATTTTCGACGGCGAACAGGCGATTTCTTTTCGGGAGCTGGTCGCAGAGCTGATCCAGGGAGAGATTCCGTTTGACTTAGGAGAGATCGGGACTCAGATTGCGAAGATGTGTTTTGGAAATCTGGAAGGACAAAAACAGGCTGCGGTACAGATCCTGATTTTAAGCGTGATTGCCGCTGTCTTTACAAACTATACAAACGTATTTGAAAAGAGTCAGACGGCAGAAGTCAGTTTTTATCTGATCTATCTGGTTTTGGCTATGATCCTGTTGAAAGCTTTTCTGAATATGGAAGCCTTTGTCCTTGAGGCAGTCGATCAGGTGGCGGCGTTTTTAAAAGCGCTTCTGCCGGTTTATGTGATCGCCGCCGCCTTTGCAAACGGTTCTCTGAGCGCGGCCGGGTTTTCAGAACTGACGCTGGCGGTGATCACAGTTTTGCAGTGGATTTTAAAAGCCGCCGTTTTGCCCGGCATTCACCTTTACGTCATGATATCCGTTTTAAATCGGCTCGACCAGGAGGACCGGTTTTCAAAATTCCCGAAGCTGATCCGCACGGTTGTGGTGTGGGCGCTCAAGACGATGACTGCGGCGGTCATAGGTCTGCAGACGGTACAGTGCCTGATCATGCCTGCGATTGACACGCTGAAGACGTCCCTGCTTCGCAAGGCGGCGGGAGCGATTCCAGGCGTCGGAAACGTATTTAATTCTGTGACAGAGGTCGTGCTCGGCTCGGCGGTGGTTGTCAAGAACGCAGTCGGGGCGGCGGGGATGGCGGTTATGGCGATGATCTGTCTGCTGCCGCTCATCCAGATTGCGCTGTGCGCGGTGCTTTACCGTTTTCTGGCGGCAATTACCCAGCCTGTCTCAGATAAGAGACTGACTCTGTGCGTGGAGAGCGCAGCAGACGGAGCGGAGCTGCTGCTGAAGGTTGTCATCGCCACAGGGCTGATGTTTTTTGTGTCTCTTGCGCTGGTGACAGCGTTTATGAGAGGAGGATGAGACAATATGGCGCAGTGGATCAAAAACATTGTCTGCAGTATCTGTATCCTCAGCGCGCTGCTGCATCTGATTCCCGATTCCGGGTATCGAAAATACGCCAACTTTTATGCGGGGCTTCTGATCATGCTGATGGTGTTAAAACCTCTTATTTCTGTCTTTTCACTCGAAGAGACGTTCGGAAAAACGCTGCAGATTCAAGAGCTGAGAAGACAGCTCTCGGAGCTGAACATGAAATGGGAAGGCTTAGAGGAGCTTGGGACAAAAAAAGTGGAGGAGGCATGGGAGAAAGAACTTGAAGCGCAGATGGGGGAGGCGGCAAAAGCATGTGGATTTGAACTCTCCGGGATTCGCACGCAGCTGCAGATGGGCGAAGACGCAAAGGAGGCTTCCATCTGTGTCTCTTTAGAGGTGACGCCGCTTTTTCCCTCAGAAAATAATACGGAGGAAAAGAAAGAAGAACTGTATGAGACGATTATGGACGTCTATGAACTTGACAGGAATCAGATTGAAATCACGGTGTGGGAGTGACGTATGGGGAAAAAATGGAACGTATTCCAAAACCGGCTTCAGAATGTAAAAAAAGATCAGTTTTTTATTTTTCTGCTGTGCGGAATTTTGCTCGCCGTTATTTTCCTTCCGACCGATTCCGATGGAGAAAAACGGCAGCAAGAACAGGATGAAATCCTGGCGCAGGAGCAGCTGGCAGACTCCAGAGAAAAAAGACTGCAGGAGGTGCTAAGCCAGGTAGAAGGGGTTGGAAAAACAGAGGTGATGATTACGTACTATTCCTCCGGGGAAAAGATTGTGGAAAAGGACATTCCTCTGACAGACCGGACGTCCGATGAGAGCGACGGGCAGGGAGGAAGCAGCAGCAGCTCGCAGAGAGAAGCGGGAGAGGAGACCGTCTATGAAAAAAACAGCGACGGCAGCGAGACGCCGTATGTCATCCAGGTAACAGAGCCGGAGATCGCGGGAGTGCTGATTGTGGCAGAAGGCGGAGACAACGCCGTGACCGTAAAAAATATAACAGAAGCCGTGGTAGCATTATTTGGGGTGGAGGCGCATAAAATCAAAGTAATGAAGATGAATTAAGAAGGAGGAAGTGATGAAACGCATCATGAAAAAGAATCAGATCGTCATCACCGGGCTTGCTGTGATGATTGCGATTGCGGGATATCTGAACTTTTCCGGGACAGGATTTGACCCGGAAAGCTCTCCGACTTCTGCGCAGGATGACGCCGTCATTCTCGAGACAGAGGCAGAGAATGCGGCGGTCAATACAGGCGTGCTTGTCGATGTGGAAAGCCTGGACGGGGACGAGGAAAGCCTTGATACGGCAAGCAGCGACGAGATCGAGGGAATTCCGGGAGAAGCCGTACTTACCAGCACAGGAAGCAACTCCAGCTTTGCGGCAGAAGCAAAGCTGACAAGAGAACAGGTTCGGGCAAAAAACAAGGAGACTTTGCTGGAGGTCATCAACAACGAAAATATCAGTGACGCGGAAAAAGAGGAAGCCGTCAGCAGCATGAATGTCATGACCGATATCGCGGAGCGGGAGGCAGCCGCAGAGCTTTTGCTGGAGGCAAAAGGCTTCGCCGATTCAGTCGTCAGCATTACGGACGGGACAGCCGACGTCGTGATCAACATGGCGGAGATCTCAGACGCGCAGAGAGCGCAGATCGAAGACATCGTAAAGAGAAAGACGGAAATCGCGGGGGAAAATATTGTGATCACCCCGATTTCAGAATAAAAAATCAGATTTTTCAGTCAGAGCCTTTGCCAGGATTGACAGAGGCTCTTAAGCTTGCTAGAATAGCAGATGGAAAAAGGAAGCTTAGTGAAAGCAACACATATATGGAGGAGAGAACGTGACCGATATTACAAAGGAAATAAAAAAACGAAGAACATTTGCAATTATTTCTCATCCGGACGCCGGGAAGACAACGCTGACGGAAAAATTTCTGCTCTATGGAGGCGCGATTAATCTTGCCGGTTCCGTAAAGGGAAAGGCGACGGCGCGCCATGCGGTTTCTGACTGGATGGAGATCGAAAAAGAAAGAGGTATCTCTGTGACTTCTTCCGTATTACAGTTTAACTATGACGGATTCTGCATCAATATTCTGGATACGCCCGGACATCAGGATTTCTCGGAGGACACGTACCGCACGCTGATGGCCGCGGACTCCGCCGTGATGGTGATCGACGCGTCGAAGGGCGTGGAAGCGCAGACGAGAAAACTGTTTAAGGTGTGCGTGATGCGCCATATTCCCATCTTTACTTTTATCAATAAAATGGACCGCGACGCCAACGACACGTTTGAGCTTTTAGACGAGATTGAAAAGGAACTCGGGATTGAGACATGCCCGATCAATTGGCCCATCGGATCAGGAAAGGGATTTAAGGGCGTGTTTGACCGCGCGGAGGGAAAGGTGATTTCGTTTTCCAACACAGAAAAAGGGACAAAAGAAGGCGAGACAACAGAGTATGACCTCGACTCCAAAGAGCTGCTGGAGTATATCGGAGAAGAGAGAAAAGAGCAGCTGGATATGGAGATCGAACTCCTGGACGGGGCGAGCGCAGAGTTTGATCAGGAAAAAGTAGACAAAGGAGAGCTTTCTCCTGTTTTTTTTGGATCGGCTCTGACAAACTTCGGCGTAGAATTCTTTTTGAAGCATTTCCTTAAGATGACGTCCTCCCCTCTCTCGAGAAAAGCGGATATCGGAATGGTAGATCCGATACAGGAAGGATTCTCCGCCTTTGTCTTTAAAATTCAGGCGAATATGAATAAGGCGCACCGCGACCGCATCGCCTTTATGAGGATCTGCTCCGGAGAATTTGACGCCGGGATGGAAGTGTACCATGTGCAGGGCGACAAGAAGCTCCGCCTTTCCCAGCCCCAGCAGATGATGGCCCAGGAGCGCCATATCGTGGACAAGGCGTATGCCGGGGACATTATCGGAGTGTTTGACCCGGGCATTTTCTCCATCGGGGATACGGTATGCCTTCCGGGCAAAAAGATTCGATATGAGGGAATCCCGACGTTTGCGCCGGAACATTTCGCGCGGGTGCGCCAGATCGACACGATGAAGAGAAAGCAGTTTGTAAAGGGAATCAACCAGATTGCCCAGGAAGGCGCGATCCAGATTTTTCAGGAATACAACACAGGAATGGAGGAGATCATCGTCGGCGTAGTCGGGGTGCTGCAGTTTGACGTTTTGAAATACCGCCTCGAAAACGAGTATAATGTAGAAATCGGGCTGGAAATGCTGCCGTACGAACATATCCGGTGGATCGAAAACAGCGACATAGATCTGAACAAGCTGGTGGGAACATCAGATATGAAGAAAATTAAAGATTTAAAAGGCAGACCGCTTTTGCTCTTTATCAACAGCTGGAGCATCGGCATGACCCTGGACAGAAACAAAGGACTTCTCCTGTCGGAATTTGGGCGCTCATAAAATATCCTTTGCAAAACGTAGAAATTTTGGTATAATAATGCTATTAAATGGATACGATGCAGGACAGGAGGTCATTGGCATGAGTGAAAAAGAAACCAATTATGTGATAGAAAATGAAGCAGAGTTTGGTCAGGTTCAGATCGCAGATGAGGTTGTGGCAATCATCGCGGGACTTGCGGCCACGGAAGTGGAGGGCGTCTCTGCGATGGCGGGAAATATCACAAAAGAACTGATCGGCAAGCTGGGAATGAAAAACCTTTCAAAGGGAGTCAAAGTAACGGTACAAAATGGCGTAGTCGAAGTGGAACTTGCCTTGAATCTGGCGTATGGATACAGCGTTCCGGAGACAAGCAGAAAAGTTCAGGAGAAGGTAAAGAGTGCGATTGAAGGAATGACGGGGCTGACTGTCTCGGAAGTCAATGTCAGGATTGCGGGCGTAGTCATGAACAAATAGGGGACCACAAAGACAGAAATGATGAGATATCATGGAGCCGTTGCAAAATGTATGTAAATGTGAAAGCATGATAATTCATTTTGCAGCGGCTTTTAGAATGAGGAGAAAAATGAGCAGAAGAGAGATCAGAGAACATATTTTTAAATTGTTATTTTTAGCGGAATTTCATGAGGGAGCAGAATTAGAAGAACAGGTTCGTCTGTATCTGGAACAGCATGAAGAGATTCGGGATGAAAATTTAAACTATATCAAACAGAAGCTGCGCAAAATTTTAGAAAAGCTTTCAGAAATCGACGGAAGAATCGATCAGGTTTCCAGGGGATGGAAGATCGAGAGGATGGGAAAGACAGACTTAACGGTACTGCGTCTCGCCTACTATGAGATGAAATACGACGAAGAGATCCCGACGGGCGTGGCGATCAATGAAGGCGTGGAACTGGCAAAATTATTCGGAGGAGAAGAATCGCCGGCGTTCGTAAACGGGATTCTCGCCAAGCTGGTAGAAGAGTAGCGGAGTATGCGGTATGGAGAGAATTTATTCCGTCAAACAGATTAACACTTATATTAAAATGATGTTTTCCCAGGATTTTATGCTGAATCAGATTGCAATCAAGGGAGAAGTCTCCAACTGCAAATACCATACGTCCGGGCACATCTACTTTACCCTAAAAGAGGAAAGCGCGCTGATCTCCTGCGTGATGTTTGCAGGAGACCGGGACGGTCTTTCCTTTTCGATGAAAAACGGACAGCAGGTTGTCGTAAGCGGGAGAGTGGACGTCTACGAGAGAGACGGCAAGTATCAGCTTTATGCCAAGAAGATTGTATTAGATGGAATCGGTGCGCTGTATGAAAGATTTGAATCCTTGAAGAAAGCGCTGAATGAGATGGGGATGTTTGCTCCGGAATACAAGAAGCCGATTCCTTTTTTTGTCCGAAAATTAGGAATCGTGACGGCTCCGACCGGAGCGGCTGTGCGGGATATGATTCAGATTGCAAAGAGGCGCAACCCGTATATCCAGATTTATCTTTTCCCTGCAAAGGTGCAGGGGGAGAACGCGGCGGAGGAAATCGCCCGGGGGATTACGGCGCTGGATGACTGCGGGCTGGACGCGATCATCATCGGAAGAGGCGGCGGCTCTATGGAGGATCTGTGGGCTTTTAACGAAGAGATCGTGGCGGACGCGGTCTTCCGCAGCAGGACGCCTGTGATTTCCGCCGTCGGACATGAGATCGACACCACGATTTCGGACTATGTGGCTGATCTGCGCGCGCCGACCCCCTCCGCCGCGGCGGAGCTTGCCGTGCTGGATATGGAAGCGCTGGAGAAGAGGCTTGCCGGATATAAGGAGCAGCTAGACGAGCTGATGGGAGAAAAGCTGGAAGCGTGCCGCATGAGGGCGGGACAGCGCAGACTGCAGATTTTGGCGTACACTCCGGCGAGAAAGATTTTGGAAGAAAAGGCGCGGATGGCTCAAAGAAAAGAAAAACTGCGCGCAGCGATGGAAAACGCGCTGGAGAAAAAGAAGCATCAGATTTCGCTGTATGGGGAAACCCTAAAAGGTCTCTCGCCGCTGGAAAAGCTCAGCCGTGGCTATGCCTTTTTGGAAGATGAGAGAGGAAAGCCGGTCACACGGATCGGTCAGGTAAACACAGGCGGGACGATAAAAATCTATATGCTGGACGGCTGCATAGAGGCAAAAGTAATAAAAAAAGAAAAAAAGGAAACGGTTCCCGAAAAGGGATCGGCAGCGTCGGGAGGAATTTTATGAAGGAACAGACATTGGAAGAAACGATGAGACAACTGGACAGCGTGATTGCAGCGCTGCAGAAACCGGAGCTGGAGTTAGAAGAGTCCGTTGTACTGTATCAAAAAGGGATGCAGCTTTTAAAGCAGTGCGGCGAAACGATCGACCGCGTGGAGAAAAAGGTGCTGGCGATGAACGAAGAAGGTGAATGGGATGAATTTTGAAGAAACGTTAAAACAAAAAACAGCGGAAATCGAGACGCTCCTAAAAGAATATCTGCCTGCACAGTCTGGCTTTCAAAAGACGCTGCTCGAAGCGATGAACTATGGGATGACGGCGGGCGGAAAGCGAATCCGGCCTCTTTTGATGCTGGAGACGTACCGGCTGTTCGGGGGAGAGAGCGATGTGATCCGGCCGTTTGCGGCGGCGATTGAGATGATCCACACGCATTCTCTGATTCACGACGACCTGCCTGCGATGGACAACGACGAATACCGAAGAGGAAGAAAGACAACGCACGTCGTATACGGGGAAGCGATGGGGATTCTTGCAGGAGACGGTCTGCTCAACCTGGCGTATGAGACGGCGGCGAAAGCGTTCGCGATGGAGCCGGGCAGCAAAAACGCAGAACAGGCATTCTCCATTTTGACTGGAAAGACTGGAATCCGCGGCATGATAGGAGGGCAATCCGTGGACGTAGAATCGGCGGGGAGAGAGATCTCCGGCGAGACGTTAGACTTTATCTACGAGCTGAAAACGAGCGCCCTGATCGAGGCGGCGATGATGACGGGCGCGGTTATGGCCGGAGCGTGCGAAGAAAAGGTCAAAATGACGGAGCAGATCGCAAAAAAGGTAGGCATCGCATTCCAGATTCAGGACGATATTTTAGATGTGACAAGCTCGACGTCCGTTCTGGGAAAACCGGTAAACAGCGATGAAAAGAATCATAAGACGACGTATGTGACGATTCACGGGCTGGAAAAGGCAAAAGAGGAAGTGGAGCGCATTTCGAGGGAAGCGATTGCCGTTTTGGACTCCATGGAAGAGAAGAACGAATTCCTGCGCCTTCTGATTTTGAAGCTGATCCACCGGGAAAAGTAAAGGGTGAGATAAGTTTGCTGTTAGATAAGATAACAAAAGAAAATGATATCAAAAAGCTTCCTGAAAACGAACTGCCCAAACTCGCAGAGGAGATCCGCTCTTTTTTGATCCGCTCAATCAGCGAGACAGGAGGACATCTTGCCTCGAATTTAGGCGTTGTGGAGCTGACAATGGCGATGCATCTGGTCTTTAACCTGCCGGAGGATAAAATTATCTGGGATGTGGGACATCAGTCCTACACGCATAAGATTCTGACAGGACGAAAAGAGGGATTTGGACAGCTTAGAAAGTACGGAGGTCTGAGCGGCTTCCCGAAAAGAAAAGAGAGTCTGTGCGACGCCTTTGACACCGGACACAGCTCCACTTCCATCTCGGCAGGTCTGGGATATGTGTATGGCAGAGACCTAAGAGGAGAGAAAAATTTTATCGTCTCCGTTTTGGGGGACGGCGCGCTGACCGGCGGGATGGCTTACGAGGCGCTCAACAACGCAGGCAGGCTTCACACAAATTTTATTATTGTTCTCAACGACAATGAAATGTCGATCTCGAAAAATGTCGGAGGAATTTCGACGTATCTTGGAAACTTAAGGACAAACAGCGCCTACCAGAATTTCAAGACAAATCTTACAAAAGCGCTCCGAAAGCTCCCGTCGTGCGGAGAAAAAATCATTGCGCACCTAAAAAGAACAAAGAGCGGCATCAAGCAGCTGATCATTCCGGGAATGCTTTTTGAGGAGATGGGGATCACTTATCTTGGTCCGGTAGACGGCCACAACATCGCACAGCTGGAAAAAGTCCTGCAAGAGGCGAAAAGGATAAAAGGAGCGGTGCTTGTCCATGCCGTGACGAAGAAGGGAAAAGGCTTTGCGCCGGCTGAGCGCCATCCGTCGCGGTATCACGGAACAGAGCCGTTCGATATTCAGACCGGCAAACCCATAAAACCAAAGACAAAGCCAGGATATACAGATATTTTTGCAAGCGCGCTGTGCAGGATTGCGCGGGAGGAAGAGCGCATCGTGGCGATCACGGCGGCCATGACGGACGGGACAGGACTTGGAAGAATGCAGAAGGAATTTCCAAGACGTGTGGTGGACGTGGGCATTGCGGAGGAACATGCGGTGACGTTCGCCGCCGGGCTTGCCGCCTCTGGAATGATTCCGGTCGTGGCGGTCTACTCTTCTTTTCTGCAGCGCGCCTTTGACCAGATGATCCATGACGTCTGCATTCAGAACCTGCATGTGATCTTCGCGGTGGACAGAGCCGGACTGGTAGGAAGCGACGGGGAAACTCACCAGGGGATTTTTGACTTGTCGTTTCTCTCCCTGATTCCGAACATGACCGTGATGGCTCCGAAGAACCGGTGGGAGCTGGCGGATATGGTGAAGTTTGCGGTTTCCTTTAACGGACCGGTCGCATTGCGGTATCCAAGAGGAGAGGCGTATGAGGGACTGGAGCTTTGCCGCGCGCCGATCGAGCTTGGAAAAAGCGAATGGATTTACGATGAGGCAGAGATTGTGCTGATCGCAGTCGGAAGCATGGTCAAGACAGCCGTAAAAGTGCGGCAGAGCCTCAAAGAGAAAGGGTTTGCCTGCTCGCTTGTCAACGCCAGATTCGTCAAACCGCTTGACGAGGCTATGCTGACGGAGGCGCAAAGAGATCACAAGCTGGTTGTGACGATGGAAGAGAATGTGAAAACAGGAGGATTCGGCGAACGGGCAGCAGAATTTTATACAGAAATCGGTTCCCATGTCACTGTGCTGCAGATTGCGATTCCCGATCAGTATGTAGAGCACGGAAACGTGGAGATTTTAAAGAAAGAGCAGGGAATCGACGAGGATTCCATAGAAAAGAGAATACTCGCATCTTATATAGGACAGTAGAGAAGCAGGAGTACGCCTTGAACGGGAGGAAAGAATGAAAGAACGATTGGATGTATTGCTGGTACAGAGGCAGCTCGCCCCATCCAGAGAAAAAGCAAAAGCAATTATCATGGCAGGAAATGTATTTGTAAAGGGAGTGAGGGAAGACAAAGCAGGCGCGATGTTTGACGCGGCGGCAGAAATTGAAATCAAAGGTCAGAGCTTAAAATACGTCAGCCGCGGGGGCTTAAAGCTGGAGAAGGCAATGACGCACTTTGACATATCGCTGGATGGAAAAGTATGCATGGACGTGGGAGCGTCGACGGGAGGGTTTACAGACTGTATGCTGCAAAACGGAGCGCGCATGGTATATTCCGTCGATGTAGGCCACGGACAGCTGGACTGGAAGCTGCGCCAGGATGAAAGAGTCGTCTGTATGGAAAAGACGAATATCCGGTATGTGACGGAGCAGGATATCGGGGAAAAGCCGGAGTTTGTCTCAATCGACGTATCGTTTATCTCCCTGACGAAGGTTCTGCTCCCTGTGCGCAGCCTGCTGGCGGAAGACGGACAGATTGTCTGTCTGATTAAGCCTCAGTTCGAGGCGGGCAGAGAAAAGGTTGGAAAAAAAGGAGTGGTGAGGGATCCGGCCGTTCACACAGAAGTGATAGAAAGTGTGACCGCATATGCGGCAGGCATCGGACTGGAGCCTGTGCACCTGGAATTTTCCCCGATCAAGGGACCGGAGGGAAACATTGAATATCTGCTCCATCTGCGGAAAAAAGAAGAAATCGGATCTGTGCAGACGCCCTTTGAGATAAAACAGGTGGTAAAAGAGGCACATGATACGCTTGACTGACAGGAGAAAGACATGGACAAATTTTACATCATTACAAACACGATGAAAGATCCGGGGCTGAAGGTGGCAAGGCAGATTCGGGAATACCTTATCAAAAAGGGAAAGAAATGCCTCATTCAGAAAGAGGAGCAAGACGAGGGGTACTCTCAGGAGGAATGCGCGAATTTTAAATATACTGATGTCTCAAAGATACCAAAGGATACGGAGTGCATCCTGGCGCTTGGAGGAGACGGCACCTTGCTGCAGGGCGCAAGGGATACGGTGGAGAGGAAAATACCGCTTCTGGGGATCAATCTGGGAACGCTCGGATACCTGGCGGAGATCGACCGCGCCAGTATCCTGCCGGCGCTTGACAGCCTGATTGACGAAAAATATGAGATTAAAGACAGAATGATGCTGGAGGGCAAGGCATATCACCAGGGAAAAAAGATCATGGAGGATATCGCGCTCAACGATATTGTGATCGGAAGAGTGGGAAGGCTCCGCATTCTCAACCTCCGCATTTTTTTAAACGGCGCGTATCTGACCTCGTACTCGGCGGACGGAATCATTGTGGCGACGCCGACCGGTTCTACCGGGTACAGTCTCTCGGCAGGAGGACCGATTATTTCCCCTGAGGCGAGCATGATTGCGATCACGCCGATTGCGGCCCACACGCTGAACGCCAGAACGATCATTCTGCCGGACGACGTCGAGATTATGATCGAAATCGGAAACCGGACAGGCGAATTTCCGGATGAGGCGGAGGCGACGTTTGACGGCGACACGTCCGTAAAATTAAGCAGCCCGGATAAAATCGTCATACGCAGATCCGAAAAGATTACCAGAATGGTGAAGATCAATCAGACAAGCTTTGTAGAAGTGCTCAGAAATAAAATGAGCAAAAATTAGAAGAGAGTATAAAAGGACAAAAGGGGGCAGGACATTGAAAATAGAACGACATGCAAAAATTATAGATTTAATTCACAAGTATGAGATTGAAACACAGGACGAGCTGGCAGAGCTTTTGAACAGGGAAGGATTCCGCGTGACGCAGGCGACGGTATCGAGAGATATCCGGGAACTAAAGCTGACAAAGATTTTGCTTCCGGGAGGCAAGCAGAAATATGCTCTAATGCAGGACCAGGGAATCGGAATGAACGAGAAATATCTGCGCGTCTTAAAGGATGGTTTTTCCTCGATGACGATGGCGCAGAACATTCTGGTGATCAAGACAGTCTCCGGCATGGCCATGGCGGTGGCGGCGGCTCTGGACGCGATGCGCTGGTCGGAGATCGCAGGATGCATCGCCGGGGACGACACGATCATGTGCGCCATCCGCAGTGTGGACGATACGCTGCTTGTAATGGAAAAGATCAAAAAGATTGTAGAAAAGTAGTGAGAGAATCATGTTATCGAGTTTGCATGTAAAAAATGTGGCGCTGATTCAGGAAGAGGAGATCAGCTTTGGACCTGGGCTTAATATTCTGACCGGGGAGACCGGAGCGGGAAAATCGATTGTGATCGGGTCGATCAGCGCTGCGCTTGGAGCCAAAAATTTCAAGGAATTTGTGCGGCAGGGCGCGGACTATGCGCTGGTAGAGCTGGTATTTTCCATAGACAAAAAACACCAGGAAGAAAAGATGCGCGAACTGGATATTTCTGCGGATGACGGTCAGATTATTATCACAAGAAAGCTTTCAAAAGGCAGGAGCATCAGCAGGATTAACGGAGAGACTGTCCCGGTCAGCGTCATAAAAGAAGTGGCCGGCGCGCTGCTTGATATCCACGGGCAGCACGAACACCAGTCTTTGCTCTACCCCAAAAATCACTTAAAGATTCTGGACGAATTTGCAGGGGAAGAGATAGCGCTTTTGAAAGAAAAAAATGAACAATTGCACCGGCGTTACCTTGAACGGAAAAAGGAAATCGAACAGTCTAAAAAAGAAGAATCCGACAGAAGAAAAGAGATCGATTTTCTGGAATTTGAGGTTGAAGAAATCGAAAATGCGGCTCTGATTCCAGGCGAAGACGGGGAATTAGAGCAAACGTACCGCAGGCTTTCAAACGGGAGGCAGATTCTTGAGGCGATCGACGAAATCCATCGTCTGACAAGCTCGGAGATGGAGGAAGGAGCCGCAGACCAGATCGGACGCGCGGCGCGCCTGATCGGGGGGATCGTGCGGTACGACGAAGAACTGACAGGACTTAGGGAGCAGCTTCTTAGCCTGGAGGATCTGCTGGGAGAATTTAACCGGGAGCTGAGCGAGTACGAAAACGGGCTTGCCTTCGACGAATCCGAATTCCGGCAGATCGAAGAACGGCTTAACCTGATCAACCGGCTGAAGGGAAAATATGGAAATTCTGTGGAAGAAATCTTAAAATACCGGGAGGAAAAAGAGGAGAGGCTTGCGATTTTAAGAGACTATGACGAGTATGTCGCAAGGGTGAAAAAAGAGTTTGAAGAAGCGAAAGCGCAGCTGCTTGAAAATTCCGAAAAAATTTCTAAGATCCGCAGAAAATATGCCGATACGCTTGCCGTGAAAATCCAGGACGGGCTGATTGACATGAACTTTCTGGACGTACAGTTTGAAATCCAGTTTCAAGAAAGAAAAGAGCCTCAGGCGGACGGGATGGACGACGTCTGTTTTCTGATCTCGACAAATCCCGGGGAAGCGCTTCGCCCGCTCGGGGAAGTGGCGTCAGGAGGCGAACTCTCCCGCGTCATGCTTGCGATCAAAACGGTGCTCGCCGAAAAAGACGAAATAGGAACGCTTATTTTTGACGAGATTGACGTCGGAATCAGCGGCAGAACGGCGCAGAAGGTTTCAGAAAAAATGGCGGTACTCGCAGAGCATCACCAGGTGATCTGCATCACGCACCTGGCGCAGATCGCGGCGATGGCAGATCATCATTTTGTAATTGAAAAACATGCAAAGGAGCAGACAACCGTGACGAACGTCCGGGAATTGTCGGAAAACGAGATGATCCAGGAACTCGCCAGAATTTTAGGAGGCGCGAAAATCACGCACACTGTCCTGGAAAACGCAAGAGAGATGAAAGAATTGGCAATTCGCACAAAAAAATACTAGTGTGAAATAAACGCTTTTTCGCATACTAAAGGAGAATGGGAAAACATTCTCCCTTAGAAAAGCCGCTCTGCGGCATAAGTGAGAAAAACTATATAGACAAAGGGTGTGAAAAAGTGACAAATCAACAGCGATACCGCCGTTTTTTATGGGTCTTGCTCGGAGTGGGAATCAGTCTTTTTTTCTTTTGCCTGTTTTTGTTTTTTGAAGAAAAGATTCCGGATCATATGAATCTGGTGCGCGGAGAAGAGCAGTCTTTAAACTTTAACCTTCCGCACGATGCGGTGGTTTATGAAGCGGCGGCAGAGGCAGACGCGTCAGGGACAAGCAATATTCCAAAGGAAAACCTCCACATTACCGCCGACAGCGTCATCGGAAACAAGACAGGAGACTATGAGATCTCGTGCAAGCTGTTTGGAATTATTCCGATTAAATCGATACAGGTCAGCGTGGTGGAACAAAACTGGGTCTATCCGTGCGGAGATCCCGTCGGAATCTATATGAAAACAGACGGCGTGCTGGTAGTGGGGACAGGGAGCGTCAAGGGGACAGACGGAATCCTGTATGAACCGGCATACCATATCGTACAGTCGGGAGACTATATTTTATCGGCCAATGGGGTGGCGACGCCGAACAAAGAGACTTTGATCGACGTCATCCATGAGTCGGAGGGCGAACCGGTCGTGCTTACCGTACTGCGGGCGGAAGAGGAGATCGAGCTGTCGCTCCAGCCGGTCTGGACGGAGGAAGAGACGTACAAAGTGGGAATCTGGGTGCGCAGCGATGCGCAGGGGATTGGAACGCTGACGTACGTCGACAGCCAGGGTCATTTCGGAGCGCTGGGACACGGCATCAACGATATCGATACGAGTACGCTCCTCAGCCTGGAAAAGGGAACTCTCTACGCGTCGACGATCCGCTCCGTGATTAAAGGGACAAAAGGCGTTCCCGGAGAGCTTGCGGGCGTGATCCATTACCGGGATGACGCGGTGCTTGGAACGATTGAACAAAATACGGTGACAGGGATTTTCGGCACACTTTCCTGCAGCCTTGACTGCTTTCACCTGGAAGGACCAGTCGAGGTGGCGTACAAACAGGAGGTGCAGACAGGACCGGCCGTCATAAGAAGTGCGCTTGACGGGACAATCAGGGAATACGAGATCGAAATTGAAAAAGTGTACTTAAACAGCTCCGACGCCAATAAAGGAATGGTGATCCGCGTGACGGATCCGGAGCTTCTTGAGCTGACGGGCGGGATCGTCCAGGGAATGTCCGGTTCCCCCATCTTGCAGAATGGAAAGCTGATCGGCGCGGTCACGCATGTGTTTGTACAGGACAGTACAAGCGGATACGGCATTTTTATTGAAAACATGCTCAGCCGGTAAGAGCGGCATGACCTTTTTCGACAGAAACCTCCGCACATTTAAGAAAATTTGATCGGCTGATGTCGAGAAATGTAGATCAATTTTTGTTGCACAGTCACAAAGATACGTTATAATAAAATTAATGTTGTTTGTGACAATTTTTTCAGGAAAACTTGGCGAAAGAGAAAAAAACAGCAGCGATATTTTTGCAGAACAGTGGAGGAGTATAATGGAAAAGTTAAACGTAGCGATTGCGGATGATAATGAAAGAATGGTACAGCTGCTGGAGACCTTGATCAACAGCGATGAAGAACTGCAGGTAGTGGGAAAAGCCGGAGACGGAGAGGCGCTTTACGAAATCATAAAGGAGAAGGAACCGGACGTTGTGGTATTGGACATTATTATGCCAAAGCTGGACGGTCTGTCGGTGATGGACCGCGTCAGCAGAGACGCCTCGCTCAAAAGCCGTCCGTCGTTTATCGTAATCTCAGCGGTGGGACAGGAGAAGATTACAGAAGACGCTTTTTCCATGGGAGCCGATTACTACATGCTAAAGCCCTTCGACAACGGCATGGTGCTCAACCGGATCAAACGCGCCAGAAAAGGAAGGGAACGCAATTTCTCGGAGGTCAGAAAAGTCAACGCGTATGAAAAAAAGGCGGAATATATGGAACGCAATCTGGAGACGGACGTTACGAACATGATCCATGAGATCGGAGTTCCGGCACACATCAAGGGATATCAATACCTCAGAGACTCGATCATTATGGCGGTGAAGGATATGGATACCCTCAACTCCATCACCAAGATCCTGTATCCCACGATCGCAAAAATGCACCAGACTACGGCAAGCCGGGTAGAAAGAGCGATCCGCCATGCCATCGAAGTGGCGTGGAGCAGGGGAAAGATGGATACGATTGACGAATTGTTCGGATACACCGTCAGAAACGACAAAGGAAAACCGACCAATTCCGAATTCATTGCGCTGATCGCAGACCGGATCCGCCTGGAATACAAAAATAAATAAGAATTTGTAAAATTTGAACAAATAATACTTTTCATACCGCCCCAAAAGAGTTATAATGAATAAATAGAAAGTCGCAGATCTAGGAGGGTTATTTTTATGAAGAAAGTGTTATTTGTCGCATCTGAATGTGTTCCGTTCATAAAGACGGGCGGTCTGGCAGATGTTGTAGGTTCACTTCCAAAATGTTTCAATAAAGATGAATTTGACGTGCGGGTCATCATCCCGAAATATCAGTGTATACGAGAAGAGTTCAAAAACCAGCTCCAGTATGTCACACATTTTTATATGGAACTGAACTGGCGTCAGCAGTATGTAGGGGTGCTTCATCTGGAGCGTGACGGAATCCACTATTACTTTATCGACAACGAATATTATTTCTCCGGACCGAAGCCATACGGCAACATTCACGAGGACATTGAAAAATTTGCATTTTTTTCAAGAGCAGCTTTATCAGCACTGCCCTTGATCGGATTCCAGCCGGACATTGTGCACTGCCACGACTGGCAGACGGGATTGGTTCCGGTCTACTTAAAGGACAAGTTCCATGAAGGACCGTTCTTCGCGAACATGAGATCGATTATGACGATACATAATTTAAAGTTCCAGGGAATTTGGGACGTCAAATCGGTAAAAGACATCACAGGTCTTCCGGCTTACTATTTCACGCCGGACAAACTCGAGGCATACGGGGACGCAAACTACCTCAAAGGAGGAATTGTATATGCGGACGCAGTGACAACGGTCAGCCAGACGTATGCGGAGGAGATTAAGATGCCGTTTTACGGAGAACACCTCGACGGTCTGATGAGAGCGCGCTCCAACTGCCTGTGCGGAATCGTAAACGGTATCGACTATGACGAATACAATCCGGAGACCGATCCGTTTATCGCCCAGCACTACAATGCCAGAACATTCCGCAAGGAAAAGATTAAAAACAAACGGGCGCTGCAGCAGGAGCTGGGACTGGAACAAAACGACGGAAAATTCCTGATCGGTATCGTATCGCGTCTGACAGACCAAAAAGGATTCGATCTGATCGCCTACATGATGGACGAGATGTGCCAGCAGGATCTGCAGATTGTCGTTCTGGGAACAGGGGAAGAAAAATATGAGAATATGTTCCGTCACTTCGCATGGAAATACCCGGGAAAAGTTTCTGCGAATATCTTTTATTCCGAGGGATTATCCCACAAGATCTATGCAGGGTGCGATGCGTTCCTGATGCCGTCCCTGTTTGAGCCGTGCGGTCTCAGCCAGCTGATGAGCCTGCGCTATGGAACGATTCCGATTGTCAGAGAGACAGGAGGATTAAAAGATACCGTCTGGCCGTACAACGAATACGAAGGGACAGGAACAGGATTCAGCTTTGCAAACTATAACGCCCATGAGATGTTCAATATCGTAAAATATGCCATGTACGTCTACTATCAGAAGAAACGCGAGTGGAACAAACTGATTGACCGGGCAATGGCGGCTGATTTCTCGTGGAACACCTCCGCACAGAAATACGCGGAGCTGTATAACCGCCTGTAATCCATAAACAAAAGAACTCTGTCAGGTTTCAAACCTGCCAGAGTTTTTTTTGAGAAAATTATAATTTTGCGCATATCGGGAATACTTTCCACAGAAAAAGAAAGAACAGATAAAAAACAGCGTACGCGCCCATGGCTCCAAACACAGAGAATATCTCAGAGAAAGGCAGAAGCGATACCCGAAAGATACAGCTGATGCCGTAGCCCAGCAAGAGTGCAGAGGCGGGCTTGAGCAAAAGGGAGAAAGCGTCGAGCGAAAAAGAAACCGTCTTTTTTAGAGAGCAGACATGCACACACACGAGCAAAAGCTGGCTGATCAGAAAGCTCCACAGAAATCCCTGAATGCCGAAAACGGGAATCAGAAAAAAAAGGAGTCCGATACGCAGAGAGAGACAAATGAGATTGTGAAAAAAGACGGACGCCGTTTTGCCAAGCCCGTTTAAAATGCTCGAGAGAGTTCCGCTCAGATACAAAAACGGACAGATAAAGGAAAGCGCGAGAAGGAAAGAACCGCACAGCTCACTTTGAAACAGAAAAAGTCCCAGCTCTTTTCCCCAGAAAAAGAACAGCCCTGTACAGAAAATGCCCAGGAGCAGACAGCCGGAGATCGTTTTTTCAATGGTTTTTGCGATTTTTGCCTCCCTGTGGGACGCCTGCGCCTCCGAGACGGCGGGAAGCAGCATGGTGGAGAAGGACATGGTGATGGAGGAGGGAAACAAAAGAAGCGGAAGGGTCATTCCGGTTAAAACGCCATATATGCTTAGAGACTGTGAGGAGGTAAAGCCGTAGAGGCGAAGCCTGCCCGGAATGCACAGCGCTTCTATGCTCTGAAGCAGGCTTAAAACAACACGGTTTAAGGTGACGGGGCTGGAGAGAGCCAAAATCTCTTTGGCGCGGCGCAAAGAGAAAAACGAGCGAAAAGAAAAGAGGCGGGAGGAACCTGTTTTGATGGAGACTGCCACGATGCAGAAAAAGGCGGAAAGCGCTTCCTCGATTACCATACTTGTCACGACAATCGAAGGCGTGACGGGAAAGCCCTTTTCCAGACAGATCTGCCACAAAAGCCATGTGACGCCGACGCGGGCGATTTGTTCTAAAAACTGCGATAACGCGGGAACGCCGGTCTGCTTTAAACCAAAGTAGTATCCGCTGATACAGGAGTGAAGCGAGGCGAAAGGAACGGCAAACGCGGCGGTGCGCAGCAGTCCGGCACACCGTTCTTCCTGCAGAAAGAAAAGGGAGATCGGCTCGGCAAAAAGGTAGAGGACGCCAAAACAGAGCAGAGAAAAGAAACCGGAACAGAGGATTCCGGTCTGAAGGACTTCGACGGCTCCTTTCTGGCTGCCTGTGGCGGCTGAGGAGGCAGTAAAGCGCGAGACGGCGGTCTGAATTCCGGCGGCACACACCGAAAGACACAGCGCATAGACGGGAAAAATGAGCTGATAGACGCCAATGCCTTCTGCACCGATCAGACCGGAGAGGAATATTCTATAGAAGAAGCCGATCAGACGTCCGGCTAAACCGGTGCAGGTCAGGATAAAAGCGCCGCGCAGGAGAGGATGAGCATTCAGATTTTTCATAACAGCACCCGAAAAAGAAGTTTTTCTATATATATTCTCCGGAAATGCTTGACAGAACAATTTTTGAGTGATATGATGAGAAAAATCCTAGTAAAATAATAGGAATTAGACACAGACATAAAGACAGATGGAGGGAAAGATGAAACTGTCGACAAAAGGAAGATATGGTTTACGTGCCCTGATTGATCTGGCAGTTCACAGCGAACGGGAACCCGTCTCCATCAGCAGTATCTCAGCAAGACAAAATATTTCCGAGCGCTATCTCGAACAGCTGGTGGGAAAACTTAAAAGAGCAGGAATCGTAAAAAGCGTCCGCGGGGTGCAGGGCGGATACCAGCTTGCAAAAGAGGCAGAGGATATTTCTGTCGGAGAGGTTCTGAGGGCGCTGGAAGGGAGTCTGGAAGCGGTGGAATGCCCGGGACTGAAGGAAGAACAAGGATGCGAGGAAGCAGATTTTTGCGTGACGAAATATGTCTGGAAAAGGATCAACGACAGCATCACGAATGCTGTGGATGAGATTACACTGAAACAGCTTGTGACAGAGAGCAAAAAAGTAAATCACAAAATGAAAAATCGAAATTGTGGTGGGTAAGGAGAATCAGAGAAGATGGAAAAAATAATTTATTTGGACAATGCGGCGACGACGAAGACAGCGCCTGAGGTGGTAGCGGCTATGACGCCGTATTTCTCGGAGCATTACGGGAATCCTTCCAGCATCTACGGTCTCGCCGCGCAGAGCAAAGAGGGTGTGGAGCAGGCGAGAAAAGAGATCGCCGACGTTATCGGAGCAAGACAGGAAGAAATTTATTTTACCGCAGGCGGCACAGAGGCGGACAACTGGGCGCTGATTGCGGCGGCGGAGGCGTACAGGCAGAAGGGAAACCATATTATTACGAGCAAAATCGAACACCACGCGATTCTCCATACGTGCCGGTATCTGGAAAAGCACGGGATGGAAGTGACGTATGTCGATGTGGACGAGAACGGAATCATAAAGCTGGAAGAACTAAAAAAAGCGATCCGCCCGACCACGATTCTGATCTCAGTCATGTTTGCAAACAATGAAATCGGAACGATCCAGCCGATCCGGGAGATCGGAGCGATTGCAAAGGAACACGGAATTTTGTTTCACACAGACGCCGTTCAGGCGTTCGGACAGCTGCCGATCTCTGTGGATGAACTCTCGATCGACATGCTCAGCTCCAGCGCCCACAAGATCAACGGACCAAAGGGGATCGGGTTTTTGTATATCCGAAAGGGCGTCAAAATCCGTTCGTTTATCCACGGGGGAGCGCAGGAGAGAAAACGGCGCGCCGGCACAGAAAACGTCCCGGGAATCGTCGGATACGGCGCAGCGGCGAAGCGCGCGGCGCAGACCATGGAGGAGCGGACAAAAAAAGAGAGAGAGATGCGGGATTATCTGATCGGGAAGATTTTAAAAGAGGTTCCGTATACGAGGCTAAACGGTCACAGGACAAAGAGGCTGCCAAACAACGCCAATTTCAGCTTCCAGTTTATAGAAGGGGAATCGCTTCTGATTATGCTGGACGGAAAAGGAATCTGCGCTTCGAGCGGGTCGGCGTGTACGTCGGGCTCCCTGGATCCATCCCATGTGCTGCTCGCCATCGGACTGCCGCATGAGATCGCGCACGGATCGCTGCGGCTGACGCTGAGCGAGGAGACGACAAAGGAAGAGCTTGACTACGTCGCAGAGGCAGTCAAAGAGATCGTGACCCGGCTGCGTGAGATGTCGCCGCTGTATGAGGATTTTATAAAAGCGTCAAGACACTGAAAAAAGAAACCAGAATAGATACGGAGGAAAGAACAATGTACAGTGAAAAAGTAATGGACCATTTCCAGCATCCAAGAAATGTAGGAGAGATTGAAAATGCAAGCGGAGTCGGAACAGTGGGCAACGCCAAGTGCGGCGACATCATGAGAATCTATCTCGACATCGACGACAATCAGGTCATCCGCGACTGCAAGTTTAAGACGTTCGGATGCGGCGCGGCGGTCGCGACGAGCAGCATGGCGACAGAGCTGGTAAAGGGAAAGACGATCTACGAGGCTTTGCAGATCACAAACAAAGCCGTGATGGAAGCGCTTGACGGGCTGCCGCCGGTAAAGGTTCACTGTTCGCTGCTCGCAGAGGAAGCGATCCATGCAGCGCTGTGGGATTACGCCCAAAAGCATGGCATTCAGATTGACGGGCTGGAAAAGCCGAAGTCTGATATCCATGAAGGAGAAGAAGAAGAGGACGAGGAATATTAAAAGAGAGGTCTTTTCATGGAAAAGAAAAAAGTTGTGATCGGAATGTCGGGCGGAGTGGACTCCTCCGTTGCGGCATACCTGCTCAAAGAACAGGGATACGATGTGATCGGCGTCACGATGAAGACCTGGAGCGGCGAAGGGGAAGCAGGTCAGCGCCAGACGATAGAGGACGCCAGGCGCGTGTCGGACATGCTCGGCATCCCTTACTATGTCGCCGATTTTCACGACCGCTTTGAGGCGGAAGTGATTTCCGACTTTGTCGAAGAGTATCAAAAAGGGAGAACGCCAAACCCCTGCGTCGTCTGCAACCGGAAAATCAAATGGAGCGCCCTGATGCAGTGGGGAGAAAAGATGGGGGCGCAGTATGTGGCGACGGGACATTACGCCAACATTGTAAGACTGCCAAACGGAAGATACGCTCTAAAGAGAGCAAAGACCGCAAAGAAAGATCAGACGTACGCGCTGTGCGCTCTGACGCAGGAGCAGCTTGCGCACACGATAATGCCGGTCGGGACATACGAGAAGGAAGAAATCCGGGAGATCGCAAAGAGAGCGGGGATTCCTGTGGCGGATAAGCCGGACAGTATGGAAATCTGCTTTATCCCGGACGATGACTATGCGGGATTTATCGAGAAAAGAACAAAGGCAGCAGCGCCGGGCGGCAGTTTCGTCACACAAGACGGAACGGTGCTTGGACAGCACAGAGGCATCATCCACTACACGGTAGGACAGAGAAAAGGGCTCAATCTCGCTATGGGCAAACCGGTCTTTGTGACGGAAATCCGCCCTGAATCCAACGAAGTGGTTATCGGAGAACAGGAAGATGTGTTTGCGAAAGGACTGACCTGCGACCGCGTCAGCTTTATGGGGATGGAGGATTTTAAGGGAGAACGCATTTTGACGGCGAAGATCCGCTACCACCACCCCGGCGCCGCCTGCACGGTCGCCATGAGAGAGGATGGAACGATGCAGTGCAGCTTTTTTGAGCCGCAGCGCGCGATCACGCCGGGACAAAGCGTTGTGCTGTATGAGGGCGATGTGGTGATGGGAAGCGGCAGAATCCTTAAGGCATGGAAGTAAGAGGAACCTGGCAAGGGGTGCGGCCGCGGTAAACGGTATAGCAGGAAAATCCGCACTGTCTCAGGAGATCTGAAAGCAGCGGAAACTGGTACGCAAGGTGCTCAGGGCAGTGGGCGTCCGAGCCTATGGTGACGCTGGCACCCCCGAGTTCACGGTAGCGCTTTAAAATGGCCGGCGCCGGATTTGTCTGTCCCAGCCCGTATTTCAGTCCCGCGGTATTGACTTCCAGAGAAATGCCTGACCGGATCAAAAAGAGCAGAATCGGATCAATCAGATCCTGATAGTCCTGCCAGCGGTAATGCTCTGTCTTGCCGGGACTGTAGCGGACAATATAGTCGAGATGGCCAAGAGCGTCAAAATCGGAGAAAGCCTCCAGATTTTTGAGTACCTCCTCAAAGTATCTGCGAAAACCCTCCCGGTCGCCGCAGCGGCGGAAATATTCCGGGTAATACGGGTCCATCCGGTCGACCAGATGAGTGGAACCGATGACGAAATCAAAATCATGCGCGTCCGTGACGCGCCGCAGGGCGGGGGCGAGGTGAGGCTGGAGACCCAGCTCAATGCCGAAAAGCACCTCGATTTTACCGCGGTATTTTTGGCGCAGATCCAGAAGCTTCTGGCGATAAGCCGGAACATCGAGAGAAAAATCGATCTCGTCATAGGGATAGTCGAGGTCGAGATGCTCGGTAAAGCACATCGTTTTCAGACCGAGACGGATTCCCTCCAGAATCATGGATTCCATGGGAGCGTCGGAGTCTCCTGAAAAATCGGAATGAATGTGAAAATCGGCAGTGACAGCCATAGATATCAGCTCCTTTTTTTAAAATCTGAAACATCTGCGTCTATTATACGGAAAGAACAGAAGCTTTGCAAGAATCTGTATAAATTTTGAAATATGACTTGAATTTTTCGGACAAGTTAGGTAAAATAAGGATAAGTTGATGTTTCTTTAACAAACTTATAGAAACTCAAAACTGATCAGCCGATTCCCGGCTGATGCAAGAATAACTTTTAGGAGGAATTGCAATTATGGCAGTAAAAGTAGCGATTAATGGTTTCGGACGTATCGGACGTCTTGCATTCAGACAGATGTTTGGCGCAGAAGGATATGAGGTAGTGGCAATCAACGACTTGACAAGTCCTAAAATGCTGGCTCACCTGTTAAAATATGATTCTTCTCAGGGAAAATACGCACTGGCTGACAAAGTTACAGCTGGTGAAGATTCCATTACAGTTGATGGAAAAGAAATCAAAATCTACGCAAAAGCAAATGCGGAAGAACTTCCATGGGGCGAAATCGGCGTTGACGTCGTTCTGGAATGTACTGGTTTCTATACCTCCAAAGCGAAAGCAGAAGCTCATATCAAAGCAGGCGCTAGAAAAGTTGTTATCTCTGCTCCGGCAGGAAACGACCTTCCTACAATCGTTTACAATGTAAACCATGAGACATTAAAACCAACAGATACTGTTATTTCAGCAGCTTCTTGTACAACAAACTGCTTGGCTCCTATGGCAAAAGCATTAAATGAACTGGCTCCGATCAAATCTGGTATTATGTGTACAATTCACGCATACACAGGAGATCAGATGACTCTGGACGGACCGCAGAGAAAAGGCGATCTGAGAAGATCCCGTGCAGCAGCCGTTAATATCGTTCCAAACAGCACAGGCGCTGCAAAGGCAATCGGCTTAGTTATTCCGGAATTAAACGGAAAATTAATCGGATCTGCACAGCGTGTTCCAACCCCGACAGGTTCTACGACAATCCTGACAGCAGTTGTAGAAGGAAACGTGACAAAAGAGCAGATCAATGAAAAGATGAAAGCTTCCGCAACAGAATCTTACGGATACAACGAAGATGAGATCGTATCCAGCGATATCATCGGTATGAGATACGGTTCTCTGTTCGATGCTACACAGACAATGGTATTGCCATTGGACAACGGCACAACAGAGGTTCAGGTAGTTTCTTGGTATGACAATGAAAACTCCTATACAAGCCAGATGGTTCGTACAATCAAATACTTCTCTGAATTACAGTAATTTATTCAAGAAAAGATCCAAAGGGGTCCGGTCTGTTTGGACCGGACCTTCTTTTCATTTTATGCAAGGGGGCAAACAGATATGCTGAATAAAAAAAGTATCGATGATATCAATGTCAAGGGGAAAAGGGTTCTGGTCCGCTGCGACTTCAACGTACCGCTGCAGGACGGAAAAATTACAGACGAAAACCGTCTGGTAGCAGCGCTGCCTACCATCAAAAAACTGATCGCAGACGGCGGAAAGATTATTTTATGTTCTCACCTTGGCAAGCCGAAGGGAGAGCCGAAGCCGGAACTGTCTCTGGCGCCGGTTGCAGTACGCCTGTCCGAACTGCTGGGACAGGAAGTAAAATTTGCAGCTGATCCGGAAGTAGTAGGACCGAACGCAAAAGCAGCTGTAGCGGAAATGAAAGACGGAGACGTAATCTTATTAGAGAATACACGCTACCGTGCAGAAGAGACAAAGAACGGCGAAGAATTCAGCAAAGAGCTGGCTTCCCTGTGCGACGTATTTGTCAACGACGCATTCGGAACCGCGCACAGAGCGCACTGCTCCAACGTTGGAGTAACCAAATTTGTAGACACTGCAGTTGTCGGATATCTGATGCAGAAGGAAATCGACTTCCTTGGAAATGCAGTCAACAATCCGCAGAGACCGTTTGTTGCCATCTTAGGAGGAGCAAAGGTTTCCAGCAAAATTTCTGTTATTGAAAACCTTTTGGACAAAGTAGATACGTTAATTATCGGAGGCGGTATGTCTTACACCTTCACAAAAGCGCAGGGAGGAAAAATCGGAAAATCTCTGTGTGAGGACGATTATCAGGAATATGCGCTGAACATGCTGAAAAAAGCGGAAGAAAAAGGCGTGAAGCTCCTGCTGCCTGTTGACAACCGCATTGGAGACGATTTCTCAAACGATGCGAACATCCAGATCGTAAAGACAGGCGAGATCCCGGACGACTGGGAAGGATTAGACATCGGACCGGAGACGGAAAAACTGTTTGCTGACGCAGTTAAGGATGCCAAGACCGTTGTATGGAACGGACCGATGGGATGCTTTGAGATGCCGAACTTTGCTCACGGCACAGAGGCAGTGGCAAAGGCGCTTGCCGATACGGACGCTATCACAATCATCGGCGGCGGCGATTCCGCAGCGGCAGTCAATATTTTGGGATATGGAGACAAGATGACCCACATCTCGACAGGCGGCGGCGCTTCCCTTGAATTCTTAGAGGGAAAAGAACTGCCGGGCGTTGCAGCTGCAAACGATAAATAAAACGAGAAAAAGGAACAATAGGGAGACATCCCGGATTAGGAGATAGTAGAAATGGCAAGAAAGAAAATTATCGCTGGAAACTGGAAAATGAACATGACTCCAAGCGAGGCTGTCGCGTTAGTCAATACACTCAAACCGTTAGTCGGAAACGAGGAAGTCGACGTTGTATTCTGTGTTCCTGCGATTGACATTATTCCTGTTATGGAAGCCGCAAAAGGTTCCAACATTCAGGTCGGAGCAGAAAACATGTATTTCGAGGAGAAGGGCGCTTACACAGGAGAGATTTCTCCGGCAATGCTGACGGACGTCGGAGTGAAATACGTGGTAATCGGACATTCCGAGAGAAGAGAGTATTTTGCAGAGACAGATGCGACCGTCAACAAAAAGGTGTTAAAAGCATTTGAACACGGCATTACTCCGATCATCTGCTGCGGCGAGAGTCTTACGCAGAGAGAACAGGGCGTCACGATGGACTTTATCCGCCAGCAGGTAAAAATTGCGTTCCAGGGCGTTACAGCCGACCAGGCGAAGACTGCAGTGATCGCTTACGAGCCGATCTGGGCAATCGGAACAGGAAAGACAGCCACGACTGCACAGGCGCAGGAGGTATGCGCAGGAATCCGCGCATGTATTGCGGAAATTTACGATGCAGCGACTGCAGAGGAAATTCGGATTCAGTACGGCGGTTCGGTAAACGCAGCGACCGCACCGGAGCTGTTCGCACAGCCGGACATCGACGGAGGACTGGTAGGAGGAGCTTCCTTAAAACCGGAATTTGGAAAAATCGTAAATTACAAATAAAAGGATTTCCTTCGCCGGATATCTTGATACAGAGAAAAAAGATGCCGTATTTTCCGGCATCTTTTTTCTTTGGCGCGCAGAAGGGCGGTCCCGGAGAGATGAGATGAAACATAAGATTTTAAAGACAGTAACAGAAAAGCTGTATCGGATTTTAAAGAAAGACGCCCGCATTTCCGATATCCGTCAAGAAAACGTGAAACCGGAAGAAAGCGGCGCACAGTCCCAAAAAGAACACGCAGAAGCGCAGAAAAAAAGAGAAAGCCGGGAATGGCTCAAAAGAGACTATGATGCGATGAGCGGGGAGGAATTCGAATATTTCTGCGCATACCTTTTGCGGGCAAACGGATTTGAAGAAGTGGAGCTGACGAAAAAGACGGGGGATTTAGGAGTGGATATCCTGGCAAAAAAAGACCAGGTTACGTATGCAGTGCAGTGCAAATGCCACGCGGCAAAGATCGGAAACCGCGCCGTGAGGGATGTGTACAGCGGAAAGGAATGCTACCACTGCATGGTGGGAGCAGTGATGACAAACCAGGTTTTTACAGACGCTGCGCGGAGGCTGGCAGAGGAACACAACATTTTGCTGTGGGACGGCGCGAAGATCGAACAGATGGTCAAGGCGGCCAAAAAGAAAAGATATGCGGTCGGAGAGGATATCGCTCCGGGCGAATACTGGATTTGGGGAGAAGGCGAAGAGAGATGGAAAGCGGCAGTTTCCAGGGATGGGGAGGGAAAGAAAGCGCTTTTTGAAATCGTCTCTGAAGGAAGCTATCCCGTGGAAGTCAGAGACGGAGAATATCTGACGGTGGAAAACGCCTGTCTGCAGCCGGCTGGTCTGGGAGCGCCGGAGACAGAAAACTGCGGATGGTTTGCGGCAAAGGTCGGAAGAGAGCTTAAGCCGGGAACGTATCAGCTGTTTGCGGCAGACGAAGAGATCAGCGGATACTATGCCGTCTACCGGACGGCGAGATATATGGAAAACGAGAAGATGCAGAGCGATTTTTTCGAAACGAGTATTTTTGTCTTTTTGGAAGAGGGAACGTACCTCGTCGCAGAAAACTGCTATATCCAGAAGCGATAGAAAGACGGCAGGAACAAAACGGCGCCATACAGCGTGTCTGGAGAGCGTCTGAATATTCTGCCGTATCTGCCCCTGCCATTTTCTTATTCTGCCGGAAAATTCTCAGGAACTTTAAGAGGTCTTGGAATTCTGCGGCAGAATAAAGCGGTCAATCATCTGAGCAATCGTGTGATTTTTTGTCTGAATGATTTTCCGCAGCAATGTGTTTTCTGCTTCCAGGCGCTCAACCTCCTTTTGCAATAATTTTTCTTTTGCGATTTCATCCTCCATAACGATACCCCTTTTTCTATTTATACACTGTTATGATAAAATAGAAGGAATACAATGTAAAGAAAAAGAAACCGACAAAAATCGAAGGTTTTTTTGCGAGGGAAAATAGGCGAAAGGATCTTGCAAGTTTTAGGAAAATATTGTAGAATCAACAATTGAAGGAGAAATTAACGTTTCAAAAAAAGGAGAATGAAAAAACGATGAGTAAAAGACCAACGGTGTTAATGATTTTGGACGGCTATGGTTTAAATGATAAGAAACAGGGAAACGCAGTGGCAGAAGCGAACACGCCGGTTATGGATAAACTGATGGCAGAATGCCCGTTTGTAAAAGGATATGCGAGCGGAATGGCGGTAGGTCTTCCGGAAGGACAGATGGGAAATTCCGAGGTGGGTCACCTGAATATGGGAGCAGGACGGATCGTGTACCAGGAGCTGACCAGAATCACAAAGGAGATTCAGGACGGAGATTTCTTTAAAAATGAAGTCCTCTTAGACGCTGTGCGCAACGTAAAAGAGCATGACTCTGCGCTTCACCTGTACGGTCTGCTCTCAGACGGAGGCGTACACAGCCATAACACGCATCTTTACGCTCTCCTGGAGCTGGCAAAAAGAGAAGGCGTGAAAAAGGTATATGTTCACTGCTTCTTAGACGGGCGTGACACACCGCCGGCTTCCGGAAAGGACTTTGTCCAGGAGCTGACCGACAAGATGAGCGAGATCGGCGTCGGAGAGATCGCAACCGTGATGGGACGCTATTACGCGATGGACCGCGACAATCGCTGGGACCGCGTGGAGCTTGCATACAGAGCTATGGTGGAAGGAAAAGGACTGACGGCGCACAGCGGCGTAGAAGCGGTGGAAAACTCCTATGCCGAGGATAAGACAGACGAGTTTGTTGTTCCGACAGTTGTGGTAAAGGATGGAAAACCGGTCGCAACGATCCAGGACAACGATTCCATTATTTTCTTCAACTTCAGACCGGACCGCGCAAGAGAGATCACACGCGCGTTCTGCAGCGACGATTTTACAGGATTTGAGAGAGAAAAACGTCTGAACGTCGTATATGTATGCTTCTCAGAGTACGACGTGACGATTCCGAATAAAGAGGTGGCATTTAAAAAGGTAGTCATCACAAATACGTTTGGAGAATTCCTTGCCGCTCACCATATGAAACAGGCGAGAATTGCAGAGACCGAGAAATATGCGCATGTTACGTTCTTCTTCAACGGCGGAGTCGAAGAGCCGAATGAAGGGGAGGACAGAATTCTGGTGAAATCTCCAAAGGTAGCGACGTATGACTTAAAACCGGAGATGAGCGCCTATGAGGTGTGCGACCGGTTTGTCGAGGCGATCAAATCCGGAAAATATGACGTGATCATCACAAACTTTGCGAACCCGGATATGGTAGGACATACAGGAATTGAAAACGCCGCGGTTAAAGCGGTGGAGGCAGTCGACCAGTGCGTGGGAAGAGTGGTGGATGCGATCAGAGAAGTGGACGGACAGCTCTTCATCTGCGCAGACCACGGAAACGCAGAACAGCTGATCGACTATGAAACCGGAGCGCCGTTTACCGCGCACACGACAAATCCAGTTCCGTTTATCCTCGTAAACTATGACCCCGCCTATACGCTGAGAGAGGGCGGATGCCTTGCCGATATTGCGCCGACGCTGATTGAAATGATGGGAATGGAACAGCCGGCGGAAATGACGGGAAAATCTCTGCTGATCAAAAAATAAAAAGCTTTTTGAAGACCTTTCAGACTGGAACGCTCCAGCCCGGAAGGTCTTTTTTTTGACCGGTATTCGCTTCAGAGGGAAAACATTCTCATCCATTCGTCGACCTGGATCAGGTAGGCGATCATCTGAGGACCGGCCATAAGCTGCCCATACCAGGGGCTGCCGCAGTCAGACGGAGCGCGGAGAAAGGCTCTGACCTTGACAGGATCGAGAAAAGCCAGAACGGGAGAAGAGGAATCCTCGAGGATACGCTCCATCTTCTTCTTTAACAGGCGCTCATATTCAGGGTGGTAGGTTTTGGGGTAAGGCGATTTCCTGCGAAATAAAATCTCCTCCGGAATCAGCCCTCTTCCCGCCTCGCGCAGCAGCCGCTTGACAACTCCGTCTTTTGCCTTCATCTCCCACGGAACACAGAACACATACTCTACGATTCTGCGGTCAGCAAAGGGGACGCGGGCGTCGAGATCGGAATATCTGGCGGCGCGGTCCATACGGTTGAGAAGCGTCTGCATAAACCAAGAGAGGTTCAGCCAGGAAATCCGGCGCTGGCGGATCTGCTCTTTGGACAGACCCGGGGCGTCAGGTATCTGAGAGAGAGAAGCCTCATATGCCCTGCGCACATACGACTCCATGTGGAGCGATTCCGCAAAATCGTCCCTGAGCAGAAGCTGGCGCGGCTTTAGATCCATGGTCCACGGAAAGGTGTCGGCATTTTCATATTCTTTTCTGTGAAACCAGGGGTAACCGCCGAAAATTTCGTCGGCGCATTCACCTGTCAGAGCGATGGTATGGGTACGGCTGACAAGCGAACAGAAATACAAAAGAGAAGCGTCGATATCTGCCATGGCGGGCAGGTCGTGCGCGCGGACAGAGTCTGAGAGCTTTTGCACAAGCATATCCTGCGGACATTCCAGGTAATGATGGTCGGAATGGAGAAAAGAAACCATCTGCTCCACATAGGGGCGATCGAGAGAAGGCTGAAAGGAATTCGACTGAAAATAGGCTGCATTTTCTGTAAAGTCGAAGGAAAAGGTTGTGAGGCGCTCCCCTTTTTTCATCAGACTCTGGGCAGCCAAGGCGCAGACAAGGCTGCTGTCTACCCCGCCTGAGAGAAAGGCGCAGATGGGAGAGTCGCCCCTCATCTGCCGTTTTACGGCGTCCTGGATGAGGAAAGCCGTCTTTTCTACGGTAGTCTGTTCGTCGTCCTCGTGGGGACGGCACGGCAGGGTCCAGTAACGTCTCAACTGCTTTCCAGACGGTCCGGCAATGAGAAAGTGGGCAGGCGGAACTTCAAAAACGCCGTCAAACACGCCGCTGCCGGGCGTTCTTGCGGGACCTAAGCTGAAAATTTCATTTAAGCTCTCGCCGCTGAGCTTTGGCGTCACGCCCGGATAGCAGAACAGACCTTTGATTTCTGACGAAAATACGGTGGCATGATCCGGAGAATCCGTATAAAAAAGAGGCTTTGTGCCAAAAAAATCACGGTACAGATACCACTCCTTTTCCGAAAAATCAAAGATGGCGAAGGAAAAAACTCCGTTTAGACGGAATGCAAAATCAGGTCCGTACTGCAGAAATGATTTCAAAATCAGCTCGCAGTCTTCGGCATGTGCGACCGACAGATTCCAGACAGACAGATCCTGCCGGATTTCCTCGGCATTGAAGAGAACGCCGTCCAGAAGAATTGCGTACAGCCTGCCGTCTCTGCGGTGAAAATACGGCTGAGAAGAAGCGCTGCGGCACTGACAGCAGGCAAGACCGCAGTGTACGTCAAGATAAACGTAAGCGTCTGCACAGTCTGTGTGCTTTTGCACATCGTTCATGTTCTCCAGAACGCGGCGGTAAAGACCGCCTTTTTCCTGAAAGTTTTGGGTGGGATGAAAAAATCCGGAAATACTGCTCATCGGCATCTTCCTTTCTTTAATTTTACACATTATAGTCTGCTGTATTTTTATGAAAGCCGCCGTCAAAAGATGTCTTAGGAAGACCTAGAGGAGAAGGCAGGCAGTCACAAAGGTCACGAAAAGTCCGATGCAGACAGGCAGCAGATTTTTTCTGACAAGTTCCATCGGACTGACGTTACAGACAGCGGCGACCGGAATGAGACCCCATGGGACGAGCGTGCCGCCGCCGACAAAGATAGTGGCAACCTGCCCAAGAGCGGCGAGGACCGGAACGGAGGCGTGGACAGCGTATCCAAAGGTCTGCGCGAGAGAACCGGTAAGAGGAAGACCGGAAAAGCCGGAGCCGTCCATGCCGGTCAGCACGCCGGCGGCGACTTCCATCACAGCGGCGGCATAACGGTTAAGAGGCGCGTGTTCTGCCAGCCAGACAGCCCAATCGTTTAAGAGACCGCTTTGAAATTGTTCTCCCATGATTTCGGAAATGCCGCTTCCGCCGAGAAAAAAGAAGGCGCCGATCATGATAACAGGGGCGAAAATACGGATCGCAAACGAGAAACCCTCCGTGATATAGAGAGTAACTTTAGAGAGCGACTTTTTCTGAAAACCGCACAAGGCCCCGGCGCACATCAGAAGCAGAGCAGTCCCGGAGACGATGCTCGTCGCGCCGGTTCCGCTTACATCAAACAGGATCATGACGGCGATGTCGGCGAGAAAGGCGACAGGCGTGAGGACGGCAAGAAAAATGGCAGCCTTTGAAAAACGGACGGGTCTGGAGGAAAACGTCCCCGTCTCCGGCACAAGATCTGCCGGAAGAGACAGCTGTTTTCTGTTCAACAAAAAGGCGGAGGCAATCGTTACAACGCCCATGACAAGAAAAATGGGACGCCCCTCGCTGAAAAAATCGGAAATGGAAATCCCGGCAGCGGAGGATGAGATCGCAGGGGCGCCTTGAATCACAAAATCATAGCTTAAGGCAAACCCATGACCGAACAGATTCATCGCCATTGCCGCGGCAAGAGGCTTTAGACCAGTCCTGAGAGCGAAGGGCAGCATAATTGCGCCGACCAGGGCGACAGCCGGGGAAGGCCACAAAAAAAGAGAAAAGAGAAACATGGTAATGCCCAAAATCCACCAGGCGGCAGACGGCTTTTTCATGATATGCGACATCGGAGCCATCAAAAGATAATCGCTTCCAAGTTCGACAAGACATTTTGAAAAAGCGGTCACAAGCGCGATGGTAGCGATAATCTCCATAAATTCTCCTGCTGCGTATAAAATGGAAGAAAAGACCGTCTCGACACCGCCCAGAATGCTTCCCTTTCCGACAAAGCCAAGGAGAAACACAAAGCCGATGCAGATCATCGGGGTGTCCTCGCGTGCGATCATGACGATGAGAATGATTACGACGCCGAGCAGGTAAAGATAGTGGAGAGAAGATAAGGTGACAAGTTCCTGCACTGGTTAGACTCCAATCTGAAAGGATATATAGTATCAATATGACGCCTCCAAAAAAAGGTTCCAGGGACGCTGAAACGGGAAGTTATGAAAAATAGTAAAAAAATATAGAAAAAATCAAAAAAAAGATAGCATAATTACAGACAACCATGTATAATAGAGATAATCATTCTATTTAATGACGAAAAAATAAAATAAAAATGAAAAAAATTATATATTTTGTCAAAAATAAAAGGGAGGCTTGAGTTATGGAGAAAAAGATAAGCATGCTCAAAAGAATTCTGGATGAAAGCAGATATACCGTCGTTCTGTGCGGACCGGAGATGACAGAGGAAGCCGGGATTATCGGGATGAAAAATCAGGACCGCGCCTATGAGATCGAGAGAAAGTACAAAGATTCTCCCGAGCAGCTGTTTTCGAGCGCATATTTTTCAGCGCGCCCGGAAAAATTTTTTGAATTTTACAAAAATGAGATCCTGACGCAGATACCGATTCTGACGCAGTCCGGAAAAGTGCTGGCGGCGATGGAGAGAGCGAAAAAGCTCCAGTGCGTCATCACGACAAATATGTATGAACAGTCTCAAAGATCCGGGTGCAGCCGGGTAATTAATCTGAGGGGCAGTATCTATAAAAATAAATGTCTGCGCTGCGGAAAAGAATACCCGATGGAATATGTAAGAGACGCCAAAGGGATTCCCGTCTGCGAGCAGTGCGGCGGGATTGTACGGCCTCAGGTATCTCTGTACGGAGAGACGGTAGACAGCAGGCTGGTGTGCGAGACCACGATGGAGATCGAGAGAGCAGAAGTGCTGCTGGTGCTGGGAACCAATCTGCAGTCTGAGGTTTATGGAACCTATATTCGGTACTTCAACGGGAAATATCTGGCAGTGATCCATCAAAATCCGCACCATTCGGATGAAAAAGCCGATCTGGTTATCCTTGACCAGCCTAAAAACATCCTTTCCCAGCTGGGATACGAATAGAAGGCACAACGGCGTCAATGCCGAAAAAAGACAGAAGATAGAAAGAATGAAAAGATAGAATCGAAAAAGATGTCTCAGAAAAAAGAAACCGCTTGCATCTGGTCTTGGATACGGATAAAATAAAAAAGGAAAAGAGCGGTATAAAAAGGCGGAGGAGTTCTGAGACATCTTTTTTTGACTGATCTAAAGAATCTGGGGGGATTTTGATCGGATAGAGAACAGTACAGCGGCGGAAAGGCAGGATGCCGCTTTTTTAAATGGATCGGAAGAGAGACAAGGGGGATGGATAAATGAAACGATATCCTAGAAACAGGCAGCATTTAATCAAGGATCGTCTGATAGTATATGCTGTTTTTTTTATTGTGCCGATTATTTTATTTCTCATAGGGAGCAGCGCCTATGCGACGTATCTTCTGCGCAGGCAGGTCGCGTCGTCAGACGAGAATACGGTAAAACTCTACGCGGAAAAGATCGACCGAAACCTGGCTGGAATCAAAAATTATCTGATCAGCTTAGGAGACAGTCTGGCGATGAAACAGCTGGGGGCGGCAAGAGACTATGACGAGAAAATGCTTGCGGCATATCAGATTAAAAATGAGTTTCAGGACGGATTTTCTTTCTATGACGGAGTGATAGACGGGATCTTCGTGTATGAACCTTCCTATGATATCTATATGAAAGAGGCGGCTAAGGTCAGCACAATCCGGGAGCTGGATGAAATGGAGCGGCAGATCAAACGGATGATTGAAGAAAATGAGGAGCTGCAAAAGCAAATCGTGGCAAAATGGTTCAGCGCAAAAATCGGATCCGACTATTACGTGATACGGATTTATCACACGCACGGCGTCTACTATGGCAGCTGGAGCAACGTAGAGCAGATGCTGGAAAAAGTGATCACGATTCCGATTGAAAATGCGGAGAATGTCCTGCTTTTGACAAGCGATAAAACGCCGCTGACAGCAGATGAGCGGTATCACAGCGAGGAGATTGAATGGAGAGATGATTTATCAGAGTATTATCTGACAGGATCAGACAACCGCTACCTGATAATCGCAGAGCCGCTCGAGCAGGGGGATTATATTTTTGCCGCGATGATTCTGGACAAAAATATTCAAAAAGGAGCAGGGCTGTTTTTGTACGGCGCGGTTGCGACGGTTGGAATCTCGATCGTTTTGCTGTGGCAGTTTCTGCGCTATTCCAAAAAAGAGATCGCGGCTCCTCTGGAGAGAGTGGTCAATGTGATGGAGAAAGCGGAGGGAGGAGATCTGGACGTTGCGCTGCCGGAGGAGAGCTACACAAAGGAATTTGGAATTTTGAACATCAGCTTTAACAAGATGCTAAAAGAAATCAAACATCTCAAGATTAAGGTTTACGAGGAAAAAATACAAAAGCAGAAAGCGCAGCTCGACTTTCTGCAGATCCAGACAAACCCTCATTTTTTTATCAATGCGATGAATGTTGTATATAACTATGCCAGACTAAACAATATGGAGATGGTAAAAAACATGACGTTATCCCTCGTAAAACATTTCCGCTATACGCTTTACGGAGAAAGCTGGGTGTTCCTGGAGGAGGAGATAGAATTTATTCAGAATTATCTGCATCTTCAGCAGCTGAGGACGGCGAACATGAGCAAGATTGAAATCGAGACTAAAATCCCGCCTGAACTTATGAGAGAGAGAATTCCGATTATGATTATCCAGCCTTTTGTGGAGAACAGCATCAAATACGGGGAATCTGAAGAAGAAACGCTGAAAATCGAGATAGAAGCCCAAAAAGAGAACAATATTTTACAGATCCGAATCAGAGACAACGGGGATGGATTTGATGAGGAGATTCTAAAAGCGCTCAATGAGGGAAAGCAGGTCATACGGGAAGAAAAGAAACGAATTGGAATCAAAAATGTCAGAAGCCGGCTTTTGATTCTGTACGGGGAAGACGCACAGATTTCTTTCCGCAATGGAGAACACGGCGGAGCAATCGCAGAAATCAGACTTTCACAGACAATGTGAAAAATAGGTTGGAGGGACAAAATGAACGTATTAATTGTGGACGATGACGTTTTGGCGGTACAGGGAATCAGCAGTGTGATTCAGAAAAAAGAGCTGGGAATTGACCAGATTTTCTGCGCGTATCGGGAGCAGGAGGCAAAATCTATTCTGCAAAAAGAGAAGGTTGATATTGCCCTGTGCGATATCGAGATGCCAAAAGGCAGCGGACTTGACCTGATGAGCTGGATACGCCAGGAAGGGTATTCCGTTACCATGATGATTCTCACAAGCCATGCCGATTTTCACTACGCCGCCCAGGCGATTAAGGTAGGCAGCTTTGACTATCTGTTAAAACCTGTGACGGACGAAGAACTAAACAGCGCTCTAAAGAGGGCGATCCAAAGGCAGAGGGAAGTGCAGCGCTTAAAAAAGGAGGGAAGAAACTGGAAGAAAAATTATCAGGTCATTTTGGAGCGCTACTTTAGCGAGGTAATGCTGGGAGTGATCCGGGGAAGCTGGAATCTGCTGAGCGAATATGCAAGACAGAGAATGATTTCTCTTTCAGAGAACGCCAGATATCTGCCTATCCTGTTCTGCATGAAGAGGTGGCCGCTTTCCTTCCGCCAGTGCGACAGAGGATCTGTTCAGTTTATCATGAAAAACATTGCGTATGAATTGTTTGAAAAAGCAGCGCACAGAGTCGTGTGCGCAGAGGTTCACGATAGAGGGATTGTCATATTGCTGTGCGAAAAATGGGACGAGAAACAGACAGAGAAAAGCAGCGGCGACTATCTGCGCGCCTTTCGGGAAAATTTTCAGTGCAGCATCACGGGATACCAGGGAAAGCCTGTCCGGCTGGAAGAGCTGGAGGAGGAATTTAATATCTTAAAAAAGGAAGAGACAAATAATATCTCGTTTGAAAATACGATCTGGAAGGAGAGAAAGATCCAAAAGAAGACGTATGATCCGTTTGACTATAACGAGATGATTCGACTGGTGCAGGGAGAAAAAACAGAACAGGCTCTATACCAGATCCATCTCTATTTAAAGAAAGAGCAAAAAAAGATGGAGCTGGACGGAACCTTGCTTGAGAAGATGAAAAACGATCTGCTGCAGGCAGTCTACGTGCTTTTAAAGGAAAGCGGCGTTCAGGCTCATCTGCTGCTGGAGGACGAAGAGACGAAAGAGCTGTCAAAATTTGCGCTTCTGACGGTGGAAGACTTCGAAAACTGGAGCAGACATCTCTTAAAAAAGACAGGGGAATTTATAAAATTTGTCAAAAGCGATTCCTCCGTCGTCGGAAAGGCGGAACAATATATCAGGCACAACCTCGATAAGATTGTGGAGTGCGAGGACGTGGCGCGCGAGGTTTGCATGAATTCCGACTATCTCTCAAGACTGTTTAAAAGAGAAAAGGGAATGCCTCTGCAGAAATATATCTCCCAGGCGAGAATAGAAAAAGCCAAGGATCTGCTTGCCGCGACCGACATTTCCGTCAGCACGGTTGCGCAGATGACAGGATATTCTCATTTTTCCTATTTTTCTACCGCGTTTAAAAAGGCGGTGAACATGTCCCCTCTGGACTATCGAAAACAGTATCAGAAAAAAAGGAGGGAAAATATTGAACAGAATGCGTAGGACAGCTGCCGTTGTCTTAACGCTCGCGGCAGGCTGGGCGGTCTGGCGGGCGTCAGAGAGGGCAGCCTTTGAGAGCTATGGAAAAGATGAGATTGTGACAATTCATCTGGGAATGACAAGACCGAGCGGAAACATTGAAGATTTTGATGAGATTATGGAACAGGTCAATGACCGGACGAGAGAGCAGATCGGGCTGGAGCTGCAGATCGATTTTGTCGATTCAGGGGAGAGCGGGCTGCTGAAATATCTGACGGAACAGACAGAGGCAGACTTAATCTGTGTCAGCGATGTCCAGGATAAGGTAAACAAGCACATGCTGCTGCCCTTAGACGATCTGATGGAGGAAGAAGGACAAGCCATCGCCCAGGTGATTTCAGCGGAATACCTGGAGCTTGGAAAAGTAGACGGCATTCAGTATGCTGTGGCGCTCAACCGGGATATGGCGGAAGCCTACGGCGTTATGATGCGCAAGGATCTCCTTGAAAAATATGGCATTGACTGGACGAAGATCGAGACATGGGACGATTTTGAGAAGGTTTTGGAGACGATAACGGAAAACGAAGATATCTACGGAGTTGCGGCGGGCACGCTTATGCCGTTCGACCGGCTGGGAAATTATCTGGGCGTGCTGATGTCGGACGCGCAGGAGATGGAAGTGGTAAATTACTATGAGACGCAGGAGTTTTATGAGTGGATCAGCACAATCCGACAGTGGAAGGAAAAAGGATATCTCTACGAGAAAGAAGCTCTTTCCTACAAATCGATGAGCAGCCGCCCGATGCTGTATGAGCTGATCAAAGAGGAAAAGCTGTTTTCCTATATTGTCAAATATAAGCCTGGCATTGACGCCCAGGAGTCAAAGTCAGCCGACACACAGCTTGTGAGCGTGCTGATGGAGGAACCGATTATGACGACAGACTCTTCCGTGGCGTCGCAGTACGGCATTTATTCCGGGAGCAGACATTCTAAAGAGGCAATGAAAATGCTGAATTTTTTATATCAGGATGAAACAGTGGCGAACCTTCTGTGCTGGGGAATGGAAGGCGTGCATTATGAAAAAAACGAAGACGGGACGATCTCTTACCCGAAAGACAAGGACGAAAATGAAATCGGATACAATTTTAATTTAAACTGGGTGCTGCCAAATCCCTACCTCGCCTATGTGTGGGAGGGAGATTCCCTGAACCTGGAAGAGGAATTAAAGGAGTTTAATCAGAATGCAAAGAAATCCCCCGCCCTGGGGTTTGTCTTTGACGAGACAGAGGTCAGCATTGAATGCGAAGTGTGCGAAGAAGTCGCCGCCCAGTATATATCCGGCTTTCTGTGCGGGGCTTTTGAGATTGACAAGATGCTTCCAAAGATGATCGAGGAACTCAAAGAGGGAGGAATCGATCTGATTATCCAGGAAAAGCAAAGACAGCTTGACGAATGGAATGCGAAAAAAAGTATTGACAAATAAAAGAAGGGACTATATACTTTGATTGTCAAAATATTTGAAGATTAAAATAATAGATCGAGATAAAGGAGAAACAGCTATGTTTGAAAAAATGAAAGAAATTATCGCGGAGCAGTTAAACTGCGCAGCGGACAGCATCACAGAGGAGACTTCTTTTAAAGAAGATCTCGGCGCAGATTCCTTAGACCTGTTTGAGCTTGTCATGGCTCTGGAGGATGAGTACGGCGTGGAGATCCCGGCGGATGATCTGGCAGAACTGACGACGGTTGGCAGCGTGATGCAGTACTTAAAAGAACGGGGCGTAGAGTAAGAGGAGTTTCACTATGAAGAAAATCGCATTTGTATTTCCTGGGCAGGGCGCCCAGTACGCAGGGATGGGAAAAGATTTTTATGAACAGATTCCGGAATGCAGGGAGGTCTTTGATCTGGCCTGTGAGGCGACGGGGCTGAATCTGCCAAAGCTTTGCTTTGAGGAAAATGAGGAGCTCCATATTACAGAATATACGCAGATTGCCATGCTGACGGTGGAGGCGGCTATTTTGAAGGCTTTGCAGAAGAGAGGCGCTGTTTCCAACGTCAACGCAGGTCTGAGCCTGGGAGAATACGGTGCGCTGATTGCCTCGGAGGTCTTGTCTCTTTCGGATGCGTTTCATGTGGTGCGAAAAAGAGGAATCCTGATGCAGGAGGCAGTTCCGCATGGCGGCGCTATGATGGCGATCCTCGGACTTGACGAAAAGAAGATCAAAGAGATCTGCGAGAACACGCAGGGGATTGTATCGGTGGCAAACTATAACTGCCCTGGTCAGACGGTCATCACCGGAGAAGCGGACGCCGTAGAGCGGGCGGCTGAGCGCTTAAAGGAAAGCGGAGCAAGAAGATGCGTTGCGCTTAAGGTGAGCGGTCCCTTCCACTCAGCGATGCTGCAAAAAGCGGGGGAAGCTTTGGGGGAAGCGCTCGAGAGCGTGACGATTGGGGAGATCAAGACTCCTTATGTCACAAATGTGACGGCACAGTATGTGACAGACAGAGGGCAGGTAAAAGAGCTGCTCAAAAGACAGGTGTCTTCTTCCGTCCTATGGCAGCAGAGCGTAGAGAAGATGATACAGGACGGCGTCGACACGTTTATTGAGATTGGTCCCGGAAAAACGCTGAGCGGATTTTTGAGAAAAATCGACCGCAGTGCGGCGGGGATGAACGTGGAAACCATACAAGATTTAGAAAAGGTGATTGCTGTGTTAGAGCAGGAGGGACGTTTATGCTGAGAGGAAAGGTGGCGCTGGTCACAGGGGCAGGCCGCGGAATCGGAAGAGAGATTGCAAAGGAGCTGGCGAAAAACGGCGCTTTTGTGATTGTAAATTACAATGGATCAAAAGAAAAAGCGCAAAACGTTGTGGATGAAATTAAAGCGGAGGGCGGAGACGCCGTCAGCTACGGATGCAACGTAGCGAGTTTTTCCGAGACGGAGCGCATGATCACACAGCTTGTAAAAGAGTATCAGCACATTGATATCCTGGTCAACAATGCGGGAATTACAAAAGACAATCTGATCATGAAAATGAGCGAGGAAGATTTTGACCGCGTCTTAGAGATCAACCTAAAAGGAACCTTCAACACCATCCGCCATATCAGCAGACAGATGCTCAGGCAAAGAGCCGGAAAGATTATCAATATCGCCTCCGTATCGGGCGTCCTGGGCAATGCCGGGCAGGCAAACTACGCTGCCTCAAAGGCAGGCATCATCGGGCTTACGAAGACGATGGCAAGAGAACTCGCGCCCAGAGGAATCAACGTCAACGCGGTGGCGCCCGGATTTATCAAGACAGAGATGACGGATATTCTTTCAGATGCAGTCAAAGAACAGGCAGTCTCCCAGATTCCGTTTAAGCGGTTTGGCGAGACAAAGGAAGTGGCGCAGGCTGTCGTATTTCTTGCCTCCGATGCGGCAAGCTATATCACAGGACAAGTCCTGTGCGTTGACGGCGGAATGGCAATGTAAGAGGAGGATCACATGAGAAGAGTAGTAGTAACAGGAATGGGAGCGATTACTCCGATTGGACTGGATGTGGAAAGCTTCTGGAACGGATTAAAGGAAAAGAAAATCGGATTTGGTCCCATCACCTATTTTGACGCCTCGGAATATAAGGCAAAGCTGGCGGCGGAGGTCAAAGGCTTTTCCGCCAAAGATTATATGGACTTTAAGGCGGCAAAAAGAATGGAGCTGTTTTGCCAGTATGCGGTAGCAGCCGCAAAGCAGGCTCTGGGACAGTCTGGAATTGAGATGGAAAACGAAGATCCATACCGCGTGGGATGTTCCGTCGGATCCGGAATCGGAAGCCTCCAGGCGATGGAGAGAGAGCACACAAAACTGCTCGAGAAAGGACCAAACAGAATGAATCCTCTGCTGGTTCCGCTGATGATCAGCAACATGGCAGCGGGAAACGTCTCCATCCAGTTTGGACTAAAAGGAAAAAGCATCAATGTTGTGACCGCATGTGCGACAGGAACGCACTCGATCGGGGAGGCATACCGCTCTATTCAGGCAAACGAGGCGGACGTTATGGTGGCAGGAGGAACCGAGGCGGCAATCAGCCCGGTCGGAATCGGAGGCTTTGCGGCTTTGACGGCGCTGTCCTCCTCCACAGACCCTATGAGATGCTCGATCCCGTTTGACCGGGACAGAGACGGATTTGTGATGGGAGAGGGAGCTGGAATCGTAGTCTTAGAAGAGCTGGAACATGCGAAGAAAAGAGGGGCGGACATTCTGGCAGAGATCGTGGGATACGGAGCGACAAGCGACGCGTACCATATCACATCTCCCGCCGAGGACGGCATGGGTGCCGCGAAGGCGATGGAGTTTGCCCTTGCGGAGGCAGGCGTCGACAAATCCGAGCTGTTCTACATCAACGCCCACGGAACGAGTACGCACCACAATGACTTATTTGAGACGAGGGCGATCAAAAAGGCGTTTGGAGAACACGCCTACAAGATGAAGATTAACTCCACAAAATCGATGATCGGTCATCTCTTAGGGGCAGCCGGGGCAGTGGAGTTTATCACATGCGTAAAATCACTTCAGGAAGGGTATATCCATGCGACAGCAGGGCTTGCCAATCCGGACGAGGAGCTGGATCTTGACTACGTGCAGGGAGAAGGAGTCGCAATGCCGATTCAGTATGCTATGAGCAATTCTCTGGGCTTTGGAGGCCACAATGCGAGCATTCTTGTCAGAAAGTTTGGAGAGGAGTAAGGCGCAATGGAATATGAACAGCTGATAAAATTGATCGAAACCGTTTCAAGATCTTCTCTGGGCAGCTTTCAGATGGAAAAAGACGGATTGAAAATCTCGATGGAGAAACCCGTTCAGGGGCAGGCGGCCGTGCAGGTATCTCCGTCTCCTGTGATCAGAGAGGAGAAGGAGGAAGCGCTGCCGCAGGGAAACGTGGTGAAAGCGCCGCTGGTCGGAACGTTTTACACGTCTTCTTCCCCGGAAGCGGAGCCGTTTGTAAAGGCAGGGGATACGGTAAAAAAAGGTCAGGTGCTTGGCATCATTGAAGCTATGAAACTGATGAACGAGATCGAATCGGAATATGACGGAGTGGTGGAAGAAATTCTGGTTGAAAATGAAAGTCTGGTAGAATACGGACAGCCGCTGTTTGTGATTCGCTCTTAAAACTGGAAGAGATGGAGAAAAGATACCTTTCCTCCATCTCTGAATTTATAGTACGGCAAATATGCCGCTGGAGGAAAAGATGAAATTATCGACAAAGGAAATTATGAATATTATTCCGCACAGACAGCCGTTTCTCCTGATCGACACGATAGAAGAGCTGGAGCCTGGAAAACGCGGAGTGGGAAAAAAATGCGTGACCTACAACGAGCCGTTTTTTGGCGGTCACTTTCCGGCTGAACCGGTTATGCCGGGCGTTCTGATTGTGGAAGCTCTGGCGCAGGTAGGAGCGGTCGTCATCTTAAGCTGTGAAGAATTTAAGGGAAAGACGGCGTACTTTGGAGCGATCAATTCCGCAAAATTTAAAAAGAAGGTAGTGCCCGGAGACGTACTGTCCTTAGAAGTAGAAATGATTCGGCAAAAAGGACCGATTGGAGTGGGAAAAGCGACGGCAACGGTCGACGGAAAGCTCGCTGTATCGGCAGAACTGACTTTTGCAGTCGGATGATGCAAAACGGGAGGCAAAGATGTTTCAGAAAATTTTGATCGCAAACAGAGGAGAGATTGCCGTGCGGATTATCCGCGCGTGCAGAGAGATGGGCATCAAGACGGTCGCCGTATATTCTGAGGCGGACAAAGAGGCTCTGCACACACAGCTGGCAGACGAGGCGATCTGTATCGGACCGGCTCCGTCAGCAGAAAGCTACCTGAACATGGAACGGATTTTGAGCGCGACTATAGCGGCGAAGGCGGACGCCATCCACCCGGGATTTGGATTTCTCTCAGAAAACAGCAGGTTTGTGGAGATGTGCCAGCAGTGCAGCATTGCTTTTATCGGACCATCCGCGGATATGATCCAGCGCATGGGAAACAAATCCGAAGCGCGGACTACTATGCGCAATGCGGGCGTTCCCATTGTTCCGGGCACAAAAGAGCCTGTGTATGACGAAGCGCAAGGAAAAAAGATCGCAGATGAGATGGGATATCCGGTCATGATAAAAGCTTCTTCGGGAGGCGGCGGAAAGGGAATGAGAATCTGCGAGAAGGAAGAGCTTTTCTGCGAAAGCTTTCGGACGGCGCAGATGGAATCGGTAAGAGCCTTTGGAGACAATACGATGTATATTGAAAAATATATCGTACATCCCAGACATATTGAATTTCAGATTCTTGCAGATAAATTTGGAAATGTGATTCAGCTGGGAGAGAGAGACTGTTCAATCCAGAGGCATCATCAAAAGCTGATCGAAGAATCCCCCTCCAGCAGCCTGACGCCGCAGCTGCGAAAAAAGATGGGAGAGACGGCCGTCCACGCGGCAAAGGCAGCCGGATACGAAAATGCCGGGACAGTTGAATTTTTATTAGATCAGGACGACCATTTTTATTTTATTGAGATGAACACGAGGATTCAGGTGGAACATCCCGTGACGGAGATGGTCTCCGGCATCGATCTGATCAAAGAACAGATCAGAATTGCAGCCGGATATCCGCTCAGCAAAAAACAAGAGGATATTCATCTGACGGGACATGCCATTGAGTGCAGGATCAACGCAGAAGATCCAAAGAGAAACTTTATGCCCTGCCCGGGCGTGATCAAAGAGCTGCACCTGCCGGGGGGATTTGGAGTGCGCATCGATACGGCTGTTTACACCGGATATGAGATCCCTCCGTTTTACGATTCAATGATTGCGAAGGTGATTGTACACGACGCGGACAGAACCTCAGCGATCCATAAGATGAGAAGCACGCTTGGAGAGCTGATTTTAGACGGCGTTGTGACAAATTTAGATTTTCAGTATGAAATTTTAAACAGCGAAGATTTTCAGAAGGGAAAGCTTTCTACAGATTTTATCTCTGAGCATTTTCCGGCAGAAAGGTGAGGATAAGGCATGGCGAAGTTAAAAAATTTGTTTAAGAAGACAAATTATATCTCAATCGGGCGCGGGGCAGAAGAAAAGCAGACGGCAAAAGCGCCGTCCGTCCCGGAAGGACTGTGGGTGAAATGTCCAAAATGCGGAGAGCCTCTCTATAAAGAAGACGTCAGAGAAAATTTTTACGTCTGCCCGAAATGCCAGGGGTATTTTCGGATGAAGACGAAGACGAGAATCCGTATGGTAGCGGATCCGGGGACATTTGAGCCGTGGTTTGAAGAGGTGGAAGAGAAAAATCCTCTGCAGTATCCGGGCTATGAGGCAAAGCTGGAGGAGCTGAGAGAAAAGACACACCTAAAAGAAGCCGTGACGGTGGGAAGATGCAGGATAGACGGAGAAGACGCGGTCGTGGGCGTGTGCGATGCGAGATTTATGATGGCGAGCATGGGATACGTTGTCGGGGAAAAAATCACAAGAGCGGTTGAGAAAGCGACAAAACTGCGTCTTCCGGTCATTTTATTCTGCTGCTCGGGCGGCGCGAGAATGCAGGAGGGAATTGTCTCCCTGATGCAGATGGCAAAGACGTCCGCAGCGCTTAAACGCCACAGCGACGCAGGTCTTCTCTATATTTCCGTGCTGACAGATCCTACGACCGGAGGCGTGACGGCAAGCTTTGCCATGCTCGGCGATGTGATCCTTGCAGAGCCGGGAGCCCTGATTGGATTTGCGGGACCAAGAGTGATTGAACAGACAACAGGGGAAAAACTGCCTGAAGGCTTTCAGAGAGCGGAATTTTTGCTGGAAAAGGGAATGATTGACAAAATCATAGAGCGCAGCCGTTTAAAGGATACGCTTGCCGCGCTGATCCGATGCCACAGGATTGACTACCGGACGGTAGTGTTTGAGAAAAAGAGAGGAAGAGAAGAGACGGCTGCAGCCGGGACGAAAGAGATCTCCGCGTGGGAGCATGTGGAAATTTCAAGAAGCGCAAAGAGACCGACGAGCCTTGACTATATCAGACAAATTTTTGACTCCTTTATAGAGCTGCACGGAGACCGCGCCTTTCGCGACGACGGCGCGGTGATAGGCGGAATCGCTCTGTTCGAGGGACAGCCTGTCACCGTAATCGGACAGCAGAAAGGAAAGCACACAAAGGAAAATCTCGTGCGAAACTTTGGAATGGTCTCCCCGGAGGGATACCGCAAGGCGCTGCGCCTGATGCGGGAAGCAGAAAAGTTCGGCAGACCCATTATCAACTTTGTGGATACCCCGGGGGCAGCCTGCGGCATCGGGGCGGAAGAGCGCGGTCAGGGGGAAGCCATCGCGCGGAATTTAGAGGAGATGTCCGGACTAAAAGTTCCGGTCTTAAGCATCCTGATCGGAGAAGGCGGAAGCGGGGGAGCGCTTGCGCTGGCAGTGGCCAATGAGGTCTGGATGATGGAAAACGCGACGTATTCGATCCTCTCCCCGGAAGGATTTGCCTCGATTTTGTGGAAAGACGGAAAACGGGCAAAAGAAGCGGCGGAAGTGATGAAAATTACGGCGAAGGATTTAAAAGAGCTGGGTATTATTGAAGGGATTCTGCCGGAAAAGGAGCCGGCTGATCTGGAAAATATAGAGGAGACCGCAGCGCATATGAGAGGGCGGATCAGACAGTTTTTATACGACTCCTCAAAAAAATCTCCCAGACAGCTGCAGGAAGAACGATATGAGAGATTTCGCAGAATGTAGAAAAGAAATGACCTCTTGCCTGGATGACACCGCAAAAAAGACAGCGGCGGCAAGTATTTGGAGGTGCGTATGGAAATAAAACCACTGCAGATTGGAGAATTAAAAGCAAAAATACCTGTGATACAGGGAGGAATGGGAGTTGGAATCAGCTTGTCGAATCTTGCCGGAACTGTCGCCTCCTGCGGAGGGATCGGAGTGATTTCCGCAGCGCAGATTGGATTTCGGGATCCGGATTTTTACGCCCGCCCCATTGAGACAAACTTAAGAGTCCTCAAGGAAGAGATAGAAAAAGCAAAAAAACTGGCAAAAGGCGGCGTCATCGGCGTCAATATCATGGTGGTCACGCAGAGATACGCTGACTATGTAAAAGAGGCGGTAAAGGCGGGCGCTGATCTGATCATTTCGGGCGCGGGGCTTCCGACGGATCTTCCCCAGCTGGTTGCCGGGACAAAGACCAAGATCGCGCCGATCGTTTCCACTGTGAAGGCGGCTTCCGTAATCTGTAAGCTGTGGGACCGCAAATACAAAAGAGTGCCGGATCTTGTCGTGATAGAAGGGCCAAAAGCGGGAGGACATCTGGGATTTCACCCGGAGGAGCTGGAGCAGTATACAGAGGAATCGTATGAAGAGGAAATCCGGAAAGTGATGGAGACCGTCAGAGAGTATGGAAAAAAATACGGGAAAAAGATTCCGGTTGCAGTTGCAGGAGGCATCTTCGACCGGAATGACTTTGTACACGCCCTGGAGATTGGGGCGGACGCCGTGCAGATGGGGACAAGATTTGTGACGACGTACGAATGCGACGCGGCGCAGGCGTACAAGGAAGCATACTTAAAGGCGAAAAAAGAAGATATCCAGATTGTACACAGCCCGGTAGGGATGCCGGGGCGCGCAATCTGCAATGCGTTTATCCGGGAAAGACAGGGCAAAAAAGAGACGGTTACCCACTGTTTTCAGTGCATCACAACGTGCAGTCCCAAGGAGACGCCTTACTGCATCACAAAGGCTTTAATCCGCGCGGCAAAAGGAGACACGGAACAGGGGCTTTTGTTCTGCGGGGAGAATGCGTGGCGGTGCAGAAAAATCGAACACGTCAGCGATATTATGGAGGAGCTGGCGGGGGAAAGCTAGAGGAGCAGAACTTTCTGGGCAAAATCGGTTGTAAATTTCAAAATTTTATGCTACATTTAGATGAATGATGCCAGGGGCAGATATGACTGCCCCAAACGAAAGGAAAAAGGAGTCTGCGATATGGCAAAAGTAAGAACAAGATTTGCACCAAGTCCTACAGGAAGAATGCATGTGGGAAATTTAAGAACAGCATTGTATGCCTATCTGATTGCAAAACACGAAGGCGGAGATTTTCTGCTTCGGATTGAAGATACGGACCAGGAGCGCTTTGTGCCGGAAGCGCTGGAAATTATCTACCGGACGCTCGAACGGACAGGGCTGGTTCACGATGAAGGTCCGGACAAGGACGGCGGGGTCGGTCCCTATGTGCAGAGCGAGCGGCAGGCGCAGGGAATCTACCTGAAATACGCCAAAATGCTGATCGAAAAGGGAGAGGCCTACTACTGCTTCTGCGACAAAGAACGGCTGGAGAGCTTAAAACAGGAGGTTGCGGGCAAGGAGATCGTCGTCTATGACAAGCACTGCCTCCATCTCTCAAAAGAAGAGGTGGAAGAGAAGCTCAAGGCAGGCGTCCCCTACGTCATCCGCCAGAATGTCCCAAGAGAAGGCACGACGAAATTTACCGATGAAATTTACGGGGAGATTGAAGTGCCGAACGAAGAGCTGGACGACATGATTTTGATCAAGTCGGACGGCTATCCGACGTACAACTTCGCGAACGTGGTGGACGACCACCTGATGGGAATCACTCACGTTGTCAGGGGAAATGAATATCTCTCCTCCGCGCCGAAGTACAACCGCCTGTATGAGGCGTTTGGCTGGGAAATCCCGACGTATGTTCACTGCCCTCTGATCACAAATGAGGAGCACAAAAAGCTGAGCAAGCGCAGCGGTCATTCCTCCTATGAAGACCTGATCGAGCAGGGCTTTTTGAGCGAAGCCGTTGTCAACTACGTGGCGCTTTTAGGATGGTGTCCGCAGGACAACCGGGAGATCTTTTCTCTGGAGGAGCTGGTAAAGGCGTTTGACTATCACCACATCAGCAAATCTCCGGCTGTGTTTGACATCAACAAGCTGAAATGGATGAACGGCGAATATATGAAGGCGATGGATTTTGACCGGTTCTATGAGATGGCGCTGCCGTACTTAAGGCAGGCGGTCAAAAAGGATCTCGACCTGAAAAAAATCGCGCAGATGGTCAAGACGAGAATCGAGATTTTCCCGGATATCCCGGAGCTGATCGACTTTTTTGAGGAGATGCCGGACTATGATATCTCGATGTACGCCCACAAAAAGATGAAGACGACGCCGCAGACTTCCCTGGAAGTACTCCAGGAGGCGCTCCCGATTCTGGAGGCTCAGGAAGACTACAGCAACGACGCGCTGTATGAGACACTGAAGCGCTACGTGGACGAAAAGGGATACAAAAACGGATACGTCATGTGGCCGATCCGCACGGCAGTCTCAGGAAAACAGATGACGCCGGCAGGCGCCACCGAAATCATGGAAATCATCGGAAAAGAAGAGTCCATCGCGAGAATCAAAAAAGCAATTGCAAAACTAAGCGCAGGAGAATCATGTCACTGAGCAAATCACAATCTCGGGCAATCGCCCACAAAACGGGTCCCATGCTGATTTTAGCGGGACCCGGATCTGGAAAAACCCTCGTTATCACAAACAGAATCAAATATTTAATTGAACACGGTCACATTGCTCCCCAAAAGATCCTTGTGATCACGTTTACGAGAGCCGCTGCATGGGAAATGCAGGAACGCTTTTACAAAATCATGGGGGAGAGAGCGTATCCGGTCACATTTGGAACGTTTCACAGCATTTTTTTTGGAATTTTGCGCCGCGCGTACCACTATACAGGGAGCAATATTTTAAGAGAAGAGCAAAAAAAACAGATTTTGCAGGAAATTCTGGAAAAGACGGATCTGGATTTGGATGACTGGGAGGAAGCAATCCGCGCTGTGACTGCGGAGATCAGCAAAATCAAAAACGAACAGATCGATCTAAGCGGATACGCTCCCACAAGCTGCGACGCGCCGCTGTTTCGGGAAATCTGCCGGAAATATGAACAGAAGCTGATCCAAAAAAGGCTGCTTGATTTCGACGATATCCTGCTGGAATGCCGCAGGCTTTTAAAAGAGAGAAGCGATATTCTGCGCGGATGGCAGGAGTGCTTTGAGTATATTCTGGTCGATGAAGTGCAGGATATGAACGGGATCCAGTATGAAATTATACGTATGCTGGCGTTGCCCCAGAACAATCTGTTTTTGGTGGGAGACGACGATCAGTCGATATACCGGTTCCGGGGAGCAAAGCCGGAGATTATGTTTCAGTTTACAAAAGATTATCCAGACGCAAAGAGGTGTCTGCTGGAACAAAATTTCCGCTCTACAGACAGCATTGTCCAGGAGTCGCTCAAAGTCATCAACCAGAATAAGACAAGATTTTACAAGGATATTGTGACAAAAAATCCCCAGGGAGATCCGGTCGCTCTGCAGATGTTTGAAAACGCCGCGCAGGAGACAAAGTGGATTGCAGCAAAGATTCAGGACGCGGCAGAACAGGGAAGAAAATATAAAGAGATCGCCGTTTTATTCCGGACCAATACCGGCGCCCAGATGATGACAGAACGGCTGATGGAATACCAGATTCCCTTCGTGATGAAAGAGGGAATCCAAAATCTGTATGAACACTGGATTGCAAAAGATTTGTTCGCCTATCTGCGGATTGCGGCAGGGGCAAGAGAGAGGCGGGAGTTTCTCCGAATCCTAAACCGGCCTATCCGGTATATCGGCAGAGAATGCCTCGACATGCCGCTTGTCTCTTTCGATCGGCTGCGCGCTTACTATGAGGAAAAATACTGGGTGATCGAGAGAATCGACCAGCTTGAAGAAGACATCATGCGGATGAAAACATTTTCCCCATACGCCGCCGTCAACTATATCCGAAAGGGAATCGGATACGACGCCTACCTGCTCCAGTACGCAAAAGAACACCGGATAAAAGCCGAAGATCTGTATGAAACGCTTGATGAAATTCAGGATCATGCAAAGCCATACAAGGACAGCGCTTCTTGGTTCGCCCACATAGAAGAATACGGCAAAGAGCTTGAAAAACAGGCGCGGCAGAGAAAGCGCACAGAAGAAAACGCCGTTCACATCCTGACGTTCCACGGGGCAAAAGGACTGGAATTTAAAGAAGTGTTTCTGCCGGATTTAAACGACGGCATTGTCCCATACAAAAAAGCAGTCTCGCAGGAAGAACTCCAGGAAGAACGGAGGATGCTGTATGTGGGGATGACGCGGGCGATGGAAAAGCTTTACCTGTGCGCTGTCAAAGAAAGGTGGGGAAAGAAAATCGCTGTTTCCAGATTTCTGTCCGGAGAAAAAGAATAAAAAAGAGGCTGTTTTGCACAGCCTCCTTTTAAACAATGTTTATTCTTCCTCGTCTTCCTCAGCATCGACCAATTCGTCATATTCCTGACTGTCTAAAAACTCATCGAAGGCATCGGCAGCAGCCTCATATTCTTCATCATCTTCAATATTTTCTAAAGTAGGATTTCCGTTGACTTCTCTGTAGCGGTATAGAAATACTTCTCCGTCTTCGTTTTCCCCGTTTTCATCTAAAGGAAGAAGAGCGATGTAGTGATTGCCGGCGCAGGGATAAATTGTAAGAACAGCACACTCCAGGACAGTATCGTCGTCGAGCGTCAAAGTAACCGTCGACTGGCTATGGTCGTGATCGCAGTCACATCCGCAATCTCCACAGCTGCATCCACAATCCAGATCTTTTTCTTTTTCATTCATATACTTTCTACCTCATTTCAAAATTTTTACAAATAACGGATATCTGTAGTTACACTTTATCAGAATTATAGAGGAAATGCAAGCAAAGAAAAAGAAAAACTTGTGAAAAAAAAGTTGACTTTAGAAAAAATTATTATAGAATATTCTTAGATCGCACAAGATCGGATCAAATGGCAAACAAATTTTGGGAGGACACTTTTGTGATAAGGAGTGGCAGTATGGGAGAACGCCAGAAACGGGACGGACAGGGCAGAGAAGGATGGAAAAAAAAGTCGCCTGACCGTACAGGAGCGTTCACAAGAGGTTATGAAAAACAAAAAGTATATCAACAGGGGATGAAAAAGCAGGAGGAAGAAGAGCAAAAAACAAAACCGGCGCGATCCGTCCGGAATCATTCGGGAAAGGAAAAATCTCTGGAAACTCAGCCCGACAAGGCGGAGCTGACAAGCCGCTGGGAGAGAGAAAAAGAGAAAAAGATGGAGAAAAAGAATATCGAAAAGGAACGTGAGATGCGCGAGACAAGCGGCAGACCCGCGGTAAAAAAGAGACGCCAGAATCATATCGACTGGACAAAAGCATATGAAAAGGATGCGCTTGAGGACGACGTTTACTATCACTATTGATCTTTCGTCTCTAAAAAGGCGGGAGCGCGCATGGACATGAAATAGAAAACAGACATAAGAAGGTGCTGAGAAATCAGCATCTTTTTTTTGACCTTCTCATAAAATATGGTAAATCCCAGGGAGAGGAACGTATGAGACAGATAGGAGAATGGATCAAAAAAGAACGAAAAAAGATATGGATAGGAACGGGCGTCATGCTGCTTCTGGCGGTGACGGCGGCGCTGACGCTGTACGTAAATTCGTTCTCAGAAGACCGAAGCTTTCAGTATCTGACGAAAGCCATATTCAGGCAGGAACTGCAAGGCAACACGCTGTCTTTGCACTATACATTGAAAAACCCGGAGAAATACGGGATTGAGGAGGAAGAGATCTCGCTTGGAACGTTCAGCCCTCAGTCTTTGCAGGAAGGATATGACACACTCAGACGGTATCAAAACGCGCTGGCGCAGATCGACAGAGAAAAGCTGTGCGAAGAAAACCAGCTGACGTATGATATTTTGGAGACGTACCTGGAGACAGAGCTTTGCGCGGAGCCGTATCTGCTTTACCAGGAACCTCTTGGGGCGACAATCGGGATTCAGGCGCAGCTTCCGGTGCTTCTGGCGGAATATCGCTTTGACACGAAAAAAGATATCAGAGAATATCTGACGCTGCTTGAGAAGATGCCGGATTACTATACGTCCATACTTGCGTTTGAGCAGGAAAAGGCGATGGCAGGTCTGTTTATGAGCGACCGGAATCTGGAACATATTTTAGAGCAGTGCAGAGAATTTTCGGACAGTGCGCAGGACAACTATCTGCTGGAGGTATTTGACTCGAAGATAGACCGCATTACGAATCTGACGCTAGAAGAGAAGGAGGAGTTAAAAAAAGAGAACAGACAGCTGATCGAAAACTGTGTGGTGCCGGCGTACCAGATTTTGATAAAAGGGCTGGAAGAACTAAAAGGAAGCGGAAAAAACGATGAAGGACTTTGCTTTTTGCCGGACGGGAAGGCTTACTATGAGTACCTGGTAAAAGAGAGCACCGGAGACTACGACTCGATTGCCGAGATTGAGAAAAAAGTGCAGGATCAGATTGTATCCGACTTTACAAAGCTTAGAGAAATCGTGGAACAGTCAGGGCTTGGAGGGGAAGCGCAGCTGGAAGATTCTGCGACGGACCCGCAGCAGATTTTAGAACAGCTTAAAGAAAATATAGCGGCAGATTTCCCGGAAGCAGCCGATACCGTGTGCAGCGTAAAATATGTGCACAGTTCGATGGAGCCGTATTTAAGCCCGGCCTTTTATCTGACGCCGCCGGTGGACGACGGAAAAGAAAATGTCATTTACATCAACCGCGCCAGCGGCTATACGTCTTTGGAACTCTTTACGACGCTTGCGCACGAAGGATTTCCGGGACACCTTTATCAGACAACGTATTTTGCGGAAAAGATGACGGATCCCATCCGTTCGCTGCTCCACTTTGGAGGATATGTAGAGGGCTGGGCAACGTACGTGGAAATGTACGCGTACCGTCTGGCGGGAGGAGACCAAAACGCAATCGAGGCAGAACGGCTGAACCGCTCTATCATGCTTGGAATTTCCACTTTGATGGATATCTCCATCCACTACCACGGGTGCAGCCGGGAAACGATAGCCGCCTATTTAAATAAGCTTGGAATCTCATCGCCTGAGACGGCTGACCAGATCTACGATCTGATTCTGGAATCGCCTGCAAATTATCTTCAGTATTATGTCGGATATTTAAACTTTGAAGAGCTTAAGGAGAAGTACCGCAGCTGGATGGGAGAGGAATTTACCCTGAAGGATTTTCACGAGAAGATACTGGAGATCGGACCGGCTCCTTTTCCGATTATCGAACAATATTTGGAGAAGGAAGCAAACGGAAATGGGGCTGTACAAACAAAAGAATAAGATGATATAATACAGAAAAACTGCTGCCTTGAAAAGAAGGGCAGCGCGGAAAAACAGAGGATGGAAAAAATGAAGAAAATGATTTCATGGAATGTCAATGGACTGCGCGCCTGCATTCAAAAAGGATTTCTCGATTATTTTAAAGAAGCGGACGCCGATATCTTCTGCATCCAGGAGAGCAAGCTGCAGGAAGGACAGATTGAGCTGGATCTGCCCGGATACTTTCAGTACTGGAATTATGCGCAGAAAAAAGGATATTCCGGAACGGCGGTCTTTACAAAAGAAAAGCCGCTGTCGGTACGCTGCGGGATTGGAATAGAAGAACATGACCAGGAAGGACGCGTCATCACCTTAGAATACGGGACGTATTACTTTGTGACTGTATATACGCCAAACTCCCAGAGCGAGCTGGCGAGACTGCCGTACCGGATGAAATGGGAGGATGACTTCCTTCGATATCTGAAAACATTAGAGGAGAAAAAGCCCGTCATTTTTGCGGGCGACTGCAATGTGGCGCACAGAGAAATCGATTTGAAAAATCCAAAGACAAACAGAAAAAACGCAGGTTTTACCGACGAGGAAAGACAGAAATTTACCGATTTGCTCAGCGCAGGCTTCATCGATACGTTCCGGTATTTTTATCCGGACACGCAAGGTGTTTACTCGTGGTGGTCCTATCGGTTCCAGGCAAGAAAAAAGAACGCGGGGTGGCGGATCGACTATTTCTGCGTGTCCGAGCGCTTAAAAGATAAGCTGGCAGACGCAGCCATTCACACAGAGGTGATGGGATCAGACCACTGCCCGGTGGAACTACAAATCGAAGTCTAAGAGGAAAGCTTCAGCTCCCGTCATCCGGGGCAGCCTACGAATCTTTACAGAAAAGCCAGGGAAGCGCAGTGAAAATTGACGCTTCCTATAATAATGGAAAAATACAGCAGGAGTGTTTAACATGAATATCTTAAACATAGAACATATCAGCAAAACATATGGAGAAAAAACGATTTTTGACGGCGTCTCATTCGGAATCCAGGAGGGGGACAAAATCGGCGTGATCGGGATCAATGGAACGGGAAAGAGCTCCCTCCTGAAAATGATCGCCGGACTGGAAAAACCGGATCAGGGTCAGATTGTCAGACAAAACGGACTCAAGATCGCATATCTGCCGCAGAACCCCAGCTTTCCGCAAAACGCGACGGTGATGTCCTACGCGCTGGAGGGATCGCCCCAGACAGACTGGATGGTGCAGAGCAATTTAAACAGGCTTGGCATCACACAGTATGACATGCGGATCGACCAGCTGTCCGGAGGGCAGAAACGAAAAGTGGCGATGGCGAAAGTCCTGACAGACGATATCGATTTTCTGCTTCTGGATGAACCAACGAATCACCTCGACGGGGAGATGATTGCGTGGCTGGAGGGATACCTAAAAGCATTCAGGGGAACCATTCTGATGGTAACGCACGACCGGTATTTCCTGGATCAGGTGACGAATAAAATTTTAGAGATCAGCCGCGGCAGCGTATACAGCTACGAGGCAAACTACTCTAAATTTCTGGAGATGAAGGCGGAGAGAGAAGAGATGGAGCTTGCCTCTGAGAGAAAGCGGCAGAGCATTTTGCGCATCGAGACGGAATGGGCAAAACGGGGCTGCCGGGCGAGAAGCACAAAACAGAGGGCAAGACTGGAAAGGCTTGAGGAGCTGAAAAAAGGGACGGCGCCGCAGCAGGATCAGACTGTGGAGATGAGTTCGATCGAGACCAGAATGGGAAAGAAAACGATAGAGCTGCGCCGCGTCAGCAAACGTTACGGGGAGAAAAAGATCCTAGATGATTTTAGCTATATTGTCTTAAAAAATCAGAGACTGGGAATCATCGGACCGAACGGATGCGGAAAGTCGACGCTGATAAAGATGATCGCAGGAATCGAGAAACCGGACAGCGGAAGCATTGAGATCGGAGAGACGATCAAAATCGGATATTTTGCACAGGAAGAGCAGGAGATGGACGCCAGCCAAAGAGTCATTGACTATGTAAAGGATATCGGCGAGTACATTGCGACAAAAGAGGGGAAAATCAGCGCTTCACAGATGCTGGAACGCTTTTTGTTTACGCCCGATATGCAGTATGCTCCGATCGGAAAGCTTTCCGGCGGCGAAAAGAGAAGACTGTATCTTTTGGGGATTCTGGTCGGAAACGGCAATGTGCTGCTGCTTGACGAACCGGGAAATTCCCTGGACATTCCGACCATGACAATTTTGGAGGATTACCTGGCGTCTTTTTCTGGCATCGTTATTACCGTCTCCCATGACCGGTACTTTTTGGACAATGTAGCGGACCGGATTTTAGAGTTTGACGGAGAGGGCCGCTTGGAGCAGTATGAAGGCGGATACACGGAATATCTGGAGGCAAAGCAGAAAAAAGAAGTGGGCAGCCAGGAAAAAGAAATCCCGGCAAAGAAGGAGAGTCCGGCAAAGAAAGAAAGCTATAAAGAATGGAAGCAGAACCGGACGGTCAAGCTGAAATTTACGTTTCAGGAACAAAGAGAATACGAGACGATCGACGAGGACATTGCGGCTTTGGAAGAAGCGCTCAAAAAAATTGACCAGGACATGATGGACAACGCGACAAACGCGGCAAAGCTGTCGGAACTGTCGCAGGAAAAAGAGAAGACCGAACACAGACTCGACGAAAAGATGGAGCGATGGGTCTACTTAAACGATCTTGCCGAGAAAATTGAGGCGCAGAAATAGACAGATTTCATGGGCGGAGAAAATACCGGAACAACAGACAGATCCTTTCCGAATTTTTTGAAACATATCCCTTAACATCAGGAAAATTGAAGCAATTATGGAAAAACTGATAAAAATAATAGAAAAAGAAGAGAAGGTGAAGTATAATACTACTATAAGGTAACGGCGAAAACTATTGGGAAAGAAGAAAAAGGGGAAAGGAAGGCAGGAAGACTCGTGGAGAAAATACCATATTTAAAAGAAAAGGGAAAAGGGATACGCGCAGGCGCCGCGGTGGAAGGAGACGGCGTCAGCTTTACGGTGGAAATCAAAGAGGGAGAGACGGCGTCCCTCCTGATCTATGAGAGAGGAAAGACACAGCCGCAGGAAGAGATCACACAGGAAGAAGCCGGAAAGATTGGAAATTTGCTCTCGTGGAAGCTGAAAAAATTTCCGTATAGAAAAATGGAATACAATTATAAGATTGACGGAGCCGTCAGGCAGGATCCGTGTGCGAGAAGAATCTGCGGCAGAAAAAAATACGGGGCAGCCGTGACGGAGCATGAAGTCCGGTGCGGATTTGTATGGCAGGAATACGACTGGGGAGACGATAAGCCGCTGCGCATTCCTTACCAGGACGTCATTTCTTATCATCTGCATGTCAGAGGCTTTACAAAGGATCCGTCTTCGAAGGTGCGCCCGAAAGCGAGAGGGACTTTTCTGGGGCTTCAGGAAAAAATTCCGTATCTGAAAGAGCTGGGAATCAATCAGATTATGGTGATGCCGATTTATGACTTTGACGAGCTGCCAAAGACGAGGCAGGAGAAAGAAACCGCGCCGTACTGCGCGAAGAGCGGGACAGAGCAGGAGGAAAAAAGAAAGCTGAATTTCTGGGGATATGGAAACGGAAATTATTTTGCGCCCAAAGAAAGCTATGCGTCGTCGGATGATCCCGTCACGGAGTGGAAGGATACGGTAAAGCTGCTCCATCAAAATGGGATTGAAGTTATTTTGGACTTCTATTTTCCGAAGGAAGTCCATGCCGGCATGATTTTGGAATGTCTGCAGTACTGGATTACCCAGTACCACATCGACGGCTTTCACCTCATGGGAGACCAGAGAATTTTTAATGTGATTGCCAGAGAGCCTGCATTTGCACAGACAAAACTGTACAGCTGCTACTTCCCGGCAGAGGAGCTGTATGAAAAAGACGAATATCCTGCTTACAGAAATCTGGCTGAATACAATGACGGTCCCATGATTGATCTGAGAAAAATGCTCAAAGGAGACGAAGAATCGATCCGTTCCTTTGTGTACCGGATGAAGAGAAATCCAAAAAAGGAGGCGGTGATCCAGTATATCACAAGCCACGACGGATTTACGCTTGCGGATCTTGTCAGCTACGGCGAAAAGCATAATGAAGAAAACGGCGAGAATAATCTGGACGGATGTCCGCACAATTACAGCTGGAACTGCGGAGAAGAAGGGAAGACAAGAAAAAAAGCAATCCAGCTGATGCGCTTAAAGCAGATGAAAAACGCATTTTCCATGCTTCTTTTGGGGGCGGGCGTGCCCATGATTTTGGCAGGCGACGAATTTGGAAACTCGCAGGGCGGGAACAATAATCCGTACTGTCTGGATTCGCCTGTCTCGTGGGTCAACTGGAGAGAGCAGAAAAAGAAAGAGGAGCTGTCCGCGTTTGTAAAACAGCTGATTGCCTTCCGAAAAAGGCATAAAATTCTGCACATGCCGGAAGAGCTAAAAGGCTTTGACACCATATCGTGCGGATACCCGGATTTTTCCTGCCACAGTGACAGCGCATGGTTCTGCGATTTCGCAAATCACAGCAGACAGGTCGGCATGATGTACTGGGGCATGTACGCGCAGGAGGAGGAATCCATTTACATCGCCTACAACTTTAACTGGTGCGAACAAAAATTTGCGCTGCCTACCATGAAAGAAAAGTTTGAGTGGCAGGTACAGTTCAGCACGGAGACCGTGGAGAAAAAGGAAGAGCAGACAAAGTGGGATCTGAAAGGAGAGAAGACATTTTTAGTTCCGGGAAGAACAATTGTCGTTCTGACCGGAAAAAAGCAGTCGTAAAAGCATGAACATTTTGGGACATTTTTACACTATCACATCGCATAAGCTTCTGGTGATGAAGTATTGTTTCCGCATAGGGCTTTACCGGCAGGGGCTTCTGCACGATCTGTCAAAATATATGCCGTCGGAATTTCTGGTCGGATGCCGGTATTATCAGGGGGACAGAAGTCCGAACAACGCCGAGAGAGAAAGAAAGGGATACTCGTCCGCATGGATGCACCACAAAGGGAGAAACCGCCATCATTTTGAATATTGGAATGACTACACGCTGGAAAAAGACAAGATTACCGCCCCGGTGCGGATGCCGAGGCGGTATGTGGCGGAAATGCTGATGGACCGAATCGCAGCGTCAAAGACGTACCAAAAGGAACGGTACACGCACCACAGTCCTTTGCAGTACTTTTTGAAGGGAAAGGCAAACTACCAGATGCACCCGCAGACGATGAGAGAGCTGGAGGGACTTTTGCGGATTCTGGACAAAAAAGGAGAGAGAGTCCTGATCGCGTATGTAAAAAACGTGTATTTGAGAAAAGAGAGCGCCGGGGAAAAAGAGAAGAGAAAAAAGAGGCGCGGCGCGCGGGCACTCAGAACCGCCGCGCCGCGGACACATCGCGCGCAGAAGATTATTCCGGATAAACGAGGCGGTCGGGCGTGATGCCGTAAAGCACCTCATCCAGATATTTCTTCGCCAGATAATTGGCCATCGGGAGATTCATATCGCGGTAATTTCCGCAGTCCTTTGCGCAGGCTCCCGGGACCTCTCCTTGATAGTCACGGATAAATTCGAACATGGAGGTCAAAAGCGGAGCGACCTGCTCAGAAGTATAATCGCCTGCGAGAAGCAGATAAAATCCTGTGCGGCATCCCATAGGACCGAAATAGATGATTTTGTCCCCGTACTCTTCATGATTGCGCAGATACGTTGCGCCCAGATGCTCGATCGTGTGGATCTCCGCAGTATTCATAACCGGCTCATAGTTTGGTCTTGTCATGCGGATGTCAAATGTAGTGATGACCTGATCCCCGACGGGATCTTTTCTGGAGACATAGAAACCAGGCAGCAATTTTAGATGATCGATGGTAAAGCTCGTAATCTTTTTCATTTTGATCAGACTCCTTTTATTTTGTCATTTGTCTCTATTTTATCAGACAATTGCCGCAGATACAACCTTGACTTTGACAGGGTCGAGTGATACACTTGATCCATAGTAAAACGGAGGACATAAATTATGATAAATGACAAAAAAGTATTATTCAGCGGAATGCAGGCGACAGGAAATCTGACGCTTGGAAATTATCTGGGCGCCCTCAAAAACTGGGTGGCGTTAAGCGACGAATATGAATGTTTCTACAGTGTGGTCGATCTGCATTCCATCACAGTGCGCCAGGATCCGGCAGTCTTAAGAAAAAGAGCGAGAGCGCTTCTGACGCTCTATATAGCGGCAGGTCTGGATCCGGAAAAAAACTGTATTTATTATCAGTCCCACGTCTCAGGACACGCGGAGCTGAGCTGGATTTTAAGCTGTTATACATATATGGGAGAGCTGAACCGCATGACGCAGTTTAAGGACAAGGCGGCAAAACACGCGGACAATATCAATGCCGGGCTGTTTACTTATCCGGTCTTAATGGCGGCGGACATTTTGCTGTTTCAAAGCGACGTCGTCCCGGTCGGCATCGATCAGATGCAGCATCTGGAATTGACAAGAAACGTAGCGCAGCGCTTTAACGCGATTTACGGGGATGTGTTTACGGTTCCGGAAGCGTTTATCGGAAAAACAGGGGCGAAGATCATGAGTCTGCAGGACCCGTCGAAAAAAATGTCAAAGTCGGATGAAAATCCGAACGGAAGCATCTATCTGATGGACGACCCGGACACAATCATGCGCAAATGCAAGCGCGCAGTGACCGATTCCATGGCGCAGATCGTCTATCGGGATGAGCAGCCGGGCGTCAAGAACCTGTTAAACATTTACTGTGCATGTACAGGAAAAACGCCGGAAGAAGCGCAGAGAGAATTTGACGGAAAAGGATACGGGGAATTCAAGACGGCAGTCGGCGAGGAAGTGGTCAGCGTGCTCAAACCTATCCAGGATCGGGTAAAAGAGCTGGAAAAGGACAAAGAGTATATTGACCGGGTGATCAAAAACAATGCCGAGAAGGCAAACTATTACGCGCAGAAGACGCTGCGCAAGGTGCAGAAGAAGGTAGGGTTCCCCGAAAAAATCCGGTGAGAAAAAAGAAAACCAGCCCTCCCAATGGGGAGAAGACATCCAGGGCAGATTCCTTTGTTTTAAAAAAAGATGAATAACTCTGTTCATTTTTGTTACATGTTATTAAATAATATTGCCCGTATTATTGAAATATGTTACAATACAAGAGGTGTAAATCTGTTTAAGAGATACAAAGGAAAATGTGAGGGATGGATATGGTATGAAAAAGGACAGACTAGACTACGTCGATGTCGCAAAGGGAATCGGGATTATCTGTACCGTGATCGGACATACGTTCAGCGGGACGATGACAGCGAAGATCATCTATACATTTCATATGCCGATGTTCTTCTTTATCAGCGGCTATCTATATCACGAAAAGAAGACAAAAGACCTGTTTGTAAAAAGTGTGAAGAGACTGTTAGTTCCCTATTTTACAACATGTCTTTGTTTTTTGGGATATTATGTGATTGATAAACTGCTGATCGACGATATCGATATAATCGGAAAAGGGCTGCAGCTGCACGGTCTGGCTGCACTGTACGGAATCGGGAGCAACAGCAAGATGACGATCAGCTTCCTGCCCGACATCCGTATTGTGGGCGTGCTGTGGTTTCTCGTGGCTATGTTTGTGGCGCAGCTGGTGTTTAACTGGCTTGTAAAACTAAAAAGAGTGTGCCGCTTTCCGCTTTTTCTCTCAGTGGGAATCCTGGCAGGATTAAGCTATGTGACGGCGCGGTGGTTTTTTCTGCCGTGGAGCATTCAGCCGGCGCTGGGAGCGCTGGTATTTACCTATTTTGGCTACGTGATCCGGCAAAAAGACTGGCTCTTTGAGATTCCAAAGCGCCATAAAGCGGCGATGCTTCCGATGGCGGGTCTGTGGGCGCTGAGCATGATGTACGGCACCTGCAATATGGTAAGCAACCAGTATGCAATGTCGCTGAAATTTTTCGGCTACTCTTTACCGGTCGTAAACGGCGCGATCGTCGTTATGGCGGGAATCTGCGGATCGATGTTTGTCCTGTGGATCTCGGCGCTGATTGCAAAGTTTCTCAAACCGCTTTCCCGTTTTTTGGGATATACAGGAAGAGAATCTCTGGTAGTCTTGTGTCTGCATAAATTAGAGCTGAATTACGTGCCCTCTTTTGAGTGGGCGGGATATGTCCTGCAGGAGGGGACGTTTGAATTTTCGCTGCTGGTAATGGCGATCAAAATGGCATTCATCTACCTCGGTCTGTTTTTGATCCGGAGAATTCCTGTCTTCAGCCTGGCGTTCTACGGGACTGTCAAGACGCCGAGACAAATTCAAAGAGAAAAACGGATTAAACGGAAATTGAGGAAAATCTGAATCATGTGTGAAAAGCCAAGAAACAAACAAATGACAAAAAAGGAAGAAGTATAAAAGATGAATATCTTATTTTTTTTGAAACCGAAAAGCGAAGTGGCATATCTCTATGAGGAGGATTCTCTCAGACAGACGCTGGAGAAAATGGACCGCTGCCGCTACAGCGCCATTCCGATTATCGGCAAAGAGGGATGCTACATAGGAACCCTGACGGAGGGAGACCTGCTGCGATATATCAAAGACAAAGAACATCTGGATCTGCGCAGAGCGGAGGAAATCCCGCTCTCCTGCGTTCCGAGACGGTGGTACAACGACCCGGTCAATGTCAACTGCAACATGGAGGATCTTCTGCTGACCTCCATGAACCAGAACTTTGTTCCGGTCATTGACGACGAGCGCACCTTTATCGGAATTATCACAAGAAGAGACATTATCCAGTATTTCTATAACCGCTACAAGGAATGTTCAGAGGATGCTGAAAAATAGCATCCTCTTTTTGAGTGAAGCTTAAAAACGGTCCGCGCTTTCGGACGGCGGAGAGAAGCGCGGGGGAAAGAGAAAAAGAGCGCACTTTAGAGTAGTAAAGACATAAATTAATGATTGACAAAGAAGTTAATCGTTGATAGAATATACAACAAAAGTCATGAAATTATCAGAGAAGGAGGGCGGCTATGAAAAAGAGAGTGTTATCTATTTTAGTTGACAATACCTCAGGTGTTTTGAGCCGCGTTGCCGGTCTGTTCAGCAGAAGAGGATATAATATTGACAGCCTTACCGTAGGAGAGACCGCAGATCCCCGCTATTCGAGGATGACCGTTGTGGTCAACGGGGACGAACAGATCTTAGACCAGATCACAAAACAGCTGGCAAAGCTGATCGATGTGGTGGACATAAAGACGCTGCAGGAAAACAGCAGCGTAAACCGTGAGCTGATTTTGGTGAAGGTTCGTGCAGACAGCGAGACACGCCCGGGCGTAATCGCCATCGCAGACATCTTCCGCGCAAAGATTATCGACGTGAGCGTAGACTCTCTTGTGATCGAGCTGACCGGAGACCAGTCTAAGCTTGAAGCGTTTATCAATCTGCTGAACGGATACGAAATTCTGGAACTGGCACGCACCGGCATCACAGGACTGTCGCGCGGATCATCGGACGTAAGGTACTTATAACTGTAAGCTAAAGGCTATACCATAACCTTTAACAAATATAAATCTATATTATACTGATTTGGAGGAATAGAAATGGCAGCAAAAATTTACTATCAGGAAGATTGCAACCTTTCACTGCTGGAAGGAAAAACCATTGCAATTATTGGATACGGCAGCCAGGGACATGCACATGCGCTGAACTTAAAGGATTCTGGATGCAATGTAATCATCGGTCTTTATAATGGAAGCAAATCATGGGCAAAGGCAGAGGCTCAGGGATTTCAGGTATATACAGCGGCGGAAGCTGCAAAGAGAGCAGACATTATCATGATTCTGATCAACGATGAGCTTCAGGCAGATATGTACAAAAACGACATTGAGCCAAATCTGGAAGCAGGAAATATGCTGATGTTTGCCCACGGCTTTAACATTCACTTTGGAACGATCGTTCCGCCGAAGGATGTGGACGTTACCATGATTGCTCCGAAAGCGCCGGGACACACCGTTCGCTCCGAGTATGTGGCAGGCAAAGGAACTCCTTGTCTGGTAGCCGTAGAGCAGGATGCGACAGGAAAAGCTCTTGACATGGCGCTCGCCTATGCGCTCGCTTTAGGCGGAGCGAGAGCCGGAGTTTTGGAGACAACCTTCAAGACTGAGACCGAGACAGACCTCTTTGGAGAGCAGGCTGTGCTGTGCGGAGGACTGTGCGCTCTGATGCAGACAGGATTCGAAGTGCTGTGCGAGGCAGGATACGATCCGAGAAACGCTTACTTTGAGTGTATCCATGAGATGAAGCTGATTGTGGATCTGATTTATCAGTCAGGATTTAAGGGAATGAGATATTCCATCTCCAATACGGCAGAGTACGGCGACTATGTGACAGGACCGAAGATCATCACTGCTGAGACGAAGAAAGCGATGAAGAAAGTGCTGTCCGATATCCAGGACGGAACCTTCGCAAAAGAATTCCTGGTTGACATGTCAAAGGCAGGACGCCAGGTTCACTTTAAAGCAATGCGCGCAAAAGCGGCAGCTCATCAGTCTGAGATCGTAGGAGAGGAAATCAGAAAGCTGTACAGCTGGAACGGCGAGGATAAGCTGATCAACAACTAATCCGAAACAGAGAGAAAAAAGAAAAACAGCGAGAGGAATGCCAAAGCGGCGCGGCGCCGCGGGGGAGCATTCCTCTTTTTTTATGGGAAAGCTTAGCGTGTGCCGATCTGGCAGACCTCAAAGAAAGCCCTCAAAGCCTGGGACAGCGGCGCACGGTCGAGACAGGCGAAGCCGACGTCGCGCTTATGGATGGGAATGTCGAGCGGAAGCTGAACCAGTGTTTTGCTCTCAAGCTCCTCCATCACGAACTCTTTGATGACGCAGCCGATTCCGATCCCGATTTTGGAGAATTCGATCAGGAGATCCATCGTGGAAATCTCCAGAAGGTTTGTCGCCTCGATCTGATTTTGGCGGAAATAGGCGTCGATGTACTGGCGGGACATATTCTCCTTGTCGAGCAGCATCAAAGTGGCGGACTGGAGATAATCGATCGTGCCGCTGCCCTGTCTCAGGGCAAGATTGTCCAGATAGAGGGGACTCGCGACAAAGATATCCTCGATTTCTTTGATCTTGTGAAAGGAAAGGGCGCGGTGTCCCTTCGGCGTCCCGATCAATCCCAGATCCAGCTGATGCTCCTCGAGCAGCTTGATCGTGTGGAGGGAGGACTGGCAGCTGATGGAGATGCGGATGTGGGGATACTTAAGGACAAAGCGGTGCAGATAAGGCATCAGCAGGTACTTGCACAGTGTCGTACTGACACCGATTCTAAGATGACCGACGCCAAGCCGGCTGCTGTGCGCGAGGAGAGTCTCCGCGGCGGAGAGGGAATCGATTGCCTGGCTGACATACTGAAAGAGGAGCTTTCCCTCATCGGTCAGGAGAACGCCCCTGGAGGTGCGCAGAAAGAGGGACACGTTCAGATTGCGCTCCAGGGTGCGGATCGCCTTGCTGATGGCAGGCTGCGTGATGAAAAGCTTTTTCGCAGCATGGGAGATATTTCCGGCTTTTGCCGTCTCATAAAAAATTTTGTACAGGGTCAGATTTTGTTCCATAGAAGTACCGTCCTTTCCGGCTGGCTGATTTTTCTCCGGTTATAATAGATATAATAAATTGTGATATCAGAAAGTTAATATATTTCTTTCAATTATAGCAGAGAGTGTGCTATAATGCCAGTAGACAAAAAGACAGAAGAGCGGAGGCTTTTCTAAAATTTAGGAGGAATGCAAAAATGGGAATGACAATGACACAGAAGATTCTGGCAGCTCATGCGGGACTTCCGTCTGTGGAGGCCGGACAGTTAATTGAAGTGGATTTAGATCTGGTGCTCGGAAACGATATCACGTCTCCTGTGGCGATTCATGAGATGGACAAATTTAAAAAAGAAGGAATCTTTGACAAGGAAAAAATCGCCCTGGTTATGGATCACTTTGTCCCGAACAAGGATATCAAGTCGGCGGAGCACTGCAAATGCGTAAGAGAGTTTGCCTGCAAGCACGATATCACAAACTATTTTGACGTGGGGGAGATGGGAATCGAGCACGCGCTTCTCCCGGAAAAAGGACTGACGGTAGCCGGAGATGTGATCATCGGAGCCGACTCTCACACATGCACGTACGGCGCGCTCGGCGCGTTCTCGACGGGAGTGGGAAGCACGGATATGGCGGCTGGAATGGCAACCGGAAAGGCATGGTTTAAGGTCCCGTCCGCAATCAGATTCAACCTTGTCGGCAGCCCTTCCAAATGGGTCAGCGGAAAAGATGTGATTCTGCACATTATCGGGATGATCGGCGTAGACGGCGCTCTGTACAAATCGATGGAGTTTGTGGGGGAGGGCGTTCACAATCTCTCCATGGACGACCGGTTTACGATCGCGAACATGGCGATTGAGGCGGGAGGAAAGAATGGCATTTTCCCGGTAGACGACATTGCGATTGCGTATATGAAGGAGCATTCCAAGAGACAATTTAAGATCTACGAGGCGGACGAGGACGCCGTCTACGACGAGGAATACACGATTGATCTGAGCAAATTAAAACCGACCGTTGCGTTCCCGCACCTGCCGGAAAACACAAAGACGATCGATGAAATCACAGAGGAGATCAAAATCGATCAGGTTGTCATCGGATCGTGCACGAACGGGCGCATCGACGATCTGCGCTGCGCGGCGGAGGTGATGCAGGGAGAACACGTCAAAAAAGGCGTGCGCTGCATTGTGATCCCGGCGACGCAGAAGATTTATCTCCAGGCAATCGAGGAAGGGCTGGTGCAGACCTTTATCCAGGCGGGAGCGATTGTGAGCACGCCGACGTGCGGACCGTGCCTGGGAGGATATATGGGAATCCTCGCGGCAGGAGAGCGGTGCGTTTCCACCACAAACCGGAACTTTGTCGGACGTATGGGACATGTGGACTCAGAGGTATATCTGGCGAGTCCGGCTGTCGCGGCGGCAAGCGCGATCACAGGAAAAATTTCTTCCCCGGAAGAACTGAACAATTAAACACTAGGAGGACCAGATCATGAAAGCAAAAGGCTTGGTTTTTAAATATGGAGACAATGTAGATACGGATGTGATTATTCCGGCCAGATATTTGAACTCTTCCGACCCGGCGGAGCTTGCAACTCACTGCATGGAAGATATTGACAAGGACTTTGTCAAACGTGTGAAAAAGGGCGATATCATCGTCGCGGAAAAAAATTTTGGATGCGGCTCTTCGAGAGAACACGCGCCGATTGCCATCAAGGCGTCCGGCGTCAGCTGCGTCATCGCCGAGACATTCGCGAGAATTTTTTACCGCAATGCGATCAACATCGGACTGCCGATCATCGAATGCAAGGAGGCTGCAAAAGGGATCGAAAACGGCGATGAGGTAGAGGTCGATTTCGACACCGGCATCATCTACAACAGAACGAAGGGAACACAGTTTAAGGGGCAGGCTTTTCCGGAGTTTATGCAGAAAATTATTCAGGCAGAGGGTCTGATTAATTATATCAATAATAAATAAAGCAAGCGGCAGATACAAAGAAAAGGATGGACAATTTTGACCGTCCTTTTCTATTTTCAGAGCGCGCAAAAAAACGGAGAAAGGGAGAGAATGATTACGATGAGAGCATATGAGAGACTGCTGAATTATGTCAAAATCAACACGGCGAGCGAGGAGGAAAAGGAGACGCTGCCAAGCACTGAGAGCCAGTTTCAGCTCGCAGGGATGCTGGTAAAAGAGATGCGGGAGCTGGGGATCGCTGACGCCCACGCAGACGAGAGATGCTATGTATACGGCACGGTTCCGGCGTCAGAGGGATACGAAGACAGAACGGTTCTGGGGCTGATTGCGCATATGGACACGTCGCCGGATTTTCCGGGAGACCATGTAAAACCGCAGATTATCGAACAGTACGATGGAAAAGACGTCAGGCTGGGGGACGGAAGGAGGACGCTGTCTGCGGCGAACTTTCCGCACCTGCCTTCGCTTGCTGGGAGAACCCTGATTACGACCGACGGGACGACGCTGCTTGGAGCTGATGACAAAGCAGGGATTGCAGAGATTATGACGGTGTGCGAGCGGCTGATTCAGGAAAAAATTCCGCACGGAACGGTCAAGATTGCCTTTACGCCGGACGAGGAAGTCGGCCGAGGGACGGACGGATTTGACGTGAAAAAATTCGGGGCGGATTTTGCGTACACAGTGGACGGAGGCGCGGAAAATGAAATCGAGTATGAAAACTTTAATGCTGCCGGAGCCGTTGTGGAAGTGACCGGATCAAATGTACATCCGGGAAGCAGCAAGGGTACGATGATCAACGCGGCGCTGGTCGCAATGGAATTTAACCAGATGCTGCCGGCAGCCGACACCCCGAAGGATACGGAGGGGTATGAGGGATTTTTCCACCTGTGCAGCATGGAAGGCGACGTCAGCCATGCCGTTTTAAAGTATATCATCCGCGATCACAGCGCGCAGATGTTTCTGTGCAGACAGGAGACGATGCGCCACATAGAAAAGGTGCTCAACGAAAAATACGCAGAGGGAACCGTAAAGGTGACGATCAAAGAGCAGTACCGCAATATGAAGGAAAAAATCGAGCCGTGTATGCACCTGATCGACTGCGCTAAGGAAGCGGTGAGAAAGGCGGGGATGGAGCCGGTGACCGTGCCGATAAGAGGGGGCACAGACGGAGCGCGTCTCTCCTTTATGGGACTGCCGTGTCCGAACCTTGGAACAGGGGGATATGCGTTCCACGGTCCCTATGAACATATCACAGTGGAAGGAATGGACCTGGCCGTCAAATCGATTTTGGAAATCATAAAAATGTATGCGGACAGAGAAAAGAAAAGATCCATAGAGGGAACGGACGCAAACAGCACACGAAAATAAAAGAGGATGGGCGGGCGCTTGTTTTTTAAGACAAAAAAGAAGCGACTGCCCATTTTTTATGGACCATCGCTGAAAAGAAAAAAATCGGAGTGACAGGATTTGAACCTGCGACCTCACGGCCCCCAGCCGTACGCGCTACCAAGCTACGCCACACTCCGATGGAATTTATTATATCATAAAAAAATAAAAAATCAAGAAAGAAATTTCGACTTTTCAGCTCCGCGCCGCATGCTGCGCCTGAAATCAATATTGCAAGGACAGCGCCGACAGAAAATGCGGGCGTTATTTTTTTGCAAAGAGCTTCATCCAAAAAACAGAAGAAAATTTCACGATAAGAAAGGCAGCATATTATTACATATATTCGGTTATATATGCACTGATTATAGAAATCTATATGTAACAGAGATATAATGAAAACAATATTTTCCAGTAAAAAACATATCAGATTATAGAATGGCGATCATTCATTTGTACAGAAATGGGGGGGATGAATATTATGAATACAACTGTTGAAAAAATATCTCCGTATGAGCTGGAACAGATAGAAATCAAAGAAGAGATTGCTAGGATACAATATAAGGAAAAGCTTGAAAGGGGATTTCAGATAGCAGATGCGTTTGTCAACAGAGGATATCTGGACAATTTTTTCCGCGCAGATATTATAGAAGAAAAAAACTGGAACGAGATTATCTCCATCAAAAATCTGCGCATATGTAAGATAAGCAAAATTGTTTTTGATGAGAAGGAAGACATTTTGAATAAACTGACCAGTCTGTATAACGGCATGTACAATGTGTCTGCCTCTGTGGCAGTTTTTATAGTGGGACAGGTAAATTCCGTCAGCTTTTATCTTGCAGTTCGCTCAGACGAAAATCCGGTATTGGCGGGGCAGACCATCACAGACATGCTGAGAGGAAACTTTCCAGGGGTGAAGCTGGAAGAAATGACAGCCGGAGATATTGAAACGTTTATGGAAAACGCTCAGAAATCTTCCGAGGGAACGGATATCCTGAACGGACTTGGAACCGTTTCGATGATTCCGTCACTGAGAGACGAAAAAGACAAGGATAAATTTGTTCAGGGGATGGAAAAGTTTATCAACACCATGCAGCATAAGAATTATATGGCGGTTCTTCTGTCCGTTCCATTAGACCGCTCCGCCATTATAAACAGAAAACATGGATATGAGCAGCTTTTTAGTTCACTGTCTCCCCATGCAAAGTTTACATACGCATACGGAGAGAACAGCAGTACGGCAGTCAATGAAGGCGTCACAAAGTCGTTTACAGATTCTGTAAACGAAAGTGTCTGCAATACAAACAGCAAAAATATGAGTCAGACAAATTCAAGCTCAACGACGCATACCACAAGCTTCAGCTCGGGAGACAGCATTTCTGTGAATGGATTCAGTTCCAACTGGGGGTCGAGCACAAGCACCTCCTACAGCACTTCATCCTCATATACGTCAGGGACCACTTTCAGCAACGCCGTCTCAAAAGGTGTGGGCTCAAGTGCAGGAAAGAGCATAAACACAGCGCAGACGGAGACAGTTGGAAAATCGAACAATAAGACGATTAATTTTGAAAATAAATCTGTCTCAGAGCTGATGAAAAATGTAGAGGAGCAGATTGATAGAATCAGACAGTGGGAATCGTATGGTCTATGGGAAAACTGCGCTTATTTTTTCGCCGATAACGTGGCGGAGGCGGTAGAGGCGACGACAGCGTATAAAGCAATCATGACAGGTGAAAAATCGGCTGTGGAGGCGGCTCATGTTAATATCTGGGACGGCTCCAACAGCATGATGCGCAGCAGGATCAAACAGATATTTGAGCATGTAAGTCATCTGGTACATCCGAAAGCAGAGCTGCAAATATCGGACGAGTATCAGTCCCAGTTCGTATCGCCGGTAAGCATGGTGAGCGGCAAGGAACTTTCTATGCTGATGGGATTCCCGAGAAAGTCTGTATCCGGACTTGCAGTGCAGGAGATGGCAGAGTTCGGACGTGATGTAGTGTATGAGAATAAAGTCCCCAAAAAGACGATCTCATTTGGCAATATTTATCATATGGGGATTGAAGAGAAAGAGAGCCCCGTAAAAATGGATTTAGAGCTGTTCTCGTCGCACTGTTTTATTACCGGGTCGTCCGGATCGGGAAAATCGTATGCAACGTATAATCTTCTCGACAGACTTTTAGAAAGCGGAATCAAGATGCTGGCTATAGAGCCGGCAAAGGGCGAGTATAAGCAGATATTTGGCGGATTAAAAGGAATCAATATTTTTACGATGGATATCAACACTTATAGATTTCTCCGCATTAATCCGTTCCAATTTCCGGAGAATATACATATTTTGTCCCACATTGAACAGCTGCTGCAGATTTTTAATGCTTCATGGCCGTTATACGCGGCAATGCCGGCGATTTTGAAGGATTCTGTGGTAAAAGCGTACCAGAGGTGCGGATGGGATATTCAAAACTCTATGTGGATCGAAGGAATAAGCGGCAGGAAATATCCGATTTTTGAAGATGTCCTGGAGGTGCTGCCGGATATTATCAACCGCTCAGACTATTCCGCAGATTCTCAGGGAGATTATAAAGGAGCGCTGCTCACCCGTGTACAGGGAATGACAATGGGAATTAACGGAATGGTATTCAAGAAAAGTGAAGGCATAAGCGATGAAATTCTGTTTGACCAGAATACGGTCATCGATCTCAGTGAGGCAGGCTCAGAAGAGACGATCGCGCTCATCATGGGCGTGCTTATTATGAAGCTGAATGAATACAGAAAAGCGCAGAGAAAACGGGGACTTACCTCAAGCCATGACAGCAGTCTGCGGCATGTGACCGTACTGGAGGAGGCTCACAATATTCTGAAACGGACGAACAAGGATCAGAATCAGGAAGGAGCCAATATGGTGGGCAAGTCGGTTGAGATGATCAGCAACTCTATTAAAGAGATGCGTACTTACGGAGAGGGATTTCTGATCATAGACCAGTCGCCTCTGGCGGTAGACAGCTCCGTAGTCGAAAACACAGCGACTAAGATTATCATGAATACACCGTCTGAGGAAGCGTGCAAAGAACTGGGCAGCGCTCTTGCGCTGGAGAAAAAACAGAGTATGGAATTATCCCGCTTAGGCGTGGGAGTCGCTGCAGTCATGCAAAAAGGATGGATGATGCCGGTACTGATGAAAGTCGGGTTATGGGATCTGCATAAATATGAAAAGGAACTGCAGTACGAGAATCGAGGGGTATATTCTTTTACAAAAAGCTGCCTGGTAAGAGTGCTTGTACAGCAAATCAGAAACGAAAAATATATGGTCAGGGAACTCAGCGATGTCATTCGGTCTTCCGAGCTTCCCCAGGACAGGCGGGACGAATTATCTGAGATTACTTCCATGTACCGGAAATACAAAGAACAGTCGCTAAGGCTCACTCCTGAGATGATGGGAAATCTGTTTCTGGAAACGATCGGGTGCAGCGCTCTGTTTGATATTATTCCGACAACAGGAATCTGTTCGCCCAGAGAGCTGGACAGCAAGCTCGATCATATAGACGAGGCTGAAGAAGAAAACTTCCGCACACAGATTGTACGGGATATCACCGAATGGAGAGACAGAATGGAAAAAGCGATGGATCAGTATATTTCGGTGGAAGACGATGAGAAACGGTGCGCTCTTATGTATATGCTGGCGGTAAAGGGAGATATGGGCGAGAATATGGACAATGTCTTCAGCCTGATTTATATGTTTTTGTCGGAACAGGAAAATTAAAAAAGGGAGAACCAAAATATGTCATTTCGCAATTTTGAAAAAGGAGAAAAAACCGAAAGCAGTGTGAGCAATCCTGAAAAGCTGGATAAAAACAAAGGGGATGCAAAAGAAGGCAGCAAGAACATCATATCCAGAATTAAGGATTTTTTTAAGATCGGCGAGACGAAGGAAAAGACGGATGGAAAGGAAAAACAACTGGATAAAAATGGAGAAAAGACCGATACGAAACTCGATAAAGACGAAAATAAAGAAAAAGAATTAAAAAATCAGATACTGAAAACCCCAGAGACCCTGAATGAAAAAGAGAAGGCAAAAATAAAAATCGAACAGTCGGGAAACAGCGATGAGAGCGATCCTGACATAAGAGAGCGTGAGCGGGATATGGGCGATGATATTGCTGCTGCTCGGAAGGCAGAAGAGGAAAAAAAAGCTGCGAAAGAAAATGAGAAAAAAGAAGCCGGGGAAGCTCAGCAGAAGGATATAGAGAAAAAGAGTGAGAATGAAGCAAAGGCTGCTGAAAATCAAAAGAAAAACATGATAGAAAATTCAAAAAGCATAGATGACGATGATGACTATGAAAGATAATGACAGAAGGAGATAGCGACGGATGGCAACATTAATTGAGATGACGAACAATCCATACACCCAGGATCTTCAGATTCTGATAGATGGCGGGGCAGTATCTCCTTACAGTACTCTGAAAAAGTACATGGACAAACCGTTTGAGGAGTGGTGCGACAGGATATTTGACGCGATTCATCAGGAATGCAATTTTGGAACATACAGGCTGCACTATCGTTCCAGAGACGAAGAAATTGTTATCATGAGAAAGCTTGCGGAGCAGGACCCATACTGTGAGAGATTCCTCTCATCAGGACTAGTGTGCAGCGAACCGCTGACGAAAAGAATGGCGGAGCTGAACCGGATAATTCGGGAACACAACTGCAAAGACATTCCGATAAAGAAGATAAAAGCCGTCTTTGTGGTATCCTCCGGTCTGGACAAGCTGAAAGAAGAAATTCAGGATCTGCAGATCCGCAATGCATATTGTGAGACAGAGGTGACGGTCTGCCCGGAACAGAGCTATCGGCCGGAGACGTCCGATGACAATATATGTTTTTTCATCAGCAAAGATGAGAATGGAAGAGAACTGGCAAAGCGTTTGGGCTTCACAAAGGGATACTTTATACAGATCGGCGGGGAATCTGCATTTCTGGGAAAAGAGGAAAATATTTTCTGCTACAGATCGTCGGAAGAAGACTTTTTTGACGCAGTATTTTCCTGTTTCCTGTTAGGACCTTTGCCGGCAGCATTCCAGGCAGCCCTCAGACATCTGCCGCAAACCGTACAGAACCGGTATACGGAAAAATTGGCAGCGCTGCAGAGTATTTACCCTGCCGTTATTCCGGAGACTACATCGCAGACCGTGGAGCTTGGAAAAAGCTGCCGCATTTCGTTTCGGTCGGATATGCCAGACCGGATGATCGATGTGAATAGACTTCACTTTGACTACAGTGTGCCGGGGATTATTTCCTGCAACGGTTTTCAGGTTGACGGATTAAAAGAAGGCAAAACGATGCTTCTGATCTTCAGAGAGGGGGAAAACAATCCCTGCGCGTCGAAGGAGTTTGAGGTGGTAGCCCGCAATAGAATAACAAAAATTTACTTAGATGACGCTGAGATTGTCCTCGGCGAGGGCGATACGTGGCAGATGGAATATACGTATTATCCCGCAGACGCAGACAATGTCCGTGCGATAGAGTGGGAGTCTGATGACAGTGAGACTGCACATATAGATAAAAACGGCATGGTGACTGGCGTAAAGTCCGGTGAATGTATGCTTTACTGCATCGCAGAACGGGTCAGCGCCAGATGCCAGTGTACGGTAAAGCCATATATGGCAAAAATTGAAGCGGAGACAAAAGAGATATGCATGATGTACGGAACCACGGCAGAACTTTTATACAGCTTTGAGCCGGCTGACTGTATAGACAGTGAAGTGGAAATCAGCAGCGAGGATATGAGTATTGCGAATGTGACGGGAAATCTGCTCAAAGGCACAGGGATCGGAGAGACTACGATTGCACTGGAAAACCGCAGGAAAACAATCCGTGAGGAAATCAGAGTGACGGTGCTTGACGAGCGTGCCTGGCACAAAAAACAAAAGAATAAAAAGCCATTTTGGAAGAAACTGCTGGGATGGTAAACAGATAAGCTTCAGAAAAAGGAGGAGATGTACAATGGGAAAATATGTAGGGATCGACTTGGGGACAACATTCTCCGTGGTAGCGATTATCGATGAAAAGGGGAATCCGGTGATTATTCCGAACAAACAGGGAGAAAATACGACTCCGTCTGCCGTGCTGTTTGGAAAAGATAAGCCTGTGATCGGCAGTGTGGCAAAAAGAAAAAGTATTATGGAACCGCAAAATTATGAGGCGTTTGTAAAAAGACATATGGGAGAAAAAACATATACTTTTACGACGAAAAACGGAGATACCTACCGTCCGGAAGAGATATCTGCGCTCATCCTGGCAAAATTGAAGAGCGACGCCGAAGAGTATCTCGCAGATCGCATAGACGGCGCAGTGATTACCGTCCCGGCGTACTTTGGAGATCCTCAGATACAGGCGACGAAAGACGCCGCAAAAGCGGCGGGAATCGATGTGCTTGATATCATAAATGAGCCGACAGCTGCCGCCATTGCTTTTGGAACGAGCAGAAATGTGGAGAAAAAACAGAAAGTAATGGTATATGATTTTGGGGGCGGAACCTTTGACGTCAGCATCCTTGATATTGACCAGAATCATATTCAGGTTATCTCGACAAATGGAGATTATCAGCTTGGAGGATACGATATCGATAAGGCGCTGTCGGAGTATGTAAAGAAAAAAGCTAAAGAGGAAGGGATTGATATCGATAAGGACATACGGGCGCGGCAGGAATTGATGATACAGGCGGAGAACGCCAAAAAGGAACTTTCCTCGGCAGACTCGACAGATATTTATCTCTATGTGCAGGGCGAGGAATTCTCCCTCACAATAGACAGAGAAACGTTCGAAGAGCTGATAGCAGATCTTCTCGACCTGACGATTACAACGATGTATAAGGCGGTTTCTGACGCAGATCTGGAATATTCGAATCTGGATAAGATTTTGCTTGTAGGGGGCTCTACAAGAATACCGGCTGTCAGAAAGATTATTGAGGAGGAGACGGAAATTGCCCCATCGTCGGAGGTCCATCCAGATGAAGCCGTTGCGATCGGTGCCGCCTATCATGCAGTCGACGTGGTGCATCAGATGGCGGAGGGAACGTTTAAGGAGGAAGTTTCTGACACTGCTTCAAAGGGCAAGAAGGACAGACAAAAGAAAGTAGATGAGCTGAGCGTACCGGAACTGGAAAAGAAATATACCTTTCAAGATATCATCAGCCATGGAATCGGCGTCATCATATATGATATGGAGCAGGAAAAGGACATCAACTCGGTCATACTGCCGAAAAATACGCCAATCCCTGCCGAGGTGGTACAGGACGGCTACAGCACCGTTGAGCCGTATCAGTCGATGGTACGTCTTGTCGTGACACAGGGCGAATATGAAGAGGTAGAATACGTAAACGTCATCGGAGAAGCCGATATGGAGATACGCCCGCGTGCCGGTTTAGTGCCGATCCGCTTCATCGTCAGCTGCGACAGAAGCGGAGTGATTCATGTCCATGCTGTTGATCTTGACGAAAATGTCGACCTGGGCGAGGTGACAATCGACAGGAGCAGGCACAATATGTCCGAAGAGGAGGTGAGAACGGCAGCGATACGGGTAAGCAAATTGACAGGGAATAAATTAGACATAGGAGAATAGGAGGATACGAGAGATGAGTGCCGCAGCAGGTGTACAGCCCATATTAGATTATTACAGGCTTTACGATATCGACAGAAATTGGAAAGCCAAAGAAATCGTCAATATAATAAGAAAAAAACAGGCAGATGCGAGAACACAGATGGCCGCTCTTCAGGGACGGGATGAAGAGACTCTGAAAAAAGTTCAGAAAATATTTAATCAAGCTTCTGAGGCCTTAAAAAATTTTAAGACGGAAGACAAAAAAAAAGCATATGATAAAAGCCTAGATGAGGCGTACAAAAACGGTCAGATCGACCATGAAGCTCAGAAGCAGGCGGAAAACCTGATGGAAGAAATTGAGGCAATGTTTATAAAAGGAAACTATAAAGCGGTTGTAAAGGCGTGCAACGATGCCTTAAACCGCAAGCTGTATGACGAAAAACTGTTCAGCTATATGGCAAAGAGCTACAATTTCCTGGGAGAATTTTTAAAGGCATTTAAAAGTATTGAGGATGGAGTCAAGATGTATCCATCCAGCATCGATATTCTCAGCACAGGAGCCCGTCTGTACAACGTAAGCAAAAGGGATTTCGACATGTCCCAGGGAATGATTAATCAGATGTTCAAGCTAGATCCCGACAATAAATGGGCGAATGTTGAACAGATTTATCTGTATCTTATGTTTGACAAAGAAGATCTGGCTTATAAAACTCTTGACCAATATCTGAATCTCCATCCGCAGGACAATGAGTTCAAAAAAGCATGTGCTCATGATCTGATAAGCTATAGTATGCAATTCCATGTCAAAGATCCAGAGACAGGCGTATATTTACTGATCAGCAAAGAAAGCTACGATAAATGCGTAGAGATTGCAGAGAAAGCAGTCAGAATCTATGAGGATGAGATCACGCGAGAGGCTCTTGATACGATTCGCAAATTCGGGGAGATAGAATTTAACAAAGATAACAAAGAGAATATCGGATGGACAATCTTTGCCGGCGCTCTATACCTCCTTGGGGGAGTTGTAGCATTGGGAGAGAGTTTTTTCGGTTTGTTCGGTTTTGCAATAAGTGCAGTGCTCTTCTTCTGCGCCTATGAGCTATATCAGGTCAGCAAACGCCCATACTGGCAGATATATAAATACTATCTGACCGGCAGACGGGAACCGAAAGAGAAGGTATATATTTTTATCGGGAAGCTACTGAGTTTTTACATGAGATGGTCGATCAAAGCTGCGATTAAAGTTATTGAAATCTGTATGTCTTTATTGAGACGGGCATGAGAAGAGAAACGAGCAAACAGAAAATGCGCAGAATGAGAAAATAAGATAAAGTGTGCAGGTCAGCAAAATGCAAAACCTGCGCGCTTTATTTTTTTGTATGATCCTGATCTGGCAGGCTTTAGAGAAAGCTTTGCGCCTTAGAGACAATGCTCCAACTGGGATTATAAAATTGCGGCGGCGTTTCGTCAAGAACAGAAGAGAGAAAACGCAGAGATTTTTGGACGGCGTCTGACAAAACATTTGTTTTATAAAAACTTTATACTTTTTTTCTTGATTTCTAAAAGGCACAATGATAGACTGTTAGGGATCTAACGATATGGAAAGAGGTGATGAGATGGACAGAGAAGACTATATAAAAATAGAACAGCTGGATATGAGAATGCACAAATACCAATTTCGATATCTCAGACATCTGATCGATCAGGAAGGTCTCTACAGAGGGGAGCCGCGGCTGATCATCACGATCGTCAAGGAGGAGGGACATACGCAGGCGGAACTGGCCGATATTTTATGTATTAAGCCGGCTACTCTGACGGTGATGATTCAGAGAATGGAGGCGGCAGGGCTGATACAGAGAAAGACAGATGAGAAGGATCTGAGACTTTTGAGAGTGTATCCGACGCCGAAGGGAAGGGAAATTTCCAGAAAGACGGAGAAGATTTTTGAGGACGCCGTCTGCTCCATATTTCAGGGAATCGACGAAAAAGACCTGGCAGTCTACCGGGATGTTCTCGAAAAAATCACGGATCGCTTACAGATGCGCTGTGAAGAGTCTCAGAGCGCGCAGAGAAAAGAAACTGGGTAAAAAAGATTGCCTGTTCAGAGAAAAATGAGAAGAAAGCGCTGCAGAATTAGGAGGAGATTATGCTGAAATTAGCGAAATATATCAAGAAGTACGCAGGAATCATCGCGGTGATTGTCGTACTTCTTTTTATACAGGCTTCATGCGATGTGTCGCTTCCTGAGTATACTTCCAATATCGTCAATGTGGGGATTCAGCAGTCCGGAATCGAGGACGCCGCCGCCGATACGATAAGGGAGGAGACGATGGATCAGCTGTTTTTGCTGATGCCGCAGGAAGATCAGGAGGTCATTCAACAGTATTACACATTGGACGGCGATGTGTGGAGCAGAAATAAAACAGACAAGGACACTAAAGAGGAGCTGAGCCGGATTCTCGCAAAGCCGATGCTGATGCTGTACAGTCTGACGCAGGAGGGAGCGCAGTCTGAGACGATGCAGAGCCAGATCCAGATCCCGGAGGGCGTGGACGTCATGCAGATGCTGAGCAGCATGACGCAGGAGCAGAGAGATCAGCTGCTCGCCGAGCCGTATGAGAGACTGGACGCGATGCCGGAGTCGATTGTGACACAGTCAAGCATTGCGTTTGTCAGACAGGAGTATGAAGCGCAGGGAATCGATATGGAAAGCTTCCAGATGCAGTATCTGGTCCGCTCCGGCGCAGTGATGCTGGGCTATGCGGTGGTCATCATGGCGGCGGCGGTTTCCGTCACCTTCCTGTCGTGCCGCGTCGCGTCGTCGCTGAGCCGTGACCTGAGAAAACAGGTGTTTGAAAAGGTCGTGTCCTTTTCCAGCGCGGAATTCAACCAGTTTTCCACGGCGTCTCTGATCACCAGAAGCACAAACGATATCCAGCAGGTTCAGCTGCTGATGACGATGCTGTTCCGCATTGTGCTGTACGCGCCGATTATGGGAATAGGAGGAATCATAAAGGTGCTGAAGACAAATGCCGGCATGACCTGGGTGATCGCGCTCGCCGTGATTCTGATCATGGGCGTCGTGCTCGTCCTGTTTTCCGTCGCGATGCCGAGATTTAAAATCCTCCAGAAGCTGGTGGACCGCCTGAATCTGGTCACGAGAGAGATCATTCAGGGCGTGCCGGTCATCCGGGCGTTCAGCACGCAGAAGCGGGAGGAAGAGCGGTTTGAGGAAGCAAATAAAAGGCTGATGAAGACGAACTTGTTTGTCAACCGGTGCATGACGTTTATGATGCCTGCGATGATGTTTATCATGAACGGCATTACCGTTCTGATCGTGTGGAGAGGCACCTACGGCATTGACGCCGGAAATATGCAGGTTGGAGATCTGATGGCGTTTATCCAGTATACGATGATGATTATCATGGCGTTTCTGATGCTGACGATGATTTCGATCATGCTGCCCAGAGCATCCGTCTCCGCGGCGCGCATCAGCGAGATTCTGGATACGGAGCCGGTTCTTAAGGAGGTGGAGAACTCCAAAAAGGAAGAACCTGAAAAAAGAGGCGTTGTAGAATTTCGCCATGTCTCCTTCGCCTATCCGGGGGCAGATGAGAATACGCTGACGGACATCGACTTTACGGCGAAGCCCGGACAGACGACGGCGATTATCGGAAGCACAGGATGCGGAAAATCGACGCTTGTGAACCTGATTCCGAGATTTTATGATGTGACCCAGGGAGAAATTTTAGTGAACGGCGTCAACGTCAAGGACTGGACGCTCCATGACCTCCACGACAGGCTCGGATACGTGCCGCAGAAGGGAGTTCTCTTCTCCGGAACGATTCGCTCGAATATCCTGTATGGTCTTGAGAACGGAACGCAGGAGGAGATGGAGAAGGCGGCAAAAATCGCGCAGGCATATGATTTTATCTCGGAAAAGCCGCAGCAGTTTGACTCTCCGATCGCCCAGGGAGGGACGAACGTATCCGGAGGTCAAAAACAGCGCCTCTCCATCGCGAGAGCTATCGCCAAGAAGCCGGAGATTTATATTTTTGACGACAGTTTTTCCGCTCTGGACTATAAGACAGACGTGATCTTAAGAAGCGCTCTGAAGAAAGAGACGAGCGAGGCGACGACCATTATCGTCGCGCAGCGCATCAGCACCATTCTCCACGCCGATCAGATCATTGTGCTGGACGAGGGAAAAATTGCGGGGATCGGAACCCATGAAGAGCTGCTGAAAAACTGCGAGACGTATTACCAGATTGCCAGCTCACAGCTATCAAAGGAGGAATTAAATCATGAGCAATGAAAAATTCCAAAGACCAGGAGGACACGGACCGATGAGAAACGGTCGGATGGGGACCGGAGAGAAAGCGAAGGACTTTAAGGGAACAGTCAGAAAGCTGATCAGACATCTGGAGCAGTATAAATTTCGATTCGGGCTTATGCTGATCTTTGCGGTTGCGAGCACGGTATTTACGATCATCGGTCCTAAGATTTTAGGAAACGCCACGACAGAGATCTTCTCCGGGCTGGTGGCGAAAATCAACGGAACCGGCGGGATTGACTTTGGAAAAATCGGGACGATTCTTCTGAGCCTGCTGGCGCTGTATATCGCAAGCGCGGTCTTCTCGTTTGTGCAGGGGTGGATTATGACCGGAATCTCAAATGATGTGACGTACGGTCTGAGAAAAGATATTTCGCATAAAATCCATAAACTGCCGATGAAATATTTTGAAAGCCGAACGACAGGGGAGATCCTCTCAAGGGTGACAAACGACATCGATACGCTGGGGCAGAGCCTGAACCAGAGCGTGACGCAGCTGATCACCTCTGTGACAACGCTGGTCGGCGTGCTGGTGATGATGCTGCGGATCAATGTGGTGATGACTGTGCTTGCCCTGCTGATTCTGCCGGTTTCGATGCTGATCATCTCAAGAACGATGAAATTCTCGCAGAAATTTTTCAGACAGCAGCAGGAGTACCTGGGAAACGTCAACGGACAGGTGGAGGAGATCTACAGCGGGCATAACATCGTGAAGGCGTTTAACAAAGAAGCCGCGGTCAACGAGGTGTTTCAGAAGACAAACGACAAGCTGTGCGAATCGGCGTGGAAATCACAGTTCTTTTCCGGAATTATGATGCCGATTATGCAGTTTGTCGGAAATCTGGGATACGTGATGGTAGCGCTGGCGGGCAGCTGGTTTGCGATAAAGGGAAGCATTGAGGTCGGAGAAATCCAGTCTTTCTTCCAGTATATCCGAAACTTTACGCAGCCGATCCAGCAGATCGCGCAGGTCGGCAACATGCTCCAGATGACAGCGGCGGCTTCAGAGCGCGTCTTTGAGTTCCTGGAGGAAGAGGAGGAGGATCAGACTGTAGAAAATCCGGTGCCGATTGAAGGCTTGAGAGGAAATGTGACATTTGATCACGTAAGCTTTGGATACCAGCCGGACAAAATCACAATTTCGCAATTCTCCGCCGAGGTAAAAGAGGGGCAGAAAATTGCGATCGTCGGTCCGACAGGAGCCGGAAAGACGACGATGATCAAGCTTCTGATGCGCTTTTACGACGTAAACGGCGGATCGATACGGGTAGACGGTCATGACCTGCGCTCCTTTAACAGAAATGAGCTAAGAGAGATGTTTGGGATGGTTCTGCAGGATACGTGGCTGTTTAACGGGACGATCATGGAGAATATCCGCTACGGGCGCCTTGACGCGACGGACGAGGAGGTCATAGAGGCGGCAAAGGCGGCGCACGCTCACAGCTTTATCAAAACGCTTCCGGGCGGATACCAGATGGTCTTAAATGAGGAGACGAGCAACATTTCTCAGGGACAAAAGCAGCTGCTGACGATCGCGAGGGCGATTCTCGCGAACCCTAAGATTTTGATTCTGGACGAAGCGACCAGCTCCGTCGACACAAGGACGGAGCAGCAGATACAAAAAGCGATGGATCACCTGATGAAGGGAAGAACGAGTTTTGTGATCGCGCACCGCCTGTCCACCATTCGAAATGCAGATATGATCCTTGTGATGAAAGACGGAAATATTATCGAGCACGGAACGCACAAAGAGCTGATGGCAGAGGGCGGCTTCTACGCCGATCTCTACAACAGCCAGTTTGCGCAGGACTTAAGCGCGTAGAGCTGTAAAATAACAGATAAAAAGACGGTGTAATCCGGTTTCAGCGGGTTACACTGTTTTTTTGCGGCGATCTGCCCTCCGCAAGACGGTGAATTTTAAGATACCTGTGTCCCAAAAATCCTGCACGCAACAGCAAACAGCGTAAACCCGGGGAAAAAAAGATTGACAATTAGCCGTTTCGATGATATCGTATTAGATAGCAGTAAAAAGCAATCAAACATCGCAAAATGCAAGGATGAGGAATAGTACATAGGGACTGGATTCAGAAAACTGCCGGTTGATGCGAGGCAGCAGACGGAAGCTATGGAACTCGCCTCGGAGCAGCTGCCCCAAATTCTGATCAGATTTGTCAGAAGAGTAGACGTAGACGGTTCCCGACCGTTAACCGGGCAGGATATAAGGTGGAAACATCCGTATCCGATGAGTGTGTGAAGAAATTCATGAATTAGAGTGGTACCGCGTGAGAAACAGGCAATCTTTCGTCTCTGACAGCAAAAGGCTGTGGAAGATGAAAGATTTTTTTTGTTTGCCATAACAGAAAACGCATGGAAAATTCTCAGGCAGAAAAAACGGAGTAATGCAAAGGAGACAAAAATGATGGAAAATTTTAAGAAGTATAAGAGACAGTATTTTATGCCGCCGGCAGAGTCGATGAAATGGGCGAAAAAAGAGTACATCGACCGCGCGCCGATCTGGTGCAGCGTTGACTTAAGAGATGGAAACCAGGCTCTGGTCGTTCCGATGACGCTGGAACAGAAAATCGACTTTTTCAAGCTTCTGGTAAAAGTAGGGTTTAAAGAGATCGAGGTGGGATTTCCGGCTGCCTCTGAGACAGAATACCAGTTTTTGAGAGCGCTGATCGAGCAGGATCTGATCCCGGACGACGTGACGATCCAGGTGCTGACGCAGGCGAGAGAGCATATCATCAAGAAGACGTTTGAGGCGTTAAAAGGAGCCAAAAAGGCGATTGTCCATGTGTATAATTCAACCTCGCTTGCCCAGAGAGAGCAGGTGTTCAAAAAATCAAAGGAAGAAATTCTGCAGATCGCAGTGGACGGAGCGGCTCTCTTAAAGAAGCTGGCCGATGAGACAGACGGAAACTTCCTGTTTGAATACAGCCCGGAGAGCTTCTCCGGAACGGAAGTGGACTATGCGGTGGAGGTGTGCAACGCTGTTTTGGATGTGTGGAAGCCGACGCCGGATAAGAAGGCGATTATCAACCTGCCGAGCACCGTTCAGATGGCAATGCCGCATGTGTATGCCAGCCAGGTAGAATACGTCTGCGACCATCTGAAATACAGAGACAATGTCATTGTATCGCTTCACCCGCATAACGACCGCGGAAGCGGAATCTCAGACGCGGAGATGGGAATCCTCGCCGGGGCGGACCGCATTGAGGGGACGCTGTTCGGAAACGGAGAGCGGACCGGAAACGTCGACATTGTGACGCTGGCGATGAATATGTACTCACAGGGAGTGGATCCGGAGCTGGATTTCAGCAATATGCCGGAGATCTGCGAGGGATATGAGGAGTATACCGGGATGAAAATCGATCCGAGAAGCCCGTACAGCGGCGCTCTGGTGTTTGCGGCATTCTCCGGTTCTCATCAGGATGCGATCGCAAAGGGCATGAAATACCGCGAAGAGCATGATCCGGAGCACTGGACCGTTCCGTATCTGCCGATCGATCCGACTGACGTGGGAAGATGCTATGACGCCGACGTTATCCGGATCAACAGCCAGTCCGGCAAAGGCGGCGTAGGCTATATTCTGGAGCAGAATTTCGGTCTGAACCTGCCGGCAAAAATGCGCGAGGCGATGGGATACGCGGCAAAAGAGGTATCCGACCACACGCACAAAGAGCTGCATCCGGATGAGATCTTTGAGGTATTCAAAAAGAGATTTGAGGGGCTTACTTCTCCGTACAATATTACAGAAGTACATTTCAAACAGCACAACGGAATCATTGCGGAAGTGACGGCAGAATACAAGGGAGAGCCGCGCGTGATCATCGCTTCCGGAAACGGACGCTTAAATGCAGTCAGCAACGCGCTGAAGAAGCATTTCCGCCTGGAATACGATCTGGTGACGTACCAGGAGCACGCGCTGGAGCAGAGCTCAAGCTCGAGAGCCATCGCGTATGTCGGAATCCGGGATAAAAACGGAAAGATGTTCTGGGGCGCAGGCGTTGACGTCGACATCATCCGCGCGTCGATCAACGCTCTGGTGACGGCGATCAACAACAAAGAGACCGACAACCAGAACGCATAGAAGAGGAGAGCCGATTTCTAAAATTTCGATAAAAAATGACAAAAACAGATGCCGGATATGGTATAATCCATTCAGAGTGCAGGCTGCGCACAGCCGGTCACTTGAAAAATGATGCGAGGAGGAATACAGATGAGAAAAAAAGTGGTTTTCCTGCTGGCGGCGGCTGCGATGACGGCAGGGATCTCTGTCTGTGCAGCCGAGGATTATTCCGGGTATTCTTTAGAAGAATTAAAACAGATGAGAACCGAGATCTCTCAGGAGATTGCGAAAAGAGAACAGGCGCAGCAGGAGGATACGGCTTCCGACAGTGAAGCATCGGATTTTCTGTATGCGGTAAACGAAGGGGAGGTTCACATCCGCGCCTACATCGGAGAGGAATCGCAGGTTGTGATACCGGATGAGATCGACGGGGCTGCTGTGACGGTAATTGAAGATCAGGCTTTTTATCAAAATGAGGTTATTGAGACCGTTATGCTTCCGCAGAGCATACGCTCTATTGGAAATGAAGCGTTTTCAGGATGCCGGTCGCTTAAACAGATCACGTTTCCCCGGCAGAAAGCGCAGACCCTGACGATCGGAAACGAAGCGTTTTATAACTGCGGTCTGACCGGCTCCCTCATCATAAACGCGGCAGAGCTGACAATCGGTTACCGCGCGTTTACTTTAAACCGAAATATAACAGACGTCGTGCTTTTGGCGGACGCCGTTGTATTTGGAGACAGCCCGTTTACTTACTGCAAATCCGTGACCTCTGTCTATCTGTACCCGAGCGCCGACGTTTCCAGCCAGGGCGCTTTTCGAAACAGCAGACCGGGGGATGTATTTGAAAATATGGAACAGCTCTCGCGGGTGTACCTGCCGGATACGTGCCAGATCCTATCGGAAAATACGTTTGTGAACAGCCCCAATGCAGTGGTGTATGCCAGAGAAAATTCTGCGGCGCTTCAATCGGCGCAGGCGCTGTGGATTCCTGTAAATTCTGAGGACTATGAGCAGACGTCGGCTCAGATTATGCAGAGCGCGGAAGAACTTGGCTATGAGGTGCAGCCGGAAGTCGAAATTACGCAAGAAGTAATCCGAAGCGTACAGCAAAGGCTGAACGAGCTGGGATATCCGTGCGGCGCAGTGGACGGAATTGTGGGAGCAAACACTTCCGGGGCGATCAGGCAGTACCAGACCGACCAGGGGATGGCACAGACCGGAACGATCGACGCAGAGCTGCTGAGAGCTTTGGGGATCACGGCGTAAAAAACAGAATATAGGAAAAATGAAGGAAAAACCGTTGTCGAAAAAGAAGAAGACAGCGGTTTTTTTACGGAAAAGGAGGAGTTGCGGACAGAAAAAGGGAAGAGGATGACGTCTAAAAATGACAAAAAAATATAAAATATTTCAAAAATGTTAAATAATGTTTAAAAGAATAAAAATACTATCTGTGAAGCGGATACAAAGTCTAAAAATGTGATAAAACAAATGAAAAATGGAGATAGGAAAGAAATGCTGTGAAACAATAATGAATAAAAAAACATAAAATAGAATAAAAATAACAGAAAAAATCAGAGAAAATGTGGGAAAATTGACCGTAAAATATTACAAAATTATAAAATATTACTTGACAAAAATGTAAAAAATTAATATAATTGCAATACATGAGGAATATACGTTACCTCTACTACTCAGAAAGGAAGAGGAAATAAGTGATGCGATTCTTGAAAGCGATGTTCCAACATGTATGCCGATATTCTGAAAGAAAAAGAAAACTAGGCGGTCGAATCATGATTGTCATGATGTCGGCAGTCCTCTTTTGCGGTATGACAGCGGTCTGTCATTTCGTGTTCGGAAATGACGGACAGGAGACGGTGTATGCCACAAAAGGGGCGGAAACGACGCATGAGCTTCAGGCAGGGCTTGCTGGATTTGTGAACGGAATCAGTAGTATGGAAGCTTATTCCAAGGCAGCCAGAGAGAAAAATCTGGAAAACGCGTATGAAAAAGTTCTGGTAGGCACAGCAAGCATAGACCGGAAAACCTTAAATCAGATAGCGGTTCAAAAGCTGCTCGACAGTATTTCAGATATCGGAAGTTCAGCAGAACAGGTAGTGGAACAAAATCAGATGGCTTACGATGACTATTATGCTTTGCTGCAAATAGTAGAGGCTGAAGCGACGGGGCAGGACATAAAAAGTAAGATTCTTGTTGCTAACGTAGTGCTCAATCGTGTTGCCGATCCTCGCTTCCCTGACACCCCATATGAAGTGATATGGCAGACAGTAGACGGGATACCGCAGTTCTCGCCGACGTATGACGGGAGAATCTATACGTGTGAGATCACAGACGAGACTATCGAAGCGGTGGGACGCGCCTTAAGCGGCGAGGATTATTCTCAGGGAGCTCTGTACTTTATCGCGCGCTCAAGCGCAGAGGAACATAACGTACAGTGGTTTGACACCAGCCTGAAAAAATTGTTTGAGTATGACGGTACAGAGTTCTACACACAGGCAAATTAATGTGCAAAGAGAGCAGATGCAAGGAAAAGATTGCAACTGCTCTTTTTGTGTGATATAATGCTGTCACGCACGCGGATACTGAGCCGCAAGAAACGAAAGCACAGAGACTAATATAGAAAAGGATGAGGAAAATGGAATTATTATACAAAAGTACAAGAAGCGATTCAGCGCCTGTAACGGCATCTCAGGCAATCCTGAAAGGGCTTGCGGACGACGGAGGACTGTTTGTGCCGGAGCGCATCCCAAAGCTGTCGTGCCCGGTCGATAAGCTTGCGCAGATGTCTTATCAGGAAGTCGCCTATGAAGTTATGAAGGAATTTCTGACGGACTTTACACAGGAAGAATTAAAAGACTGTATCGCAAAGGCATACGACGCGAAGTTTGACACGCCGCAGATCGCGCCTTTAAGGGAGGCGGACGGCGCGTGCTATCTGGAGCTGTTTCACGGAGCTACGATCGCCTTTAAAGACATGGCTCTTTCAATTCTGCCCCATCTGATGACAGCGGCGGCGCGAAAAAACCGCATCAAAAATGAAATCGTCATTTTGACCGCGACGTCCGGCGACACCGGAAAAGCCGCTCTGGCAGGTTTCGCCGACGTTCCGGGGACAAAAATTATTGTTTTTTATCCGAAAGACGGAGTCAGCGCTATCCAGGAGAAGCAGATGGTGACGCAAAAAGGAAACAATACCTATGTGGTCGGAATCAGAGGAAATTTTGACGACGCGCAGACAGGAGTAAAAAAGATGTTTGCGGATAAAGAGATGGAGAAAAAGATGGAAGAAAACGGATACCAGTTTTCCTCCGCCAATTCCATCAACATCGGACGGCTGGTGCCCCAGATTGTCTACTATGTCTATGCGTACGCAAAACTGGCGGCGCAGAGCAAAATCGGAGAAAAGGAACCGGTCAATATCGTCGTCCCGACAGGAAATTTCGGAAATATTCTGGCAGCCTATTACGCGAAAAATATGGGACTTCCAATCCATAAGCTGATCTGTGCTTCGAATGAAAACAAAGTATTGTACGATTTCTTTGAGACGGGAATCTACGACAGAAACAGAGAATTTCTCCTGACCTCCTCCCCGTCGATGGATATTCTGATTTCCAGCAATCTGGAGCGTTTGATTTACAAAATAGCAGGCGAGAACGCCAAGGCGGACGCATCCTATATGAAAGCGCTCAACACAGAGGGAAGATATGAGATTACCGAAAAAATGAGAGCGCAGCTTGCCGATTTTTATGGAAACTATGCAGACGAGGAAGAGACGGCTCAGGAGATCGCCGCGCTGTACCGAAAGACGGGATATGTGATCGACCCGCACACGGCGGTTGCCTCAAAAGTATACCGGAAATATAAAGCGCAGACAGGCGACGAGACGTATACGGTGATCGCCTCCACGGCAAGCCCGTATAAATTTACGAGAAGCGTTATGAACGCAATCGATGGCAAATACGACGCCATGTCAGACTTTGAGCTGGTGGATGAGCTGAGCAGGATAGCAAAGACGGTCGTCCCGAATGCGATCGAAGAAATCAGGACAGCTCCGGTGCTGCACGATACGGTAGTGGAAAAAGAAGAAATGAAAGATACCGTTTTGAATATTTTAAATATGAAATGACGCCTCAGGGCGAAAAGAAAAAAGGCCGCTGCAGACAAATGTGTTCTGCAGCAGTCTTTTTTTTGTGAAAAATTAAGAACGCTGATCAATCGGCACATAAGGCTTCCGCTCAGAAACGCTCTGATAAGCAGGGCGGATAATTTTACCGTTGTTGACTAATTCTTCCAGCCGGTGCGCGCTCCATCCCACGATACGCGCGATGGCGAAGATCGGCGTGTAAAGCTCGGTCGGGAGATCAAGCATACTGTAGACGAAACCGCTGTAGAAATCTACGTTGGCGCTGACGCCTTTGTAAATGCGGCGTTCTTCCCCGATTACGACAGGGGCAAGACGCTCTACCATAGAATACAGATTAAACTCGTCTACGCGGTTTTTTGCGACAGCGAGCTTCTGGACGAAGGCTTTAAAGATATTGGCTCTTGGGTCGGACAGAGAATAGACGGCATGTCCCATACCATAGATGAGCCCTGCGTGGTCAAATGCCTCCCGGTTTAAAAGCGCGCGCAGATACGTTTTGACTTCGTCTTCATCGCTCCAATCTTTTACATGCTGCTTCATATCTTCGACCATCTTTACAACCTTGATGTTGGCGCCGCCGTGGCGAGGTCCTTTCAGAGAGCCGAGCGAGGCCGCAATGACAGAATACGTGTCTGTTGCAGAAGAGGTGACGACATGGGTTGTGAAAGAAGAGTTATTTCCGCCGCCGTGCTCCATGTGAAGAACAAGAGCGATATCCAAAATCTGAGCCTCTAATTCTGTGTATGAACTGTCTGGACGGAGAATGTGCAGAATATTTTCGGCAGTAGACAACTCCGGTTTCGGCGAATGGATAAACAGACTCTGTCCGTCGTGATAGTGACGGTAAGCCTGGTAACCGTATACAGACAACATTGGGAAGAGACTGATTAGCTGAAGACACTGACGCAGTACGTTTGGAATGGAAATATCATCTGCTCTGTCGTCATAAGAATACAGTGTGAGAACGCTTCTCGCGAGCGTATTCATCATATCCTGACTGGGCGCCTTCATAATGATATCGCGCACAAAGCTGGTAGGAAGCGTGCGGTAGGTAGCCAGAAGATTTTTAAAATCCCGAAGTTCCGTCTTGTCCGGAAGTCTTCCAAACAGCAGCAGATACGTAGTTTCTTCATAACCAAAGCGCTTTTCAACAAGAAAACCTTTCACGATATCCTGAATATTGATACCTCGGTAAAAGAGCTGTCCTTCGCAGGGAACGGATACGCCGTTGACTTTTTCGCTTGACTTCACCTCTGAGATTTCTGTCAGACCGGCAAGAACACCTTTTCCATTGATATCGCGCAGACCGCGTTTGACGTCCAGCTTTGTATAAAGCTCCGGGTCAATCTGATTTGCACTGGCAACATATTTGGATAATGCTAGAATATCGGGGGTAATTTCTGAGAAACTATTCGAGTTCATGATTATCTCCTCCATTTCTTTTGAAAATTACTTTACATAATATAAAGCTACTTCTTATAATAGCACATTTTCTGGAAAAAAACTAATAAAAAATTGATGAAACAGAATTTTTTTTGATTTTGACAGAAAAAAGCCGGAATAAAGAGACAAAGCTCTGGGAAACATACAGAAAAAGAAATGGAATTTTACAGCCGAATAACAGGCAAAGCACGTTTTTGACAGTTTGGCAAGTAGGAAAATTATTTTCGTGAAAATCACCGAAAATTTGGAATGAAAACTTTTCATATTGAAATTTTAAATTCAGTACGGTATAATGATGGCATCAATAAGATTCCTGGGGTGTGCGACACTCCCTTTATTTTGAACCTACATTTACTTTTCATGGGATTCTTATATCGCTGTATACGATGTCAGGCCCCCTTTATTGCCAGGGGAAGGCAGAGGATGCAGCTGCGGTGACCCACCTAGCTTGGCTAGGAGTCAAAATATGGGAAACGGCACTTTGGGAATAAAAAAGATGAGAGAGGGCAGCAGCTCTCTTTTTTTCTGAAAAAACGATTGATAAAAACACAGAGAAAATAGATCAGAAAGGAATGGAAAAATTATGAAATTCAGAAAAATAGCGGCTGTTTTTGCAGCGATGGCGATGATGTGCGCGACTGTCAGCACGTCTGTATCTGCAGAGAACGCAGCGGCTGAACAGAGTACACAACAGACAGATATCGACAAAGACGGTCAGTATCTGAGTGTCTATTTCGACGTTGTATTTTCAGAGGGAGAAGTGACGCCTTCTGAGTTTTGCGCAAACCTTGAGAAAGCGCTTCCGGCCGAGGAGAGCGACGATGCCGCTACCGAGGCGGACGCTGAGACGGCAGACTGGATGGCTGCGGTCAAAGAAGCAGTTGAGACTGCAAACTATGCGGAACTCGCCCTGAGCTATCCGGAGGAAAAGGTTGCAGAACAGCTGAGCCAGTACGGAATCACAGCAGAGGGAGAAAATGCACGCTATCTTGCCTGCGCGCTGGACACAGAGCTGATTTCCGCCGAGGAGGCAGCAGCGCTGACGGCAAATGAGACGATCGACACCGCAAGCGCAGAGAGAATTCTGATGAACGTTATCGAGGCCAGAGGAGAGGGCAGAAATTATCTGGGATATTCAGAGGACGACGACATCTACGCAAAGCTGATCCACGCATGGAATTCCTTTATTCTGTACGACGATGAGAAGCTCTCCGCGATCGGTGCGACGGCAGTGGAAAACGAGGTTGTGACGGGATACAACCTGAAAAACGATGAATTTGACGCGAAATTCCTTCCGGAGCTGACGCTTCAGTACGGTCATTCCGACATCACTCATGCGCAGCAGCTGATCGGTCTGCTCAAGAGCGAAGACATCCAGGCAAAGGTACAGCTTGAGCCGAAGGTATCTATCTATGAATATCTGCTTGAGTGGGGTCCGGTGCCGGAGGAATCTACGCCGACGTATGCGGTAAAACAGGTCAGCGACGATCTGTATCTGACCTATGCGATCGAGTATGACATGAAACTGGAATTTGACGACAAAGAAGATATGATGCGCTTTGACGACATTGTAAAAGAATACGCAAAAAAATATGCGGAAAATGCAGGCGCAGAGGGACTGATTTACGGATCCTGGTGGCAGCCGCTCTACAGCACGACCGACCCGGACGTGCCGCAGGAAGACTACTGTGAAATCACAGACTGCATCATCACAGACGGAATCTACTCGCTGCACTCATTCTGTATGCCGCAGGATACGCAGACGGTAATTGAAGCATTTGAAGGAATGGACGAGACGGTTACGGTCGAGACACAGACCCGCTACTGTAACACTGCGTTCTACAATTATTTAGGCGGCACAGACTATCAATAAAAAACACATCAGATAGGAAAGGAGTACTAAAGCTGCAAAGGCGGCTGCTTTTGCAGCTTTAGGAATACGATATGGGAGTAAAAGTAAGCCCGTTTGGAAAAATACCTTCCGGGAAAGAGACATGTCTGTTTACGCTGACAAATCAAAACGGAATGTGTCTGGAAGTAAGCGATTACGGAGCGACGCTCGTAGCCGTCATGGTTCCCGGAAAAAACGGAATATTGACAGACGTTGCGCTGGGCTATGAGGATGTGACAGACTACTGGAATCACACCGAATATGTAGGCGCTACGGTGGGAAGAAGCTGCAACCGCAACAGAGGAGCCAATGTCACAATCCAGGGAATCACGTATGAGCTTCCGAAAAATGAACGCGGCAAAAATAATCTCCACAGTTCGCCGGATGGATATAATCAGATGGTATGGAACTATGAAGTGCTCGAAGACGAGCTTTCGGTCCGTTTTTACCGTCTCAGCCCGAATCTGGAGCAGGGATATCCGGGAAATTTTGAAATTTCCGTTACCTACACGCTGACACAGGACAATGAAGTCAGGATCCATTACCATGGCGTCAGCGATCACGATACGGTCGCAAATATGACAAACCACTCCTACTTCAACCTTGCCGGTCAGGGCAGCGGGGACGTCTTAAACCATGAAGTCTGGATCGACGCGGACGCGTTTACGCCGATCGACGACGAGGCCATTCCGACAGGAGAGATCCGCCCGGTTGAAGGCACGCCGTTTGACTTTAGAAAGAGAAAACGTGTGGGAGACGAAATAGACGCCCAGGACGAGCAGATTGCGCTTGCCGCAGGGTACGACCATAATTTTGTGCTGAACAAAAAAGACGGCGAACTCAAAAAAATTGCGGAGGTTTTTGAGCCGGCAAGCGGACGGAGCATGGAAGTGTGGACGACGTGCGTCGGAGTTCAGTTTTATACCGGCAATTTTATCCCGGATGGCACGCACGGAAAAGAAGGCGCCGTCTACGGCAGAAGAGCCGGACTGTGTCTGGAAACGCAGTTTTTCCCGGACGCGGTGCATCATGAAAACTTCCCGTCCCCGATTTTAAGGGCAGGGGAAGCATACGATTCGACCACCATCTATAAATTTTTTTAACATAGGAGAGGGGATCGGAAGATCCTTTCAATCCACCATCAATATAAGGGATCAATTGAATTGATAATATGATCTATTTTCGGTGTTTTTATGCGGAGCAGTCATCTGCTCCGCATTTTTTTCCGCTCTTTTTCATATAGTGATTAGTAGGGGGAAAAGGAGCGAAAAAATGGACGAGGACTGGGTAAAAAAGCTTTTGACGATGGTGGTGGGAAGTATCGTACTCTTTACGATTTTGCTCTGCCAGACACAGCAGATCGAGAAAAATCTGACCGGTCAGGCGTCAGATCAGGGGACGGTCATACAGGAGACAGAAAAAAAGCACAGGCAGGAAGAAGTCCGGCATACGGAAGAAGAAAAACAGGGACAACCTGTGATGGTAGAGGGACAGGAAGAAAATCCAACGCTTCGCGTTTTAATCAAAAGCGCAGATTATGCGGGAGATTACCACGAAAAAGTGACGCTCTGGGGAGATGAGGGGCTTACGGTGACGTACGGGGAAAAGCAGGAAGAGTACGGCGCGGGGGAAATCCTGGAAATTTACAAAGAGACGTACGAGACGCCGGGCAAGATCAAAATCACGCCGGAGGAGGGCGGAAAGATCTGCATCTTGAATCTGCGGAGAGGGCAGGAGGAGCCGATGTACCGGGGAAGTCTGGAAATCACCCGCCATGCGCAGGGACTCCAGGTGATCAATGTTGTAAAAATGGAGGAGTATCTTTTGGGCGTGGTCCCAAGTGAAATGCCGGCGGGCTATCCCATCGAAGCTTTAAAAGCGCAGGCTGTCTGCGCCAGAAGCTATGCGCACAGAGCGATGCAGAACGCGCAGGGAGCGTACGACCTTGACGACAGCACCTCGTATCAGGTCTATAATAATCTGCCCGAGCATGAGAACTGCACAAGAGCGGTGGAAGAGACGAGAGGGGAAATCATGATACAGGACGGAGAGATCATCGATGCGAGATATTATTCTACGTCATGCGGGACAAACAGATATCTGGATTTGTCGCAGGAACCTGCCTTTGAGGCTTTTTTAAGCAGCGCTTCCGACACTGCGTATGAGAGTCAGGAGCCGTGGTACCGCTGGAAGGCGGAGGTGTCGCTGGAACAGCTGCGAAAAGCTGTCTCGGAGCAGTGGAATACAGACGTAGGAGAAGTCAGCGGAGTCTACGTGACACAGCGGGAACAAAACGGCTGCGCAGAGACTTTAGTTGTGAAGGGAAGCTACCAGGAGCTGACGATTGAGGGAGAATACAATATCCGCCTGGTGCTTTCCCCGAAGTTTTTTCCGGTCGTCAACCAGACGGAGAGCGGCGCGGTGGGGATGAACCTGCTGCCAAGCGGCTTCTTTTATCTGGAACCGAAAAGAGAAAACGGAACGCTGTATGGATATACCATCTATGGGGGAGGATATGGACATGGAATCGGAATGAGCCAAAACGGAGCGAAACAGATGGCCCTTAACGATATGGATTATCAGGAAATTTTAAACTACTTTTACGGAGAAATACAAATCACATCATGGTGAGCACACGCCCGGCGCGCCTTAGATCTGATCGGGAAAGAGCATAAAAAGGCGGGCGTGACCGTTGCGGTTTCAAAGAGAACATGGTATGATAAAAAAAAGAAAAACAGGTAAGGGATGCCAAATGATGATACAGGTAATTAGAAAGGGCAGGCGCTTTTACAGAAAGTGCAAAGAGGACCGGATCGATGTGTACGCAGCGCAGGCTTCTTTTTTTATTTTGCTGAGCGTAATGCCCGCCATTATGCTGATACTGACGCTGATTCAATATCTTCCGGTGACTTCTGACCAGGTGCTGGAGATGATGACGGAGCTGTTTCCGAAAGACATCAGCAATTATATTAAGATCATCGTAGATGAAATTTTTATGCCGTCTACCGCCCTGCTGTCGGGAAGCGCCATAGCGGCGATCTGGGCGGCGGGAAAGGGCATGATGGGGCTGACGAACGGTTTAAACTCTGTAAACAGGGTAAAAGAGACGAGAAACTATATTGCCATACGGATCCGCTCGGCGTTTTACACGATCCTGGTGCTGACGGCTTTTGTCGTCGCGATCGGCATCCTGATCTTCGGAAATGAGATTTTAATTTTTATCCAGGAACAGATTCCCGTCATCAAAAAAATGTCGGGCTATATCATCAGCGCGCAGACGATTTTCGCGCTGGCTTTGCTGATGGTTTTGTTCCTTGCCATGTACGTGATTCTGCCGAACCGGAAGACAACCGCCAGAAAACAGATTCCGGGAGCCGTGCTGGCAGCCCTCTCCTGGGCGGTCTGCTCGTATGGATTTTCAATCTATATGGATATCTATCACCGGATCTCTAAGGTATACGGCAGCTTAGGAGGCGTGATCGCGGCGATGCTGTGGCTTTACCTGTGCATGTGGATTTTATTCATGGGGGCGGAAATCAACTGCTATCTGGAAGATCCGAAGAGTTTTAACTTGACAGATGAAGAGAATGTGATAAAATGAAGGCATCTGATTGACAGAATAAATGGAAAATCTGGATCAGCACAGGCAGAGAAAGAGTGATAAAAAAGAAAAGGCGTTGAACATGATTCAGTAGGTTTTTATCTTCTTACAGAGAATGGGAGTCATCGGCTGGAAGCCCCCAGAAGTTCAGATAAAAATGCGAAATTCACATGGGAGCTGCATTTTTGAAGACCGTTGAGAGGCTGGTAGAAAATGACGCAGGCTGCGCGTTAAGCAGGACAAGTGTCTGAAGAAGTTCAGAAATTAGGGTGGTACCACGGATACAAGCTTCGTCCCTTTGCGGGGAGGGAGCTTTTTTTGTTTCCCGCAAAAGCGGCGCTTTCCGGAAAAGAGCGTTTCACCCGGCAAAAGCCTGTGTACTGTCAAAGAAAGGAGAGCAACATGAAAGAAAAATTAGAGGCAATGAAACAGGAGGCCTTGCAGCAGATTGAACGCGCCGAGTCCCTTGAAAGACTGAATGACGTGCGCGTGGCATTCCTGGGAAAAAAAGGAGAGCTGACGTCCGTCCTGAAAAATATGAAAAACGTCTCCCCGCAGGAGCGCCCGGCGGTAGGACAGATGGTAAACGATACAAGGGCGGAGATTGAAGAGGCGCTGAGCCGGGTAAAGGCAAAGCTTGAGGCGGCAAAGAGAGAGGAGCAGCTGAAGAAAGAAGTCATCGACGTCACGCTGCCGGGAAAGAAAAACAACGTCGGTCACAGCCATCCAAACACGATCGCGCTTGAGGAAGTAGAGCGCATCTTTATCGGCATGGGATACGAGGTTGTGGAAGGACCGGAGATCGAATACGACCTCTACAACTTTGAAAAATTAAATATTCCAGCCAACCATCCGGCAAAGGATGAGCAGGATACCTTCTATATCAGCAAGGATATCGTGCTCAGAACGCAGACGTCTTCGGTGCAGGCGCGTGTGATGGAACAGGGAAAGCTGCCGATCCGTGTGATCTCCCCGGGAAGAGTGTTCCGCTCCGACGAGGTCGACGCGACGCATTCGCCTTCTTTCCACCAGATTGAAGGACTCGTGATAGACAAAAACATCACATTTTCGGACTTAAAGGGAACGCTGGAGGAATTTGCCAGAGAACTGTTCGGTCCGCAGACAAAGACAAAATTCCGTCCGCACCATTTCCCATTTACAGAGCCCAGCGCGGAGGTCGACGTCACCTGCTTTAAATGCGGCGGAAAGGGATGCCGTTTCTGCAAAGGCTCCGGATGGATCGAGATTTTAGGCTGCGGTATGGTACACCCGCATGTCCTGGAGATGTGCGGAATAGACCCGAACGTGTACAGCGGCTTTGCGTTTGGAGTCGGACTGGAGAGAATTGCCCTGCTGAAATATGAGATTGACGATATGAGACTGCTGTACGAAAACGATATCCGTTTCTTAAAACAGTTCTAAGGAGGAGAGAAAAAGCATGAATACTTCATTATCTTGGATAAAAGCGTATGTTCCCGACCTGAATGTGACGGCGCAGGAATATACGGATGCGATGACACTTTCCGGAACGAAGGTGGAAGGATTTGAAAAGCTGGATGCAGATCTGGAGAAGATTGTGATCGGACAGATCATAAAGATCGATCCCCATCCAGACGCAGATAAGCTGATTGTCTGCCAGGTCAATGTCGGAGAGGAGACTGTGCAGATCGTAACAGGAGCCCCGAACGTGAAGGTCGGAGATAAAGTGCCGGTTGTCCTGGACGGCGGACGCGTTGCGGGGGGACACGACGGAAAGAAGACCCCGGGCGGCATTCAGATCAAAAAGGGAAAGCTGCGCGGAGTGGACTCGTGCGGCATGATGTGCTCGATTGAGGAGCTGGGCTCCACAAAAGAATTCTATCCGGAATCCCCGGAATATGGCATCTATATTTTCCCGGAGGACGCCAAAGTGGGAGAAAATGCGATAAAAGCGCTGGATTTGGACGACGTCGTATTTGAGTACGAGATCACCTCAAACCGTGTCGACTGCTACAGTGTGATTGGAATCGCAAGAGAGGCTGCGGCGACCTTTGGAAAAGAGTTTCACCCTCCGGTCGTAAAGGAGACGGGAAATGAGGAGAACGCGGCGGACTACATCAAGGTGACGGTAAAGGATACGGATCTTTGCCCGCGCTACTGCGCGCGAGTCGTAAAAAATATTAAAATTGCCCCGTCGCCGAAATGGATGCAGAGAAGACTTGCGGCAAACGGGATCCGCCCGATCAACAACATCGTAGACATCACAAACTACGTGATGGAGGAGTACGGACAGCCGATGCACGCCTACGACTACGACACGATCGCCGGTCACGAGATCATTGTAAGACGGGCCGGAAAAGGAGAGAAATTCGTAACGCTCGACGGACAGGAGCGCACGATGGACGATTCGGTCTTAATGATCTGCGACGGCGAAAAGGCAGTCGGAATCGCCGGAATCATGGGAGGAGAGAATTCTATGATCACCGATCAGGTTCAGACGATGCTGTTTGAGGCGGCATGTTTTGACGGAACCAATATCCGCCTCTCCTCTAAAAAAGTCGGACTGAGAACCGAGGCGTCCGGAAAATTTGAAAAGGGGCTTGACCCGAACAATGCGCAGGCTGCGATTGACCGCGCGTGCCAGCTGATTGAGGAGCTGGGAGCCGGAGAAGTGGTGGGCGGCATGGTGGACGTCTACACGAAGAAAAAAGAGCCGGCTAGAGTTGCGTTCGAACCTGAGAAAATCAATGCGCTGCTGGGCACGGATATTGCCGCTGAGACGATGCTGGAATATTTCAGACCGCTGGAGCTTGCGTACGATGAGAAGACGAACGAGATCGTTGTCCCGACCTTCCGCCAGGATCTGGCGTGCATGGCGGATCTGGCTGAAGAAGTGGCGCGCTTCTACGGATATGACAACATCCCGGTTACCCTGCCAAAAGGAGAGGCGACAACGGGAAAACTGCCGCTTGACTTAAGGGTGCAGGCAATCGCAAGAGAGATCGCGCAGTTCTGCGGATTTTCCCAGGGAATGACGTATTCCTTCGAAAGTCCGAAAGTGTTTGACAAGCTGCTGCTCGCGGAGGACTCGCCGTACCGTGCGGCCATCAAAATCCAGAATCCTTTGGGGGAGGATTTCAGCATCATGAGAACACTCTCCCTAAACGGTATGCTGACGTCCCTGGCGTTTAACTATAACCACAGAAACAAAAATGTGCGCCTGTATGAAATAGGAAATATCTATCTGCCAAAGACGCTTCCGCTGACAGAGTTGCCGGACGAGAGACCGCAGTTTACGCTTGGAATGTACGGGGAAGGCGACTTCTTTGCGATGAAGGGCGTTCTGGAAGAATTCTTTGACAAGGTCGGAATGAAAAAGAAAGCGGTCTATGACCCGAATGCCGGAAAACCATTTCTCCATCCGGGGCGTCAGGCAAATGTGATCTATGAAGGGGAGACAGTGGGATATCTAGGAGAGGTCCACCCAACCGTGGCTCAGACGTACGGCATTGGAGAAAGAGTGTACGTCGCGGTTTTAGATATGCCAAAAATCATGGAATTTGTCACCTTCGACAGAAAATATGAGGGAATCGCAAGATTTCCTGCTGTGACAAGAGACTTAAGCATGGTTGTGCCAAAAGATATTTTGGCAGGGCAGATCGAGGCGATGATTGCACAGAGAGGCGGAAAAATCCTGGAGGGATACGAGCTGTTTGACATCTATGAGGGAGAACAGATCAAAGAAGGATATAAGTCTATGGCATATTCGATTGTGTTCCGCGCAAAAGACAGAACGCTTGAAGAGAGCGACATAAGCGCGGCGATGAAAAAGATCTTAAATGGCTTAGAGTCGATGGGAATCGAGCTGCGCCAGTAAAAGCGGCAAAAAAAGAAAGTACGGGACGCTCTGCCTGCATTTTGCGGCAGAGCGTTCGTGGCTTGGTATTGACAGAAAAAATGCGAGCGCAGCGGCTGTTATGCGACAGAAATCGGAGCAGCAGCGATAGAAAAGAAAAAATTTAAGTTGACAATCTTTTTTTTCCATTATATAATTAGGAAGGTCATGTGATATGAAGAGAACGGAGTATCCATGCAAATATTTTTGACCACCCGGGGACGGGTTAAGGCCATACGGACAGCCGGGTCAAATGCCGATTGGCAACAGACGTTGCCTTATTGATTGAGTTAAAAGCTCAAATTTTATGAGTTGGTTACTTTATAACCGGTGCGATGGCACAGCATCAACTTGTGAAACGGTCAATAAGAGTGGAAGGTAGATATTTGCTAGATAAACTCTAAACTCTGGATTCATCTCGTGATTTTTTTGTTTATATGGAAGAAAAACACAGAAGATTATTGACGGCACAAGCGTTATGCAGATGCATAATTCTTGTGCCTTTTTCTTGACAAAAGAAAAAACGCTGTGTCAAGAAAACATTTTTGCCATAGAAAGGAATTTGGCTATGGGAGAAAAATTAAAACTGTATGGATTTAACAACCTGACAAAAGCGCTCAGCTTTAATATCTACGACGTCTGTTATGCCAAGACAGCGCGTGAGCAGCGTGATTACATAGCCTATATCGATGAACAGTATAATTCGGAGCGTCTGACAAGAATCCTGACGGATCTGACCGACATGATCGGAGCCAAAATTTTAAACATCGCGCGCCAGGACTATGATCCGCAGGGGGCTTCCGTGACGATTCTGGTGGCGGAGGGTTCTATGAATCCGAGGGGGGAGACGCAGCTGGCCCACCTCGACAAAAGCCACGTCACGGTCCACACGTACCCGGAATACCACCCTGAGACCAGCCTTGCCACGTTCCGCGTCGACATCGACGTCGCGACATGCGGGGAGATTACGCCCCTTTCTACGCTGGATTACCTGATCGGCTCCTTTGACTCGGATATCATCACGATGGACTACCGGGTGCGGGGATTTACCAGGGACGTCAACGGGGAAAAGCTGTTTTTGGACCACAAAATCCGGTCGATTCAGGATTACATTGACCCCGCGACTCTCAGACGGTACGATGCGGTGGACGTCAACGTGTATGACGCGAATTTATTTCACACGAAAATGATGATCAAAGAGATCAATCTGCAGGATTATCTCTTTAAGACGGATATCTATGAACTCCCCCCGAGAGTGAGGCTGGATATCATGAACAACCTGCGCCGGGAAATGATTGAGATTTTCAGCGGGCGCAATGTATATGGAAAATAAAAATCGGGAGGGAAGAATGTTGGATCAGAAGAGAGCCCCGATTTATGAGGCGCTGGAAACTTTTCGAAAAATGCGGGTCGTCCCCTTTGACGTGCCGGGACATAAAAGAGGAAGAGGAAACCCGGAGCTGACGCAGCTGCTGGGAGAAAAATGTGTGGGATTGGACGTCAATTCCATGAAACCGCTGGACAATCTGTGTCATCCTGTCTCCGTCATACGCGAGGCAGAGGAACTGGCCGCGGAGGCGTTTGGGGCGGCTCACGCTTTTCTTATGGTAGGCGGAACGACCTCCGCCGTACAGAGCATGGTGCTGTCTGTGGCAAAGCGCGGAGACAAAATCATCCTGCCGCGCAACGTGCACAGGAGCGTGATGGGAGCGATGGTGCTGTGCGGAGCGGTGCCGGTCTATGTCAACCCTGAATGCGACGACAGACTGGGCATTCCGCTTGGCATGAGCGTGGGAGAGGTTGAAAAGGCAATCCGGGAAAACCCCGATGCAAAAGCTGTCTTTGTCAACAACCCGACGTATTATGGGATCTGTTCGAATTTAAAAGCGATTGTAAAGCTTGCGCACGACCACGGAATGATGTGCCTGGCCGATGAAGCGCATGGAACGCACTTTTACTTTGGAGAGGGACTGCCCGTCTCCGCGATGGCGGCGGGCGCGGACATGGCGTCCGTCTCCATGCACAAATCGGGGGGCAGCCTGACGCAGAGCTCGTTTCTGCTTTTGGGACCCGCCGTCAATGAGGGTCACGTCCGCCAGATCATCAACCTGACGCAGACGACGAGCGCGTCGTATCTGCTCTTGTCAAGCCTTGACATCTCAAGGCGCAACCTGGCTCTTAGGGGAAAGGAAGCGTTTGGACAGGTGGTAAAGATGGCGCAGTACGCCAGAAAAGAGATCAATGAAATCGGCGGCTACTACGCCTATGCCGGGGAGCTGTGCAACGGGGACAGCATCTACGACTTTGACGCCACAAAGCTCTCCGTCAACACGCTGGAGGTCGGTCTGGCGGGCATAGAGGTGTACGATCTGCTGCGCGACGAGTACGACATTCAGATTGAATTTGGAGACCTCGGCAATATTCTGGCGTACCTCTCGATCGGAGACAGGCAAAGGGATATCGAGCGGCTGGTCAGCGCGCTCTCCGAGGTCAAGAGAAGATTCGGGGGAGCGAAGACAGGTCTGATGAAGCAGGAATACATCGAGCCCATCGTCGCCGTGTCGCCGCAGGAGGCGTTCTACGCGCAGAAGGAGTCTTTGCCGCTGCAAAAAAGCGGCGGCAGAATCTGCAGCGAGTTTGTGATGTGCTATCCGCCCGGCATCCCGATCCTGGCGCCGGGAGAACAGATTACGGACGAGATTCTGGACTATATTGTGTACGCGAAGGAAAAGGGATGCTCGATGACGGGACCGGAGGACCCCGATATCCGGTATTTAAATGTGCTGAAAGGAGATAGCAGATGAATTTTTGGTTTTCAGAGGCGCAGACTGCGAATGTAAAGCTGTCGATCCGGGTGGACCGTCAGCTCTACAGCGGAAAGAGTGAATTTCAGAGGATCGACGTGTTCGAATCACCGGAATTTGGACGCTTTCTGACGCTGGACGGTTATATGATGCTGACAGAAAAAGATGAGTTTATTTACCATGAGATGATCACCCATGTGCCTATGGCCGTCCACCCGAATGTCAAGGACGTGCTGGTCATCGGCGCCGGAGACGGGGGAGTTATCCGGGAGCTGGCGCGCTACCCGGAGATTGACCGGATTGATATGGTGGAGATCGACCCGCTCGTTGTGGAAGTGTGCAAAAAATATCTGCCGCAGACGGCCTGCTGCCTGGACGATCCGCGCCTTTCGATCTACTATGAGGACGGACTGAAATTCATCCGTTCCTGCAATGACCAGTATGATCTGATCATCGTCGACTCGACCGATCCGTTTGGACCCGGCGAGGGACTCTTTACGAGGGAATTTTACGGGAACTGCTATAAGGCGCTCCGCGATGACGGGATTATGGTCAATCAGCATGAAAGTCCCTTCTACCATGAGGACGCGGTGGCGTGCCAGAGAGCGCACAAGCGGATTGTGGAATCGTTCCCGATCAGCCGTGTCTACCAGGCGCACATCCCGACATACCCGTCGGGTCACTGGCTGTTTGGCTTTGCATCAAAGAAATACCATCCTCTTAAGGACTTAAAAGAGACAAAATGGAACGTCAGAGGACTGCGCTGTCACTATTATACAACGACGCTGCACAAGGGAGCCTTTTACCTGCCGGCGTATGTGGAGGAATTGTTAAAAGATGTGGAACAGGAATATTGAAGTGTTTATGGGATGCGATAAGGAATGGGAGGAGGCGCGCACCGTCCTGTACGGAGCGCCGTTCGACTCTACGACGTCTTACCGCCCCGGGACGAGATTCGGAAGCGGGGCGATCCGCAGAGAATCGTATGGAATCGAGACGTACAGCCCCTATCAGGAGGGCGATCTGGAGGAGACGCATGTGATGGATGCGGGCGATCTGGAGCTTTGCTTTGGCGATCCGCAAAAGGCGCTCAGCGAGATTACCGCGTGTGCGGATGAGATTCTCCTGGCCGGAAAACGCCCGTTTCTGCTGGGAGGAGAACACCTCGTCACACTGGGAGCTGTCCGCGCTGCGGCGCACAGATACCCGGATCTGCGGATGATCCATTTTGATGCCCACGCCGATTTGAGAGAGGAATATTTAGGAGCTTCGCTCTCACACGCGTGCGTGATCAGGCGCTGCCACGACATTTTAGGAGACGGAAAGATTTTCCAGTTTGGCATCCGCTCCGGAGACAGAGAGGAATTCCGCTGGGCAAAGGACCACGTAGCCATGCAGAAATTTTCGTTTGACGGGCTTTTGGACGTCCTGCGGGAAATCAAGGGAAAGCCGGTGTATTTTACGGTGGATCTCGACGTGCTTGACCCGTCCGTCTTTCCGGGGACAGGTACGCCTGAACCGGGCGGAGTCAGCTTTGAGGAGCTGAGAAAGGCCGTCACGGCGGTGTGCAGGCAGGCTTATATTGTCGGATGCGACGTCAATGAATTAAGCCCTCACTATGACGAGAGCGGAATCTCCACAGCGGCGGCGTGCAAGATTGTAAGAGAGATGCTGATCGCGCTCGAGAAAAAGGAAATGTAATGCCAAGGAAAAAAGCGCGGCGGTTCTGCACGGAGAAAAAGAACGGAAAAGACACAAGCAAATAGAGAAGAGATAGAAGACAGGAGAAAAAAGAATGGGTAAAGTGTTGATTATCGGATGCGGCGGAGTGGCCTCTGTCGCAATTCACAAATGCTGCCAGAACAGCGAAGTTTTTGAGGAGATCTGCATTGCGAGCAGGACGAAGGCAAAATGCGACGCCTTAAAAGAAAAATTGCAGCCCCTGACAAAGAGCAAAATCACGACGGCGCAGGTTGACGCCAACCATGTGGACGAGCTGACGGCGCTGATCGAAAAGGAAAAACCGGACGTTGTGCTCAACCTGGCTCTCCCCTACCAGGATCTGACGATCATGGAGGCGTGCCTCGCCACAAAGACGCACTATGTGGATACGGCAAACTACGAGCCGGAGGATACCGCAAAATTTGAGTACAGCTGGCAGTGGGCGTACCGGGAGCGGTTTGAGAAGGCAGGCATCACGGCGCTGCTGGGATCGGGATTTGACCCAGGCGTCACAGGAGTGTTCAGCGCATACGCCCTGAAGCATGAGTTTGACGAGATCTCGGAGATCGATATCTTAGACTGCAACGGAGGCGATCACGGCTACCCGTTTGCGACAAACTTTAACCCGGAGATCAATATCCGCGAGGTGTCTGCGAAAGGCTCCTACTGGGAGGACGGTCACTGGGTGGAGACCGAGCCGATGGAGATCAAGAGAACGTACAACTTTGACGGAGTCGGGGAAAAAGACATGTATCTGCTTCACCACGAAGAGATTGAAAGCCTTGCGCTGAACATTCCCGGAATCCGGAGAATCCGCTTCTTTATGACATTTGGACAGAGCTATCTGACTCACTTAAAATGTCTGGAGAATGTGGGGATGACCTCGATCGAGCCGATTCTCTACGAGGGAAAAGAGATTGTGCCGCTTCAATTCCTAAAAGCCGTACTCCCGGACCCGTCCACGCTGGGACCGAGGACAAAAGGAAAGACGAACATCGGGTGCATTTTCCGCGGAAAGAAAGACGGAGAGGAAAAGACGTACTACCTCTACAATATCTGCGACCATCAGGAGTGCTACAAAGAGGTGGGCTCCCAGGCCGTGGCCTACACGACCGGAGTCCCAGCCATGATCGGGGCGATGATGATCATGACGGGGACGTGGAACAAACCGGGCGTACACAATATCGAAGAGTTTGACCCGGATCCGTTTATGGACGCGCTGAACAAGTGGGGACTGCCATGGAAAGAAAACCGTCATCCGGTGATGGTGGACTGATGGAAAAACAGACATTTCGCACGCCGTATTTTTTGATCGACGAAGAGCGGCTTAGCCGCAATCTTGAGATTCTGCGGCAGGTTCAGGAACAGGCGGGATGCAAAATTCTGCTGGCGCAGAAAGCCTTTTCTATGTTTTTCGCCTACCCTCTTATCCGGGAATTTCTCGCGGGGACGACGGCAAGCGGACTGTACGAGGCGCGTCTTGGCCGCGAGGAGTTTGGGGGAGAGACGCATGTGTTTTCCCCGGCATACCGGGACGACGAGTTTGAGGAGCTGCTGCGGTACGCGGACGATCTCGTCTTTAACACGCCGGCGCAGGTAAAAAAATTCGGACACAGGGCAAAACAGGCCGGAAAATCGATCGGACTGCGCGTCAACCCGGAGTGCTCCACCCAGGAGGGGCATGCGATCTATGACCCGTGCGCGTACGGATCGCGTCTGGGAACGACGCTTGCGAACTTTGACCCGGAGATTGTGCCGCTTTTAGACGGACTCCACTTTCACACGCTGTGCGAGCAGGACGCGGACGACCTGGAGAAGACGGTGACGGCTTTCGAAAAAAAATTCGGATCATATCTGCCGGGGCTTCGATGGCTTAACCTGGGAGGCGGACACCATATCACAAAAGAGGGGTATCAGAGGGAACGCCTGATCCGGCTGATCAGGAGACTGAAAAAGACATACGGTCTTGAAATTTACCTGGAGCCTGGAGAAGCTGTCGTCTACTATGCGGGAGACCTTGTCTGTTCCGTCCTTGAGACGATGCAAAACGGGATCGACATCGCCATACTGGATACGTCGGCTGCCTGCCATATGCCGGATGTTCTGGAGATGCCGTACCGTCCGCCTTTAAGAGACAGCGGAATGCCCGGGGAAAAGCCGTACACGTACCGGCTGGGCGGACCGACGTGTCTGGCAGGGGACGTCATAGGCGACTATTCATTTGACCGTCCGCTGCGCCCGAACGATATGCTCGTCTTTGAGGATATGGCGCTCTATACGATGGTAAAGACGAACACGTTCAACGGGATGCGCCTCCCCTCCATCGTGTGGCGGCAGAAAGACGGGAAGTGCAGACTCGTAAAGGAATTTGGATATGAAGATTTTAAGATGAGGCTTTCTTAAGCTGCTTTGATAGAGAAAAGAGTGACAAAATATGAGATTGTATATCGTACGCCATGGAAAGACAGACTGGAATGTGGAGAGAAAGCTTCAGGGCAGAGCCGACATTCCGCTGAATGAGGACGGCAGAGAGGCCGCGAGAAAGACGGCGCAGGGCATCCGCTCCATCCCGCTTGACCTTGTCATCTCCAGCCCGCTTCTCAGAGCGAGGGAGACGGCGGAAATTTTGGTTAAAGGCAGAGGAATCCCGTTTTTTACGGATGAGCGGCTGGAGGAGATCAGCTTTGGGGAGATGGAGGGACAGACAAAAAGCGAGGAGATCGACCATTTTTTTAAACACCCGGAGCTGTATCAGCCGCCGAAAGGGGCGGAGAGCATCCCGCATCTGCTCGCGCGCACCGGAGAACTCCTCAGAGAGCTCGCCGCCAACTGCGAATTAAAGGAAAAAAATATTCTGCTCGCGACGCACGGGGCTGCGACAAGAGCGCTGCTGGCAAATATCAAGCATGTCCAGATCAGGGATTTTTGGAGCGGGAGCGTCCCGAAAAACTGCGGGATCACGCTGGCAGAGTGTGAAGGCGGAGTCTACCGGATCGTGTGGGAGGACAGGGTCTTTTACTGACGAACAGGAAAAGGCGCGCCTGGCTTTGACAGCGCTGCAGCTGCGAGAAGGCGCGCGCCGCAGGCATAAAAGAGAAAAAACAGGTCATACTGAGAGAGAAAGGAGTGTGACCTGCATGAATGGAAACGAAGAACTGCTCAACTTTGTCTACCAGAATTCCCAGATGGGCGTGGACACGCTAAAACAGCTGCTGGAAATCTCAAAAGATGAACACTTTAATAAGTATCTGAGAGGACAAGGAAGAGGATACCTGGAGCTGCACAACAAGGCAAAAGAATTTTTAAATGAGAACGGAACCGATGAAAAGGGGCTGAGTATGCTCGAAAAGATGAAGACGTACTGGATGATCAACATGCAGACGATCAAGGACAAATCCGCGTCCCACATCGCGCAGATGCTGATTACGGGAAGCACGATGGGAATCAGCGAGGCGATTAAGAAGATTAAAGAGTATGAGGGGAGCGCGAAAAAGGAATACGTAGACCTGATGAGACGCCTTCAGAAGTTTGAAGAGGGAAATATCGAGCGGTTAAAAGAGTTTTTATAAAACGGCGGCAAAGAGAAGGCTGCCCTCCAAATACGGGACATCTGCCCGGAAGGGAGGGCGGTCCTTTTTTGCGTATTGCGCGATAAAATGTTGTGGTGTAGAATGGTAACTGTATTCAGAAAGAATGAGAGAAGGAGCAAAGCGATGAAGACATCTGATTTTAATTTTGAACTGCCGCAGGAATTGATTGCACAAGATCCTCTGGAGGACCGTTCCAGCTCCAGATTAATGGTTTTGGACCGAGAGACGGGAGAGATCGAACACCGTATTTTTCGGGATATCATAGAATACTTAGAACCGGGAGACTGCCTGGTGGTCAACGACACAAAGGTAATCCCGGCGCGCCTGATCGGAAGAAAAGCAGACACAGACGCAAAGATTGAGGTGCTGCTGCTTAAGAGAAAAGAAAACGATATCTGGGAGACGCTGGTAAAACCGGGAAAGAAAGCAAAGATCGGAACAGAGATCGTGTTTGGAGAGGGGCTTTTAAGAGCCAAAGTGGCGGACGTCGTAGAGGAGGGAAACCGGCTGATCCAGTTTTTCTATGATGGAATTTTTGAGGAGATTCTCGACAAGCTTGGGCAGATGCCTCTGCCGCCTTACATTACGCACCAGTTAAAAGACAAAAACCGCTATCAGACTGTCTACGCCAGACATGAGGGATCGGCGGCCGCGCCGACGGCAGGGCTTCACTTTACGCCGGAGCTTTTAAAAAAGATTGCAGAAAAAGGCGTTGAGATCGCGCATGTGACGCTCCATGTGGGGCTTGGCACTTTCCGCCCGGTCAAAGTGGACGATGTCACAAAGCACCATATGCACTCGGAATTTTACGTGGTGGAAGAAGAGCAGGCGGCGCGGATCAACGAGGCGAGACGCTCCGGTCACAAGGTGGTGGCAGTCGGAACGACAAGCTGCCGTACCTTGGAATCGGCGGCGGACGAGCAGGGAGTTTTAAAAGCCGGCAGCGGATGGACGGACATTTTTATCTATCCGGGATACCGCTTTAAAATGATCGACGCGCTGATCACAAACTTTCATCTGCCGGAGTCGACGCTGCTGATGCTGGTGTCCGCGCTTGCCGGGAAGGAAAAAATTCTGCACGCCTACCAAGAGGCCATAAAAGAGAGATACCGCTTCTTTTCCTTTGGGGACGCGATGCTGATAAAGTGAGCGCACAGATAAGGACATTGGCTTTGAAGCTTTTCCCAAAGACGGCGCAAAAGAACGGGAAAACGAGGAGGGACGCTATGAAGAAAATACTGTTAGTTTCGATGTTTCAGAACGTGGCAGGGATACTGCCGGAGATAGAGCCGGATTTAAGAGGAAAACGGATCACCTATATTCCGACGGCGAGCAGGGCGGAGCCGGAAGCTTCCTTCGCGCAGGAGGAAAAGCAGGAGCTTAAAAGACTGGGGCTGACCGTCGACGAGCTGGAGATCTCCTGCGCGTCTTTTGAGACGATTCAGAGAAGGCTGAAAAAAAATGAGTTGATCTTCGTCGCAGGGGGCAACACCTTTTTTCTGATGCAGGAGCTAAAGAGAACCGGCGCGGACCGGCTGATCCGGCAGGAGGCGGAGAGCGGAAAGCTGTACATAGGGGAATCGGCGGGAGCGATCGCGGCATGTCCGGATATTGGGTACTGCGCGCCGATGGACGAGCCGGAAAAAGCGCCGGGCTTAAAAGAGACCGGAGGGCTTGGTCTGGTTGATTTCTATGTCGTCCCCCACGAGGGAAATCCGCAGATGGGAGAGGCGGCGAGACAGATCGCTGCCATGTACGGGGAGAGCCTGGATTTAAAGGTACTAAACGACAGCCAGGCAATCGTGATTCAGGGCGCAGACATGCACATTTTGGACGCCGCCAGAGCATAAAAACACAAGAAAATGGCAGAAAAAGAGAAAGGAAGGATCACAGCCATGAGCTTTTTGGGAGAATATATACGCCATCCTTTTACGATCGGGGCCGTTGCGCCGAGCAGCCGCTTCCTGGCAAAAAAGATGGTGCAGGACATTGACTTTGAGGCGTGCGACTGCATCGTAGAGTACGGACCGGGGACAGGCGTTTTCACAAGGGAGCTGCTCAGAAGAAAAAACAAGAAGACGCCGCTGCTGCTGATCGAGCAGAATGAAAAATTCTGCCGCGATTTAAAGAAGCGGTACGGAAAATACCGCACAGTTTCGGTCTGCCGCGGCAGCGCCGAGGACGTGGAGAAATTTGTGGCAAAGCTGGGAAAGCCGCAGAACTGCTGCGTCGTCTCAGGGCTTCCGTTCGCCTCTCTGCCCAAGCCCGTCACCGACGCGATCTTAAAGGCGACGAAGCGCGTGATCGGCAGAGAGGGAAAATTTGTCACGTTTCAGTACACGCTGTTTAAAAAGCATGTGTTCACGAAATATTTTGAGATTGCAGGCTGCCGGTACGAGCTGAGAAATCTGCCTCCGGCATTTGTGCTGACAATGAAAAACCCGGCGGGAAGGCGCAGCAGAGAGAGGAGCTGAGACTGCGGCGGACAATCTGCAAAGTGAAAGAAAGGGATGAAAGACAACATGAAACACGAAACATCGAGAGAGGTGGATTTGGGGAGAGAACCGGTAGGACGCCTTCTGGTGAAGCTTGCCGTCCCGGCGATCACCTCACAGCTTGTCAACGCCCTCTACAACATGGTAGACAGAATGTACATCGGTCATATCCCGCAGACGGGATCTGTGGCGCTGACTGGTCTTGGAGTGTGCTTTCCGATCATCATGGTGATCTCCGCGTTCGCCTATCTCGTCGGGATGGGCGGCGCGCCCAGGGCGAGCATCTACATGGGGAAAAAGGAAAACGGCAGGGCAGAAAAGATTATGGGAAACTGTTTTTCGGCGCTGGTGATTGTATCGCTTGTTCTGACCGCCCTGGTGCTGATGTTCAAAGAGCCGCTTTTGTACCTGTTCGGGGCAAGCGAGCAGACGCTGCCGTATGCAGACCGCTATATTACGATCTACGCGGTCGGGACAATCTTTGTGCAGATTACGCTGGGCATGAACGTATTTATCTCGGCGCAGGGGTTTTCGAAGGTGAGCATGTTCACCGTCGTGATCGGAGCAGTCACAAATATCATACTTGATCCGGTCTTTATTTTCGGTTTTGGGATGGGAGTGGAAGGCGCCGCGCTCGCCACGATCCTGTCGCAGGCGCTCAGCGCCGCGTGGGCAGTTTGGTTTTTGTCGGGGAAAAAGACCATCCTGCGCCTGAAAAGAGAAAATTTTAAGATCAGCATACCGGTTCTAAGACCGTGCATTGCGCTCGGCGTCGCGCCGTTTACGATGCAGGCGACCGAGAGCGTGCTTGTCTTATGCTTTAACTCGTCTTTGCTGCGCTACGGCGGAGACCTCGCCGTCGGGGCGATGACGATTCTCTCAAGCGTGATGCAGTTTGCGCTTCTGCCTCTTCAGGGTCTGACCCAGGGAGGACAGCCGATCATCAGCTACAATTACGGGGCGAACGATGCAGACAGAGTGAAGCAGGCGTTTAAGCTGCAGCTGCTGTCCTGCTTTGCCTATGCGTTTGTGCTGTGGGCTGCGGTGGAGCTGTTCCCGTCTTTGTTTGTGGCGATCTTTACGAACGACGCACAGCTTGCCCAGACTGCGCGGTGGGCGCTGCGCATCTATATGGCGGGCGTCTTTTTGATGGGGATTCAGATTGCGTGCCAGCAAAGCTTCATCGCGTTCGGAAATTCCAAAATCAGCGCTTTTCTGGCGATATTTAGAAAAATTCTTGTCCTGATTCCTCTGATCTATATTCTGCCCGCGATACTCACAGATCAGGTGCAGGCTGTCTTCCTGGCGGAACCGATCGCGGACGCCGCGGCAGTTTTGACGACGGTGACGCTGTTTTCTGTTAATTTTAAAAAAATGCTGAAAAATATGGAAAAGAAACAGGCACAACAGCCAGACGGCAGAAAAAATTTTCAGGAAGGCGAAAAAAAGATTGACATCAAAAAAAAATAGGAGTATAATCTGCCTATAAATTTCACATGGTAAACCGTTGAAGCGGAGATAAAAACAGTAGATGCGCGCACAGAGAGTCCGGAAAGGTGAGAGCCGGACCGAGAGGCAGACTGTTAAATGGACCGCGGAGGGCACAGGGAACGAGCAGAGCTTCAGTATTCTGTGACGTGAGGGCATACGTCAGTTGCCCGGGATATGATAGTATCCGACAAAGAGCACAAGATCGATTTGTGAATCAAGGTGGCACCGCGGGAGAAAAACCGTCCTTGACAGAAGAGAATTCTGTCAGGGGCGTTTTTTATTTCCCGAAAAAGCTTCCGCGCTTTTGTTCCGGAACCACCAGGGAGACGTTTGCTTTTGCGGAAGCGCTGTGCGGATCTGGCAGCTTTGGCGGAAAACACATAAGGGACAAGGAGGAAAGACGATGATACCAAGCTTAAAAGAAGTAAAAGAGATCGCGCAGACCGGGAAGTACAAAAGGATTCCCGTCTGCACAGAATTATATGCGGACCGCTTTACTCCGATCGAGGTGATGCGCACGCTGCGCGCAGCGAGCAGACACTGCTATCTGCTCGAGAGCGCGGAGGACAATCAGCGCTGGGGGCGGTATTCTTTTTTAGGATACGACCCGAAGCTGGAACTGACATGCAGCGGCGGGACGCTTCGCATCCGCAGCAGCGGGGAGGAGGAGAGCAAGACGGAAGAGATCTGCCAGGCGGATCACCCGAAAGAAAAAATCAGGGAGATTCTAAGAGCCTATAAAAGTCCGAAGATAGAGGGAATGCCGCCGTTTACGGGAGGGCTTGTCGGATATTTTTCATACGACTATATCCGCTACGCGGAGCCGGTCTTAAGGACGTCCGCGGAGCCGGACGAGACATTCTGCGACGTCGATCTGATGCTCTTTGACAAGGTGATTGTGTTTGACCATTACCGGCAGAAGCTGATTCTGATCGCCGGAGTGGACACAAAAGAGATCGAGGCGTCGTACGAGACGGCAAAACAGGAAATCGCACAGATGGAGCGGCTTCTCAAAAGCGGGGCAAAGGCGGCGTTTCGCCCGCTCCGCCTGAAGGAAGAGTTAAAGCCGTGCTTTTCGAGGGAGCGGTATACGCAGATGGTAAAGAAGGCGAAGGAGTATATCCGGGAGGGCGATATCTTTCAGGCGGTACTCTCCAATCCGCTCGAGGCGAGGGCGGAGGGAAGCCTCTTCGACGCGTACCGCGTGCTGCGCACCGAAAATCCTTCCCCCTACATGTTCTACTTTTCGAGCGACGACATCGAGATTGCGGGCGCTTCCCCGGAGACGCTGGTAAAGCTGGAGGATGGAACGCTCTACACGTTTCCCCTTGCGGGGACGCGCCCGAGAGGGAGCAGCCAAGAAGAGGACGAACGGCTTGAGCGGGAGCTGCTCACAGACGAAAAGGAATTGGCTGAGCACAACATGCTTGTGGACCTTGGGAGAAATGATCTCGGAAAGATCAGCTGCCTGGGAAGCGTGAAGGTGGAGAAGTATCTGAGCATTCAGAGGTATTCCCATGTGATGCACATCGGCTCGACCGTATCCGGAAGGATCGCGCGGCAGTACGACGCGGTGGATGCGGTGGACGCCATCCTGCCTGCCGGAACGCTCTGCGGCGCCCCGAAGATCCGCGCCTGCCAGATTATCGAAGAGCTGGAAGGGCGCAGGAGAGGAATCTACGGCGGGGCGATCGGGTACCTGGATTTTGCGGGAAACCTTGATCTGTGCATTTCCATCCGGCTTGCGTACAAAAAAGACGGAAAGGTATGCGTGCAGTCGGGGGCTGGCATTGTAGCGGACAGCATTCCGGAGAAGGAGTTTGAGGAGTGCCGCAGCAAAGCGCGCGCTGTGGTCTGCGCGCTCAGAGAATCGGAAGGAGGATTGGCATGATTTTGATGATTGACAATTACGACAGCTTTGTCTACAACCTGTACCAGCTGATCGGCAGCATACAGCCTGATATCGAGGTGGCGCGCAATGACAGGATCACGGCGGCGCAGATCAGGGCGAAAAAGCCGGAGGCGCTCATTCTCTCGCCGGGTCCCGGAAGACCAAAAGACGCCGGGGTCTGCGAGGAGGCGATCCGTGAGCTGAGGGGAGAGATCCCGATTCTGGGAGTCTGCCTCGGACATCAGGCGATCTGCGAGGCGCTGGGAGCGTCCGTCACCTACGCGAAAAACATGATGCACGGCAAGATATCGAGGATCGCAGTCGATCCGCACAGCGCGCTCTTTTCAGGCATGGGGGATTCGATCACCGCGGCGAGATACCACTCGCTTGCCGTGGCGCAAGAGACGCTGCCGGAAAAGCTGCGGGTGACGGCGAGAAGCGAGGACGGCGAGGTCATGGCGGTCGAGGATGAGAGAGAGCTCCTCTATGGGGTGCAGTTTCACCCGGAATCGGTCATGACGCCGCAGGGAAAGGAGATCATCCGCAATTTCCTCCGCGCGGGGAAAAAAAAGAGACCGTAGAAGAGCACAGACAGCAGCCAGAAAAATCACACAGCAGAAATCGGAGGGAAAAAAGATGATTAAAGAGGCGATTATTAAACTTTCCAGAAAAGAAGATCTGACATACCGGGAAGCAGAAGAAGTGATGAATGAGATCATGGAGGGAAAGGCGACGGACGTCCAGATGTCGTCGTACCTGACGGCGCTCTCGCTAAAGGGAGAGACGATCGACGAGATTACGGCGTCGGCCGCCGGGATGCGCTCCCACTGCGTCAAGCTCCTGCACGATATGGACGTGCTCGAGATTGTGGGGACGGGAGGAGACGGAGCCAACTCATTTAACATCTCCACGACGGCGGCGCTCGTCATCGCAGCAGGGGGCGTGCCGGTCGCAAAGCACGGAAACCGGGCGGCGTCCTCCAAATCGGGAGCTGCCGATGTGCTGGAGGCGCTGGGCGTCAGGATCACGCTGCCGCCGGAGCGGAGCGCGCAGCTTCTAAGAGACATTCAGATCTGCTTTCTGTTCGCGCAGAACTATCACATCGCGATGAAATACGTGGCGCCGATCCGAAAAGAGCTGGGAATCCGCACGGTGTTTAATATCCTAGGACCGCTCTCAAACCCGGCCGGCGCGAACATGGAGCTGATGGGCGTCTATGAGGAGGCGCTCGTGGAGCCGCTCGCGCAGGTGATGGCAAAGCTCGGAGTCGTGCGCGGGATGGTCGTCTACGGACAGGACAGGTTAGACGAGATTTCGATGAGCGCCCCGACAAAGATCTGCGAAATCCGGGACGGATGGTTTCAGTCGTACGAGATCACGCCGGAACAGTTCGGCTATGAGCGGTGCAAAAAAGAAGAGCTGGCAGGAGGGACGCCGCAGGAAAACGCGGCGATCACGCGCGGCATTTTAAGCGGGACAGAGCGCGGGGCAAAGCGGTGCGCCGTCTGCCTCAACGCGGGAGCCGCGTTCGCGATCACAGGCAGGACAAAGACGATGGAAGAGGGAGTGCGCCTGGCGGAGACGCTGATCGATGCAGGGGAGGCGCTTAAAAAACTGGAGCAGTTTATCGAGGAGAGCAGCCGATGAATATTTTAGAAGAAATTGCGCAGCGCACAAGAGAACGCGTGGAAAAAGAAAAGAAAAAGACAGATCAAAAAAGCGTCCGAAGAGAGGCGGAGCGGCTTGCGAAGGAGACGCAGCCGTTTCCGTTTGAGAGGGCGCTCAAAAGGGAAGACATCGCCTTTATCTGCGAGGTCAAGAAGGCGTCCCCGTCAAAGGGAATCATCGCGCAGGATTTTCCGTACCGGAGCATCGCGCAGGAGTATGAGAGGGCGGGCGCGGACGCCGTCTCCTGCCTGACAGAGCCGTACTATTTTCTGGGAAAGGATGAATATCTTAAAGAGATCGCGCAGGAGATTTCGATTCCGATCCTGCGAAAGGACTTTACCGTCGACGAATATATGATTTACCAGGCAAAGACGCTGGGCGCCTCGGCTGTCCTTCTGATCTGCTCTCTGCTTGAGAGAGAGCAGCTAAAGGCATACCGCCAGCTGGCCGACGAGCTGGGGCTCTCGGCGCTCGTCGAGGCGCACACGCAGGCAGAGGCGGAGGATGCGGCGTACGCCGGGGCGAGGGTGATCGGCGTCAACAACCGCAACCTGAAAACATTTGAGGTGGATGTGGAAAACAGTCTGCGCCTGAGAAGCTGCGTCCCAAAAGAGACCGTGTTTGTCTCAGAGAGCGGGATCCGCTCCCCTGAGGACGTCAAAAGGCTGAGAGAATGCGGGACAGACGCGGCGCTGATCGGCGAGACCCTGATGCGCGCGCCCGATAAGACAAAGATGCTGCGCGCCCTGCGCGGACAATAAGAAAAAAGATAGGAGAGAACGACATGACGAACGGAAGATTTGGCATTCACGGCGGACAGTATATCCCTGAGACTCTGATGAATGCGGTGCTGGAACTCGAAGAGGCCTACAACCGGTACAAAGACGACCCGGCGTTTCAGGCAGAGCTTAGCGCTTTGCTGAACGAATACGCGGGCAGACCGTCGAGGCTGTATTTTGCGCAGAGAATGACCGAGGATCTAAAAGGCGCGAAGATTTATCTGAAGAGAGAAGACCTAAACCACACAGGGGCCCACAAAATCAACAATGTGCTGGGGCAGGTGCTCCTCGCAAAAAAGATGGGAAAGACGCGCGTCATCGCAGAGACCGGAGCCGGTCAGCACGGCGTGGCGACGGCGACGGCGGCAGCGCTGATGGACATGGAATGCGAAGTGTTTATGGGCGAGGAGGACACAAAACGGCAGGCCTTAAACGTCTACAAAATGCGCCTGCTCGGGGCAAAGGTCCACGCCGTGACGACGGGGACGGCGACGCTTAAGGACGCGGTGTCTGAGACGATGCGGGAGTGGACGAACAGAATCGCCGACACGCACTATGTCCTGGGCTCGTGCATGGGACCGCATCCGTTCCCGACGATCGTGCGCGATTTCCAGGCGGTCATCTCAAAAGAGATCCGGCAGCAGATCCTGGAGAAAGAGGGAAAGCTGCCTGACGCTGTGATCGCGTGCGTGGGAGGCGGCTCGAATGCGATCGGGGCTTTTTACCACTTTATCCCGGACGAGAGCGTGCGCCTGATCGGGTGCGAGGCGGCGGGGAGAGGCGTGCAGACAAAAGAGACGGCCGCCACGATCGCGACGGGAAGGCTTGGGATCTTCCACGGGATGAAATCGTATTTCTGCCAGGACGAGTACGGGCAGATCGCGCCGGTCTACTCAATCTCAGCCGGTCTTGACTATCCGGGAATCGGACCGGAGCACGCGCACCTTCACGACATCGGGCGCGCCCAGTACGCTGCCGTGACGGACGAAGAGGCGGTGGAGGCGTTTGAATATCTCTCAAAGCTAGAAGGCATCATCCCGGCCATCGAGAGCGCACACGCCGTGGCGTACGCGAAAAAACTGGCGCCGACGATGGGCAGAGACCAGATTATCGTGGTCAACATTTCCGGGCGCGGCGACAAAGACTGCGCGGCGATCGCAAGATACAGAGGGGAGGATCTCTATGAATAAGATTGAAAGAGCATTTCACAGCGGAAAGGCATTTATCCCATTTTTGACGTGCGGCGACCCGTCCCTTGAAGTGACGGAGCAGCTCGTCTACGCCATGGAGAGGGCGGGAGCCGACATAATTGAGCTGGGCATCCCCTTCTCCGACCCGACGGCGGAAGGACCGGTGATCCAGGAGGCGAGCACGCGCGCGCTGAAAGGAGGCGCGACGACAGACCGCATTTTTGAGATGGCGGAAAAAATCCGGAAAAACACAGAGATCCCGATGGTGTTCATGACGTACGCCAACGTCGTGTTCTCCTACGGGACGGAGCGCTTTGTCAGGAGGGCGGCGCAGATCGGAATGGACGGGCTGATTCTGCCGGACGTCCCGTTTGAGGAAAAAGAAGAGTTTGACGCGGCGTGCAGGAAATACGGGCTCGACCTGATCTCCCTGATCGCGCCGACCTCGTGTCAGAGAATCCAGATGATCGCAAGGGAAGCGCACGGCTTTGTCTACTGCGTCTCGTCTTTAGGCGTGACCGGGGTCCGCTCTGAGATCACAACCGATATCGGCGCGATGACACAGCTCGTCAAAAAAGAAAAGGACATCCCATGCGCGGTCGGATTCGGAATCTCGACGCCTGAGCAGGCAGGAGAGATAGCCAAAAAAGCAGACGGCGTCATTGTGGGAAGCGCGATCGTCAAGCTGTGCGGACAGTACAAAGACGCGTGCGTGCCGTACGTGGAGGAATATGTAAAGGCGATGAAAGAGGCGGTCAAAAAAGCGTCCCAAGCGCGGGAAAGCTGACGCGCGGAACGCGCAGGCAGACAGCGCCAGACAGAAAACAAAAGGAAATGTATCTTGCAGCCCCATGCGGCGCGGCGGCAGGGTGCATTTTTTTTTGCGCGCGGCAGCAGGAGATCTGGGAGAGGAAAAGAGATAAGGGCTTGACAAGTGTTATATACTGTTCTATACTGTTTATAGAACAGGAGGAGAAAAGATGAAGCTTTTGATTAACAATTCTTCGATGCAGCCGATCTACGAACAGATTATGGATCAGATCAAGGCGATGATCGTAGGCGGCGAGTTAAAAGAGCATGATATCCTGCCCTCTGTTCGTTCTTTGGCAAAGGATTTGAAAATCAGTGCGCTGACCGCAAAGAAAGCGTACGACGGGCTCGAGAGCGAAGGCTTTATCGTGACGGTCCACGGGAAAGGCAGCTTTGTGGCGAGCACAAACCAGGAATTGCTGATGGAGGAGCATCGAAAAGAAGTGGAAGCCGATTTCGAACTGGCCATTCAAAAAGGCAGACGGTGCGGCATGACATCAGAGGAGCTGAGAAGTCTGTTTGAACTAATTTTGGAGGAATGAACATGGTGTTGGAAATCAGAGACATCAAAAAACAGTACAAAAAATTTAGTCTGCGCTGCTCGATGGAGGTGATGGAAGGGCGCATTACCGGTCTGATCGGTCAAAACGGCGCAGGAAAAAGCACGACGTTTAAGGCGGTCTTAAATCTGATCCGCCTAGACGGGGGAGAGATTTTCCTGTTTGGAAAGCGCCACACCCAGCTGACGCCGCAGGACAGAGAGAACATCGGCGTGGTCCTCTCAGAGGGAACCTTTCCGGACCGGATGACGCCAAGAGAATGCGCTCATGTTCTGCAGAGTCTGTACCGCACATTTGACACAGGAGACTTTTGCGGAAGATGCGAGAAAATGGGGGTGCCGCTCGACAAACAGATCAAAGAGCTCTCAACGGGAATGAGAGCAAAGCTGAAGGTTTTGATCGCGCTTGCTCATCAGGCGGGCTTTCTGATTCTCGACGAGCCCACGGCAGGGCTTGACGTCGTGGCGAGAGGAGAAGTCCTGAACCTCCTAAGAGAATACATGGAGCAGGACGAAAAGCGGGCGATTCTGATCAGCTCCCACATTTCCAGCGATCTGGAGGGACTTTGCGACGATCTGTACATGATTCACAGAGGAGAGATCGTCCTGCACGAAGAGACCGACCGGATTTTGGGAGAGTACGGACTGCTGAAGGTGACAGAAAAACAGTATGCCGATCTGGAAAAGGAGTATCTGCTCAGGGTAAAAAAAGAACCGTTCGGATACTGCTGCCTGACCGGTCAGAGACAGTTCTATATGGAAAACTATCCGGGGATTGTGGCGGAAAAAGGAACGATAGACGAAGTGATTGCGATGATGATCCAGGGGGAAACGGTATGAAGGGATTGTGGAAAAAAGACTGGTATTTGATGAAAGAACTGAAAAAGACGCTGATTCTGATGATGCTTCTGGTGCTTCTGATGCTTTTTGGCAGAACGGCAAATCTGATTTTTGCTCTGAATTATATGACGATCCTGTCAGCGATGATGGTGGTCAACACCTTTGCGCTGGACGAACAGAAAAGCGGAAACGCCTTTTTGTTTACGCTGCCTTTTTCGAGAAGGACGTATGTGGCGGAGAAATATCTATTCGGCGTGATGCTCGGCGTCATCGGCTGGGGGCTGACGATCGGGGCTGGTATCGCCGTCACGCTGATAAAGGGAGGAGAGATAAGGTGGGGAGAGTTTGGAATGCAGGGCGTGACTGCGCTTGGTCTGCTGGCTGTAATGCTCTGCGTGATGATCCCGATTCAGATTAAATTCGGCGCAGAAAAGGGCAGAGTTGTCATGATTGCGGCGGTCTTATCCGTCAGCTTTGCGGGGGCAGGTCTGATGAGCATACTGCAAGGGGAGCAGGAAACGCAGATAGCGCAGCAGATCCGTCAGATTGCGGGGCAGAGGTGGATCGGAGCCGCCATGGGCGCGGCGCTTGTGTGCCTGGCGGTCCTCTCCGTCGCGTGCAGCATCCGCATGATCGAGAAAAAGGAGTATTAAGCGTCCGGGAGGAGCCGGGAGTTTGCGTTGACATTGCATGTTCAAAAGAGTAAGATAGCAGATGGAAATAGTTCCATAATCAATCAGAAAAGGAGAGACAGCAATGTTAGACAAAATGGAAGAAAAAGCAATGGTACAATTTATGAGCAAATTTACGGCTTACCCATTTCTGATGAAATTTAAGGACAACGAATACCAGATCGGAGAGGGGACGCCGACCTTCACGGTGCACTTTAAGAAGGCGATTCCCGTATCGGATCTTATGCGCAGCACGTCGATTGCCCTGGGGGAAGCTTACATGGACGGCGATCTGGAGATTGAAGGAAACCTGTACGAGGCGCTGGACCATTTTCTGGGACAGATGGGAAAGTTTTCAACGGATGAAAATGCGCTGAAAAAGCTGATTCACACGTCGGTCTCAAAGAAAAACCAGAAGAAAGAAGTGACGAGCCATTACGACATCGGAAATGACTTTTACAGACTGTGGCTGGACGAGACGATGAGCTATTCGTGCGGATATTTTAAAAATCCCGGCGACACGCTGTATCAGGCTCAGGTCAACAAGGTCGACTATATTCTGCAGAAGCTGTATCTGTCGGAGGGCATGACGCTGCTGGACATCGGGTGCGGATGGGGATTTCTTCTGATCGAGGCGGCAAAGAAATATAAGATCAAGGGCACAGGGATCACCTTAAGCCAGGAGCAGTACGCGGAATTTAAGAGGAGAATCAAAGAGGAGGGGCTTGAGAACGAGCTCGACGCAGAGCTGATGGATTACCGGGATCTGCCCAAATACGGAAAGAAATTTGACCGCGTTGTCAGCGTCGGGATGGTCGAGCATGTGGGGAGAGAAAATTACCAGCTCTTTAACGACTGCGTCAGAGACGTCCTAAAAGACGGGGGACTGTTTTTACTCCACTTTATCAGCGCGCTCAAAGAACACCCGGGCGACGCCTGGATCAAGAAATACATCTTTCCAGGCGGCGTGGTTCCCAGCCTGCGCGAGATGGCGGCTGCGATGGCGAACGACAATTTCCACATCCTCGACGCCGAAAATCTCCGCCTCCACTATAACAGGACGCTTCTGTGCTGGGAAAAGAATTACAGGGAACACATCGAAGAGGTACGAAAGATGTTTGACGAGAGATTTGTGCGGATGTGGGATCTGTATCTGTCGGTCTGCGCCGCGACGTTCCACAACGGAATCATCGATCTGCACCAGATCCTGGCGACGAAGGGCATCAACAATGAGCTGCCGATGACGCGGTGGTATTGACGCATTTTTTGCTGACAAACGCTTTTATTTATAAAAAACAGGGGAAACGGTCTTGACGCCGCAAAGACGCCAAAGCCGTTTCCCCTGTCTGCTTTTTTAACCGCGCATCAGTCTGGCGAGATCCTCATAGAACGAGGGGTAGCTGACATTGACGCACTCAAAATTCCGGATGGTGGTGACGCCGTCCGCTGCAAGCGCCGCAATCGCAAAGGACATGGCGATCCGGTGATCCTGATGGCTGTCGATCACAGCGCCGCGGAGCGGATGACCGCCTTCTATGATCATGCCGTCGTCGGTCGCGGTGATGACCGCGCCCATCGCGGAGAGATTTTTTACCATGAGATCAATGCGGTTCGACTCTTTGACCTTTAATTCCTGGGCGTCCTTTATGACGGTCGTCCCCTGCGCGCAGCAGGCGAGAACCGCGAGAATGGGCAGCTCGTCGATCAGCGTGGGGATCAGGTCTCCTGCGATGGTCGTGCCGCGAAGAGAGGCTGTGCCGCGGACGAGAAGGTCAGCTGTGGGCTCCCCGCCGCCTGTGGAGAGATTCTCCAGCGCGATGTCGGCCCCCATCGCCTGGCAGACGCGCAGGATGCCGTCGCGCGTGGAATTGACCCCGACATTCCGGATCAGAATTTCCGACCCGGGGATCATGAGGGCGGCCGCGATAAAGTAGGCGGCGGAGGAGATATCGCCGGGGACTGTGACATGCTGCCCCTTAAGCTTCGGGTCTGGTCTGATGGTGACAGTCGTGCCCTCAGACGTCACGTCGGCGCCGAAGCGGCGGAGCATAATCTCAGAGTGATTGCGCGACACGACGGGCTCCGTAACGCTCGTCTGCCCGTCCGCGTAAAGACCGGCGAGCAAAATCGCAGACTTGACCTGCGCCGAAGCGACAGGAGAGTGGTAGTGGATGCCCTTTAAGTGCGCGCCGGTGATGCGCAGCGGGGCGCAGTCGTTGTGTCTGAGGCTGACGATGTCGGCTCCCATATAAGACAGCGGAAGGATGATCCGCTTCATCGGGCGCGTCTGGATGGAGGCGTCCCCGTTTAAGACCGACTCAAAGGGCTGCGCCGACAAAATCCCGGCGAGCAGCCGTGTGGTCGTGCCGCTGTTCCCGGTCTCGAGAATCTGCTGCGGCTTTTGCAGTCCGTGCAGACCCTTGCCGTAAATCCGGATGCAGTCCTTTTCGGTCTCAATCTCGATCCCGAGACGGCGAAAACAGTCGATCGTGGAGAGACAGTCCGCCCCGTTTAAAAAATTGGTGATTTCAGTCGTGCCCTCTGAGAGAGCGCCGAACATGACGGCGCGGTGGGAGATGGACTTGTCTCCCGGCACGGTGATCTCCCCTCTTAGTGCAGTTGCTCTTTCAAAATCCATAGTATTCGTTTCCTCCCTCATCGCTCATAGATCGTATAGCGGTAACGGCGCAGCAGATCTACGGCCTTTTTTAAAGCAGATTCTTCATAAAATTCTACGTGCAGAACGGCCTCCTCAAATTCGCGGTTGTGTACGATGCCGATATTCTTGATGCTGATGCCGTTCGTCGCCAGGATTGTGGCAAGCGCCGCGATGCCTCCGGCCTCGTCCACCATGTCGCAGTAGAGCGAATAGCTCTTTGGAATCGGACCGCGGGAGGTGTCGGAGATGGAATCGCGGTATTCCCTCGCGTCCGAGAAGAGCCGGTAGATATCGTCCTCCCTGCGCTCGGCGAGCGCTTCCCTCGTACGCTTAAGGCTCTCGATGTAATCGTCGAGAATGCGGACGATATTGGAGCAGTTTGTGGAGCAGATCTGCTGCCACATCTCCGGGGAGGAGGAGGCGATCCGCGTGATATCCTTAAAGCCCCCAGCGGCGATCTGCTTCATGACGCCGTCCTTAAAGTCGGAATCTCTTACGAGATTGACGAGAGAGGAGGCGATGATGTGCGGCAGATGGCTGATGGCGGCCGTGGCGAAATCATGCTTTTCGCATGTCAGAATGAGCGGCAGCGCTTTGAAGGAGAGGACAAGGTCATAGCAGCGCTTTACCTTTTCCTCGGAGACTTCCTTCGTGGGGGTCAGCACGTAGTAGGCATTCTCAAGCAGAATCCGCTTGCTGTTGGCGATGCCCGTCTTCTCCGAGCCGGCCATGGGATGACCGCCGATAAAAAATTTCTCCATGGAAAGCTCGGCTACTTTCCGGTGGATGTCACTCTTTGTGCTGCCCACATCCGTCAAAATGCAGCTCTCCTTTAAAAGCGGCTTCAGGATGGATAGGTAAGACGCATTGGACTCGACCGGAGCGCACAGAAACACAAAGTCGCACGCGCTAAAGCGCGCGTCGACCTGATCGCAGCACTCGTCGATAATCTGGTGCGAGAGGGCGTACTCCATCGTCTTGCGGCTTCTCGTATGGGCGAGAAGGTGTGCGTCCGGCTGCACATATTTGATGGCTTTGGCGATGGATCCGCCGATCAGCCCAAGCCCGACAAAGCCGACGGTCAGGCTGCTCATCGGAATTTCCTTCCTGCCAGCTTGGCGTATGGGACGAGCTCGTCGGAGAGCGCTTCAAACTGAGGGAAAGTCAGAGACTGCGGACCGTCCGACAGAGCGCAGGCGGGATTGTTGTGCACTTCAATCATCAGACCGTCCGCGCCGGCTGCGACCGCGCACTTTGCCAGCGGCGGCACATAGTCTCTGACTCCTGTGGCGTGGCTGGGGTCGACGATGATCGGGAGATGGGACTTTGCCTTGATGACCGGGACGGCGCTGACGTCGAGCGTGTTGCGGGTCGCGGTCTCGAAGGTGCGGATGCCCCTCTCGCACAGGACGACTCTGCTGTTCCCCTCCGACATGATATACTCGGCGGCGTTGAGCCACTCGTCGATCGTAGCGGCAAGCCCTCTCTTTAAAAGGACAGGAAGCCCGGAGCGTCCCGCCTCTTTTAAGAGCTGAAAATTCTGCATGTTTCTCGCGCCGATCTGGATCATATCGACGTATTTGACAGCGGCTTCAATCGCAGCCTCGCTGACTACCTCGCAGATGGTGTTTAAGCCAGTCTCAGCTTTTGCCTTTGCCATGTAGCGCAGCCCCTCTTCCTCAAGACCCTGGAAAGAATACGGGGAGGTTCTGGGCTTGTAGGCTCCTCCGCGGACAAACGTAGCGCCGGCCTTTTTGACCTCGCGGGCGATCAGAAGAAGCTGTTCTTCTGATTCCACAGCGCACGGACCTGCCATGACGGTCAGCGTGTTTGGTCCGATCTCGGTGTTTCCCACCGGAATGACAGAAGGCTGGGGATGAAATTTTTTGTTGGCGAGTTTATAGCTCTCTGTAACCGGGACAATCCGGTCAACGCCCGGGGCAATCTCCAAATTCTGGTCGGCAAGCCGGCTCTTATCGCCTACGACGCCGATAATCGTAACCTCCTGTCCCTGGGATAAATGCACCTCCAGCCCTTTTGAGCGGATGATGTCGGAAACGTGATTTACAGCTTCCGGGGAAGCGTTTCTTTTCATTATAATAATCATATTTAGATACCTCTGCAAATTCTTTTTTTTAACTTCTTTATTCTACTATCATTAAAATGGAATGTCAATGCTATGACGCTTTAAAGTGTAAAAATATAAAAATTTCGACGGAAAATCAGCGATGTGAAAAAAAAACAAAAAAATAATTGTTAAAATTAGATAAATAGCTTGAAATATTATGACAATTTTAGTAAAATATATCCATAGCAGAAATACAGAGTGAGAGGCACTCAAAACTAACTAGTATTGGAGGATATAAGTATGAATGTTTACACAACCAGCAAGATTCGTAACGTGGTAATTCTGGGACATGGCGGATGCGGAAAGACAAGCCTTGTAGAAGCGATGGCTTATTTATCCGGCATCACAAGCAGAATGGGAAACGTGGCAGAAGGAAATACGATCAGTGATTATGATAAAGAGGAAATAAAGAGAAAATTTTCAATCAGCACAACGATGGTTCCGATTATCTGGAACAACGTCAAGATCAACGTGCTGGATACGCCGGGATATTTTGATTTCTCAGGAGAGGCGGAGGAGGCGGCAGCGGCAGCGGACGCAGCGGTCATCGTCATTTCCGGAAAAAGCGGCGTTGAGGTCGGAACCCAGAAGGCATGGGAGCTGTGTGAAAAATATAAGCTGCCGAGAATGTTCTTTGTGAGCAATATGGACATCGACAGCGCCAGCTTCCGCGAGATCGTAGAAAAGCTGACGGAAATGTACGGAAAGAAAATTGCGCCGATTCATCTGCCGATCCGCGAAAACGGACAGTTAGTCGGATATGTCAATATCGTAAAACAGGCTGGAAGAAGATGGATCGGAAAAGATCAGAAGGAAGAATGCCCGGTTCCGGATTACTCTGTGGAATATCTGGAAAAATATCGTGAAAACCTCTTAGAGGCAGTCGCAGAGACAAGCGAAGAATTTATGGACCGGTATTTCGGAGGAGAAGAGTTCTCCGTGGCGGAGATCAGCGCAGCGCTTCACTCTGAAATTATAGACGGCAGCATCGTGCCGGTATCGTTAGGATCAAGCACCGAGTTAAAAGGCATCGCAAATCTGATGAACGATATCATCGGATACCTTCCGGATCCTTCCAAGAGAAAGTTTGCCGGTGTGAACCTCAAGACAAAGGAAGTCTTCCAGGCGGACTATGATTTCTCAAAGACAAAATCGGCCTATATCTTCAAGACGATCGTAGACCCGTTCATCGGAAAGTATTCCATGATTAAGGTATGCTCCGGCTCCATCAAGAGCGACGATGCGCTATACAATGCAGACACTGACAATGAGGAAAAAATCAGCAAGCTGTACGTGTTCGAAGGAAATAAGCCGGTCGAGGTCAAGGAACTGATGGCAGGAGACATCGGAGCGATCGGAAAGCTCAACGCGTTTACCGGAAATACGCTCTCCACAAAAGCAAATCCGATTCAGTACGGAAAGCTGGATCTGCCTATCCCGTACACATACAAGAGATATAAGGCAAAAGCAAAAGGAGAAGACGACAAAGTTTCCCAGGCTCTCGCAAAGATGATGCAGGAAGACCTGACGATGAAGTCCGTCAACGACGCGGAAAACCGTCAGACTCTGCTGTACGGTATGGGAGATCAGCATCTGGACATCATTGCCAGCAAGCTGGTGACAAAATACAAAGTGGAGATCGAGCTGAGCAAGCCAAAGGTAGCGTTCCGCGAGACAATCCGCAAGAATTCCGACGTGGAGGCAAAATACAAAAAACAGTCCGGCGGTCACGGTCAGTATGGACATGTAAAAATGCGCTTTGCTCCTCTTGGAGATCTGGAAAAAGCGTATGAGTTCGATCAGGTGGTAGTCGGCGGAGCCGTTCCGAAGAACTATTTCCCGGCAGTGGAAAAAGGTATCCAGGAATCCGTACAGAAAGGACCTCTCGCCGGATATCCGGTAGTGGGCGTCAAGGCAACGCTGTACGACGGATCCTACCATCCGGTAGACTCCTCAGAAATGGCATTTAAGACGGCGGCGATTCAGGCGTTCAAAAAAGGCTTTATGGAGGCGTCCCCTGTTCTGCTTGAGCCGATTGCTTCTCTTAAGGTTACGGTTCCGGATAAATTTACAGGAGACGTCATGGGAGACCTCAACAAGAGAAGAGGGCGCGTGCTGGGAATGAACCCGGATCACAAAGGAAAACAGATCATCGAGGCGGACGTGCCGATGATGGAGCTGTACGGATACTGCACGACGCTGCGGTCGATCACAGGAGGAAGCGGAGACTTTGCGTATGAATTCGCAAGATATGAGCAGGCGCCGTCAGACATCCAGGAAAAAGAAGTGGAAGCAAGAGCAAACAAGGAAAACGCAGGCGAAGAATAAAGAATAAAAAAAGCTGCTTTTGTGCGGAAAAAAGCATGGCAGAGACAAAAAACTCTATGCAGAACAGCAGATCTGCATAGAGTTTTTTTAAGCGTCCTATTCAGAAAAAAGAAAGGCGCTCCAGCTGATCCCAGATCAAGGAGGCGAGAAGCTGGCTGCCGCGCGGGGTAAGATGAATGCCGTCCGAGGTCAAAAGAGAAAAGCGCGACGCAGGACAGGCGTCTGCGAGGAGAGCCTGGAGGGGGAGAAAAACGGCGGAAAAGTGTCTGGAGGACTCTTCCATGAGGGAGGCAATCTGTCCCCTCACAGCCATCCAGTTTTGAAGACTGGCAGGATGAGGGAACAAAAACGGCTCTAAAATCAGAAGAGGTCCAAAAAAATCTGCGCGGATTCTGGAGAGCAGAAGAGAAAAATGGTTCCGGTACGTTTCCAGATAGCGGTCTTTGGCAGACGCCGAGAGTCCGGTGTCCATGCACACAGAGACGTCGTTGACGCCAATCTGGACGCAGACGAGATCCCAGACGCCGTCCTGGCAGCAGCCATGGTTCCACGTCCGATCGAAGACGTCGAGCAGCCTTTGAAGCGTGTGCCCGCTGTATCCCCGGTTGTACAAAAAGAGAGAGGCACGGCGGGCGCGGGCAAGGCGGGACAGCTCAAAGACATATCCATCTCCGAGCGGACTGCCGCAAAAGAGATGGTTGGCGTCGGTGATGCTGTCGCCGAAAAAAATACCGTATTTCATAGTCATCATTCCTTTTTCTGATATTATAGCAAAAAACGCACGCAGAAGAAAGTTTTTCAGAAGCGAGAAAAAAGACTTTTAAAATAAAGTCAGGTATGGTATAATGACTTGAACGAACAAGTAAGGAGGCGTAAGACGATGAAACACATTAAAACTTTAAATGCGCAGACATTACAGAACACTTTGAAAAAAGGAGGATGCGGCGAATGCCAGACATCTTGCCAGTCTGCATGCAAGACATCCTGTACCGTAGGAAATCAGAGCTGCGAAAATCATAAATAAGATTGATCCAAAAGAAGATACGAGACAAATAAGCAGCGGACAAAGCACTGTCCGCTGCTTATTATACGATGTGGGAAAAATGGAACGATACAAAAAACGGAAAGGGGATTTCAAGTGATCCATCAATACAGAAACAATGGCTATAATATCGTGATGGACGTCAACAGCGGGGCGATCCACGTTGTCGATGACGTCGTGTATGAGGTGCTCCCTTATATGGAAAAAGGGTGGAAGGCGGAAGCCATTGCCGAACAGTTAAAAGACCGGTACGAAAAAGAGGACGTGTTCGAGGCGGTCTCAGACTGCGAAGAACTCAAGAAGGCGGGCACGCTGTTTACGGAGGACATCTATCAGGAGAAGGTCATCGATTTTAAGAAGAGAAAGACGGTAGTCAAAGCGCTCTGCCTCCACATTGCGCACGACTGCAACCTGGCATGCCGCTACTGCTTTGCGGAAGAAGGCGAATATCACGGACGCCGCGCACTGATGAGCTATGAGACGGGAAAGCAGGCGCTGGATTTTCTGATCGCCAACTCCGGGAACAGAAGAAATTTGGAGGTCGACTTTTTCGGAGGAGAGCCTCTGATGAACTGGCAGGTTGTCAAAGACCTTGTGCGGTACGGAAGAGAGCAGGAAAAAATTCACAATAAAAATTTCCGGTTTACGCTGACGACGAACGGCGTGCTGCTCAACGACGACGTGATGGAGTTCGCAAACAAAGAGATGGCAAACGTTGTGCTGAGCATTGACGGCAGAAAAGAGGTCAATGACCGGATGCGCCCGTTCCGCAGCGGCAAGGGAAGCTATGATCTGATCGTGCCGAAATTCCAGAAATTTGCCGAGAGCAGAAATCAGGAAAAATATTATGTGCGCGGGACTTTCACGCACGATAACCTCGATTTTTCCAAGGACGTCCTGCACCTGGCTGATCTGGGATTTAAGCAGATTTCAGTAGAACCGGTTGTCTCCCTGCCGGAGGAGCCGTACGCGATCCGGGAGGAGGATATTCCGGCGATCTGCGCGGAATACGATAAGCTTGCGGCAGAGATGGTAAAGCGGCACAGAGAGGGAAGAGATTTCAACTTTTTCCACTTCATGATTGATCTGACGGGAGGTCCGTGCGTGTACAAACGGCTGTCCGGGTGCGGATCGGGAACGGAATATCTTGCAGTCACCCCGTGGGGAGATCTCTATCCGTGCCACCAGTTTGTAGGCGAAGAGGGATTTCTGCTCGGAAACGTATATGAGGGAATCAAAAACACAGATCTGGTGGATGAATTTAAATGCTGCAACGTCTACGCGAAGGAGAAATGCAGAAACTGCTTTGCGCGTTTTTACTGCAGCGGAGGGTGCGCGGCAAACTCGTACAAATTCCACGGATCGATCAACGATGCGTATGATATCGGGTGCGAGCTTCAGAAAAAACGGATTGAATGCGCCATCATGATAAAAGCGGCTCTCGCGGAGGAATCGTAAAAAAGGAGGATCTCTATGAACAAGAGCAGAGCGGCTCTGGTGATGATCGTCACGGTTTTGCTTGTCGGTCTGCTGGCTTTCACCTCGGCAGTCGGCTTTGGTCCGACAGGCACCGGAGCGGCGAGAAATATTATACTGGGTCTGGATCTGGCTGGCGGCGTCAGCATCACGTATAAAGCTGCGGGCGATACGCCGACGGCGGAGGAGATGGCGGATACGGTCTATAAGCTGCAAAAGCGGGTGGAACAGTACAGTACGGAGGCAACGGTCTATCGGGAGGGAAACGACAGGATCAATATCGAGATCCCAGGCGTGACAGACGCCAACCAGATTCTCGAAGAGCTTGGATCCCCCGGGTCGCTGTACTTCATCGCCCAGACAGATCAAGACGGAAATGAAAATTATTCTTACATCGGACAGACGCCGGACAACCCCACAGGATACGCCTTAAACAAGACGATCGAAGAACTGACGCAGGAGGGATCCATCGTCCTGACCGGAACGGACATTGAGACGGCAAAGGCGGGACAGATTACAAACGAGATGAGAAACCGGGAAAACGTAGTCACTTTGACCATGACGGCGGAAGGGACAAAGAAGTTTGCGCAGGCGACGAAAAAAGCGTACGCGGCAGGCGAGAGCATCGGCATTTACTATGACGGAAAATTTGTCAGCGTGCCCCTTGTCAACAGTGAGATCACAGATGGAAAGGCGCAGATTACCGGAATGGAGGACTATCAGACAGCAGAAAATATCGCCTCCACGATCCGGATCGGAGGTCTGCAGGTGGAATTGACGGAAATCCGCTCAAATGTAGTAGGCGCGCAGCTGGGAGAAGAAGCCATCTCGACAAGCCTTGCGGCCGGGGCGATCGGACTGGTTCTCGTGATTGTCTTCATGACCGCCGTCTATCTCCTCCCCGGCGCTGTGGCGGGGATCGGACTGATTCTGTATACAGAGCTGACACTGGTGTGCCTGAATGCTTTCGACATCACGCTGACTCTGCCGGGAATTGCCGGGATTATCCTGGGAATCGGGATGGCGGTGGACGCCAACGTCATTATCTATGCCCGCATTAGGGAAGAGATAGCGGCGGGCGAGAACGTAAGCACAGCGATCCGCACGGGATATCAAAAAGCGTTCTCCGCCATCCTAGACGGCAACGTCACGACTTTGATTGCGGCGTTTGTCCTGATGATCAAGGGGAGCGGAACGGTAAAAGGATTTGCCGTCACATTGATTTTGAGCATTGTCCTGTCCATGATCACGGCGCTTTTTGTCTCCCGCCTGATTTTGAACGCGCTGTATACGCTGGGGTTAAAAGACGAAAAATTGTATGGAAGGGCAAAGGAGAGAAAAACGATTTCCTTTGTGGAGAAGAAAAGCTTCTGCTTTGCGCTCTCGCTGATTCTGGTCATCTGCGCCCCGGTCTTTATGGCGGCAAATCAGATCACAATGGGCGAAACGTTAAACTATAACCTGGAATTTAAGGGAGGAACCTCCACCAACGTGACGTTTCCGCAGGACTTTACGATCGCGGAGCTCGATTCTGAGGTAAAGCCGGTTGTGCAGCAGGTGACAGGGGATGCTGACATTCAGATCACAAAGGTGACAGACTCCTATGAGGTCAATATCAAGACGAGAGAGCTGTCTTTGGAGGAGAGAGAGGAGCTTAATCAGGCGCTGGTGCAGCAGTTCGGCGCGGAGGAGGATTCTATCCTGGCGGAAAATATCTCCTCAACCGTGAGCAGCGAGATGAGAAGGGACGCCGTCATATCCGTCGCTATCGCAACGGTATGTATGCTGATCTATATCTGGTTCCGGTTTAAGGATATCCGCTTCGGCGCAAGCGCGGTGCTTGCGCTGGTCCACGACGTTTTGGCGGTGCTTGCCTTTTACGCTGCATCGAGGATTGCGGTGGGAACCACGTTTATCGCATGTATGCTTACGATTGTCGGGTATTCCATCAATGCGACGATTGTCATCTTCGACCGTATCCGTGAAAATATGGGAAGCGCGGAAAAAGAGGAGGGACAGGAGCTTGCGGATATTGTCAACCGGAGCGTCACGCAGACTCTGACAAGAAGCATCTATACGTCTCTTACAACCTTTATGACAATAGCCGTTTTGTTTGCGGTCGGAGTTCCCTCGATCCAGGAATTTGCGCTTCCGCTGATGATCGGCATCGTATGCGGCGCCTACTCTTCCGTCTGCATCACAGGACCTTTATGGTATGTGATGAGAACGAAGAAGAGAAAGCCGAAAAAAGAGAAAGAAATCGTGATTTAGGCATAGCTGCCTTGGAGGGTTGTCTTTTGGACAGCCCTCTTTTTCTGTAAAGAAAGGAAGAAACACAATGGAAAGATGGTTTGTCGCAGCCAAGAGGGCTGACTTTTATAAAATCGCGCAGACGTTTCATATCTCGCCTGTCACAGCGCGTCTGATCCGCAACCGGGATATCATCGGAGAAGACGAAATCCGAACGTATCTGCACGCGGATCTGGCGGATCTGTATCCGCCGGAAAAAATGAAGGGAGCGGTGGAAGCCGCCTCCCTTCTGAGAGAGAAAATCCGGCAGGGGAAAAAAATCCGGATCATAGGCGATTACGATATTGACGGAGTCAACGCCAGCTATATTCTGCTGCAGGCGCTGAGAAGATGCGGGGCAGATGCGGATGTGGAGATTCCGGACCGCATGAAAGACGGATACGGCATCAACGAGCAGCTGATTGCGCTCGCATATGAGGAGGGGATCGACACCATCGTGACGTGCGACAACGGAATCGCGGCGGCGGAACAGATCGCGTACGGCAAAAAACTGGGAATGACGGTCATCGTCACAGACCACCATGATTTGAGGTATCTGGAAGAGAACGGGAAAAGAAACATGATTCTGCCAAAAGCAGACGTGATTGTCAACCCAAAACAGCCGGGCTGCACGTACCCGTTTAAACAGCTGTGCGGAGCGGCAGTGGCATGGAAGGTGGTCATGTGTCTGTACCGACAGATGGGGATCGCCAAGGAGGAGGCTTTCGCCTTTCTGGAGTTTGCAGCAGTCGCCACCGTTGGGGATGTGATGGACCTGACCGGCGAAAACCGAATTATCGTAAAGGAAGGGCTTAAAAAAATCGCGTCGACTCCCAATCTGGGACTGCGCGCGCTGATCAAGGCAAACGGGCTGGCGGAGGCAGATATCACGGCATATCACATCGGATTTGTACTGGGTCCGTGCATCAATGCAAGCGGCAGGCTGGACACGGCAAAACGGGCGCTCGCCCTGCTGCTCGCCAAGAGCGAAGAAGAAGCGGCGCAGCTTGCATCGGAGCTGAAGCTTTTAAATGAGGAGCGAAAAGCGATGACGCTGCAGGGCTATGAAAAAGCCGTGCAGATCATAGAAGGAGGAAAACAAAAAAAGGATAAGGTGCTGGTTGTCTTTTTGCCGGAGTGCCATGAAAGCCTCGCCGGGATTATCGCCGGGAGAATCCGGGAAAAATATCACAGACCTGTCTTTGTGCTGACAAGAGGAAAGGAGGAGATCAAAGGCTCCGGGCGCTCCATTGAAGCGTACTCCATGTTTGAGGAGATGATGAAATGCCAGGAGCTGTTCACAAAATTCGGAGGACATCCGATGGCGGCAGGGCTTTCGATGAAGGAAGAAAATATAGAAAGGCTCCGCACCGTCTTAAATGAGAACGCGGCGCTGACGCAGGAGGATCTAAGCGAGAAGATTCTGATCGACGTTCCGATGCCGATCGACTATATCACAGAGGAGCTCGTAGAGGAACTAAAGCTTTTAGAACCGTTTGGAAAAGGAAACACAAAGCCCCTGTTTGCGGAAAAGGATTTAAATGTCCTGGGGGCGGCAATCCTTGGGAAAAATAAAAATGTGGTCAAAATGCAGGTGCAAAACAAAGCCGGGCGGGTGATGGACGCGCTGTATTTTGGGGACACAGAGGCGTTTCAGAAGGACCTGGCGGAAAAATTCGGGCAGCAGGAGATGGAAAAACTGTTTCTGCGCCGGCAAAACCAGGTTCGCCTGTCCGTCACGTATTATCCGACCATCCATGTGTACCGGGAATGCCGCAGCCTGCAGATTGTGATTCAAAATTATCAGTAACACGATAACCAGCTAAAAAAGAGGAAGGGAAACAGACAGATATGAAAAGAAAATGGAAAATTGCGGCCGTCCTTGCAGCCATCTTTATCGCAGGGATTTACTACTACATTGCTCTGCCCGCCATCAACATTCACTCAAGCGGATTCTGGGCATTTTTGATGATCGTCATCGCGGTCATCCTGGGAATTTACGCGCTGCCGCGCGTGCGCACCGCGCAGGACGTGAAAGAAAACCGGGTCCTGAAGATAGGAATAAGTTTTCTCGGTCTTATAATTGCCGCATACGCGATCGGATCCTTGCTCTCGTCTCCGATGATCAACGCAAAAAAATATCAGCGGCTGATTACCGTGGAGGAGAGAGATTTCAGCGCCGATATCCAGGAGGTAGACTTTGGAAAGATTCCGCTTCTGGACAAGGATTCGGCGGCGCTTTTGGGAAACAGGAAGATGGGAAGCATGGTAGATATGGTCTCGCAGTTTGAGGTCAGCGATCTTTACACGCAGATTAACTATCAGGATACGCCGGTGCGGGTCACGCCGCTTGAGTACGCCAGCCCGGTTAAATGGCTGACAAACCAGAAAAACGGCATCCCAGCCTATATCATGATTGATATGGCGACGCAGGATACCAGCCTTGTGAAGCTGGATGAGCCGATTAAATATTCGGAGTCGGAATATCTGAACCGAAATATCTACCGCCATCTTCGTTTTCACTATCCGACGTACATTTTTGACTCGCTCAGCTTTGAGATCGACGACGAGGGGACGCCTTACTGGATCTGCCCGGTCAAAAAGTACAACGTAGGACTCTTTGGAGGCGTGACGATCGGAAAAGTTGTTATCTGCAACGCGCAGACGGGAGAGATGGAAGAATACGCGATCGAAGACTGCCCGACATGGGTTGATCGTGTGTTCTCAGCCGATTTGCTGATCGAACTGTACGACTATCACGGGACGCTGAAAAACGGATTTTTAAACAGCATTTTCGGTCAGAAGGGATGCCTTAAGACGACAGAAGGATACAACTATCTGGCTTTGGAGGACGACGTATGGGTTTACACAGGGGTGACGTCGGTGAGCAGCGATCAGTCAAACGTGGGATTTGTCTTAATGAACCAGCGCACCATGGAATGCCGGTATTACGCCGTATCGGGGGCAGAAGAATTTTCCGCGATGGCCTCTGCGGAAGGACAGGTTCAGAACCTGGGATACCGGGCGGCATTTCCGCTTCTGATCAACGTTTCCGGGGAGCCTACGTATTTCATGGCGCTAAAAGATGACGCCGGGCTCGTCAAAAAATATGCGATGGTCAATGTCCAGGAATATCAAAACGTTGCGATCGGGGATACGGTGGCAGAGTGCGAGGAGGCCTACAACCAGATGCTCGTTGAGAACGGAATCTGGCAGCCAAACCAAAATGCGCAGGGAGAGCAAATCAGCGGAACGATCACAAAAATGACGGACGCCGTGGCGGACGGAAATTCTCACATCTATCTGATGCTGGACGGAGAAGACGCGATCTACGATGTGGCGGTGGGAGAGCTTATAGGCATCATCCGGTATGAGACAGGGGACGAGATTACCCTGCGGTATATTCCGGGAGAGGACGTCAATACGGTTCTTTCTATTGAAAGCTGACGTCAGATTGAGAAGAAAACTTGACAAATATCCCCCGGCGGCATTAGAATAACATTCAAGGCAAAATTGCGATAGAGGATAAATGGAGGAATAAAATTATGGCAGTCCCTTATAATCATAAGGCTATTGAACAAAAATGGCGCAAACGCTGGGAGGAACACCCAGTCAATGTCAACGACGGAAAAAAACCGAAATATTATTGTCTTGACATGTTTCCCTATCCGTCCGGAAACGGTCTTCATGTCGGACATTGGAGAGGCTATGTGATCTCAGACGTCTGGAGCCGATACAAGATGCTCCAGGGATATTATCTGATCCATCCTATGGGATGGGACGCGTTTGGTCTGCCGGCTGAAAACTATGCGATCAATAAGGGCATTCACCCTGCAAAGGCGACAGCGGAGAACATCAAAAATATCAAACGCCAGATCAATGAGATCGCTGCGATCTATGACTGGGATATGGAGGTCAACACGACAGACCCTGATTTTTACAAGTGGACGCAGTGGATTTTCGTAAAAATGTTTAAAGCCGGTCTTGCGTATGAGAAGGAATTCCCGATCAACTGGTGTCCTTCGTGCAAGACAGGTCTTGCCAACGAGGAAGTCGTAAACGGAGTGTGCGAGCGGTGCGGAACGCCTGTGACAAAGAAAAATCTGCGCCAGTGGATGCTGCGCATCACAAAATATGCAGACCGCCTGCTCGCAGATCTGGAAAAACTGGACTGGCCGGAGAAGGTAAAGAAGATGCAGTCCGACTGGATCGGAAAGAGCCACGGAGCGGAGATCGACTTTAAGGTGGACGGCTCGGAAAAGGCGATCAAGGTTTACACGACAAGACCGGATACGCTCTACGGGGCGACGTTTATGGTGCTTGCCCCGGAACATGAGATGGCGAAAGAACTCGCCACAGACGAGACGAGAGAGGCGGTGGAGGATTATATTTTCAAATCTTCCATGAAATCCTCCGTAGACCGTCTGCAGGACAAGGAAAAGACAGGCGTCTTTACGGGAAGCTATGCCGTCAACCCGGTGAACGGGAAGAAGATCCCGATCTGGCTGTCCGACTACGTGCTTGCCGACTACGGCACCGGCGCCATCATGTGCGTGCCGGCTCACGACGACCGTGACTTTGAATTCGCGAAAAAATTCGGCATTCCGATCGTCCAGGTCATCGCGAAAGACGGCAAAGAGATCGAGGACATGACCGAGGCGTACACAGAGCCGGGAATCATGATCAATTCCGGGGAATTCAACGGAATGAACTCTGAGGACGCAAAGCGCGATCTGCCGCAGCTGCTCGCATCAAGAGGAATCGGAAAAGTGACGACAAACTATAAGCTGCGCGACTGGGTCTTCTCCAGACAGCGCTACTGGGGAGAACCGATCCCGATCGTACACTGCGAACACTGCGGAGCTGTGCCTGTCCCGGAGGAGGAGCTGCCGCTGCGCCTGCCGGATGTGGAGAGCTATCAGCCGACGGGAACCGGGGAATCTCCTCTTGCCGCCATCCACGAATGGGTCAACACGACATGCCCTGTCTGCGGAAGACCGGCGAAAAGAGAGACGAACACGATGCCGCAGTGGGCGGGATCTTCCTGGTATTTCCTGCGCTATGTGGACAGCCACAACGACAAAGAGCTGGTATCTAAGGAGAAAGCGCACAAATATCTGCCGGTCGACATGTATATCGGCGGAGTCGAACATGCGGTGCTTCACCTTCTGTACTCCAGATTTTACACGAAATTCCTGCACGACATCGGCGTGGTAGATTTCGACGAGCCGTTTACGAAGCTGTTTAACCAGGGAATGATCACCGGAAAAAATGGAATCAAGATGAGCAAATCAAAGGGAAATGTAATTTCACCGGACGATCTGGTCCGCGAATACGGATGCGATTCTCTTAGAATGTATGAGCTGTTCGTAGGACCGCCGGAACTCGACGCAGAGTGGGACGACAGAGGGATCGACGGTGTCTACCGCTTCATCAACCGCTTCTGGAACCTTGTGATGGACAACAAGGACAAACAGACGCCAGCCTCCAAAGAGATGGTAAAAGTACGCCACAAGATGGTGCACGACATCACGCAGCGTCTGGAAAGCTTCAGCTTAAACACCGTGATCTCCGGATTTATGGAGTACAACAATAAGCTGATTGATCTTGCGAAGAAGGAAGGCGGAGTGGACAAAGAAACGCTCGAGACCGCCGTCATCTTGCTGGCTCCGTTTGCGCCTCACCTGTGCGAAGAGCTGTGGGAGGAGTTAGGACATGAGCAGACCGTCTTCTCCAACACATGGCCTGACGCAGACCACGAGGCGATGCGGGACGACGAGGTCGAAGTGCCGGTACAGATCAACGGAAAGACGAAAGCGGTCATCTGCATTCCGGTGGAACTCTCAAAAGAGGAAGCCATCGCAAGAGGAAAAGAAGCCGTGGCGGACAAGATAACGGGAACGGTTGTAAAAGAAATCTATGTCCCGAAGAAGATCATCAACCTGGTAGTAAAATAAAAAAAGACCTCTGCTCTGAAAAAGGGACAAAGGCGAAGAGGAAGACATATGTTTACGAAGGCGCAGACAAACCAGTGCAAGGGAATCGCGATCCTGATGATGCTGTTTCACCACCTTTTTAACGACTATGAGGAATATGCCGGCTATGCTGTGGAATATTGGCCTTTGACGGGGGACCAGACGCTCCGTCTGGCCCTGCTGTGCAAGCTGTGCGTGACGGTCTTTGTGTTTTTGAGCGGATACGGGATCGCAGCCAGCTATACAGCAAACTTTCAAAACCAGGAGCCGTCAAAGGCGCAGTTCTGGAGATTTACGGTCTCGCGCTGCTGGAAGCTGATGAGCGGATACTGGTTTGTGTTTTTGCTGGCGCTCGTCTGCGCGCCGCTTGGGAGGACGCCGGCACAGGCGTACGGCACAGATGGAAAGACAGCTCTTGTCTATTTTGTGATCGACTTTTTCGGACTGTCTTTCGCGTTTCACACGCCGACGCTCAACCCGACGTGGTGGTATCTGTCTGTTGCGCTCTACATTGCGGTTCTGATGCCGTTTGTGATGAAACTCGCAAAAAAGACGGGGACGCTTCCTGTGCTGGCAGCGGCGATGGGACTTTTGCAGCTGATGGAGATTCAGTCTGTGGCAAGCACGTATGTGTTCGGTATGCTGCTGGGCGCGGCGTGCTTCGAGTGGGACGCATTTGGCAGATGGAGCAGACTGTTCGCCGAAAAAAAAGCGGCGTACGCGGCAAAAACGGTCTTTTTGCTCGCGGCGACCCTCCTGCTCTTAAAATTCCGGACGAACTATAACTACTGCGGAATTGTAGACGGACTGGCTTCGATGACGCTGTGCGGACTGTGCGCGGCCCTGTGCCAAAAGTTCGCGCTGCTTGCAGGCGGATTGGAATTTTTAGGAAAACACTCGGCAAATATGTTTCTGATGCACAATCTGATGTATTCGTACTATTTTTTGGGATTTTATTATTCCTTGCGCTATCCCGTTCTGATTCTCGCCGTGCTGACGGCGACTTCTGCGCTCGCCTCCGCGGCGGCAGAAAAGCTGAAGGTATGGACGGGATATGAGAGACAGATGAAAAAAGCAGGAGAGAGACTGTGCCGTCTGGGCGAAAAGATTTAGGAGAAAACAGAAAAAGGATTCCCGCAAAAGCGCATCCGCTGCGCTGCGGGGATCCTTTTTTGAGCCGACTAAACGTGCTCAATCTGAGAAATGTCCGAATCGATGACCATAGAATAGTTGGTATAATACACGACAAAGCCGGGCTTTGCGCCGTTTGGCTTTTTGACATGCTTCTTCTGGATATAGTCGACTTCCACCTTTTCCGAGCCGCGGTTTTTCGAGTAGTAGGCGGCAAGCCGCGCAGCCTCCTCGAAGGTGCGGTCGGGCAAGTCTTCGCCGTTTCCCTTGACGATGACGTGGGAGCCGGGGGCGCCTTTTGCGTGGAACCACCAGTCGTTGCCGGAAGCAAACTTAAAGGTCAGCTCCTCGTTTTGCAGGTTGTTCTTGCCGACATAGATGTCGTACCCGTCGGAAGAGACATAGTGAAACGGCTTTGAGGTAATCTTGACTTTCTTTGCGCTGAAGCGGCGTTTGATATAGCCGTACTGGGTCAGCTCCTCCTTGATCTGGACAAGATCCTCTTCCGAAAGAGCGATATCGAGAGAGGTGTTGATAGACTCAAGGTGCGCGATCTCAGAAGCCGTCTCTTTTGTCAGCTCAGAGAGCGCTTCAAACGTGCGCTTTAATTTTCCGTACCGGTCAAAATATTTTTTCGCGTTTTCCTGGGCGGTCAAGGTGGGATCAAGAGGGATCGAAACCATCTCGCCCGTGTAATAATTCAGGGCGTCCAGCTTTTTCTCCCCGCCCTTTAAGCCATATCCGTACGTGTTCAAGAGCTCGCCGTAGATGCGGTATTTGTCCCTTTTCTCCGTATCTTTCAGCTGCCTGCACTGCAGATCATATTTTTTGACATTGCGCTCTAAGGCAGTCTGGACAATCCGGCGCAGATCGGAGGATTTCTGGCGGATGCGCGTGATGGTGTTTCTGACGGCGTAATACGTCTCCAAAACCTCTGAAACGGAAGGATAGAAGACCGTCTTTAAATCGCGGTACTGCTTCATGGGGACGGACGAAAATTCTACAGGCTCTTTGCCGGAGAAGACAATGTTAGGTTTAAAATCTCCGGATTTGATTTCCTCGGTGAACAGCTCAAACTGGTGAAAGAGATGGCGGCGTTCAAGCTGGGAAAGCGTACAGGCGCTCTGGTCCGACTCCAGGGAAGCACGAAAGCACAGCTCTTCGGCGATGACAGGGCTGATACCGGTAAAGGAAGAATAGATCGCCTTCGAGAGCTTTTCCGGTTTGGAAAAGACTGCCAGGCAGAAGTCTTCTTCGCAGACGTCAAGAGGATTTTGCTTGTGCTGCGTCTGCGGGATAAAATACGTCCGCCCCGGCAAGACCTCTCTGACAGAACTCATCTGCATCGGGACATGCTTGATGCTGTCGATGATTTTTCCGCTGTCGTCACAGAAAATGAGGTTGCTGTGCTTTCCCATGATTTCCGCAATCAGGACCTTCCTGCACAGATCGCCGAGTTCATTTAAATGTTCAATCTCAAAATTGATGATGCGCTCCAGCCCGGGCTGCCAGATTCTTGTGATCTTTCCGTTCCCGATATGCTTGCGCAGAAGCATGCAGAAATTAGGCGCAGTTAGAGGGCTGGGGCGGTTGGAAGAGGTAAAATAGACAAGAGGAAGGCTGGCGTTCGCCGACAAAAACAGGCGGTACTGGTTCTTCTGATTTTTGATCGTGATCAAAAGCTCGTCCTGCTCGGGCTGCGCGATTTTGCTGATCTTTCCTCCCACAATGGTTTCATTGCATTCTTTTACGAGATTTGCGATTACAATTCCGTCAAAAGCCATAAGAAATCTCCTTTCGCCGGGCAGGGCAAAATTCCCGCCCGATCATAGATATAGTAAAGAAACATCCGGGCGCGGAGAAAGACGGGCGCCTTTTCCGCGGAAACCGGGACCAAAATTGGCATCAAAAAAAGCAGATAACGGGAGTCGAACCCGCCTTTCCAGCTTGGGAAGCTAGCGTTCTACCGATGAACCATATCTGCACATACAGCAGTATACCACTTTTCAGAAAAAAATACAAGAGCTAAAAAACGTACAATTGTCATTGACGAAGATTTTGTTATGCATTATAATGAATGTAATGTGGCGAATTATGTGCCGCAATCCAATACAATACGAAAAGTGAGCATATAAGAATGATAAAAAGTATGACGGGCTTTGGAAGATCAGAGAATCTCCAGGGGGAAATGAAGTTTATAGTTGAGATGAAGGCAGTCAATCACCGGTACTTTGACGTCAGCATTAAGATGCCGAAAAAGCTGGCTTTTTTCGAGTCTGCAATCCGCAGCACGCTCAAGGATTACATGCACAGAGGAAAGATCGACGTCTTTATCACGTATGAGGATCTGTCGCAGTCGAATGTGTCGCTGAAGTACAACGAGGCGCTGGCGGCGGAATACCTCCAGTACTACCGGCAGATGGCGGAGAAATTCGGACTGGAAAACGACGTCAAGGCGTCCGCGCTTGGCAGATGTCCGGATGTGTTTTCCATGGAGGAACAGACGATCGACGAAAAGGAAGTGTGGGCTGTCCTGGAAAAGGCGCTGATCGAGGCCGGAAAGCAGATGGTGCAGGCGCGCGAAAAAGAAGGACAGGCGCTGAAAGAAGATCTCTTTGGAAAGCTGGACGATATGGCGGCGAAAGTGGCGCGCATCGAGGAGAGGTTTCCCGTGATGATGGAGGCATATCGCCAGAAGCTCGAGGAAAAAGTAAAGGAGCTGCTTGCCGATACGCAGATAGAGGAAAGCCGGATCGCGACGGAAGTGGTGCTCTATGCCGATAAAATCTGTACGGACGAGGAGACGGTGCGGCTTAAAAGCCATATCGATCATATGAAGGATACTCTGGAGAAGGGAGACGACGTCGGAAGAAAGCTGGATTTTATTGCCCAGGAGATGAACAGAGAGGCAAACACGATCTTGTCCAAGGCAAACGATCTTGAGACGAGCAATATCGCAATTGATTTAAAGACGGAGATTGAAAAGATCCGCGAGCAGATTCAAAACATTGAATAGGAAGAGAGAGTATGGCAAGATTAATCAATATCGGTTTTGGAAATGCAGTCAACGTATCGAAGGTGCTGGCCGTTATCAATCCGGACGCGGCTCCGATTAAACGGATGATACAAAGCGCAAAGGAAGAGGGCAGGGTGATCGACGCCACGCAGGGGCGCAAGACGAAAGCCGTTATTTTCCTGTACGGAAATCATCTGCTTCTTTCGGCGCTTCAGCCGGAGACCATCGCGAAACGGATGATGGGCGGGACGGAATATGACACAAGAGGTGAAGAGGATGAGTAGAAAGGGAATTCTGACGGTGATTTCAGGATTTTCAGGAGTCGGAAAAGGAACGATTGTAAAAAAACTGCTTGAAACGTACCAGGAGTATGCGCTGTCGGTCTCCGCGACGACGCGGGCTCCCAGGGAGGGCGAGCAGGAGGGAAGAGAATACTTCTTTAAGACGAAGGCGGAATTTGAAGCCATGATTGCGCAGGACGCGTTCGTAGAGTATGCAAAGTTTGTGGAAAATTATTACGGGACGCCGAAAGCGTACGTGGAGGAAAAGCTCTTAGAGGGAAAAGATGTGATTTTGGAGATCGAAATTCAGGGCGCGGCAAAGATCAAGGAAAAATATCCGGATGCGGTGACGCTGTTTATCGTGCCGCCCACGCCTGAGGTCTTAGAGCAGCGCCTGACAGGGCGGGGCACCGAATCGGATGAGGTCATCGCCTCGCGGCTGAGGCGGGCGGCTGAGGAAGCGAAAGGGATGAGTCAGTACGATTATCTCATCGTCAACGACGATCTCGATACGTGCGTCGCTCAGGTACATGGAATTATCCAGAGCGAGCATCTGAAAAACAGCAGAAATGCACAACTGCGGACAAACCTGGAATACGGTATGAGTCAATTTTTGAAAGGGGACAGATAATATGTTGCATCCATCTTACAGCGATTTAATGAAAGTAGTAAACAGCGGGGTAGAAGAGGGCGAACCTTTAGTGGTCAACAGCCGCTACTCGATCGTCCTGGCAACAGCCAAGCGCGCCAGACAGCTGATCGCAGGCGCGGAGCCGCTGGTGTACGCGTCGAAGAAAAAGCCTCTTTCCATCGCGGTGGAGGAATTAAACAGCGGAAAGATCAAGATTATAGGGGAAGAGGAAACCGAAGAGCAAACAAAGGAGTAAACGGTTCTTTTGGGGAGGAACGGAAGCGATGGACGAGATTAAGGGATTTAAAAAAAGCTATTGTCTGATGTCAGTGATCTATGTGGTGTGCGGCATTGTGCTGCTGATCTGGCCTGATATTTCCATGACCACCTTTTGCTACGCCCTGGGTGTGATGGGCATTATCTACGGCGTCGCCCATATTGTGGTGTACTTTACAAAAGACCACGTCGTCTCGATCATGGAGATGGATCTGGTCACAGGGATCGTGACGACTGCGTTCGGACTGTTCGTGCTGGTCAACGATCAGATCTTTGTCTCGATCCTTCCGTTTGCGATCGGAGTCGTCCTGATGCTTGGAGCAATCGTAAAGCTTCAAAACAGTCTGGACCTGAAAAAGCTGGGATTTCCGAAATGGTGGATCGTGCTTGTCCTCGCGGCTGTTTTGCTGGGCGTCGGGCTTTTGCTCGTCTACAATCCGTTCCGCGCGGCAGTGCTGATGGTCTATGTGATCGGGGCGAGTCTTCTGGCGGACGGGGTGATCAATATCTGGAGCATGTTTCTGATTACAAGGATACTCAAGAGACGCAGAAAGGCGGAAAAGGAAAAACAAAATCCGGTTTCCGGCAAAAAAGAAGAGGGAGAAACTGCGTACTGGCTGGAAGAAACTGAGGAAAAAGAGAAGCGATAAAAAAGAAAAGTGACGAATCAAAAAGGAGGGTACAATCGCCGAAGACGATCCGTGCCCTCCTTTGTCAGATTCAGGGGCGTTTTCCTGGTTGATTTTTACAAATGAAGATAGTAAAATAAAAACCGAAGGCGTTAGAAAGAAGAATAAGGAGAGGCTGTATGAAAATATTGTTTATTTCTCTTGGCTGTGACAAAAATTTGGTAGACTCAGAAGTCATGCTGGGACTGCTGAACCGGCAGGGATATGAGATGACGGACGAGGAGAGCGAAGCGGATATCATTGTGATTAACACATGCTGTTTTATCAACGACGCGAAGGAAGAAAGCGTCCAGACGATTTTGCAGATGGCGCAGTACAGAAAAGAGGGAACATGCAAGGCGCTCATCGTGACAGGCTGTCTGGCGCAGCGCTATCAGCAGGAAATTTTGGACGAGATTCCGGAAGTAGACGCCGTGCTGGGGACGACAACGTACGATGAAATCACAGAGACGATCGCGTCTGTCCTGGAGGGGAAAAAGGTGCTGGAATGCCTCAGCCTTGACCGGCTTCCGCAGGTAGAGACAAAGCGGGTTGTGACGACGGGAGGTCACTTCGCGCATCTGAAAATCGCAGAGGGATGCGATAAGCACTGCACATACTGCATCATTCCAAAGATCCGCGGAAAATACCGCAGCGTTCCGATGGAACGGCTTTTAGATGAGGCGCGGGAGCTGGCGCAGCAGGGAGTTAAGGAACTGATCCTGGTAGCGCAGGAGACGACGCTGTACGGAGTCGACCTGTACGGGAAAAAAAGCCTCCACCTGCTTTTGAGGAAGCTGTGCACGATCAGGGGGATCCGCTGGATCCGCATTCTATACTGCTATCCGGAGGAGATCTATGAGGAGCTGATCGAGACGATGAAGGAGGAAGAAAAAATCTGCCATTATCTCGACCTTCCGATCCAGCACGCAAGCGACCGCGTTTTAAAGCGGATGGGAAGACGCGCCACAAAAAGACAGCTGATCCAGATCATAGACAAGCTCAGAAAAGAGATCCCGGATATTGTGCTGAGGACGACCCTGATCACAGGCTTCCCCGGAGAGACGCAGCAGGACCATGAAGAGCTGATGGAATTTGTAGAGCAGATGAAATTTGACCGCCTGGGCGTTTTTACGTATTCGGCTGAGGAAAACACGCCGGCATACGAGATGCCGGACCAGATCGATGAGGAGGTCAAACAGGAGCGCCAGGCACAGCTGATGGAGATGCAGCAGGAGATCGCCTTTGAACGCGCAGAGCAGATGATAGGAAAAACTGTGACTGCGATGGTGGAGGGGAAAGTGGCAGAGGAACAGGCATATGTGGCGCGCACGTACGGGGACGCGCCGGATGTGGACGGATATGTGTTCGTCAATACAGATGAGGTATTGGTGACCGGAGACTTTCTGCGGGTGAAAGTGACAGGAGCTTTGGAATATGATTTGATAGGAGAGATTGCAGATGAATGTACCGAATAGTCTGACCGTACTGAGAATGGCTCTGATACCATTTTTTGTATTTTTTGCGCTGGCAGATATAGGGGCTGCCGGAAAGTATATCGCGCTGATAATTTTTATCGTTGCAAGTCTGACGGATACCCTGGATGGTTACCTCGCCCGAAAAAACCATCAGGTTACAAATTTTGGAAAATTTATGGATCCCCTCGCGGACAAGCTGCTTGTCTGCTCCGCGATGATCTGCCTTGTAGACCAGCACAGGCTGGAAAGCTGGATCGTCATTGTCATCATCGCCAGAGAATTCATCATCAGCGGGTTCCGCCTTGTGGCGTCGGACAACGGGATTGTAATCGCCGCAAGCTACTGGGGAAAGGCAAAAACGATCGCGCAGATGATCATGATTATTTTGCTGCTTGTGGATCTGGGAGGCATATTTGACACTCTAGAGAAGCTTTTCGTGTGGCTTGCCCTGATTCTGACGGTGGTGTCGCTGATCGATTACATTAGAAAAAACAAAAAGGTTTTAAGCATGCAGAATTAAAAATCGGAGGAAAAAAACATGGTAGTGGAACTGATAGCCGTAGGGACCGAGATCCTTTTAGGCAACATTGTAAACACAAACGCTGCGTTCCTGGCGGAAAAATGCGCGCTGCTCGGACTGTCGCTTTATTATCAGACAGCGGTCGGAGACAACGAGGAACGCCTCTGCGAGACGCTTAAGACAGCGCTGCAGCGCTCGGATATTGTCATTTTAACCGGGGGTCTTGGACCGACGAAGGACGACCTGACAAAAGAGGCGGCGGCGAAGGTGATGGACATGCCTCTGACGGAGGACAAACATACGAGAAAAAGAATTGAAGAGTATTTTAAAAACAGTCAGAGCAAGGTCGTGACAGACAACAACTGGAAGCAGGCGCTGGTGCCGGCAGGCAGCAAGGTACTTGACAACAAAAACGGGACGGCGCCGGGGATCATCATGGAAAAAAACGGAAAAGTGGCGATTTTGCTCCCAGGACCGCCTAATGAGCTGATCCCGATGTTCAACTGCGATGTATTTCCGTATTTGAACAGCCTTCAGCCGGAAACGATTTACTCGGCGATGGTAAAAATCTGCGGGGTGGGAGAGAGCGCGGCGGAAACGCAGATTGCGGATCTGATCGCCGCACAGTCGAACCCGACGATCGCGCCGTACGCGAAGGTGGGAGAGGTGCATCTGAGAGTGACGGCAAAGGCGAAGGACGAAAAGGAAGCAAAAAAAATGGTCAAGCCGGTCGTCAAAGAACTCAAGGAGCGGTTTGGAAAGAGCGTCTATACGGCGGACGAGTCTGTGACGCTTGAGCAGACGGTCATCGGTATGCTCAAAGAAAAAGGGATGACCCTGACGACGGTAGAATCGTGTACGGGCGGTCTCCTCGCAGCCCGCCTCACAAAAGTGCCAGGCGTTTCGGAGGTGTTCAAGCAGGGACTCGTGACGTATTCCAACCGCGCAAAGAGAAAGCTGCTCGACGTCAAGAAAAGTACGCTCAAGGACTGCGGGGCAGTAAGCGAAAAGACAGCGAAGGAGATGGCAAAAAACGGCGCGTTTATCACAGGATCGGACGTGTGTCTGTCTGTGACCGGAGTTGCCGGACCCGACCAGGTGGAGGGCAAGCCGGTAGGACTTGTCTATATCGGATGCTGCTGCAAAAACACGGTGACGGTGAAAGAATACCACTTTAACGGAGAGCGCGATAAAATCCGGGAGTGGGCGGCAGTCAGCGCGCTGATTCTGCTCAGAGAATGTCTGATGGACCAATAAAAGAACAAGAAAAGAAAAAAAGAAAAGAGGTCTTGAGAATCTGACGAAAGATTTTCAAGACCTCTTTTTGACGGGAGGTTCAGTGAGAAGTGTTCATAAGATTCATAATCATCTGAATCCGGTCAATCTTTTCGATCTCTTCTTTCGGCTTTCCGATTTTTATGACTTCGATGATCGTCTGAATTTCTTCCGCGGAGAAAGACATCCCTTCTTTCTTTGACTGGGTCGCCGCAGCCATCAGAAAAGGCAAAAGATCGTTCTGACTTTTTCCGGCTCCCTGGTTTGTGAGGTTCAGCAGCGTCTGGAGCTTCTTTTTGTCGATATTTTTTAAATTCGGATGATCCATCCAGCTGTTCGGATTCATGCTCTGCTTCCTTTCTTTTATGCGCTATGCCTTGAACATGGTCTGGTACGTCTCAAACATCGCCTGCTGTTCCGGAGTTAAAAATTTTTTTACGAGATCAAGCGAATCCTGACTTTCGGATGAAGCCTTCTGATAAAATTCCTGCCAGGCGGAAAAGCTCTGCACCGTCTCAAAGGCATGGATGCAGGAATCGACGATCTCTTTTTCAGACTCATCGCAGAAAAGGCGGATATCATGGAGCATATCGAGAGCAGAGACGGTCTCCTCTTCGGAACAGACCGTCATTTCAGGCGAAGGCTGGCTAAAAAAGCGGACAATATTGCCAAGCTCCAAAATTTTGGCATAGATGGCAAGAGACTTTTGACTCTCAGACCGGACATAGGGGATGGCTGCCTTTAACAGCTTTAAATGCCCCTCATTGGCAATCTGGTCAATGGCAGTCTGAGGGGAAGATGGTGTGACCTGACTCATCGCGCAATCCTTTTTTTGTCTTCCCCCTATTTCTATGCGCGGCAAAGAGACGATATGACAAAAACAGAAAAAAAGACATATACTGATAGAAAAGAAAGAAAAGAGGGAAAAAAATGGCGACCCATCTTGTGATCGACGGAAACGCTTTTTATGAGATCGACGACGAGTGCATGAAAAAAAAGACGGAAGCGCTCAAAAAGAGACAAACCCAGGAAAAGAAATCCCAAGAAGACGAAAAGAAAGAAAAGAAATCCTGAAAAAACAAAAGAACAAAAAAAGAAGGGCTGCTTTTTCCGAAAGCAGCCCTGGATCTCTTTAAGAGATCCGCAGGAACATGACAGCGGAGCGCAGCCGCATCAGCAGCATCCGTTGCCGTTAAAACCGTTGTTTCCGCCGCAGCAGAATAACAGCAGGATGATCAGCAGGCAGCTGTTGTCGCCGGAGAATGAATTGCAAAATCCATTTCCGCCGCAGGAATTTCCGCCGCAGCAGGAGAGGAGAAGCAGAATCCATAACAGATTGCATCCGCATCCTGTATTCTGTGTCTCGCATCCGCATCCGCAGTTGGTAGCTGTTAAATCACTCATAAGAAAAACCTCCGAGTTTTTATTTACACTTTACCATATGAGGCAGGGCATGTTCGTGTTCCAGCTCCGCACAAAAATTTTTTGGCGGTTTAAATAAAAGTGGAAAACACCTGGTACAGATTGAGCGTTCCAAAGCCGTACTCCCGGTTGGGATAGGAAAGCAGATCCGAGCGGGAGGCTCCGCGCTTGATATAATTTTTTACTTCGGCGGACGAGAGAACGCGGGGGATGGCAAGCGTCAGCCCCCAGTTTATCAGCAGCGCGACGGCTCCGGCGGCGACGGCGGCAGCGCAGCTGGAGCCTGTGCGGACGGAAAACTGATTGCGGGCTACAGGTCCGTAGACATTGACGCCGGGGGAGGCGATATCCGGCTTTAGCTGGCCGGTTCTGGTAAAACCGCGGCTGGAGTTGATAAATAAGCTGTTCTGGTAGGAATCATAGGCTGTCACGGTCAGAGAAGAATCGGCGTCGGCGGGAGAGGTCAGGGTCGTATCGGGGTTGGGCGCGAGAAAGACGGTATCTTCCGAGACAAAGCCGGTGATAGGGAGCCAGAGGTGAAACATACCGTTGATATAGATCAGATTGCGGATTTTCAGCCTCCAGATGCCGGGAGTGGGATTCTCAAAGCGCAGAAAAATGAGCTGTCCCCCGGAACGAAGCTCCACGACCTCGTAAGTCATATCGACGACCGCCTTCTCGAGAAGAAAGGAAAACCGCACAGACTGCCCGAGACGGACAGAGGCAGGAGCGATGCTCTCCCCCAGAGGGGAGGTCAGGCCGATCGAGTAAAGCTCAGGGGACTGCGCCCAGAATTCCACGCAGAATCCCGTATCGTTCTGCCCCACAAGCAGCTCCACCTCCATCTCCCCGCGCGGGTCAGAGAGCGTTCCGAAATAATGGTGCGCTCTGCCGGATTCATTTCCAGCGGCCGTGCAGACGTAAAAACCGGAGGCGGAAGAAAAAGCGTCGATCACATCGCAAAGAGGAGACGTTCCAGAGTGACCTCCTTGCGTCGTCCCGACTCCGATGCAGACGACGAGCGGGAGGCGAAGCTTTGAGGAGAGCAAAAAGAGATAGCGCAGCCCCAGCATCAGATCTGTTTCCTGATAGACGGGGGAGGAGCCGGGGCGGATCAGAAAATAGTCCTTTAGATACTGCTTCGCCTGCTTAAGCTTGACGACGGCGATGGAGCTTCTGGGGGCGGCCCCGATGAAATCTGCCTGCACATTTTCCGATCCGGCGGCGATACCGGCAAGAAACGTGCCGTGACCGTCCTCGTCCGCGGAAGGAACGACCGAGAGCGGATCCTGGGAAGAGAGGGCAAGATCAATCTGCTCTTTTGTATACTCTGTGCCGTAGTGCAGGTCAAAGGGAGAGTCAGCGCTCTGGAGAGACTGATCCCAGATGGAGACAATCCGGCTGGTGCCGTCGCTGTTTCGAAAGCAGTCAAGGCGATAGTCGATGCCGGTGTCCACAAAGCCCATCAGCACGCCCTCCCCCTTTAAATTCAGGTACGGCTGGGACTGGACGCGGAGAATGCCGGTCTCCTCAAGAGCCGTCGTGTTCAGCGTAGTATAAAGCCGCGGGGTCGTGGCGTAGCCGACGGCGTGGATCAGGTTGGAAGGAATCAGGGAGCGCTGCGCATGGAGAATGGCATAGCTGCCGTTTACCATCTGCACGCCGTACGGCGAAAACTCTTCGTTTAAAGCTTCCGCGGGAAGCTTGTAGGAGATGATAAGATCGGCGTAATCGTTGGAAAGAATCATATCACGGGTAGAAGAACTCATAAAACCTCAGCTGTTTTTGCTGTATATATATGCGCAAAGAATGGGCAAAATCACGGATTCGCCATTTAGGAAGGGGAGAAAAATCGCAATCTGATCCTGGCATGAATAAAATATAAAAGATCTTTTTTCGCAGGAAAAAAGACGGGACAAAAAGAAACCATAAAAGCAGAAAGGAATCAGACATGGACCGTGTAAGAAGGATCATCGGCGCAGCCGCTGCATATGAAAAAGGCTTTTACGGACAGGGAATTACGACGGCCGTGCTGGATACCGGAACGTATCCGCATATCGATCTGAGGGAACAGATTGTGCTGTTCCGCGATTTTATCAATAAAAAAAAACAGCCGTATGACGACTGCTCCCACGGGACGCACGTATCGGGGATTATCTGCGGAAGCGGAAAAAAATCATCGGGGCGTTTCATGGGAATTGCGCCTAAAAGCAGGCTGATCAGTTTAAAAGTGCTGGACAGAAGAGGAAACGGAAATATGATGGATGTGATTGCGGGAATCGACTGGTGTATCCGAAAAAGAGAAGAATATCAGATCCGGATTATGAATATTTCCGTGGGAGCCTTAAACGAACAGCCGGACAAAAAAGAAAGATTACTGGTAGAATGGGTGGAAAAAGCGTGGGACGCCGGGATGATTGTCGTCGTGGCGGCCGGAAATATGGGACCGGAGGAGGGCAGTGTGACAGCGCCGGGAAACAGCAAAAAAGTGATCACTGTCGGCTCATGCGACGACGGCGAGACAGACCGGTACCGCAACAAAATTCCGCACGATTACTCGGGCAGAGGACCGACGCGCGAATGCGTGTGCAAGCCGGATCTGACCGCGCCCGGAACGAATGTGATCTCGTGCGCAGCCGCGGGGAGAGGCGACTATTTTTATGGCAGAAAAAGCGGAACTTCCATGGCGACTCCGGTCGTATCCGGATCCATCGCCCTGCTCTTGTCAAAATATCCGGATATGACAAACGTGGAAGTAAAAATGCGCCTTAAGGAGACTGCAGCTGATCTGGGATTTGCGAAAAGAAAACAAGGATGGGGCAGGATCGACGTTGCAAACATGATGCGCTGACGCCGGGAAAGGAGACGCCAGCGCACAGACACACGGGGGAAAACAAGGATGCAGGGTTGTCCGCGGCGCCGTAAAATGATAAAATGAAACAGGAAAAAGGAGGTAAACAATATGGGGAAATATATCATGGCATGGGACGCCGGGACGACAAGCAGCCGGTGCATTTTGTTTAATGAAAGAGGAGAAGTCTGCAGCGCGGCGCAAAAGGAATTTACCCAGTATTTTCCAAAACCGGGATGGGTAGAACACGATGCAGAGGAAATCTGGGCGGCGCAGCTTTTCGCTGCCCGGGAGGCGATGAGGCAGATCCACGCAGCCGCGCAGGACATCGCGGCGATCGGGATTGCAAATCAGAGAGAGACGGCCGTGGTGTGGGACCGCAGGACCGGCGTGCCTGTGTGCCATGCAATCGTATGGCAGTGCAGAAGAACGTCCGCCTGCTGCGACGAGCTGAAAGAAAAGGGCCGGACACAAGCCTACCGCGACAAAACGGGGCTGATAATCGACGCGTATTTTTCCGCGACAAAAGTAAAATGGATTCTGGATCACACAGAAGGGGCGAGGGAGCGCGCGAAAAAAGGAGAGCTGCTCTTTGGAACCATCGACACATGGCTGATCTGGAAGCTGACAAAGGGAAAGGTCCATGTGACGGACTACTCCAATGCCTCAAGGACGATGCTCTTTAACATTCACACGCTGCGCTGGGACGAAGAGATTTTAGAGGAGCTGGACATCCCGAAGGAAATGCTGCCGCAGGCAAAGCCTTCAAGCTGCATATACGGATATACGGACGCCTCCTATTTCGGAGCGCCGATTGCGATCGGAGGGGCAGCGGGAGACCAGCAGGCTGCTCTGTTCGGTCAGACATGCTTCCAGCCTGGAGAGGCGAAAAATACATATGGGACAGGCTGCTTTCTGCTGATGAACACGGGAGAAACGCCGGTGGCGTCGAAGAACGGACTCGTGACGACGATCGCGTGGGGCATCGGAGAAAATATCTGCTATGCGCTGGAAGGCTCTGTCTTTGTGGCCGGCGCGGCGATCCAGTGGCTGCGCGACGAGATGGAGCTGATCAGATGCTCGGCGGACAGCGAATATCTGGCAAAGGCAGTCGAGGATACAAACGGCTGCTATGTCGTACCGGCGTTTACCGGTCTTGGCGCCCCCTACTGGGATCAGTACGCAAGAGGCACGATTGTGGGAATCACAAGAGGAGTCAACAAAAATCATATTGTGCGGGCCGCGCTGGAATCGCTCGCGTATCAGACGTACGACGTCCTAAAAGCCATGGAAGCAGACGCCGGCATCCGGATGAAGGAGCTAAAGGCGGACGGAGGGGCAAGCGCAAACAATTTCCTGATGCAGTTTCAGGCAGACCTCATCCAGGCGCCGCTCCTGCGCCCGTCCTGCCTGGAGACGACCGCCGCGGGAGCCGCCGGTCTGGCCGGACTTTCTGTCGGATACTGGAAAGACCCACAAGAGCTAAAAGCCAACCGCACGGCAGACAGAGTGTTTGAGCCGGTCATGGAAGAAGAGACGCGGCTCAAAAAAATAAAAGGGTGGAGACGGGCCGTGCAGTATGCGCTTGGATGGGCAAAAGAGGACGACTAAGGCGCAGAAAAAAACTTTTGCTTGACAGGGAAAGTATAATTGTATACAATGATACAAAAATAACAAACGTGCCGTCTGCCTGCGAAAGGACAAGCAGGGAGAAACCGCAGAAAAAAAGATAGGATCAGGTGATAAAAGTTATGGAAAACAGACGAGTCATGATGGACCAGCACACCAACTTGCTGCAGCTGGAAGAGCATATGTATCATTTAGTGGATGTCGAGACGCCGAATGTGTTTCGGAATCTGTTCCCTTACAGCGAGGTTCCCAAAATTGCATTCAACGACCGTATTGTGCCGCACCATATGCCGAGCGAGATTTGGATTACCGACACGACGTTCCGCGACGGACAGCAGTCGAGAGCGCCCTACACGACCGAGCAGATCGTGACGCTGTACGACTATATGCACCGGCTGGGAGGACCAAAAGGAAAGATCCGCCAGTCTGAGTTTTTCCTCTACAGCAAAAAAGACAGAGACGCTGTGTATAAGTGTCTGGAGAGAGGATACGAGTTTCCGGAGGTGACGAGCTGGATCCGCGCGAACAAAAAAGATTTTGAGCTTGTAAAGCAGATCGGATTAAAGGAGACAGGAATCTTAGTCAGCTGCTCGGATTATCATATTTTCTACAAGATGAAGATGAACCGCAGAGAGGCGATGGAGCATTATCTGTCTGTGATCAAGGAGTGCCTTGAGACGGGAGTCAGCCCAAGATGCCACCTGGAGGACGTCACAAGAGCCGACATCTACGGCTACGTCATTCCGTTCTGCCTGGAGCTGATGAAGCTGATGGAGGAATACAAAATCCCGATCAAAGTGCGCTGCTGCGACACGATGGGATACGGCGTCAACTACGCCGGAGCTGTGATCCCCCGCTCCGTGCAGGGCATCATCTACGGAATCATGACGCATGCCGGAGTTCCGAGCGAGCTGATCGAGTGGCATGGACACAACGATTTTTACAAAGCCGTCACAAACTCCACGACAGCGTGGCTGTACGGCGCGTGCGGCGTCAACTGCTCTTTGTTTGGAATCGGGGAGCGGACCGGAAACACGCCTCTGGAGGCGATGGTGTTTGAGTACGCGCAGCTAAGAGGCGGTCTGGACGGCATGGATACGACCGTCATCACCGAGATGGCAGAGTACTATGAAAAAGAAATCGGATACCACATTCCGTCGAGAACGCCGTTTGTCGGAAAAAATTTCAATGTCACAAGAGCCGGCATCCATGCGGACGGGCTGCTCAAAAATGAAGAAATCTACAACATTTTTGACACCGATAAATTTTTAAACCGCCCGGTTCTGGTCTCGGTCTCCAACACGTCAGGACTTGCGGGGATCGCGCACTGGATCAACACGTACTTCCGCCTAAAAGACGAAAATAAGCTGGAGAAAAACGACCCGCTGATCATAAAGGTCAAAGAGGCGGTCGACAAAGAGTATGAGGACGGACGTGTGACGGTGATGACGGATGAAGAACTGATCAGCATGATCCGCTCGGTCTGCAGGGAGCTGAACCGGGAAATGCTGACAAGATAAGCTCTGAGGTGAGTCGGTTGAATGGATGGGATGAACAGAGGGAAGAGAAATATTCTTTAAGAGGCAAGGTGTTTCACCATGTCAGAGAGGAGATTTTATCGGGAAAGCTAAAGCCGGATGAAGAACTCAAAGAGGTGGCCATCGGCGAGGAACTCGGCGTGAGCCGCACGCCGGTCAGGGAGGCGCTGCGCCAGCTCGAGCTGGAAGGACTGGTCCGGATTATTCCGAACAAAGGAGCTTACGTGAGGGGAATCTCGGCGAAGGACGTGCTGGATATCTATTCGATCCGCGCAAGACTGGAAGGTCTGTGCGCCAGAATGGCGGCGGGCGCGATCAAAAAGGAACAGCTTGAGCAGCTGGAGGAAATAGTCTTTCTCTCCAAATATCAGGAGCAGCAGCAGCACTATGAGCAGCTTTTTGTGCTGGACAGCAAGTTTCACGAGACGCTCTACGAGGCGTGCGGCAGCAAAATTTTGGAGCATCTGCTGACAGATTTTCACCAGTATGTCCAGAGAGTGCGAAAGACCTCCCTCTCTAAGCAGCAAAGAGCCGAGAAATCGACGAAAGAGCATGAGGCGATCATAAAGGCGATCCGGGAGAAAAATCCCGAAGAGGCGGACCGCCTCGCCACCTTGCATGTGCTCAACACGATGGAGCATGTAAAACGATATCGAATTGAAGAGATTGTAGAAGAACAGGAGGATTTCCATGGAAAAGATTAAAATGACGACACCGCTGGTAGAGATGGACGGAGATGAGATGACGCGGATTCTCTGGAAGATGATCAAAGAGGAATTGCTGCTGCCCTTTATTGATTTAAAAACAGAATACTACGATCTGGGCTTAAAGCACAGAGATGAGACGAACGATCAGGTGACGTACGAGAGCGCGCACGCCAACAAACGGTACGGCGTTGCGGTAAAATGCGCGACGATCACGCCGAACGCCGCGAGAGTGGAGGAATACGGTCTGAAAGAAATGTGGAAAAGCCCAAACGGCACGATCCGCGCGATTTTGGACGGCACGGTTTTCCGCGCTCCGATCGTGGTAAAAGGGATTGAGCCGTGCGTAAAAAACTGGAAGAAACCGATCACCATCGCGCGTCACGCTTACGGGGACGTCTATAAGGCGAGCGAGATCCGGGTTTCGAAACCTGGAAAAGCAGAGCTTGTCTACACGGCGGAGGATGGAACAGAGGAAAGAGAGATGATCGCGGTCTTTAAAGGACCGGGCGTTTTGCAGGGAATGCACAACCTTGACAAATCCATCGAAAGCTTTGCGCGCAGCTGCTTTAACTATGCGCTGGATCAGAAGCAGGATCTGTGGTTTTCGACAAAAGACACGATCTCGAAAAAATACGACCACACATTTAAGGATATTTTCCAGGAAATCTATGAAAAAGAGTACAGACAGCGCTTTGAGGAGGCAGGCATCACATATTTTTACACGCTGATCGACGACGCCGTGGCGAGAGTTATGAAATCAGAAGGCGGCATGATCTGGGCGTGCAAAAATTACGACGGGGATGTGATGAGCGATATGATTTCCTCAGCGTTCGGATCTCTGGCGATGATGACGTCCGTCCTGGTTTCCCCGGACGGAAACTTTGAATATGAGGCTGCTCACGGCACGGTTCAGAGACATTACTATAAGCACCTCAAAGGGGAAGAGACGTCCACAAACTCGGTGGCGACGATCTTTGCATGGACAGGCGCGCTCAGAAAAAGAGGCGAGCTGGACGGGCTGAAAGATCTGGCGCGCTTTGCCGACGAGCTGGAGAAGGCGACGATCGAGACGATTGAAGAAGGAAAAATGACAAAGGATCTGGCGCTGATTACCGCGATAGAAAACCCGACGGTGCTCAACAGCAGGGACTTTATCCTGGCGATCCGCGAAAATCTGGAAAAGAGACTGGACAAAGAAAGATAAGAAAAGAAACTATTCCCGGAGGGAAAAAAGAAGGGGCATATCACTGATTTTGCCCCTTCTTTTTTTTGCCGGGCGCACACGCGCTACTGGGCGAGCCCCTCCCACTTTTCATACAGCGCGTCGAGCTCCTCGGCGACGGCGGCTTTTTCCTGGCTCAATTTCATGCACTCGCTCACGTTGGTGAAGACCTCCTCCTGCGCCATCAATGCGTCGATCTCTGCGCTGCGCTCTTCTAAACGCTGAATGCGCTCCTCCGTTTTGGCAAGCTCGTTTTGACGCCTGCGCTCCTGCGCCTGCTTTTCCTTTTGCTGCTGCCAGTCTAATTTCGTCTGGCTGACCGGTTCAGGCTGTTTAGGCTCGAGGGACGACTTCACATAGAGCGCTGTCAGCTCTTCCTTTTTTTCAAGGTAATAGTCATAATTTCCGATATAATTGACAAGCGTATTGCCGGTCAGATCGAGGATGCGGGTCGCGGTCTGGTTGATAAAATAGCGGTCGTGGGAGACGTAGAGCAACGTCCCTGTATACCGGCGGAGCGCGTTTTCCAAAATTTCTTTTGAGACGATATCGAGATGGTTTGTCGGCTCGTCCAGAATTAAAAAATTCGCCTCAGAGAGCATCAGCTTGGCGAGAGAGACGCGCCCTCTCTCCCCGCCGCTTAAATCGCAGATCCGCTTAAAGACGTCGTCCCCGGTGAACAAAAACGCCGCCAAAATATTGCGGATTTCCGTGTTTGAAAGCTCCGGATATGTATCGGAAATCTCGTCGAACAACGTCTTTTCCATATGGAGAACATGGTGCTCCTGGTCGTAATATCCGATTTTTACCTTGCTGCCGAGCGAAAAAGTGCCGCGGTCGGCCGGCAGATACCGGTTGAGGATTTTAAGAAGCGTTGTCTTTCCCGTCCCGTTATTTCCGATAATCGCCACCCTCTCTCCTCGGTGAATCGAAAAATGAAGATCCGAAAAGAGCAGACGGTTTCCGAACGATTTCGTAAGTCCCTCGACCGTCAAAACATCGTTTCCGCTCGGGTAGCGGGGCTCCAAGTGAAGGTGCATCTCAGAGCTGATCACGGTCGGTTTGTCCAGCACATCCATCTTCTCAAGCATCTTTTCCCTGCTCTCGGCGCGGCGGATAGACTTTTCCCGGTTGAAGGATTTCAGCTTTGCGATCACTTCCTCCTGATGCCGGATCTCCCGCTGCTGATTGAGATAGGCTTTTAGCTCTGTCTCGCGCAGCTGCTCCTTTTTCTGGGCATACTGCGAATAATTTCCTAAAAACGTCGTGCCCTTTCCGCCGTCGAGTTCGACGATTTTTGTGACAACGCGGTTTAAAAAATAGCGGTCGTGCGCTACGATCAGGACGGCTCCGTTATAATTGAGCAGGAAGGTTTCCAGCCAGGCGATGGAGTTCATATCGAGATGATTCGTCGGCTCGTCCAAAAGGATGATATCCGGTCTGGAAAGCAGAAGCTTTCCGAGCGCAACGCGCGTTTTTTCCCCTCCGGAAAGTGTGTCGACTTTTTTGGAAAACTCATTTTCCTCAAAGCCAAGTCCCTTGAGTACGCCGGCAATCTCGCTCTGGTAGGCGTAGCCGTTGACGCGGTCAAATTCGCTGCTCAAACGGTGATACGTCTCGAGCGTCTCAGAGAGCGCCGCCCCGGAAAGGGACGTCATCTCCTGCTCGAGACGGCGCAGCTTTTCCTCCATCTCGATAATCGGGCGCTTCACCTCAAGCATTTCGCGGTAGATGGTGTTGCAGCTGGAAAGCGCCTGGTGCTGCGCCAGATATCCGATCGACTTTCCCTTAGCGATAATGACTTCCCCCTCGTCGGACGAAAGCTCGCCGACGATAATCTTAAGCAGAGTCGATTTCCCAGCCCCGTTGATGCCGACAACCGCCGCCTTTTCGCGCTCTTCTATATGAAAACTTACTTGTTTTAAGATTTGCTCGGTCCCGAATGATTTTGAAATATTGCTGCAGGCAAGTATCATAGTCTGTTCACCAATTCCTTTCCTTCTTTAAAACATGACACTGCATTTATTATAACGGAAAATCTCTAAAAAACAAGCTCGTTTTTCAGAAAGACGGGAGATTTGTTTGACTTTGACGGTATAATTCGATATAATAAAACTATGTATGCGATGAGAGGATGGTTTTCGTGGAGGAAAAAGAAATTTCGAAGGCAGTGGTGAAGAGACTCCCGCGCTATTACAGATATTTAGGAGATTTGCTTGAGAGCGGGGTAGAACGGATTTCATCGAACGAACTGAGCGATCGGATGAATGTGACAGCTTCCCAGATTCGCCAGGATCTCAACAACTTCGGCGGCTTCGGACAGCAGGGATACGGATACAATGTAAAGCATCTCTACAACGAGATGGGGAAAATACTGGGACTGGACAGAACGTACCACATGGTGATTGTGGGGGCGGGAAACCTGGGACAGGCGCTGGCAAACTATGTGAAATTTGAAAAAAGAGGCTTCTGGATCAAAGGGATCTTCGACGTCAACCCGAAGCTAAAAGGCGTGACGGTGCGCGGAATTCCGATCCGCATGATTGAGGAGCTTCCGGCGTTTTGCAGGGAACACAAGATTCAGATCGCCGCGCTGACGCTTCCGAAGGATCAGGCGTCTAAGATGGCGGATATTCTTGTGGAAAACGGGGTGAAAGCAATCTGGAATTTTGCGCACACAGATCTCGACGTGCCGGAAGATGTCATTGTAGAAAACGTACATCTCTCAGAAAGTCTGATGCAGCTTTCCTACAAGCTGAGTCATTGCGACAAAAACTGTTAGAAAGAATACGAAACGGTTTGCCGGGACAGCCGGCAGAAAAAAAGACAGAAGGATGCTGCAAAGAGAAGAGAATGCTTTTGCAGCATTTTCATTTGTGCGGATTCACAAAACAATTTTCAGAAAGAAGGGGACAATGTGAAATATCTCTTAAAAGGCGGGGAGATGAAACGGCTGGACGCGGCGGTCATCCAGGAGATAGGAATCCCGTCCGCCGTCCTGATGGAGCGGGCGGCCCTGGTGGCAGAGCAGGTGCTGGAAGAGCATTTTCCGCTCGGACATGTGCTCGTTGTATGCGGGTCGGGAAACAACGGGGGAGACGGGTTTGCGATCGCAAGACTGCTGCACATGAGACAGAAAAAGGTGACGGTTTTGTTTGCGGGGAAAGAGACGTCCTGTACGCAGGAGACGGCTCTTCAGAAAAAAATTTGTGAAAAATATCAGATCCCTGTTTGCAGCAAGTGGGAGAACGATGAATATACTAGTATCGTGGACGCTCTGTTTGGAATCGGGCTCTCAAGGGACGTGACCGGACCGTACAGAGAGCTGATTGAGCGGATCAACGCGCACCCGGCGAAGGTGCTTGCCGTCGACATCGCCTCCGGGATTTCGGCGGACACCGGTCAGGTGATGGGAGCGGCCGTGCGCGCGGACGCGACCGTGACGTTTGCGTATGAAAAGATCGGTCATATCCTGTACCCGGGGGCGGAATATGCGGGGAGTGTCTTCTGCCGCGACATTGGAATTGCGCCGAAAGGCACCTCGCAGCGCCTGCCGCTTTGCTATACATACGATCCGACAGACTTGTCGCGTCTGCCGAAAAGAAAACCTTACTCCCACAAAGGGACGTACGGAAGAGCGCTGATAATGGCGGGCAGCTGCAATATGAGCGGCGCGGCCTACTTTTCCGGCATGGCGGCGTACCGCGTCGGAACAGGTCTGGTACAGATCTTTACAGAACCGTGCAACCGCAGCATCCTCCAGCAGCTTTTGCCGGAGGCGATTCTGACGACAGAGGACTGGCAGAAAGCAGACTGCAGAAAGATCGCCGAGAAGCTGGAGTGGGCGGACGCTGCGGCGATCGGTCCGGGGCTTGGCGTGTCGGAGGAAAAAGAAGGGATTGTCCGGGAGGTCGTCAAAAACGCGCGCAGACCGCTCGTCATAGACGCGGACGGTCTGAACCTTTTGCAGAATCAGATGGAAATTCTGCGCGAAAAAGAGGGACCTGTGATTTTGACGCCGCATATTATGGAAATGGCACGGATCAGCAAAAAGACGCGGGAAGAGATCACGGCAGACCTGATCGGATCGGCGAAGGAGCTGGCGAAGGCGTACGGCGTCATCTGCGTCCTCAAGGACGCCAGAACGATCGTCACGGACGGAGAAGAGGTCTACATCAACCAGAGCGGAAACCACGGCATGGCTGTGGGAGGCTCAGGGGACGTCCTGTGCGGCATGATCACGGGGCTGCTCGCGCAGAGGATGGATCCGTTCGAGGCGGCAAAGCTTGGCGTCTACCTGCACGGGCTTGCCGGCGACGAGGCGAAGAGGGAAATTGGAGCGTGCGCCATGACGGCGTCGGATTTGATCAACCAGATCGGAAATATTCAGAAAAAAGAGGAATACAGGAGAGAGAAATGAGACAAAACAGCAGAGTGTATGCAGCCATTCACCTGGATGCAGCAGAGGAAAATTTCAGACAGATGAAACAGAATTTAAAACCGGGAGTGAAGATGATCGCCGTGATCAAGACGGACGGATACGGGCACGGGGCTGTCCCGATCGCCCGCCTGGCAGAGCCGTACGAATATATCTGGGGCTTTGCGGTCGCAACGGCGCAGGAAGCCTTTGCGCTGCGCAAGGAGGGGATTGCGAAGCCGATTCTGATTTTGGGCTACACATTTGAGGAGGACTACGAGGAGATGGCGCGGCTGCAGATCCGCCCCGCCATCTTTCAGTACCATACGGCCGTCCGATTTGCCGAGGCGGCAAAGCGGGCGGGGACGACAGGAAAGATCCACATTGCCCTCGATACGGGGATGAGCCGGATCGGGTACGCGGACACTGAGGAGAGCGCCGCGGAGATTCAAAAGATCGCAGCGCTTGACGCAATCGAGATCGAAGGAATGTTCACGCATTTTGCGAGGGCAGACGAGGCAGATAAGACGAGCGCGCGCGCGCAGCTTGCAAGATATGAAGCGTTTGTCAAAAAGGTGGAAGAAGCCGGGATTTCGATCCCGCTTAAACACTGCTCCAACAGCGCGGGCATTTTAGAGATGCCGGAGGCAAATCTCGACGCAGTGCGGGCGGGCATCTCCATCTACGGGATTTACCCGTCTGAGGAGGTCAAAAGAGATAAAGTCGTATTAAGACCGGTGATGGAATTAAAAAGCCATATCGTCTATGTGAAGACCATCAAGGCAGGCGTCCCGGTCAGCTACGGGGGGACGTTCGTGACGGAAAAAGAGACGAGGGTGGCCACCATCCCGGTGGGATACGGGGACGGATATCCCAGAAGCCTCTCAAACAAGGGGTGGGTGCTGATTCACGGAAAGAAAGCGCCGATTCTGGGAAGAATCTGCATGGATCAGTTTATGGTGGACGTCTCGGAAATTCCGCAGGCAAAAGAACTCGACGAGGTCACGCTGATGGGGGAGGGACTTTCCGTGGAGACGCTCGCGGAGCTGTCCGGGCGGTTCCCGTATGAGTTTGTCTGCGATATCGGCAAGCGGGTCCCAAGAGTTGTGATGGGAAAATAAAAATCAGAAATAGAAAAAGAAAAGACACACAAGACGCATATCGATAAAAAATCTGGACACAATGAGAGAAAAAGAAGAAAAAAATCGGAGTGTGAAATGTGTGATTATTAAAAGAGGGGATATTTTTTACGCAGATTTAAGACCCGTCGTGGGGTCGGAGCAAGGAGGCGTCCGTCCGGTGCTGATCATCCAAAATGACATCGGAAACCGCCACAGCCCGACTGTGATCTGCGCGGCGATCACATCGAGGATGAACAAGGCGAAGCTGCCGACGCATGTGGAAATCGAATGCGGCAGGTGCGACATCGTCAAGGATTCCGTTATTTTGCTGGAGCAGCTGCGCACGATTGACAAAAAGCGGCTAAAAGACAGGGTCTGCCATCTGGACCAGGAGCTGCTGCAGCAGGTAAACCGCGCTCTGGAGATCAGTCTGGAGCTGACTACATAGGCCGGCAGCGCGTCTTTAACACAATCTTGACTAATGAGGGGGAAAATGATATATTTTCTAGTGTTATTACCATTTGACGAATCAAGCGGATAAAAGGAGCTGAAGTTATGGATAGTAGGGATCATCCTGCTTTTGCGCTGCTGCTGCTGGGCGTTTTGATCTGGATCAACGCGGTCCACTACGGATTTGGAGCGGCGCTGCAGGAGGTCAGAGAAAGCTGGCTGGAGGAAAAAACAAAAGAAGGCGATCAAAAGGCAAAGCAGCTTCTGGAATGGAAGACAAATCCTGCGGTGCTGACGCAGACGATTTACGCCGTCTGCGGGGCGTCGTACCTGCTTTTGGGCATGGCGCTGACAGGCTGGGGCGGAATCGGATTTGAGGCGATGCTGCGCACCGCGTCGGACAACAGAGAGCTGATTTACTGGGGGAGCATTGCCGTCAATCTCTTTCTCGCCTTTGTTCTCATGGTCTCTTTAGGATGGATCGTCCCGAAGATTGTGGCGGTCCACCGCCCCAAGACGTGGACGCTGCGCTGCTGCCGCCTCATCCGCGTCAGCATGACCCTCATGAGACCGTTTACATATGTGATCTCCGCCCTTTCCGGTCAGATCGCCAGGCTGTTCGGAGTGGATCCGCATAAAATACAAGACGACGTGACGGAGGAAGAAATCATTTCCATGGTCCACGAAGGGCATGAACAGGGCGTTTTTCTGGCGAGCGAGGCGGAGATGATCCAGAACATCTTTGAGTTTGGAGACAAAGAGGCGAGGGACATCATGATACACCGCAAACATATCACCGCCCTCGACGCAAAAAAGAGCTTCGGCGAAAATCTGGCGTTCATGCTTGAAAGCGGCTATTCCAGATTTCCGGTTTATCTGGAAAATATGGATGAGATCATAGGGATCATCCACCTTAAGGACGCGATGAAGATACAGATGGAAAACCGGTACGCAGACTGCCCGGTCAAAGACATCCCAAACCTGATCCGGCCGGCTGTGCTGATACCGGAGACGAGAAATATCCATGAGCTGTTTAAGAGTATGCAGCTTAAAAGAATACAGATGGTGATCGTGCTCGACGAGTACGGGCAGACAGCAGGACTCGTCGCGATGGAAGATATCCTGGAGGAAATTGTGGGGAATATCGAAGACGAGTACGACGAGGAGGAAGCGTTGATTGAACGGATCGGAGAGAACGCTTATCTGATGAGAGGATTGACGCCGCTTGAAGATGTGGAGGAAGCGCTCAATATTAGGCTCGGCGGAGAGTACGAGACCTTAAACGGCTTTTTGATCGACCGTATGGACAAAGTGCCGGAAGAGGACGACCACTCGGAGATCGCCGAACAGGGGTATTCCTTCCAGATTCTGAGCGTTGCCAATAAAATTATTGATAAAGTCAAAGTTACAAAGCTGCCGCAGGAGAATGCGGCGCAAAAAGAAGAGACAGAAAAGGAGTAGAGAGACATGTCAGGACATTCAAAATTTGCGAACATCAAGCATAAGAAGGAAAAAAACGATGCAGCGAAGGGAAAGATTTTCACCATTATCGGGCGTGAAATCGCAGTAGCAGTAAAGGATGGAGGTCCGGATCCGGCGAACAACAGCAAGCTTCGGGACGTCATCGCAAAGGCGAAGGCAAACAACATGCCGAACGATACGATCGAGCGCGGCATCAAAAAAGCGGCGGGGGACGCCAACTCCGTCAACTACGAATATGTCACGTATGAGGGGTACGGACCAAGCGGCATCGCCATCATTGTGGAAGCTCTGACCGACAACAAAAACAGAACGGCCGCCAACATCCGGAGCGCTTTTACGAAGGGAAACGGCAGCATCGGAACGCCCGGATGCGTCTCCTACAGCTTTGACAAAAAGGGACAGATCATCATCGACAAGGAAGAATGCGGCATGGATGCGGACGATCTGATGATGATGGCGCTCGACGCGGGAGCGGAAGACTTTTCCGACGAAGAAGACAGCTATGAAATTCTGACGGATCCAGACGACTTTTCCGCTGTCAGAGAGGCACTGGAAAAAGAAGGAATCCAGATGGCTTCCGCGGAGGTGACGATGATTCCGCAGAACTATATTGAGCTGACCGATGAAAATGCGGTCAAATGCTTGCAGAGAACTCTTGATTTGCTGGACGAAGACGACGACGTCCAGGCAGTTTATCACAATTGGGATGAATAAGTATGAACAATTATCTGACAGGGATTGAAGGAATGCCGAGACTGCTCTTTGACGAGGAAGACCCGATGGCTACGTTTCGAAGAAACATGTACGAAAAATCTTTCAGAAAATACTGCCAGAAGCATCGGGAGACGTATGAGGCAATTGAAGCGGGATATCAGCAGGTGATCGATAAAAACCAGTTTATCGCAAATATGGCCGCCGCCCTGGCGGACAAAGCAAAAGAAAAGGTAGACGCGGAGAAGAAAAAGACGAAGCAGCAGCAGATGCTGATCGACTTTAACATGTGCATGGCCGTCTACGTCCTTCCTGGAATTTTGGACTTTGAGGGGGAATCCTCAAGGATTTTGGTGGACGCCGTGTTAAAAGCGTGGAAGGAAGCGTTCCCCAAGACAAAACTCAGAGCCGCGACGTACGCGGAGATCCAGGCGGGATTTAAAAAAAGATTCTGCTATATCACGACGGCTGTGTGCGAGACGTTCGGAAAGCCGGACGACTGTTATGAGCTGACCTTACTGAGAAATTACCGGGACGGATACCTGATGAGCCAGCCGGACGGAGAGGAAGTGATCCGGCAGTACTACGACCTTGCCCCCACGATCGTCAAGCACATCAACCAGAAAAAAGACCGCAAAGAGATCTACAAAGGGGTATGGGAGACGTACCTGGAGCCGTGCATCCGCATGATTGAGAACAATCAGCTGCAAGAGTGCAAGGAGCTGTACATAAAGATGGTGCGCGATCTGCAGGAACGATACTTTTTCAGAGAAAGATCGTAAGAAAAGAGAGAAAAAGACAAAACCGCCATACAGAAAAGAAAATCCGGGAATGCCGTAACGATACGGCATTCTTTTTTTCGGCGGGTGTTTTCCTTAAAAAATCAGGAGCATAAGGGATGAAGAGACAAAAAAAGGGCATACTGAGAAAAAAAGAAAAGGAGAGCATCCGCATGGGCAGAGAAGAAAAACAGGAAAGAGACAAGGAGATGGTCAGGGAATTCGGGCAGCTGACGCTCAACCATAAAATCCATCTTTTAAGCGTTATCGGCGAGGTGGAAGGACATGAATGCCTTCCGGCAAACAGCAAGACGACGAAATATGAGCATGTCCTGCCGCAGCTGGCGGCGATTGAGGACGACGATGCAGTCGAAGGCGTGCTGATTCTGCTCAACACCGTCGGAGGGGATGTGGAAGCAGGGCTTGCGATCGCAGAGATGATCGCGTCTCTGAGCAAACCGACCGTCTCCCTTGTCCTGGGAGGAAGCCACTCGATCGGAATCCCGATCGCGGTCTCGACGGACTATTCCTATATCGTGGAGACAGGCACTATGGTGATCCACCCGGTCAGGATGAGCGGCACGGTTATCGGAGCGAGACAGACGTACGATTATTTCAAGCAGATGCAGGACCGCATCCTCCACTTTATCACAGCGCACTGCACAGCAAAGAGAGAACGGCTCGAGGAGCTGATGATGGACACCGGAATGCTGACAAAGGATCTGGGGACGATTCTGGTCGGAAAACAGGCAGTCGAGGAAGGGCTGATCGATGAAGTGGGCGGAATCCGGGAGGCGCTGCGAAAAGTAAAGGAAATGATTTGTACATCAAAGTGATTTGTGGTATAATTAATAACTATGTGATGAGAAAAAAAGAAACAAAAAGACGGGCTGGGAACGGACACACAAGGCGGCAGCTTCCGCCTTTTCGCCAGTCCTTCGTGGTTCTGCCGCGGAAAGAAGTGGAGGGATAGGAAAATATGTCACTTTGGGATGCGATATGGATGGGAATCATACAGGGCGTTACAGAATTTTTGCCGGTCTCAAGCTCCGGTCATCTTGTAATCTACCAAAATGTGTTCCATCTCGACCCGGAAGGAAGCTTACTGTTTTTGATCATGCTTCATGTCGGGACGATGATTGTGGTCTTTGCGACCTTTTACCGGGATATCAGAAAAATTTTTCTGGAGACAGCCGGGATGGTCAGGGACATTTTTGGAAACCTGAAGGTTCTGGTCTACAACAAGAAAGAAGATGAAGCGAAGCGCTATAAAAAAATCATACATAATAATTATCGGAAATTTGCCGTTTTGCTTTTTATCACAACAATCTGCACCGCGCTTGTCGGGTCCGCCTCGCGCGAGCTGGTCCTCTTTGTCAAGACGACGCTTGCGGTCCCGGCAATCTGCTTTTTTATCAATGGAATTTTGCTGCTTGTCTCAGACCTGGGGGAAAACGGACACAAGATACCAAAGGACGTCGGATACGGAAACGGCATTGTCATCGGAATCATGCAGGGGCTGGCGGCGCTGCCCGGGCTTTCCAGCCTCGGGATGGTTCTCTCCGTGTGCCTGCTGAGCGGATTTCAGAGGAAATTTGCGGTCAAATATGCATTTCTTGCTTCCATACCATCCATGATCGGAGCGCTTTTGCTGGAGATCAGCAAAATAGAAGGCACGCAGACGATCAACAGCTATCTGGGAGTCTACGTGATCGGCACGGCGGTTGCCTGCGTGAGCGGATTTGTGATCATACGGCGCGCGCTGAATTTTCTGAGAAAGAAAAAATTCCGCATTTTCGCCTACTACTGTTTTGCGATGGGCGTGCTTTCGATTGCGGCATATTTTGCAATAAAATAAGGAGTGATTGACATTATGGCAGCAACTGCACAGAAAAAGGACGGAAAAAAATCTTCCCGCACAACAGCGCAGAAAACGCACAAGACAAAGACAGCGCCTGGTTCAGGCTCCACAAAAACGCCGCAGAAACAAAAGACGCAAAGGACGGCGGCAAAAAAAGGAACGGGCGGATCAAAAAAGAAGACGGCGGCTGCGGCGAGACAGACAAGGCACAGAGAAGCCATAGAGGCGAAGGAAAAAAACAGCCGGATCCGGGACGAGATTGTGCTGTGGCTTGCCCTGGCACTGTGCGTGCTTGCGATGCTCGGGACATACGGCATGGGAGGAGCTGTCGGCGAGAAGATCGGGACGGCGCTGTTCGGGATGTTTGGGATGCTCGGATATGCGGTTCCGTTTTTGGGCTTCGTCGGCTTTGCCTTTTTCCTGTCGAACAAAAGAAATAAGATTGTCTGGATCAAGATACTGTCGGTTTTGCTTCTGCTCGTCGTCCTGTGCGGATTTTTTGAGCTGATCCCCAACGGCTATCTCCCGGAGAGAAGCTTAAGCAGCTACTATGACATCAGCGCGTTTGGAAAAAGCGGGGGCGGCGTGATCGGAGGAGCGCTCAGCAGCCTTTGCTGTCCGGCAGTCGGCGTGGCGGGGACGTATGTGATCTTGTTCCTCCTCTCCGTGATCGCGTTTACCCTTCTGACGGGAAAATCGCTGTTTGCAGGCATCGAAAAGGGCGGCAGGAGAGTGTACGATTCTGCCAGGGAGGAATCCGCGCACCAAAAAGAGCTGTGGGAGCAGAGAAAGGCGAAGCAGCGCCTGGAGCGGGAAATGAGCAGAAGACAGCGCTCAGCCTTGCGGGAAGAAGCGCATAGCCCTGCGCACAGCGTGGCGAATTTTGTGATCGAAGAGGGCACGGCAGCCACAGAGGAAGAAGAGTTTGAGGAAGACTGGCTCGAAGAAGAGGCGCAGGCGCACACAGAGACAAAAAGACGCCAAAGACACGGCGCGGAAGAACCGCCCCAAGAGGAGCGCGGGAAC
>CAWVKK010000064.1:0-10037 GCA_963929865.1 uncultured Eubacteriales bacterium | reverse complement strand
CCTGGGACGCTCTTTTTTCCTCCCGGATTTCCGTTTTTCTCTGCTTAACCTGACGGATTACAGCCGCAACCTCCTGCTCTATCTCAGTCTCCCCGTTTTGTTTTTCCGGATTGTCCTGCGCCTTCTCAATGTGCACGTCGACCACAACGGGCAGACCGCACCGTTCCTCAAAAATCTTTTCCAGAATACGGACAAGGTCTTTTAGCTTGTCTTCCAAAAAGACGGAGTCAGGGACGCTCATCTGCAGCCGCGTCTCATCTTCAAACGCAAATTTTGCCTGCCGGAACAGATTGTACTCAAAGATGCTGTACGACCGCAGCTCCATTAAAATGCTGTCCCGATATTCTTTAAAAAGAATCTCCGGCGTATATTGCCGGGAAAGCCGGAATCTTTCTATGATTTTAACCTGGATGTCGATCCCTGCAAAAATTTGTTTTGCGATCTCTTTTTCCATCTCATAGATATATTTTTTTTTGATCAGCTTTTCACTGTACAGAAAAATATGTAAAAAATCTTTTTTGGAGTTGATGCTGACTTTTAAGATCTTTGCTTCCTCAAACAGTCTTTGCAGCGTTCCTGAGACATTCAGGGCAGCAAACACCTCAAAAAATTGTTGTCCCATTATTGCTCTCCCCAGTTTAAAAGTTCTTCCCGCAGCGCGGACAGCAGCTGATCCTCCGGCAGCTTTTTTACCACCTGTCCTTTTTTGATCAGCACTCCTTCTCCTTTCCCGCCTGCGATTCCAATATCAGCTTCTTTTGCCTCTCCAGGTCCGTTGACTGCGCATCCCATCACGGCTACTTTTAAATTCAGAGAAAAGTCTGACACCATATTTTCCACCTGGTTGGCAAGCTTGATCAGATCAATCTGCGTTCTTCCGCAGGTCGGGCAGGATACGACTTCTATTCCTCCCTTTCTCAGACCAAGCGTTCTTAAGATTAATTTTGCAGATTTGATCTCTTCTGCCGGATCTCCGGTCAGCGAAACACGGACGGTGTCTCCGATTCCTTTTGATAAAATCAGGGTAAGCCCCACTGCAGATTTGATATTTCCTGACAGGAGCGTTCCTGCCTCTGTGATCCCCACATGGAGCGGATATCTCGTCTTTTCTGCGATCAGCTCATGCGCTCTGGCGCACATCCGTACGTCCGAAGACTTGATGCTGATGACAATCTGATCATAGTCTGCCTCTTCAATCATATGAACCTTATCGAGCGCGCTCTCTACTATCCCCTCTGCCGTCACGCCGTGATCCCGCTCCACAATCTCCTTTTCCAGCGATCCGCTGTTGACGCCGACTCTGATGGGGATGCCTCTCTCCTTCGCGGCGTCTACGACGGCTTTGAGCCGTTCCCTGCCTCCGATGTTTCCGGGGTTTATCCTGATCTTGTCGGCTCCGTTTTCTATCGCGGCGATTGCCAGACGGTAGTCAAAGTGGATATCTGCGACTAATGGGATGGAAATCTGCGCTTTGATCCTGGATAATGCCTCTGCCGCTTCCATAGTGGGAACCGCGCAGCGGATGATGTCGCATCCGGCAGCTTCCAGACGTTTTATCTGCGCTACGGTTGCCTGTACGTCTTCTGTCCTTGTATTTGTCATAGACTGGATCAGAATCGGATTTCCTCCTCCGATCGTCCTGTTTCCAATCTGAATCTTTTTTGTATGGTCTCTGTACATAAAATACGCCTCCATTCTGCCAGCACAGTCTTTGTTTCATGCTGTTTTTTCATTATAGCATGGCTGCCGTCTTTTTTATACTGTTTTTTGTTCGGCTCAGGCGGGAATGGAAAAGCTGCTGCAAAATGCGATTGTTTTGCAGCAGCTTTTTATAGTTGCCTGATCTTTGTCTGATCAGGGTTTTATTTTACCTCCACAGTCCAGTGGTGAGTATCTTCCAGTTTTCCAAGCTGAATGCCTGTAACCGTATCATACAGCTTCTGGCTGACAGCTCCGATTGTTCCGTCTTGAATCTCAAAAACATCGTTCTCATATCTCAGATGACCGACCGGTGAAATGACTGCCGCCGTTCCGCTGCCCCAGACTTCTTCCAGCGCGCCGTTCTTTGCAGCCTCCACAAGCTCGTCAACGGAAATTCTTCTCTCTTCTACCGGCAATCCCCATTCTTTGCACAGAGCAATGCACGTATCTCTTGTGACGCCCGGCAGAATGCTTCCGTTTAACATAGGAGTTACCACTGTGCCGTTGATTTTGAAGAAGATATTCATTGCCCCTACTTCTTCAATGTACTTTCTCTCCACGCCGTCCAGCCATAAAACCTGGGAGTAGCCTTCCTCATGCGCCTTAACCTGCGCGGCAAGGGAAGCCACATAGTTGCCTCCTGTCTTTGCCTCTCCAATACCGCCTCTGACTGCGCGCACGTATTCATCCTCAATCCAGATTTTTACAGGGTTTAGTCCCTCCGGATAATAAGCGCCTACCGGCGAAAGAATGATAATAAATTTATAGGTGTCAGAAGGTCTCACCCCTAAAAACGGATCCGTCGCGATCACAAACGGTCGGATATACAGAGAGGTTCCCGGTTTTGTCGGAATCCATGCCTCATCCACCTTAACCAAAGTTTTGATTGCGTTTAAAAAGTCGTCCGGGTCAATCTGCGGGATCATCAGACGGTGATTCGATCTGTTTGCTCTTTCTATATTTTTATCAGGCCGAAACAGCAGAATTCTTCCGTCTTCTGTTTTATATGCCTTCAAACCTTCAAACATCTCCTGACCATAGTGGAATACCATCGAAGAAGGCTCCAGCACAAGCGGCTGATACGGAATGATCCTCGGGTCATGCCATCCTTTTCCTTCCGTATAGTCCATCACGTACATATGGTCCGTAAAAATAGTTCCAAATACCAGTGGATTTTCCGGTCCTGGGATCGGTTTCGGATTTTTTGTTCTTTCAATTTTTATCTCAAGCATTTTTTCTCATCCTCCCGAATAATTTATCAATTTTCTCTAATTATTATACTTTCTTTTCGCTTTGTCAAGGTAAAATGATAAACTTATTCTTTTTTTCCTTTTCTTTCATACCGCAGAAAATAATACTCCAGATCGAAGTACGTCTCCTCGTCGCTCTCCCCCGTGATCTGCCACTCTTGTGTCCTGTCCAAATCCGGGAAATACGTGTCCGCTGCATAAGTATGCTCAATTTTGGTCACATGGGCTGTGTCGCAGTATGGCAGCAGAAGCTCGTATACTTTTCCTCCTCCGATCACATAGATATCCTCGCTGTCGTAGCGCTCCAGCTGAGTCAGCAGCTCTTGCACAGAGTGAACTACGACGGCGCCCTTTACTTTATAATCCTGATTCCTTGTCAGGACAATGTTCGTTCTGCCGGCAAGAGGCATCCCGTTCGGGAAACTTTCCAGCGTCTTCCTTCCCATTACGACAACCTTTCCGATCGTCATCTCACGGAAAAATTTTTTATCTTTCGGGATATTGACAAGCAGCTCATTTTTATTTCCTATCGCCCAGTTCTGATCCACTGCAACAATGATATTCATCTCGTCTTTTCCTTCCTTACTTTTTCTCCCTTTCCGCCTTGGCGCACAGTCTGCCTTCTTTTTCCGGCGCTATTTTTCTGTATGTCTAACAGCCGCATAATTTCACAATCGCATCTGCGAAAATCTTTGCGCTCATAAACAAGACATCCAAAAGCATAAACTCATCGTCCCCGTGCATGTGATTGTCGACGGAAGGATCTTCGCACCCAAAGGCAACGCCTCTCTTTAAATTGTGTACGTATGTTCCTCCTCCGATCGCAAGCGGTTTTCCTTTGATTCCCGTATACCTCTCGTAGCTTTCCAGCAGCGTCCTGACAAAAGGAGAGTCTCCCGGCACATGGTGGGGAGGCGTCATGTTTCCTGCTTCCATCGCGATGCCTTTCTCCTGAAGCCGATTTTTTATGACCTCGGTCAGATTTTTGTCATTGGCGCAGATCGGCGCGCGGCAGTCGAATTCTCCTGTCAGGGAGATCCCGTCATATCGCAGGACGCTGAGGCATACGGTAATCTTTCCGGAGATTTCGTCTTCCATCTCAACTCCTAAATGTTTTCCCTGGTGATCTCCATGCGGAAAGAGCTGTGCAACCGCTTTTAATTTCTCAAGCCCCGCGCTTTGCGCCGCAGGCAGAGACTCCAGAAGGGTCAGAAGAGCCGTCAGAGCATTTATGCCTCCTTCCGGAGCCGATGCATGGGCGGCTTTTCCTCTGCACAAAATGGCGGTCGTCCCGTTGTCCTTTGTCAGAACAAATGCCGCCCCTGTTTTTTGTTCTGCCTCTTTGGCTTTCTCTGCGAGAAGCGCCGGGTCAAATCCCTCTAGGGCTGCCTTTGCCGTTCCCGGAACAACATTTGATTTTTCTCCGCCCTGCACAGACACAATCCTGGGCAGCGCGGCTTCTCTCTCAAAAAAGGCGCTAAATTTTTTGGAAAGTCTTCCCTTTTCAATGTTGATCACCGGAAAATCAGCGTCCGGCGTAAAGGTCATAGGCGCTTCTTCTTCGATTCCGTAATAATATTCCAAATCGGAAGAACCGCACTCTTCGTCGGCTCCTAAAATCAGACGCACGTTTTTTTTGAGGGGGATGTTCAGCTCTTTGACTGCCTTCATGGCATACAGCGCCGCAATCGCCGGTCCTTTGTCGTCGCAGGTTCCTCTTCCGTAAATACGTCCGCCTATGACGGCAGGTTCAAATGGCTTTGTCACCGTCCATCCGTCCGTCGCCGGCACAACGTCCAGATGGGCAAGGATATCCAGCTGCTTTTCTTCTTCTGAAAAGTCTGCGGTCACGACATGATTCTCATAATTTCTTGTAAGAAATCCTGCTTTTTTCATCATTTCTTCTGCCGCGGCAAGCGCTTTAGCCGGTCCTTCTCCGTATGGCATTCCTTCCTTTGCATCCGTTTTCTGGCTGTCAATGCGCACCAGCGTTTTTAAATCTTCGATCATTTCTTCTTTGTGGGAATCAATATACCGGTCAATCTGCTCTTTGTACATGATCCTTTTGTCTCCTTTTTCTGCATTTTGTTTTTTGTCTATTTTAACCTGGACATCAAAAAACTGCAAGGAATGTCTGCAAGATTGCGAAAACTGTGCGGCTGGGCAAGTTTCTGCGCATCTTTTTATTCTTCCTTCTCTGCCGCTTCTCCTGAGCGCTCCTGCTTTTTGATCACGATGGCCTGGCGTTCCAGCCGGTCATAGTGGCGCTCAAACTGGTCTTTGTCATACACCATGATGCCTCTCAGCGGGTCGCAGACTCTTACTGTATTTTCTTCCGTGTCAAATCCCACCAGCACCATACAGTGTTCGTTTCCGGGCCACGTCACCGTCTCTCCGTCAATTTCCCAGGAACCGACCTCCACAATATCCGTGTCAATATACATGCTGCCCCATACGAGAACCGGATAACCGCAGCGCAGCTCCTCATACAGATCTTCCAGCTCCGTCCCGCTCAGATCAACGGCTCTTTTGTCTGATCCTTGATCTTCCAGATATTGATTGGCTGCTTTTACGATCACGGGCGCAAAGCATCCAAAGGACTCGGAGGATCTTGGATCACCCCAGAAAATCTCCCGGTAGCTCTTAGAACCGGGCTCTCCTTTTTCCAGATACCGATCTGCGATCTCTCCAATCGAGACGTCAAATCCTTCATAATTGAGCGCCATCGTCAGAGAAGTGACTTCGCATCCGGTCGGAAATTCCGGATACTGCGCAAGCGGATAGAGGCCGATCCAGATTTCATCCGCCATGTTTTTCTCAGGTGCCGCTTCTGTCTTCTGATTCTCTTCGAGCAAATCGGCGCGTTTTGGATCTGCCCCTTCTAGTTCGCTCTCATCAAAGCTCCAGAGATATTCCAGCGAATCCGGATCTGCCTCTTCATCCGGATTTCCCTCTTCTTCCCAGACTTGCAGATCATCAAAAATCTGGTATTCTGTCTCCCACTGCGGATCCTCCGGATAGAAGCCGCCCCACCATTCTGAAATTTCAGGTGAAGCTTCTCCGGGATAGAAGTCCCCTTCGTATTCCTGCTCGCATTCCATTGATACTTCTTCAGCTTCCGCTTCCTGCACATAGACCGCCGCGCCGGCTGCGGCTGGCACAGCCGCTGAAAATGCCGATACAAGTACGGTTCCTCCCACTAAAATCTTCACTGCTTTTTTGTTCATAATCTGACCCCTTTCCTTGACACTCGTCTTCGTATCTTTATTTTCTCTATTCTCTTTCCTGTGCCATCTTGTCTCTTTTACGCGCTCTGCGCTGTCTCTTTCTGCCCAGACGCTGTTTATTTTTTCTTTGCCTGTCTTATCTTTTCCGCCAGCGCTCGGATATAAGCCGGAGTTGTCCCGCAGCACCCTCCTACGATCCACGCTCCTTCTTCAATCAGGCGCATCATGGCCTGCGCAAACGCTTCTTCCTTCATCGTATACACTGCCATTCCCTTTTCGTCGATCGTTGGCATCCCGGCATTTGGCTTTACCAGCACGGGTACTTCTGCGGCGCGTTTCATGCTGCGCACAACCGCCTCCAGCTGGTCCGGACCTACGGAGCAGTTGATTCCGACAGCGTCCGCGCCCATCGCCTGGAGTGTCTCCACCGCCTCAACGGCGCTGCCGCCAAAGAAAGCCGTCCCGTCTGCGCTGACTGTCAGACTGCACATCATCGGCAGATCGCAGACAGAGCGCGCCGCGTCAAGAGCTGCCATCGTCTCTTCTACGCTGATCATAGTCTCGGCGACCAAAAGATCTACGCCTGCGTTTGCCAGGCATGTAATCTGTTCTTTGTACACCTCCAGCAGCTCTTCGTATGTAATCGTTCCATTTTCTCCGATTGTCCTGCCCGTCGTTGTCAGATCTCCTGCAATCCATGCCCGGTCTCCCACCGCCTCTTTGGAAATCTGCACCAGCTTTTCATTGTATTCCTCCACCCGGTCGGCAAGTCCATGCCCGCCAAGTCCGATTCGGTTTGCCGCAAACGTCGGAGCATAGACAATCTGACTGCCGGCTTTTTCATATTCTCTTTGCAGATGGATCAAAATATCCCGGTGTTCCAGAATCCAGGATTCCGTACACACGCCTCTTGGCATTCCCGCCGCCATGAGATTTGATCCTGTCGCTCCGTCTAATAAGATCGGTCCTTGTTCGATCTGTCTTTTCCATTCTTCTTTTGTCATCTCGTTTTCCCCTTCTGTTTCTTCTTATGCGCAAAGAGACAGCTCCCTCTCTTACGCCGCTATCGTATCACATATCGATAAAGAATTCTTTTATTGTTTTTTTATATTTTTTTAATATTTTTCTTCGCCGCTATCGGATGGCGACGCCATTTTGGCTTCTCTCTATGCGGACACCATAAAATTTTTCAATCGCCCTGATCAGATGGCGTGTGTCCTTTGCCCCTGCCGTCTCATAGGAGGAATGCATGGCAAGCTGTGCAAGCCCGATGTCAACAGTCGGGACAGAAATATGCGAATCTGAGATTCTGCCGAGCGTGGCTCCTCCCGGAATGTCGGAACGGTTCATATAAATCTGTACCGGCACATCCGCCATCCGGCATATCTCCCGCCATACCGCGGCTGACTCGCCGTCTGTCGCGTATTTGGGGCTGAATTTGATCACGATTCCTCCATTCATCAAAGGTTTGTTGTCGGGGTCTGCCTTTTCCGGATGGTTCGGGTGCAGCGCATGGGCGTTATCAGCCGAGACAAGAAAGCTCTGAGCCATTGCCTGGCAGAATTCCTCTTGTGTCCTCTGAGCCGAAAGATGAATTCTTCTCAGCACATCCTTTAAAAATTCAGAATCCGCCCCCTGTCTTGTCTGGCTTCCCACCTCTTCATTGTCAAAGACAGCCAGCACGGCTGCGCTCTGTCTGGGTTTTCCTCTCCGAAATCCTTCCAGCGCTGCGTAAACGCACTGCAGGTCGTCTAACCTGGGAGAAGATACAAATTCCTTTTCAGGTCCCCAGATTTTTCCGGGCATCCGATTATATAAAAACAGTTCCTTCTGGATTATATCTTCTTTTCTGACTCCGATTTTATCCGCCATATTTTTCAGAAAGCGTTCTTCGCCTGCTTCTCCCAGACCAAACAGAGGTCTCATATCTGTCTGCGGCTGATAGGCGTATCCTTCATTGAGCGACCGTTCCATATGGATCGCCAGATTCGGAATCAAAACGATTTCATCTTCCATATCGACCAGAACAGCTTTGATTTTGTTTTCTTCTCTCACAAACACTCTTCCGGCGATTGAGAGCGGCCGGTCCAGCCACGATGACAAAATCATCCCACCGTACCGCTCACAGTTGAGCGCTGCGTACGGTTTTGTGCCGTTGTTGACTGCGTATTCCTTAATCTTAAAACCTGGAGAATCGTCATGCGCAGCCACAATCTGAAAGCTTTCGTACGGATCGCGCGGGATTTTAAACGCGATCACCGAAGCGTCATTGCGGGTCACAAAGTAATTCTTCTCCGGGCAAATTCTCCACGTTTCTTCTTCTCTCAGTCTGATAAAGCCATCTTTCTCCAAAATAGAAGCGATATTTTTTACAGCGTGAAATGCAGTCGGACTCTTCTCTATAAAATGCAGCATAGTTTCTGTCTCATTCATCTTTTTCTCTCCCTTTCCACATCGTCTTTTAAGCCTGCTCCTGCCCTGTGTAAACCCGGATAATGCTCGAAATTTCTTTGATCATCGACATGCCGTTTAAAATTGCCACGGAATCTCTGATATTCTTTTCGCATACCTTGTCCGTGATCACAACCAGCTCTGCTTTATCCTTTTCCGCCTTTTTCTGGATCATCTCTGCGATGCTGACCTGGTTGTTGCCAAAGACCGCCGCGATATTGGCGAGGACGCCGGGGCGGTTCTTTACCTGAATTCTCAGGAAATAACTGTTCCATGTATTTTCAATTTTCTGAATCGGAATCTTTTTATAGCAGGTGCATCCGATTCTGCCGTTGCATCGATATTCGATATTGCGCGCGACCGCCATAACGTCTCCCGCCACGGCGCTGCCTGTTGGCATCTCCCCGGCTCCTCTTCCGTAAAACATCGTATCTCCCACCGCATCGCCGTGGACAAAGACGGCGTTGAATGAATCCCGCACTGAAGCCAGCGCGTGGCTGCTTGGAATCAGCATTGGATGAACCCGAATTTCTACTCCGTCTGGGTTGTTCTTCGCCAATCCAAGCAGCTTGATTTCACATCCCATCTCTTTTGCATACCGGATGTCTTCTGCTGAGATTTTTGTGATTCCTTCTGTGTATACGTCGGAAAAAGTGATCCGGGTATGAAAGGCGATGGACGCCATAATCGCCATCTTTCTTCCAGCGTCCAGCCCCTCTACATCTGAGGTAGGGTCTGCCTCGGCATATCCGAGTTTCTGCGCCATCTCGAGCGCCTCCTGAAACTCCATTCTGTTTTCTGTCATTTTTGTCAGGATAAAGTTTGTTGTTCCGTTTACAATCCCTATGATCTCGGTCAGATTGTTGCCTGAAAGGCATTCTTTCAGCGGTCGGATAATCGGGATTCCTCCTGCCACCGCCGCTTCAAACATAAAATCCTTCTGATACGTTTTTGCCGCGTCGAACAGCTCTTTTCCGTACTCTGCAATGAGGTCTTTGTTTGCGCTGACTACGTTTTTGCCGCAGCGGAACGATTCCAGAATATACGTTTTTGCCGGCTCTATGCCTCCCATCACTTCAATTACAATCTGGATTTCCGGATCCTTAAAAATTTCCTGCACATCGTCTGTAAGCAGCTCCTTTGGGATTCCTGGTCTTTCTTTTTCCTTATTTTTGACGAGAATTTTTGTGATTTCCAGCTCTGTGCCAATCTTATTTTTCATTTCCTCTTTCTGGTTTTCCAGGACCTTATAAACTCCTGTTCCAACCGTCCCTGCGCCCAGCAAAGCGATCTTTATTTTTTTTTGCTCTCCCATTTTTTCTTTCCTCGTATTATAAAGTAGTAGTGTTTATAGACCCTCTCCAAGGTCTGTATGCTATACTGTTTGGAGATACTGTGGATTGGTTTT